>JAWOIJ010000025.1:0-104813 GCA_046484745.1 Desulfobacterales bacterium | reverse complement strand
GCGAGGTGCTTCGCGACCCGCAGTGTTCCGACGCCGCGAGCGTGCTCGTGCGGCTTCCTACGCCGGTTCGGCAGGGACGCCCTCCAGTGGTGGGCCGGACGGTCGCTCACATCCGCGACGCGCATGGGCTGGACGGCTTCGAACCCCTTGAACAGTCGTTCTGCCGAGCCTCGGGACCCTATCGGCTGCGGTCTGAGATCAGCAACGGTGCGATCGTCACCCAGCCGGTCCACGACGTCGAACAGGCACTCATCGGGCTGCCTCCGGTCGACGGACCGCGCACCGTCATGTTCCTGCTGCCCCCATGAGAAAGTCGGAGATTGAGTTGGCAAGACACCCCTTGGCAACATCTTCTGTCGGCGGTAACTGCCGCCAATAGGGCTCGCCGATGAGGATGATCCCCCCGGTTCTCAGGCTCCGCACCAGAAGCTCGATAGTGCCGGCAACTCCGCCGGCGATCCAAGTGGCACCGACACAGGCTGCTACATCAATTTTCACCTCAGAGACGTAGCCAGCAGCATCGCCATGGATGAATTTGACTTGATCGGCGACGCCGAGTTCTTGAGCACGTATTCTTGCCTGCTCGGTGAACAACTGGCTCATATCGATGCCGGTGCCGATGACACCGTGATCGCGTGCCCAGGTGCATAGCATCTCCCCCGAACCGCTGCCGAGGTCGAGCACTCGGGTCCCTGATTCCAGACGCAGCGCAGCGCCGAGAGTGGCGAACTTTTCGGGTGTGAACGGGTTATGGATGCGGTGAGCACTTTCGGTGATGTTGAATATTCTTGGGATGTCCATTGTGAAAAATCTCCTTACGGGTGTGGACATATTCGGTCACGGCCTAACATAGATTAGTTGTACGAACAGACGTGATTAAAAACAGCTTGAACAATTATGCTGTTCATTTTGTTCATTGTTTCAAATCCATATAAAACCATTCGACTATATTGAAAAGTGAAAAATCGTTCAAACGCGGCCGATTAGGATAGTGCGGCTAATTCGCGGTATATCACTCTGCTCAGGTGCGATAACATTTCTTTGTTTATCAATTCGTTATATCGAAAATCACACACTATTAAATTCGACAAAAACAGCTAAAATCGCAAAAATGCTGTTGACTTTACGAAACATTCTTGGCGTTTTTTATAAACAAAGAGTTCTGTCAGTTAAACAGCGGCATTTGTCACACCATTTACTGACATGTATGCTATCGGCTTTATCATGATTTAGCGGCCATCGAAATCCACATACTCATAATATTGTTTTATTGTCAAGATGATAGAGGGTTTATCCATGAAACTTCTTGATCAGGTTTGTCATGTAATTCGGATGAAACACTATTCTTATCGCACGGAAGAGAGCTATGTTAACTGGATAAAACGTTTTATCCTATACCATAAAAAGCGACACCCAAAAGATATGGGAGAGCGAGAAATTGCGCAATTCATATCTCATCTGGCTGTAACGGGCAATGTTGCAGCAAGCACTCAAAATCAGGCTTTAAATGCGATTGTTTTTTTATATAAACAAGTTCTTCGCATAGATCTTGGCGATTTCGGTAAAATGGAACGAGCTAAACGTTCCAAGCGATTACCTTCTGTCTTGACCAAAAATGAAGTGAAACAAATTTTATTTTTACTGGAAGGGGCAAATGCAATTAAGGCCGGATTGCTGTATGGATGTGGTTTGCGATTGCGGGAGTGCCTGCGGCTGAGAGTCAAAGATATTGATTTTCAGCAAAATATGTTGATTGTTCGATGCGGAAAGGGAAACAAAGACCGTAGAACAATGCTTCCGGATGATCTGAAACCATTGTTGGAGAGTCATCTTAAAAAGGTTAAAATCCTACATGAAAGGGATTTGAAACTTGGCTTTGGAGAGGTGTATCTTCCATTTGCCCTTGAGCGGAAATACCCGAGAGCACCAAAGGAGTGGGGGTGGCAATATGTCTTTCCCTACTTGTCAGCTACGGTGAGATTTCCCAATACATGATAGTCATATTTGCCGTTTTCCCAGTCGTAGTAATATCTGATTTCATATTTTCCGGCTTCAATGCCTCTCAGATTGATGGCCCCGGTTTTCATATCCTCGCCGGTGTAGGAATACGTGTGATAGGAGGTATTTTCGGATCCGGGCTGGGCAATGGATATCCAATCGTATCTATTTCCCGGAAAATTGGAAAACTCTAAAATAATTTCTTCATAAGGGGCATAGACTTTTTTGTTTGGATTCACCATACAACCAACTTTGCCTGATTTTGGTCCAGCAGGTTTTTTGGTAACCGACTGGGCGGGTTTTTCATTGCTCCTGGCTGGTTGTGTGGTTTTGATATATTGTTTTTTGCTGGCGATCTTGGTGGTATGGCTGCTTTTCCCGGTCAGTTTTTTACAGAACAGGGTCGTAGCCTCCAACAGTTCGTCCTCATCGGCTGCGGATTGCTGTGCTCCGAATTCGGCTATCCCTTTTTCGATATCAACGATTCTTCCACTGATGATGATTGATTTCCCAAGCCTCATCGCGGTTCCAATGAGAATTTTCTGGGCGGAAAGAAGCTCACCGACCTTCAGGGCGTATTCGTCGCTCAAGGCGCCTGTCTGCTGGATTCCCTGTTCTTTGAGAACCATATCCATTTGATTGCGTTCGATAACCGTATAGACGCCGGTGTTGATGATCTCTGTTCTGATGAGCTCTGAAATCCGGAGCGCATTGCATTGCGAGAGACCATCGGCTCTGAAATCCATAACAGCAAGCCGGTCTTTTTCAGCATGACCGGAAACCGGAAACAGGATCAGTATTGTCAGTAAAAGGATAGACGCTGATTTTGCATTCATTGTATTCCTTAGAACTTGTTTTATTTTCCCGTCCATGCGATTAACCTTTTCAACTGGAATATCTGAAGAGGATAACAGCTTAATTTTTTAAGCGTAAATTATGAACAAAAGATGATTCCGTGTCAATAAAATAATCATGACAAATCGGAAAATGATATGGTGCAACCATCAGGAATACAAAACAACGCGGGAATTGGTGTCCGGAAAGGACTGTCAATTATTATTCCGGTATATAATCATGCTGAAACCGTTGCGGGGGTTGTCAACGGCTGCCTGAAAACCGGATATCCTGTTTTTGTTGTTGATGACGGATCAACAGACTCAACGGTTGACAGACTTCAACATATCAAAGAAATTTCTATTTTGCGTCACAGAAAAAACAGGGGGAAAGGCGCCGCGATCCTGACCGGATTGAAAGAAGCCTCCAGAACAGGGGACTGGGCCCTGACCATCGATGCCGACGGGCAGCATGATCCAGCCGATATCCCTGAACTGGTTCGGGCAATTCCATTCAACAGCCGGCCGTTCGTTGTCGGGATACGGCAGGGGATGAAAAGCAGCCAGGCTCCCTGGACCAGCCGGTTTGGACGCAAATTTTCCAATTTCTGGGTATGGGCCTCAGGAGGCCGTCTCGTCAGCGACTCACAGAGCGGCTTCAGGATCTATCCCCTGCCTGAAACATTGAACCTCAAGGTGCGTGCGAAAAGATTTCAGTTTGAGGTTGAAGTTCTGGTAAAGGCGGGATGGCAAAACATGCCGATCATAGAAGTTCCGGTCCGTGTAAACTATAAACAACTGGAAAAGCGGATTTCCCATTTCCGGCCGTTTGTCGATTTCATGAGAAACAGCATGGTTTTTACCCGTCTTATTTTTCTAAGGATTCTGCGGGGATTCTTTCAATGAAGGTGTGACTGTGTTGTTTCATAAATAATACTTGAAAAAAACAGGTATTCGCATAAAAATGATTCTGGAATTCACGGGCAGCAGTTTTCCCATATGGAAAGGGATTGAGGCCCTTTTTTACTTTTTGATATCAGGCATGGTATATAAAAAACAAGTCGTTACCAGCCTGTATTCTATTTTTTATAGAGGTGTGTTTCATGGTAGAGAGATCAACAGGCAGCGATATTCTGGTTGTGGACGGAAATAAGGTCTCATTGGAGCAGATTGTTCGTGCTGCCAGGGGAAAGGCAACAGTAGAGATCAGTTCAGATGAAAAATTTCGCGGTCAGCTTGAAAAATCACGCCGTATTTTAATGGATGCGATGATAAAAGGACAGCCCATATACGGTGTCACCACCGGATTCGGAAAGTCCTGCGGAAAAAGGATGGCGATTGATGATGTTCTGAAAAACGGGCTCAATCTGATTCGGTTCCATGGCTGCGGGACAGGGGAGGCAATCGATCCTTTGCAGATCCGAGCCGCCATGGTAACCCGGATTTTGTGTTTTGCCAGGGGGTATTCAGGTGTTTCACCAAGGCTGCTGGAGCAGATGGCCGCTTTTTTAAACAGGGATATTACGCCGGTCGTCCCTGCCGAGGGTTCGGTAGGAGCCTCCGGTGATCTCACCCCGATGTCATATGTTGCTGCTGCGCTGATGGGAGAGCGGGAGGTGTTATATAAGAGGAAACGAATTTCCGCGGAAACAGCCCTCAGAGAGGCCGGGCTCAGCCCCTATGTTTTTGAGCCGAAAGAGCCTCTTGCCATCATGAACGGTACGGCGATCATGACCGGGATAGCGGCAATGGTTATCGATAGAGTTCAGCATGTACTGGATGCATTGATCTATGCCACTTCTCTTACAATACACGCGCTGATGGGGAACGCCCATCATTATCATCCGGTAATCTCTATCGCAAAAAATCATCCCGGACAATCCTGTGTCGCTGATCGGATATTCAGCCTTCTGGGCAATCATGGACGGAAAACCAAATTGGAATCAGAAGCTCTGGAAACCCTTCAAGACCCATATTCCATTCGTTGTGCTCCGCAGATTGCCGGTGTGTTATGGGACACCTTGAAATGGGTAAGAGAGTGGGTGGAAATTGAATCCAACAGCGCCAATGACAATCCGATTTTTGATCCTGAAACCGGGGATGTATACATGGGAGGCAATTTTTATGGAGGACACATTGCATCTGCGATGGATTCGTTAAAAGCGGCTCTGGCTTCTGTCGCGGATATGTCGGACAGGCAGATCGCCTTGATGGTGAATCCCAATGTCAACAGGGGCCTGCCGGCCGATCTTGTCCGGGTAAAGGGGGAGGAGCGTCTTTTTAATCACGGTTTTAAAGCCATGTCCATATCCTCCTCTGCCTTAACGGCTGAAGCATTGAAAATGACCATGCCTGCCGCCTCTTTTTCACGCTCGACCGAATCACATAATCAGGATAAGGTCAGTATGGGGACCATTGCGGCTCGGGATGCCCATAGAATCTGCTGCCTTGCGGAGCGGGTCGTTGCAATCCATCTTCTGTCGGCGGTTCAGGCCTGCGAAATAAGAGGAGGCGTTTCCGCGCGACCCGGCCTGGAGGATATGATTCGAAAGATTCGGGAGATCGTTTCACCCATCCATGAAGACAGGCCCATGGACAATGACATTGAAAAAATTGTGAAGGCGGTTTCGGAGTCGGATTTGTTTGATGCCATGGCAAACTAGAACCGGTTCCATGCGGCGTATTTTTTTTATACACCCCGGGTTTGCAAAACAGCAGGCGGAAGGAATACCGGATGGTTGTTCGAGCTAGAAAAGGCATAACCATGTTTTTCATGTTTTTTTTATTCGCCTTTGGAATTTTTCTGGAGCTTGTTTTTATTCTACCCGCCATCCGGGTTCTTGAGAGGTTTAACGGGTATAAACCTTCCCGGATGCAGAATGTCCACCGGTTTTTTTTTGTCATATGGCTTGGATTGATGCGCGCCGCGCGAATGCTTAAGGGAAAACCGTCAAAAGGAAAATGTTTTGATGGCCCCTGTATTATTATTGCCAATCATCCGGGACTGTTTGATGTTTTATTTCTGATACGAGACATCCCGAAATTGACTGTTCTGGTAAAAAGGTCTCTGGCCCAGTGGCTTCCGCTGGGTCCGATTTTTAAATCCTCAGGATATATTTTATCCCCGGGAAAAAGAGACTCCAGCCCCATGGAATCGCTTCTCGATGCGATAGAGAAGTTGAACCTGGGGTATAAATTTCTCTTGTTTCCGGAGGGCACCCGTTCACCGGCAGGCAGTCTCAGAAAATTCAGGGCAGGAGCTTTTAAGATCGCGCAGAAGCAGGGCGTCCCGATACAACCGGTCATTATCCGAAACACGCCGCCGTTTCTTCCAAAAGGGGAGCCCTGGTATTTTCCGGCAAAGGAACTTTCTGAAATTGAAATCGAGTTTCTGGATCCAATTGATATCCCCGGAGATAAAAATGTCAGAGAGGTTGTCAAAGAGGTGGAAAATTTATATCAGAGCAGGTTGAGAAAAGAGAATTGATGAGGAAATCAAGATGAGTGAAAAGCGAAGGGTGGTCGTTACCGGTATCGGCGTTCTTTCACCAGTCGGCAACTCCATGGAAGCGCTTTCAGCAGCCCTGAAAACCAGCCGGAGCGGGATCAGAAAGATGCCGGAGTGGGATGTAATCGAGAACCTTCGTTCAAAAGTCGCAGGCGTCTGCGAAGATATCGATGAAAAAACCGTTCCGAGAAAATACAGGAGAACGATGGGAAGGGTTGCGATTCTCTCTGCTGTCGCAGCAATCGATGCGGTTCGGGATTCCGGGTTGGGCGATGAGGATATCGCGTCGGAAGCGTGCGGCGTATCTTTCGGGTCCACAGAGGGAAGTACGACTTCCATGGAAAAGTTTTTCAATCAGGCGTCCACAAAACACAGCCTTAAAGGGCTTCAATCATCCGCGTATCTTCAGTTTATGAGCCACACGTGCGCGGCCAATCTTGCGATCATGTTTCAGGCAAAAGGTCCGTTAATCGCTTCCTGCACCGCATGCGTATCGGGTTCTCAGGGAATTGGATTCGGATATGAAGCGATAAAGCAGGGCCGGGCTTCGGTTATGATTACAGGCGGTGCCGAAGAAATGCATTTTATGAATGCCGGTGTTTTCGATATCATGCGAGCAACTTCAACAGAATATAATGACAGACCGGATTTAACCCCCCGGCCTTTTGACCGGGACAGAGATGGCCTGGTTGTCGGCGAGGGCGGGGCATGCCTCATCCTGGAGGAGTATGAACACGCAAGCAAACGGGATGCCCGGATTTACGCCGAGATAAAAGGATTTGGAAACAATTGCGATGGTTCTCATTTGACCAGTCCTAGTGTCGAGGGCCTGATAAACGCCATCAACTTGTCCTTGAAGCATTCCGGCCTTTCATCGGATGACATCGGTCATGTCAATGCGCATGCAACCGGAACCGAAGCCGGGGATATCGCGGAATCTGCTGCGATCTTTTCCGTATTCGGCAAGAAAACTCCGGTATCCGGTTTCAAGGGCTACATGGGGCACACACTGGGCGCGTGCGGCGGGATCGAGTCGATCATTACGATTCTGATGATGCGGGAAGGGTTTATGGCACCGACCAAAAACCTGGAGACTCCCGATCCTCGGTGTCTGCCGATAAATCATGTGACCGGTGATGTGCGCGATGCCGGATTCCGTATTGGAATGAATAACAATTTTGCTTTTGGGGGAATTAATACATCCCTGATATTTTCACTGGTGTAACCACCAGCCGACTCTTACTTTATTATGATGAATTTTTTCGGATATCGGATCAGCCTGGTTTATGTTTTTATCACGGTCGTTGTTACGGCCGCTTTTCTGGTTATCGGCTTTTCCCGTCTGAATATCGAAACGGATATTCTTAAAACACTCCCCATGAATGATCCTGTTATTTCGGATGCCGGATATATTTTTGCCAATCATCCCTTTAATGATCAGCTTGTCATTGATGTGAGCATTCAAGAGGATGACCCGGATATTCTTGTGGACGGCGGGGAGTTTGTCGAGAAAAAGCTGATGAAAAGCGGGCTTTTTAAATCCGTGGGAACCCGCGAGACACAGTATCTGATACCGGAATTGATCCATCATGTTGTCCGGAATCTGCCGACACTGTTCACGGAAAGTGAGCTTGAAAACGAGATCGGGCCGCTTTTAGCCCCCCAAAAAATGCGAACCCGACTTGAAAACAGTGTTTCGGAATTGGCCGGTATCGAGGGAATCGGTCAGGCAGGCTTTATCTCAAGGGATCCTTTGGGGCTTCGAAATATCGTACTGGCCCGGCTTGAACACCTGGCGCCGAGCAGGAATGCGCAGATATACCGGGAGCAGCTCGTTTCATCCGACTGGAAACATCTTCTGATAACCGCGATCCCCATTCGATCCGGAATGGATACGGATTTCTCACGCCGGATTACCAGACTGATCAATCGTATTTCAAGGGAGATTGATCAACAATATGAAGAAGAAGGAATCCGCTTTACCCTGACTCCGGTGGGCGCTTACCGGGCGGCGCTGGACAATGAAACCGCAATCAAAAAAGATGTCGGGAATGCCCTTTTCCTCGCCACAGCAGGGATTGCGCTCCTGCTGATCGTTTCTTTCCCAAGGCCCCTGATCGGTCTATTGAGCTTTCTGCCGGCGGTTTGCGGTACCGTAACCGCGTTATTCATTTACTCTCTTCTGCATGAATCGATTTCCCTTCTAGCCGTTGGTTTCGGGGGAGCCATCATATCCATAACAGTGGATCATGGGATCGCCTACCTGTTATTTCTTGACCGTCCTTATGAGACGACCGGAAGAGAAGCGGCAAGAGAAGTTCGGTCTGTGGGACTGATTGCAACGCTGACAACCGTTGGTGCGTTTATCAGCCTCTCGATCAGCGGATTTCCGATTCTTTCGCAGATCGGTCAGTTCGCGGCTTTCGGGATCGCAGCTTCTTTCCTGTTTGTGCATACGGTTTTTCCACTCATCTTTCCCACAATGCCTCCGGCCCGCAGAAAAAAGACGGTTCCGCTTGAAAAACTGGCGAACTGGCTGGCTTTGTCCGGCGGCAAGTACAAAGCTTATGCGGCATTGGGATTTGCCGTGGTAATGCTTTTTTTCGCGAAACCTGAATTTCGTGCCGACCTGGCTTCCATGAATTCCGTTACCCGGGAAACCATTGCCGCTGAAAATCTGGTCACAACCGTATGGGGAGAAATTTTAAATAAAGTTTACATGATGTCGGAAGCGGAAAATATAACGGAACTTCAAAAGACCGGAGACAGACTGTCTGCAATGCTTGACCGGGAAGTCGCTTCCGGTACGCTGAGCTCGGTATTTATCCCTTCCATGATTTTTCCGGGAGAAGAGAGGGGGAAACAGAATTTTAATTCGTGGAAAAAATTCTGGAACAAGAACCGGACATCGGAATTGAAAACCAATATCCAGCGGATTTCTTCCGAAATTGGATTCTCGGATAATGCGTTTGAACCGTTTTTGAGTGATATCGATCAAAATGAATACCAAAAAACGGTAATTCCGGAAAAGTTTTTCAGCCTTTTGGGGATTTCCAAAATGCATGAACAATCCGGACTGGCGCTGTTTTCTTCTTTGACTCCCGGAAGCTCATATAAGGCAGATCACTTCTTTGACCGGTTTCATGCTGCCGGGCATGCAAAGATTTTTGATCCAAATCTTTTTTCGGAAAAACTGGGGGACCTGCTTTCCCATACCTTTTTGAAAATGATGATGATAATCATTTTCAGCGTGCTTTTCCTTCTTTTTCCTTTTTTTATGGATTGGAAATTAACCGTCATTGCACTGCTCCCGATTATTTTTTCTTTTGTCTGCACGCTGGGAACCATGAAACTGATTCATCATCCGCTGGATATCCCCGGGCTGATGCTTTCCATCGTCATCCTGGGAATGGGGATCGATTATTCTCTCTATCTCGTTCGATCCAGCCAGCGGTATATCGATGAATCTCACCCCTTTCAGAGCCACATTCGGATGGCCATTCTTCTCGCATCCATATCGACAGTCATCGGTTTCGGCGCATTGAGCCTTTCCGAGCATGCTTTACTGAGGAGCATGGGATTGAGTTCACTGCTGGGGATTGGATACGCGCTGATCGGCACGTTTATGATCCTGCCGCCCCTGCTGAAGCATTTTTTTCTTCCCGCCGCTATGGAAGAATTTATCGGAACGCTGGTGCCCGGTTCACGGGTGCATCGAAAACGGGTCATGAAGCGATATCAGTCCATGGAAACCTATCCCCGGATGTTTGCCTGGTTCAAAATGACGCTTGATCCGATGTTTCCGGATCTTGCTTCTTTTGTGAAATCTCCCGAAACGATCATCGATATCGGGAGCGGGTTCGGGATTCCAATTGTCTGGCTCCTGGAGATTTTTCCCGATGCCCGGGTATACTGTATTGAACCGGACATTGAACGGGTTCGGGTCGCGGCCAGGGCGATCGGAGACAGGGGATCCATCATTCAAGGCAGCGCACCGGATGTTCCGGATGTGCCGACTCCGGCTGATGTCGCCGTGATGCTGGACATGATGCATTATCTGACAGATGATGAAGTAAAGCAGACATTGCAAAAACTCAGGAAACGGCTCCGGCAGGAAGGCGGCCTGATTATTCGGGTGACAATCCCCTTGAAGAAACCCGCACCGTGGTATCGGCGGATTGAAATGATCCGGCTAAAGATGAAGGGAATACGTTCCTATTATAGAGGTTCGGATGAGATTGAAAACCTGGTTTTTCAAGCCGGCTTTAAAATTGACAACATTCAACCGTCAGGTCCAAACCGGGAGGAGACGTGGTTTATGGCTCGATTGATCGTGGATGGGCAAGAGAAGGTATGAGAAATATTTTTTATCGAATCCTTATGATCGTATCAAAGTTTTTCGGGACATGGTTTTTTGTTTTGATGTCCCGAATGGTGGCAACCGGTTATTTCTTGTTTTTTCCAGGAAGAAGAGCGGCAAGTGTTTCGTTTTACAGGGCCCTGTTTCCGCAAAAAAACCGGTTTTTCCATATCCGGTGCGCCTGGAAACAGTATCATCAGTTTACGTATACTTTTTTAGACCGGTTTCTGTATCATGACTTCAAGAATATCACCCATACCCGAGAAGGGGCGGAACATCTCGATCACATGAAAAATAGCGGAAAAGGCGGAGTCCTTTTGATGTCTCATTTGGGAAACTGGGAAATTGCCGCGAATTTTCTGAAGCAGTATGGCCTTCGGATTTTACTCTACATGGGAAGAAAACATAAAGAGCAGATAGAAGGAATTCAGAAAGATTCACTGATTCAAACCGGGATAAAGATTGTCGCCGTCGATAGCGAAGAGAATTCCCCGTTAAACGTCCTGGATGCGATAACGCATTTAAAATCCGGGGGGATTGTTTCGTTGACAGGTGACCGGATCTGGTCTGAAAAGCAGAGGACCGTGCGTGTCAATTTTCTGGGCCATGAAGCGCTGCTTCCCGAGACTCCCTATCTTCTGGCATTGCTGGCCCGGGTTCCTTTATACATTTTTTTTGCGTTTCGCACAGGCCGGTATCACTACCACCTGATCATATCCCCTCCGATTTATCTTCAGGAGGCCGCCCGCGGCGCCAGAGCGGAAATCATCACAAAGACAGCGCAGCAATATGCGGATACACTGGAAACGTTTCTGCGGAAACATCCCTATGAGTGGTATCACTTTGAGCCGTTTTTGCTCCGGAAAACCGAAGAATGAAAAAAACAGACGACCTCACCATCCTTCACAAAAAGGTGTTCTGATTGCAGCAAGAACGCATGAATCGGCAAACTATCCTGCAACGTCAGACTCAAAGTCCAATGAGGAACGCATGAATCTGTAAGTTTTCGGGTCAAACGGTTCGTGTCTTTGCTCTTCCGGTTTCATGCGTAACGTTAAAGCCTCGGTCGGACACGTGGTGGTGCAGAGTCCGCACCCGATGCACCTTTGAAGGTTAACGGAAACCGTCTCTTCTCCGGTTGAAATCGCGTCCATGGGGCACCTGTCGATGCAGGTTTCGCAGTTCTCGCACGTTTCAGAATCCAGATGGACAACGTAATTGGTGATTGCAAGCTGAGCAGGTTCCGGAAATTGTTTCATCATTCGAAGAACGCCGCAGCAATCGTCGCAGCAATTGCAAATCGCTTCAACATTTCTTTTGTCACCGCCGATCTGATGAACCAGGCCTTCCTCTTCAGCTCGTTTTAACACTTCGAAAGCCTCTTCCCGTGTAATCCATCTTCCGACGCCAAGCCCCTCGATGGCGTATTCCGCGTAAAAGTCAAATCCTATGCAGATTTCAGTGGTCTGCTCACATTCTCTGCCGATCGCGCTCGCTTCCGCCGCACAGGCACAGGGGAACAGCCCGATTCTTTCCTTGCTTTCAATAATTTTTTTCACATCATCATAAGGGGCTACCGGCAGTTTCGAATCTGATTCAACGCCTGTGTTCACGGGAATGGTTCTCAGTGACGGGCCGGTCGGAAAAAAGCCGCCGGTCATATAACGCTCTAAAAGTTCCGCAAGTTCCTTGAATTCCGGATTTTCGGCTGCCAATACCGCGTTATGCTCGAAAAAGCCATGAACGAAAGGCGCTGCGGCATAGTATTTTGTTCCGTCTTTTGTCTTGGGGAAAGTCAACCCTTTTTTCGTCATCTCCTCCAGCATGGATGCAGCGGCAGGCACTTCCATGCCGGCTTTTTGTGCAATGGCGTCAACAGGTTTAAGGGCGCGTTCCAGATTCATATACATCCCGGCCTCTTCGGGCGTAAACAGCTTCTTTAATATTTCGATTTCAACCTGGGATTCGGTGGCATTAAAACCGATCGAATACTGATCGATACGCTCTCTTAATTTCTGATAAATCTGATTGTTCATGGTTTCCTCTCCTGAATATTAAGGGTCATAAAAGATCTGCAGTTTTGTTTTTAAATCATTTACGTTGAAACGGTTGTCTTATTCCGTACCTCCGGATTTCTGCGGCGGAATCTCCCTGGGCCGAATTTTTTTCCAGTGTTCTCCAACCGGGCAGACGCGCATGCACTCGATGCAGTTGTCCACGTCGGTAATGTAGGTCTGGCCGCCCTCAACCAGGAAATCGCGCCGTTTCATATGGTTCCGAATCATCCGGATATATCCCGGCCATTCCCGGAACCGGGCCGGCGGAAGTCGTTTGAAACCAAGTGACCAGTATACAAAACAGGGATCCACATCAAAGCGATCCGGTTTTAAAGCTTCTGATGGGCAGGCGTTCACGCATCTGCTGCAATCGTTGCAGAGATGAAATGTCTTCTTCGAATCCGGATCGAGGGGCGCTTCGGTTACGATGGCGCATAATCTCTGGTGAGGCCCGAACTCCGGTGTCAGCAGCAGGTTGTTCTTTCCGATCTCTCCCATGCCGCAGCTCACGGCAGCATGTTTCAAGGAGAGAAATGCCACGGTTCGGGTCTGGCGAAATTTTTTTCCGGTCTCCGGGTTGTTTTTAAATATCTCCACGGGTTTGTCCGCTGAAATTGGAAGGGACAAAAAGCCTTCACGCTCCAGCAGGCGGCCTATCTTTTCAGCGGTTTCATCCAGCAGCCGGGAAGTTTGCATCTTGCTTCGCGTCCAGAGCATAATATCCGGAGCATAGACAGCTCCGAGGCTGTGGGCAACGGCCATGACGATGACGCTCCTGGCCGAGGGCATCAGTGCGGAAACAGGCCGCGGGGGGTATGCGAGGATCAGATCTTCGGCGCCGGCAATTCCCACCAGATCTATCCCCGCACCCATTATCATTTCTTTTATCGTGTCGCGATTGATTATCATGTTGAATCCTTTTTTCAGCCTCCAATGAGTTTCCCCACGATCCGCTGAACCCCTTCAAAAGGCAGAAATTTTTTCATCAGCAGCGTGTTTTTGGCATTCAATCCTTTTTGCGCGACATCCGGATGACCAAGACTATTTTAAAAGGTTTTTTTGTTTTACCGTTTTATTTTCTGCAGGCAGGCTGAAGAGCATTCCATCCGCCGCCATCGTGATTGGCCCCTTATAATGATCTGTTGCATCGCCGAGAAAAAGCCGATTCAAAATCGGAGAGGGAAGCGGTGGAATAACGTGATAATAAATCAAATGCCCAACGCCTGCTTCCTGTGCAATTTTTGCAGCGTCTTTTGGTGATGCATGGTAACTCGGGATGTCCGAGGCAATTCTTTTAAGGGATGGAACCGGGGAAACATGTGCCTGATCACGGATCATCTCCACCATCCACGGGCTCAGGGCGTCATGCAAAAGCAGGTCCGCTCCTTTCGCATGCTTGAGCAAAGATTCCGAATACACGGTATCTCCGCTGATCACCAGGGATCTTCCCTTATAATCAAATCGATATCCAACAGCAGGAACAACCGGACGGTGGTCTACCTTAAATGCGGTGATTTTAATACCATCCTTATCCATCAAAACAACCGAGGCGTCTTCTTCGGAGCCCAGTGTAAAGGGTCTTGCCACGCCGCCTGCCCCGGATGGGGGGAAGGCTCTGGAACCGTGATGGGCTACCCGATACCCGGTATCCAGTGAATACGCCGTATTGAAACCGTCCACTACGGTTTCGACACCGGCAGGGCCGATGACATCAAGAGGGGTTTTGTTCGAACCTCCGGCCCATCGTTGAAGCATCAACTCTCCGAGGCCGGCAATGTGGTCAGAGTGGAAATGGGTTAACAGGACAGCCTCTATCTTTCCGGTTTGAAATCCCATGAGGGTTATGTTGCGGGTACTTCCATCACCAACATCAACGATATACAGATGTTTTCCCGCGACAACCGCAATACACGGGCCTGTCCGGTTGATATCCGCCATGGGCGATCCGGTTCCGCAAAGGCCTGCATGCAAACCATCTTCAAAATGAACCGTCAGGCTGGAAAGGCGATAGGTTACCATTTTTTTAAAGAGAGCCGTGGACAAGGGCTTGGCAAAAATCATCAGGCATGTGGTACCAATCAATACAGCCGTTGCAACCATTAGAAATATTTTAGATTTAAGAATCCCCATCAATCGACTGTTCCCGGTTTTCCTGCCTCCCATGTATTCTCCTTTTTCCTTTTTATATGCTACTATAGTATGATTCGCCAATCAATTCATTTTCCTTAGAAAAGCTATTTTTATAGTGACTCGCATTTGCTTTTTTTAAGTATTTATGCTCTATTAATCCGATAGGTTCTGAGCTGCCCGTCATTAAAGTTGTTTCCATACTTGAAATTTAGACAGCCCGTTAAGACGTAAGAAGGTTAACAATGCATGTCAATTGGTCATAATATTATACAATATTAGGATATGGTATGAAAGGTGAAATCGGTTTTCGTTGAGGATCGATAACCATTGTTCAAAAGGGGAGATACCCATGGCTGAAAAGAAAAAAATCATAAACCCCAAAAAGAAAAAATCTGCCGTAAAGAAGAAAGCCGCTATAAGGAAGCCTTCTGTGAAACAGACCAAACTCGTTGACAAGGTCAACAAAAACAAAAGCTTCCCTATCGTCGGTATCGGTGCTTCAGCAGGTGGACTGGAGGCTCTTGAAGTATTCTTTGCCAATATGGACTCCGGCAGCAACATGGCCTTTGCGGTCATCCAGCATCTAAGTCCCACGCACAAAAGTATGATGGACGTCATTCTGTCAAGAAGTACCACAATGGAAATTTTCGAAATGAAAGATGGAATGAAGATTCGGCCAAATGTTGTGTATCTCAATCCTCCTGACAAGAATGTGGTAATGATAAATGGCGTGTTCCAGTTGATGGCTCCGATACAAAAAAGTACCATCAATCTGCCCATTGATTGTTTTTTCAGATCGTTGGCTGAAGACCAGGGTGAAAAGGCCATTTGCGTTATCCTCTCCGGCACAGCAACGGATGGCACTTTGGGCCTTAGGGCCGTCAAGGGTGAGGGAGGCATTGCCATGGTCCAGGACCCGGATTCCGCCAAATACGACGGAATGCCGAGAAGCGCCATTGCTACCGGACTTGTAGACTTTATTCTGCCTGTGGAAAAGATTCCGGGGGAGCTTATAAAATACACACAGACACCCTATATTGAAAGGCATAGAGGAATCAAGGCCTCCGGCAGCCAATTCGCAAACCATATTCAGAAAATCTTTGTATTGATTCGGAGGGCCACCGGGCACGACCTTTCCCATTACAAACAGACGACCATTCGCAGGAGAATCGAACGGCGCATGGCTGTGCACCAGATAGGCGAGATATCAAGTTATGTCGAATATCTCGAGAAAAATCCGTCTGAAATGGGCATCCTTTTCAAAGACATGCTCATCGGGGTGACCAATTTTTTCAGAGACCCGGAGGCTTTTGAAATTTTGAAATCAAAGATACTCCCCGATTTATTAAAATCAAAACAGGTTGATTCTACAATCCGTGTTTGGGTGGTGGGTTGTTCCACGGGTGAAGAGGCTTATTCATTAGCCATTCTTTTTTTAGAAGTTATGGGTAATATGAAATACCATTTTAATCTTCAGGTTATAGCCAGCGATATTGATGACGGAGCCATAGATCATGCTCGGTTAGGTGTTTATCCTGACAATATTGCCGCAGATGTGTCAAAGGAGAGATTAAATCGTTTTTTTGTCAAAGAGGGAAACACCTATAAGATCAAAAAGTCGATCCGGGAGATGATCATCTTTGCCGTTCAAGACGTAATTAAAGATCCTCCCTTTTCTAAAATGGACCTGGTGAGCTGCAGGAATTTAATGATTTATATGGATAACGATCTTCAAAAAAAGATTTTGCCTCTCTACCATTACACATTGAATCCGGATGGACTTTTATTTCTGGGCACCTCCGAGAGCACCGGAGAGTTTGTGGACCTGTTCCATCCGGTTGATAACAAGTGGAAGATTTTCAAACGAAAAGAAGCCGTTGTCGGAAAAGTTGTTGATTATCCTAGCATGCCTTTCTACAGGGGGCCTAACCATCATGAACTGAAAAAAAAGAAACTATCCGCAGCGCAAGATGTCCATAAGATGATAGAAAGGATAATTCTTGAAGAATATTCCCAGCCAGGGGTTTTGGTTGATGCCAACCATGACATTGTTCACTTTACGGGTAAAACAGACAGATATTTAGAAACTCCTACAGGTAAAGCCAGCTTTAATATTTTAAAGATGTCCCGTGAAGGATTGCGACAGAAGTTGAGCAAAGCACTCGATACCGCTGTGAGTCAAAAAAAAACAGTAACCTATGATTCCATACAAGTTAAATACAATAATGAGTATCGAATTCTGGACCTGACGGTCAGACCCATGGCAGAAGAAGGTTTTGACAAGGGCCATCTGCTTGTAATGTTTGATGATAAAACAGTTTCCTCCAAGCCGGATCACAAAAAAGGAAAAAAGCCACCAAAGGATAGTTCTGATTCGACCGTAACCGTCCTTGAGAGGGAACTGGAACTCACCAAGGAAAAGCTTCAGAAAACCATCGAAGAGATGGAGACATCCAGCGAAGAGATCAAATCCACCAATGAGGAGTTACAGTCGGTGAATGAGGAATTACAGAGCGCCAACGAGGAGCTGGAGACATCAAGGGAGGAACTGGAATCCACCAATGAGGAGCTGGTAACCGTCAACTCGGAACTCCAGAACAAGGTGGAGGAGTTATCCACGGTCAGCAATGATGTTTATAATCTGCTTGCCAGTACGGATATTGGAACCATTTTTTTAGACACACAGCTTTGTATTAAATTTTTTACACCGACAATGACAAAAATATTCAGTTTGATCCAGGCGGACCTTGGCAGGCCCATCAGTGATATCACCTCAAAAATAGAATCCATTAACCTGCAAAAAGAAGCAGAAGAAGTGCTTGAGACATTGATTCATAAAGAGGAGGAGGTGGAGGATAGTAATGGAAGCTGGTTTTTAATGCGTATCTTGCCATATCGAACAACTGAAAATGTGATCGAAGGTGTTGTTGTTACCTTTATGGGTATAACAAAAATGAAGGAAACGGAGGAATTGTTGCGGCTGGAGAACAAGAATAGGAGACTTTTGGCCGTTGTGGTCCGGGACTCCAACGACGCGATCATCGTGCTGGATTTTGAGGGCAATATTCTCAACTGGAACAGAGGCGCCCAAAAAATGTATGGTTACAGCGAAGAGGAGGCACTGAAAATGAATATCAAGGAGGTCATTCCGGAGAACAAGAGAAAAGAAGCATCGGCCATTGCAAAAAAAATACAGAAAGAAGAAGTGGAATCATATAGAACCAGTCGTATCACCAAAGAAGGCAAACTGTTGGATGTATGGCTGACGGTTACCAGGCTGGTTGATGATGATGGAAAACCATTCGGCATGGCTAACACGGAACACGATATTTCAGATATAAAGAGATATGTATCGTAAAAAGAGAGCACATGGGAGGTAAAATGGAAGATGGCCTGATCCCAAAAAACAAATTTCCCAAATTGCGCAAGCAGGCGGAGAAAAAATTGGAAAAAGGGCTGAAAGATGTCAAAGAGCTTGCTCATCTTTCAGCCGAGGCAAGAGATCGTATGCTCCATGAGATGCTGGTACACAAGATTGAGCTTGAGATTCAGAATGAAGAACTGAGAAATGCTCAACTGGAAATCGAAGCCTCCCGAAACAGATACTCTGACTTATATGATTTTTCTCCTGTGGGTTATATTACGACTTCGGAAGAGGGACTGATTCTGGAGGCGAACGTCACCATTGCTGTTATGTTGGGTGTGGACAAAAGCGTAATGGTTAAAGAACCCTTCCATCGATTCATTGCCAGGGATTTTCAGGATGTTTATTATCTTCACAAAAAGAAGCTTTTTGAAGAAAAGACCAGGCAGATTTGTGAACTAAAGCTTATAAAAAAAGACGGCAACCAATTTTATGCTCAACTGGAATCTATTTTGGTGGAGGATGCTGCGAGAGATGTCGTCCAAATCAGAACGGCTGTTATTGATATCAGTGATCGTAAACAGATGGAGGAAGAAAAAAAGAGCTTTGAATCTCAAATCCGTCAATCCCATAAAATGGAAGGGGTCGGCACCCTGGCCGGCGGCATTGCGCATACTTTCAACAATATCCTCAGCATTATTCTAGGCAATCTGGAACTGGCCTTGGATGATATCCCGGATGAGAATCCGGTCAGAGTCGGCCTTGATAAGTCTCGAATCGCCTGTTTGCAAGCAAAGGATACAATACTCCAACTGCTTGCTTATTCTCATCAATCAGAAAAGAAAAAAAGTCTGGTGAAATGTATTCCCATCATCAAGGAAACCACGAAATTATTGCGGGCATTGATTCCCAAAAGCATCGATATTCGCCAGAATATACCTGAGATGTCCGATATGATTCTGGCTGACCCGAATCAGATCAATCAGTTAATTTTGAACCTCTGTACCAATGCCGCACACGCAATGCCGGATGGGGGTATCCTGGAAATCAGTCTGAAAAATGTGGAATTTGATAAAGATACAAAAATTCAATATCATAAATTAACCCACGGTCGTTATGTAAAGCTTACTGTAAGCGACACAGGACAAGGGATAAAATCTGAAATCAGGGATCGAATTTTTGACCCTTATTTTACGACAAAAAAAGTGGGTGAGGGCACGGGGCTGGGCCTTTCCATTGTTTATGGGATTGTCAAAGACGCTGGTGGTGTAATTTCAGTAGAAAGCAAGCCTGGCAAGGGAGCCCGTTTTGATATATTTTTTCCTGTGATTGAAAGTGAACCGGCACCAGACGCCAAAATCGTTGAGGAACCGATCGCTGGAAATGAAAGGATACTCTTTGTGGATGATGAAGAACCCATTGTCGAAATAGGCAGCAAAATACTTGAAAGGCTTGGATATAAGGTCACGGGGGCAACGCGCCCCCATGAGGCTTTAGATCTTTTACGGTTGGGCCCGAATCAATTTGACCTGGTTGTAACAGACCTGACCATGCCCAACATGACCGGTGACAAACTGACGCAGGAGATTCTGAAAATAAGGCCGAATATGCCGATCATCCTTTGCACCGGATTCACTGAAAAGATGAACGATGAAAGTGCGGAGAAGTTTGGCTTCACCACATATCTTGGAAAACCATATCAAGGGCGTGATCTTGCCCTGACAGTCCGCAAGGTTTTAGACGGGAAATGATAAGGTGCGGACTTCGGCGAACGGATTCATTTCAATTTTTGGTTGCTATTTAATGGATTTTTACTAATATATAATCATCTCAACTTCAAAGATCTCATGTTTTTTATTATGGCTTTCAATTCAAGGTCTCTTGTTTGATTTCACAATCAAGATAAACAACTCTTTAGGATATTGAAAAGATATGAAAATGATCTTGTGGTATTCAATGTGCTGCTGAGTCCGGAGGTTAATAATTTTATGGATGAAAAACCCGCCTTTGAACTTAACCCTAAAAGAGCTGCCAGTATGCGTCATCGGGCTGAACGGCGGATGAACAGTTCCGGTAACATTCAGAAGGATTCTGCCGGGAAGGATCAAAAACTGATCCACGAGCTGCGGGTCCACCAGATTGAGCTGGAGATGCAGAATGAGGAGCTGCAAGGTGCGATGCTTGAACTCCAAAAAGCCCGGGACAGATATTCCGATCTGTATGACTTCGCCCCGACCGGTTATTTTACCCTTGGGGAGAAAAGCCTGATCCTGGAGTCCAATATCACCTTTGCCAATTTACTGGGCGAAACAAAAAGTTCGATGCTCGGAAAACCCTTGAACCGATTCATTGCCAGAGAAGACCAGGATCAATTTTATATGCACTGCAGAAACTGTTTGGGAAAAGAAGGCCGGCATGCCTGCGAATTAAAGATGAAGAAGGCGGATAGCACCCTGTTTTATGTCCTGCTGGAAAGTGTAGCCAAAAAAGATCATGATGGATCAAAGGTGATTCGAACGGCAATAACCAATATTACTGCACGCAAACAGATGGAAGAGGAACTGCAGAGTCATCGCGATCATCTTGAAGAACTCATAAAAAAGCGTACAGACGATTTGAAAATCGCCAACTCGAGGCTTCTGCAGGCCCAGAAGATGGAAGCCGTTGGTACACTGACAGCCGGTATCGCCCATGATTTTAATAATATTCTTCAGACAATTTTGGGCTATACCCAGATTCTCTTAATCCAGGTAAACTCTGAGCAACCTTGGCATAGCAAGCTGGCAGAGATCGAAAAGGCTGCTCTGAGAGCCAGTGATCTGGTAAGGCGCCTGATGGTTTACAGCCGTAAGGCTGAAAATAAAAAAAAGCCACTGAACCTGACAAAGGCATTGTATGAAAGTATTAATTTTCTGAGACAAACCATTCCAAAAATGATTCATATCGAGCAATTCCAGGAAACAAAAATTCATACTATCCATTCAGATTTCATACAGATCGAACAGATCGTCCTTAACCTGGGGTTCAATTCAAGGGATTCCATGCCCGAAGGAGGCAAATTAATCTTTGAGACAAAAAATGTGACCCTGGATGAAACCTTTTGTAAAGTAAATCCAGGCACCTTCCCGGGAGATTATGTCCTGATAAAGGTATCGGATACCGGATGCGGCATGGATAAAGAGACGATGGAGCATATCTTCGAACCGTTCTATACAACGAAAGAGAAATATAAAGGCGCCGGTCTCGGGCTGGCCATGGTTTATGGTATTGTAAAAAGCCATGACGGTTATATTACCTGTTGCAGTGAACCCGGCCAGGGAACTACTTTTTCGCTGTATTTCCCTGCAGCAGAGAAGGGAAATGAAAAAATCGCCATGCAACCGGAAGCCACACAACCAGAAGCCGCGGGTGAACTCCATGGAAACGAAACCATCCTTTTGGTGGATGATGAAAAAGCGCTTCTTGATATCGGAAAGCAGATCCTGGGTCAATTTGGTTACACCACGCTTACCGCTGAAACCGGGGAAAAGGCTATTGAATGCTATCATGCGAAAAAAAATCAGATTGATCTGGTAATTTTGGATTTAAGCATGCCGGGGATGGGTGGATATAAGTGCTTTAAAGAACTGATCAAACATTACCCAGACATAAAGGTAATTATCGCCTCCGGTTATTCGGACGGAGAGCTGGTGAGAAGCCTGTTTGAGAGCGGTGTGCTGGCTTTTATCGGAAAACCATATCAGCTCACTGAATTTCCCAAAACGGTTAGAGAGGTTCTGGATAATAAGAGATAAAAAAGAGTTTAATCCTGATGGATATCGAACACGGTGATGGACCCAATCATTTAAGCAGTTGTTGAACCAGGTCAAGTTTTAAAAGGCATGGGCAACCTGTTGCACATAGCCGTAAAGCAGACTGAAAAGCTCTATAAGATTTTTATGCACGTTCGGCACAGACATTTCCTTTTTCCCGCGGTTATTTTCAAGGCGCAGATGATGCCATAAGAAGAAAAGCCTCTCTGTTTTTTTCATTTCCGATAATCGCGACCAGATCATCCGGCAATAAAACAAAATCCGCATCGGGATTCGGCCTTAATTGTTCTTCCCGGACAACACCTACCACCGATACTCCCGTTTTTTTTCGTATTTCGCACTCTCCGATCGACCTGTGAGCGATCGGGCTTTCTGAATCCAAACGGATCCATTGTAAATCAAATTGCTGTTCAGCATCTCGAAGCTGGGAAAGCACGCGATACGCTTCGCCCTGGTTAAACAGGTGCGCGTAGATTTCCTGTCGAACGGTATCCGTGTATCGGTGAACCTCGGTCGGTGGAATTCGAAGGCGGAGAAGAGACTGGCGCGTCATTTCGAGGCCCGCCTCAAACTCCGGAAGCACCACTTCGGAGACCCCTAAACTTTTCAAGATGTCGAAAGAATCCAGGCCCGATGTTCTCGCTATGATTTCGATCCGGCTATTTAAATACTTTGAATGAACAACGACCGATCTTGCTTCGACAAGTCCGGGAAGGGTTAAAATCAAAAGTCTGGCATCTTGGATTCCGGCTGCTTCAAGAACAACTTCCTGACCGGCATCGCCATAAACGACCGCCATCCCATCCACTTTGGCTTGTTCAAAGCGCCGATGATCAAGCTCGATGATCACAAATTGTATGTTCAGACGCTTTAAAACCCGCGCGATCTGAAATCCCACGCGTCCGACCCCGGCAATAACCACATGGTCAGTGAGTCCGGTATCCGGCATGTTTGATGATTCGAGCTCCTCATGGCGGAACCAGCGCTTCTTATATGCGTATATCCTTGCTGTCTGACCTGAAACCAGCGGCGTGAGTATCATCGTCAAAATTGCAGCGGTCAATATCAAAGAGTAAAGATCGCTCCCAATCGAGTTCGTGGATAAGCCCACTCTTGCAAGGACGAATGAAAACTCGCCAATTTGAAACAAGCCCAGTCCAACAGCCAGGGGGATGACATTCCGATATTTAAAAATGTGAGATATGAACACAAAAATAAGGCCCTTGCCTATGCCTGCTGCCATTACCAGAAGAAGAACCTGCCAGATATGATCTGATAAAAATTTGGGATCAAAGAGCATTCCAACCGATGTAAAGAACAGCAAACCAAAAAGATCTCGAAGCGGAATAATGTCACTCAGGGCCTGGTGACCGTAGTCCGACTCGCTCAGAACCATTCCTGCGACAAATGCTCCAAAGGCAAAAGAAAGCCCAGCCAGGTGTGTTAAATATCCAATACCCAGTCCGATGGCGGTAATCGCAAGCAAAAAAAGTTCCCGTGAGCCGAGCTTGGCGATGTGCGCTATCAATCGCGGCAGCAACCGGGTTCCGAGCAGGATCATCCCCGTGATAAAAGCCCCTGCTTTAAGGGCCGCAAAACCAAGAGCGGACAACCCCACAGCTGGATCGTTCAACTGGGGAAGTATGATCATCATCGGGATCACAGCCAGATCTTGGACGATGAGCATCCCGATCATCACTTTGCTCGAGAGGGTTCCCATCCATCCCTGGTTCATCAATGTTTTGAGAATTACCATCGTGCTCGAAAGAGAGATAAGGGCTCCGAGCCACAGGGACGCTTTCCAATCCCATCCCATTAAATGCCCAATGCCCATACCCAACCCGATCGTGAGGGCAAGTTGAACAGGTGTCCCTAAGATAGCGATTTTTTTAACCGGCTTGAGGTCTTTCAGGGAGAATTCAAGACCGAGTGCAAACAGGAGAAGCGCAATCCCGATCTCGGCAAGCAGCTCGATCTCGTGAATATTTGAGACCGTAAGCCCTCCTGTATGGGGCCCTAAAATAATCCCTGCGGCGATATAGCCGAGGATCAAAGGCTGGCCTAAACGCTGCAGCAGCAGGCCGCATGTAAAGGCGGCCACGATAAGAAGGATGATGTCGGTCGCGATACCCATTTTTTTATCCTGCTGAGCCTGAAGCAGATCCAGGAAAAGAGGAATACCTCAAAATTTATGATATGGTCGCCCGGTTATCTCTTGATCGGGAACATCTGCCCTCTGGAAAAGGAATTTTTTGTATCGTCAGTTCTATCCATTCCAGATTTCTTTCCGTACCGGAGAGTCACAATTCATGCAATAATTTTTGGAGAATTATTACAGATTTCATCGAAGTATACACCGATTGCAGAAGTTTTCAATGATTGGTCTACTTTATTTCCCCGAAAAAATTGTATTATCCGCCGATGGAGGACATCTGACATGGGATGGTGACCGGCTGTTTGCCATTCAGATGATGCGATATGGGTTTTAAGAGGATCGATTCAAGAATAAGATCCGCAATCTCCCGGTCCGACAACCCGGATCGAAGCGGGGTTTTCAGGTCGGTCTGATGCTCGGACAGCAGGCAGACCCGTAAAAAGCCGCTTGCGGTTAGACGCAGCCGGTTGCAGGTGGCGCAAAAGTGATGACTCAGGGGACTGATAAAGCCGATTTCGCCTTTGGCGTCTTTAAATCTGTAGCGCTGCGCCGGCCCGTCAACCGGATTCTTTTGAATCGGAATCAATTCTCCCAGAGGTTTCAGCAAATTCTTGATTTCAGGTGTCAGAAGGGGATTCCTGTCATCGATGAGTTGATTTCCCATAGGCATATGCTCAATAAACCGGATGTGAAACAGATGGGAAAAGGAGAGCTTTGCCAGATCGATCAGGTCTTCATCGTTGATGCCCCTTAAGGCTACGGCATTGATTTTGATGGGGTGAAATCCCATTTGCTCCGATGTGACAATTGCCTTCCAGACCTTGTGAAAGGCGTTCTGCCCGGTTATTTTATAAAATGTTTCCGGATTTAACGTGTCAAGACTGATGTTAAGCCTTTTGATGCCCGCCGATTTAAGCTTTTCCAGGCTTTCATTCAGGAAAAGGCCGTTGGTTGTCAGGGTAAGATCCTCAATCCCTTTCATCTGGTTCAGACGGCTTAAAAATGGGAGTACGCCTTTTCTTACCAGAGGCTCGCCTCCGGTGATCCGAATTTTTGAAATACCAAGGCCAAGGAATATCTTTGCCAGTCGTAAAATCTCTTCATAACGCAGTATTTCATCATGGGGCAGTTTGGGGCGCCGAGATTTGGGATCACAGTAGGTGCAGTTCAGATTGCAGCGGTCGGTTATGGATATGCGCAGATAGTTAAGCTGTCTTTTATATCTGTCAACCAACCGGTTTTGGAGCGGTTTTATTTCGGTTTCGTTTGAATTTTTCATGTGTCTCTGTGTTCATACCATATCATACAAAAACAATTCTACGATACTCTATCTGCTTTGAACAAAAACACAATCTTTAAAATCGAATTTTTTTGAGGGTAAGCCGTTCAAAAGAGGACCGAGACCGTCTCCGCTGTAGCTGAAACCGGAGTGATGAATGTCTGTAGTTTTTTTAAAGGGGGGCCAAAAACGTTTTTTCAGGATTTCAGGCTGAAATTTTCCCGCATTGTTTTGGATTTTACATTGATCAGCACGTATCCATACCGAACATTTTTTTCAATGATATTCTGGTAATTCCGAAAATTGGTCTTCAGCTTCATGCCATGAGAAGTGAGTTTGCGCAGCATATTGATCTCTTTGCCGATAACTCTACTTTCCCTGTTTTTTAAGGCATCAAAAAAGGCTTTTCTGTTTTTTTCGCATTTTGCATAACAGACAACCTTACCCATATGACTCAAAGAATGACCATCGCTTCCGCCCGTGACAATTTTATTCAGGTTGAAACCCAGCATGGCGCTTCGAAGGTTTGATCTTTTTAAATTGGAGGCATTTAACACTTCGATTCCGTCGATTTTTTTCAAATGGCCGGCTTGCTGTTTTTTCGGAATGCTGGAATTGCATACGCCTGCATATGCGCTGCCAAAGGGATGTGGAAAGACGGTTAACGAATCAAACGAGTTGGCCCTTTCAATAATCTCGGAAAGGGTAAGTGATATGGAACTCATTTTATCGTTTCCAAGATAGGGTTTAATATCGTTTTCAAAAAACGTCTTTAAGCTCTCAATGCTATGGAAATAAACGAGAATATGTGCGCCTTCCTTTGATGTGATCTCAATGCCCGGAATGCTGAGGACATCGCTGTATCTGCTGATTTCAATGGAGCCACGGATTTCGTTGTGATCGGTAATCGCGATGCCGATATTCAGTTTTTCAGCTCTTTCTGCAATTTCCGCAACGGTACTGTTCCCATCGGAATGTTTGGAATGAAAGTGGAGATCCACTGCGGTATAATTTCGGGTCAGTGCCGAAAGATTTGGTTTTTCAATAAGAATTTTATTTATTTCATTCATGATATTTCTGTTTTATTGGGTTTCCTGTAATATTTTTTGAAGTAATGAAGTAATATAGAGATACGACATAGTGAAGAATCAGATTAAATGGAAAGTCTCAGAAGCCGGTAAATCAAAATTACTGGTGCATACTATAAACGATTAAAAACGATTGGTCAATCGTGAAAATTGGACCGTCAGGGGGTAAAATACATTCTAAAAGGGTATCAAGCTGTTTTTGCTATAGATTCTTTTTTTAAGCCTCTGAGTTTTTTTTGGTGTCTATTTTACATCCTTTTTATGTCCTTCTTTCCATTCCGGTTCGTCTTTCGATGATATTCCTTTTGATTTTAAAAACATGCCCGGACTGCCCTGTCAGATCGTCCTGACTTTTCAAATAGACTCTTCGATCTTTTCCGGATCGTTTGTCCGGTATTTTTCCGGCGGTAAGGTTTTCCAAAAGGTATTTGAGATGAAGCTTCTGATCCAGAGGGATTTTACCAAACTGAACGGACCGTTGTCTCATCTCCATAAAATCGGGCTCAATTTTGAAGTCACGGATGGTCTTGAATGGAATTTTTTCCAGAAAGAAGCCTTTGCGGTCAATCAAGATGGACAGCAAAGATGAATTAGGGAATTCCCCCTTTCCTTTTCCGTTGTCCACATAATGAAATGAAAGACCACCTATACTGATGTCATGAATATAACCAATTTTTGTATAATGCTCTTTTGTTACTCCTATTTTGCACCAGTCAACTCTATAGCGTTCATGCATGCGGCGTTTGAAGGAAAAATCATGACTCATGATAACAGCTCCTCCCTTGGTTTTGCAGCAATTTTCAAAAATACATTTCAGGAATCGGAACGGTAGTCTGACAAATACGGATAAACCGGATTGAAGGTTATGAAGCCGGTTTCGATGGTTTCCGGTAAGAGAATCCTTGTTGTTTTGTTCCGATTGAACTTGAAAAATGAGGATTCTTTTTACACAAGAAAATTGAAAATCGCAATAAAAATTGTTAAAAAATTACTAAATCGCGATAAAAAAGGGCGGATTCGTTATCGAATCCGCCCCGCAATTAGATGGATTTTCAGAGGATTTGTTGTCGATTTTCTGGGTTTCAGCTCAAGTCGTACTTGAAAGAGAGGTTGACCCGTGTTCGATAGGCGGCTACTTTACCATTTTCGATTTTCATGTCCATTTTGGTTACATCTGCGATTCGCAGATCTTTCAGAGATTTTCCGGCTGTCTCAACCGCATTTTTTGCGGCATCTTCCCATGAAACAGTGCTGGTCCCAACGATCTCAATAATTTTATAAATACTTTCAGCCATTTCGATCCTCCTTTCATGGTTAATGGGGTTTTGGAAATGGTGGACTGGATGCAGAATCCATTTCAAAACAACCCGGGTTCATGTCACTGCACTGGCAAAACAGTTCGATAACACACAACTTATATTCAAGAAGTTCAGTATGCCCGGCCGGTCCTGCTTGCCCTGTCCAGTGAAGCACTGATCCGACCTGTTCTTTCAATCGATCAAAAGATGGAAAAAACGTATACACTTTTATTTGACCAATGGTTTCGTAAATCCATCGGTCCGACACTCAATGAATACGGTTGAATTATTTAAATGAAAAGAAAATATTTTGAAGTCGTTATGATTTTCTATACCAGACATGCCAAGTTCAATCCGGCTTTGTATCAACGATATTAGGTCAAATTTGGTTCTGTGTCAAAGAAAATATGCAGGTCACTTTCGCTCGCAATGCAGTTGATCATCGGAATCAGCCGGCGGATTCGCTTTTATTTTTCATTTGCCTTAGAGCGTCTTCAGGTATAACGTGTTTCCGATTATCGTGGTTCTGAAAAAAAATAACTATAATTCGCGGAAAACAGTTGCGGATTTGGGAGGATACCATATGAAATTGGGGATTATCGGGCTTCCGGGGGCAGGAAAAAAAACCGTTTTTGAAGCGTTGACACAAAATATCGCGGGTGCGTTTCATTCCGGTGAAAGCCGTATCGGTACAATACCGGTCCCGGATGAACGGGTGAATATTTTAAGCAGCATGTACAACCCGAAAAAAACGATTTTCGCACAGGTGGAATATTTTCTGCCGGGGTTTCAGTCCGGCAAAAAGGATCGAAACATCTGGAATGATGTCAGGGATTGTGACGCGTTTATTCAGGTAGTGCGGAACTTCAGTGAGTTCGGTTCCGAACCTCCTGCGCCTGCAGACGATATCCGTGAACTGGAGCAGGAAATGATACTTGCAGACCTTGTGGTGGTGGAAAAGCGTCTGGAACGTCTGGATCTGGATCAAAAAAGAGGAAAACCGGCCAGCAATGAGGAGTTGTCACTGATCAGGGAATGCAGTAAATACCTGAATGATGAAGTATCGTTGAGATATTTTCCGCATCTGGCAGGCGCTCAAATTTTGAAAGGCTTTGCGTTTGTATCCGCCAAGCCGATTTTGATTCTTTTTAACAACACGGATGAAGATGAGTGTTTCCCGGATGGAGAAGGTGTTTCCGATAAATATGACCGCATCGTTATCAGGGGAAAGCTGGAGCATGAACTGATCCAAATGCCCGAAGAGGAAGCAGAGGAGTTCCTTTCAGAGTTCAATATAAAAGCATCGGCAATGGATCGGGTGATCAAAAAGTCTTATGAGATCCTGGGGCTGATTTCTTTTTTTACCGTAGGAGAAGACGAAGTAAGAGCATGGACAATAAAAAAGGAAACAGAGGCGGTCGATGCCGCAGACGTTATTCATTCGGATATCAAAAAAGGCTTCATTCGGGCGGAGGTACTGTCATACAATGACCTGATTGAGGCCGGCAGTTACCAGGAGGCGAAGAAAAATGGAATGGTAAGACTTGAGGGAAAAACGTATATCGTTCGTGATGGTGATATCATTAATTTCCGATTTAATGTATAGCAATGATTTGTGAACTCTCGATCAGAAATTTTGCAATAATTGATGACCTGCATATAACGTTTTCAAACGGGTTGACCATTTTAAGCGGAGAAACCGGAGCGGGGAAATCGATTATCATCCATGCGGTAAACCTCTTGCTGGGCAGTCGGGCTACAAGCAGAATGGTTAGAACCGGTTCCGACACGGCCGAACTGGAAGCGGGCTTCGATCTTTCGAAAGAAAGCCGTATTGCCGGAATAATGAAGGAGGCCGGATTTGACCCATCAGAGGGACTGATTATCAGAAGGATCATATCCCGCAACGACAGACACAGAATCTATATTAATGGGCGGCTTGCTACAATCCAGATACTCTCTTCCATAACGGAAAACCTTGCCAGCATATCGGGTCAGCATGCTCACCAGGGGCTGTTAAAGGAGGATCAGCATCTTTTGATTCTGGATCAGTTCGGGGGCTTGATAAAAGAGCGGGAAATGATGTTCCGGTTCTTCCATAAAACGATTCCCCTGATTAAAAAACTGGATCAGCTGTACACCCGGAAAAGCAGACAACGTGAAAAGCTTGAATTGCTGGAGTTTCAGAAGAAAGAGATAGAGGAAATATGCGTATTGCCCGATGAGGATGCACTTCTGGAGCAGGAGAAGAGGCGGCTGAAAAACAGCGAGACACTCTACCGCTCTGTCCAGGGAGTTGTGGAAATGCTTTATGACGGGCAGGGCTCTTTAATAGAAAAGATTACTGAAATCGCGAAAACCCTCGAAAAAGCAGGAGAGATTGATCCGGCGCTTTCTTCAAAATCGGAGGGGATTCTGGAGTTATCGTATCGTGTTGAGGATGTGACGGAGGAACTTCGGAATTATGCCGACCAAATTACTACCGATGGTAAACGTCTGGAAGATGTGGAAAACAGAATTGATCTTATCAACAGGCTTAAACGAAAATACGGAGGGTCAATTGAGTCGGTGGCGGAACATTTCGAAATGATATGCAGGGAGCTTGAAGATGTTGAAAATCTGGCAGACCGGATCTCTGAAACGGAGGCTGAGCTTGACGATCTCCACGAAAAGATGACGAAACTTGCGGACAGTCTTTCAATGAAAAGAAAACATACGGCCCAAGTTCTGGCGGTAAAGGTTGAGCAGGAGCTTTCCGATCTTAAAATGCCACAAACCGAATTTGAAGTTTTTCTTGATTATCTGCCGGCTTCACCGGAGACATCAAAATATCTTTCGCACAATGGAAGATTGTTGAGTGAAAATGGTTTTGACCGGGCTCGATTTCTGATATCTCCGAATATAGGAGAATCAATGAAGCCGCTCGCGGATATCGCATCAGGCGGAGAGCTTTCAAGGGTAGTCCTTGCATTAAAGGCGATATTGGTGGAAACCGATTCCGTTGAAACGGTTGTTTTTGACGAAGTGGATTCGGGGATCGGCGGAAGTGCTGCAGAGGTTGTCGGGAAAAAACTGGCTTCGCTTTCGAGATTTCATCAAGTTATATGCATTACCCATCTTGCGCAGATCGCAAAGTTCGGTGATCATCATTACAAGATTTCAAAAGAGATTTCAAAAGGAAGGACAAAAACCATTGTTGAACCTCTTGAAAACAAAAAACGGCTGGAAGAAATCGCCCGGATGCTCGGAGGAGAAAAAATTACCCGGGCTACCCGGAACCACGCCGAAGAGATGCTCAACCAGCAAAGCGGTAAAACCTGAATCGATGTTTTAAAAGGGGTTGCATGAAAGGATGGTGATATGAAAGTTGACGGTAGAGATATCCGTCCAATCTGGCTGAAAGAAGATCAGCTGACAGTGAATGTAATTGATCAGCGTCTTCTTCCGCACGAATTTGTTGTTGCAGAACTGAAAACAGTATATCATGTGATAACCGCCATTCAGGAAATGTTTGTCAGGGGCGCGCCACTGATCGGTGTAACCGGTGCATACGGTGTCTACCTCGCTGCCGTGAATTCTCCTGATCCTTCAATACCGGAATCGTATCTTGTTGAAGAATGCAGACGTTTGAAAGCCGCGAGGCCTACTGCCGTTAATCTCGCATGGGGAGTAGATCGGGTGTTCTCCGCCATGGCCGGGAAAAAAAGCGCTGAAAAGATTGAAGCCGCAAAAAAGGAAGCTGCTGAAATTGCGGAAGAGGAAGCGGAAAACTGCAGGAAAATCGGTGCCCATGGCCTTTCACTTGTCCAGGCCATAAGTTCCGGAAAAAAAGGAGAAGCGGTAAACATTCTCACGCACTGTAACGCGGGCTGGCTCGCTTGTATCGAGTATGGCACTGCAACGGCACCGATGTATGCGGCACACGATAATGGTATTGATATCCATGTGTGGGTGGATGAAACGCGACCCTTGAATCAGGGTGCCAGGCTTACAGCCTGGGAGCTTGGCAAGCACGGTATTAAACATACGGTCATAACCGACAATGCCGGTGGACATCTGATGCAGCACGGTATGGTTGACATCGTTATTGTGGGGACGGACCGAACGACGTACACGGGTGATGTCGCGAACAAGATTGGAACCTATTTGAAGGCGCTGGCTGCCAAGGACAATGGCATTCCTTTTTATGTAGCCCTGCCGTCCAGTACCTTTGACTGGACCTTGAGAGACGGCATCAGGGAGATCCCGATTGAGGAGCGTAATCCGGATGAGACACGATATGTTCAGGGACTTCTCCATGGAAAGCTTGAAAATGTTCTTGTCCCGCCGGCTGAAAGTCCTGCCGGTAATTATGCCTTTGATGTAACACCCTCCAGACTGGTGACCGGTTTTATCACGGAAAGAGGCGTTTGCGGTGCTTCAGAAGAGGAGATACGGAATCTTTTTCCGGAAAAAATTTAATATGGCTCAGTGGGAGCTTAAAAAAATTCGATGAAAGATTTTCTTTCGGATTAAACCCAAAATAAGATTGTTTCCTATTAACAGTGCAGCCGGACAAACCACATATCCTTCTTGTTAACCCATGGATTCACGATTTTGCGGCTTATGATGTGTGGGCAAAACCCTTGGGGCTTCTGATTCTTGCCTCGATACTCCGGAAAAATGGATATGGTGTCTCATACATTGACTGCCTGGATCGATTCCATCCCCGGGGACCGCAGCCGGATCCATATGCCAGAAACGGCCGCGGACCTTACCTCAAAAAACGCATCCGTAAACCGGATGGACTTGAAGATGTCGCAAGGCACTATTGCCGTTATGGAATAAAGGAGTCATGGTTTCGCGGGGACCTTACGGCGATCAAAAAACCGGATATGATCATGGTCACATCCATGATGACCTATTGGTATCCAGGGGTTTTTGATACGATACGCGTTATAAAAGAGATTTTTCCGAACATCCCGCTGGTTCTGGGAGGGATTTATGCTTCACTCTGCTTCGAACATGCAAATCGGTTTTCCGGCGCGGATAGCGTGATCACGGGATCCTGCGAGCAGCGTATTTTAGAAATTGTCGCAGAAGAGATCGGTGGCGGAGGGGCAGCCGGATCTGCACCGTTGAACATCGATGATTATCCATACCCCGCATATGATCTTCAGAATCAGGTCTCCTATGTTCCGATTTTAACCTCCAGAGGATGTCCGTTTTCCTGTTCATACTGCGCCTCCGGTTTTCTTTCCCCAGAGCGTGTGGTTCGCAATCCGGATCAGGTTGTGGAAGAAATTTTCTTCTGGCATGAGAAATATCAGATCAAAGATTTTGTGTTTTATGATGACGCTCTGCTGGCAGACGCTGAAAATCAAGCTTTCCCGATGTTTGAGGCGATAATTCGGAAAGGACGAAATGTTCGGTTTCATACACCAAACGCACTTCACATCAGAGAAATTTCAAAAACTGCGGCTCATCTGCTTTTCAGAGCAGGATTTGAAACAATTCGCCTCGGGCTTGAAACCGCTCTTTTTGATAACCGGGAATCGCTTGACCGGAAAGTCACGGAAATTGAGTTTTGTCGAGCAGCGTTGCATTTAAAGGATGCAGGATTCCGGAAAGATCAAATCGGCGCTTATCTTCTTGTGGGTCTCCCGGGTCAGTCCCCTTCTTTAATAGAAAGATCGATCATGGCTGTCAGAGAGAATCACATCACACCGGTTCTTGCTTACTATACCCCGATTCCGCATACGCGGATGTGGAAGCCTTCAGTTGCGTCCTCACGGTATGATATCGAGGCGGACCCGGTCTTTACGAATAATGCCGTATTCCCCTGCATGGAGTCCTTTTCCTGGAATTTTGTTTCACAATTAAAAAAAATGGCCGCAAGCGGACCTGATATTATTATAAAAAATAGCGTTCAACCATGGTAAACAGTGTTATGTATTTGACATGCAATCAGGCCTCTGCTATGGGAACTGTCAAGCTTGAGCAACGGTATGGCCTAGCCTCCAGAATTTTTACAGATGATTGAATTTGTCAGTTGCTTCAAGTGATGTTCGATTCGCATATGCCAAATTAAGTGCCTGAATTCCATTTAAAAAAAATTTAGGGACACAATTAAACCATCAAGGACTTTTGATGTCGCCATGGGCCATCTGTTGCGAATTGACTCCGGTCGGTCTCCAAATTTTATTCTGAAACAACAGTCGATGACATTGATTGAGCAGTTTTCTCAAAACCGGCCCTGCAGAAATTCGAATAACTTTGGAACACCTTATTGTAACCATGAAATCAGGGTGAATAATTCACGTAAAGGGGGATGATGTATGAGTGATTTTCTACACAAACTACGAAGCGGAAATGATTTTCGAAACGGGAATGATATCCGTTTTAAAAAGAAAAAGCGGCCTTATGACAATGGCCAGGGACAGAGTGCTCTTTATGACCGGCGAACCAATAAGGAGCAGCGAAGAAACACCCAGCGCGGTTCGTACCATTCAGACCAGAACGCCGCGATACCGGCGGAAACGATTCTTGCGATAAGGGATTTTCTGCAGGAGATTTCTGAAAAACAGGAACGCCTTGCCATGGCGGAAGAGAGAAAAGCCGTTGCCCTTGAGGCCATTGTCGAATTTTTCAAAGGAGCAAAAGAGATCCCTTTTCTGATTAACAGCGAAATACAGACCGGTGAAAAGAACATACCGGGAAGAAAAAGAAGATCTAAAAAGTATGATGATCCTGACCGTAGAAAAGTTCTGGATATTGTCGCTTCAATGCGTGAAAAAAATGCGACCTACCAGGAGATTGCTGAAAAGCTGGAACTCGAAAATTTAAAGACGTTTTCAGGCCGTGGAAAATGGCATGCGCAAACGGTTCACAGGTTGTGCCAGGGATAGCATACAAAATAGAAGAGTTCACCGTTTCATCGAATCCTCTTGCCGCTAAACGTAATCCGCTTTTCCCTCTGATTTCAGTTTGCTGAGATACTGCTCCCATTCCATCGGGAGCAGTTCTTTTTTTTTGTTGTTGCATTGTTTGCAGGAGGGGACAACATTTCCTTTGACGGATTTCCCGCCGCGTGAAATGGGCACAATATGATCCATTGTCAGTTTTCCGGGTGGCGTAAGCCGGTTGCAGTAATAACACACACCGATTGAGCATTTCCGCTTCCACCATTGGGATTTTCTGAGATCCCTGGCTTTGTGTTTTTCCCGTGTTATATCATCTTCGCCCAGATGAATGGAGAATGGATCCTGTGTTCTGCTTTTGTGTGTCAATCGAGACCTGTTAAAATGGTTTGGGGATAGAAAAGGATTCTCTCCCCGTATTAATCTCCGTTTTTAGGCCATACAAAAGAACGCAGCCAGTCAAAAATTGTGTTTTCGCGAAGCATGTCCCGGTCAAGTTGGTCGATTTGTCGGGTGATTCCTTTCGGACTCAGGAACCACTCGCTTCGCGTGACGAATTTTTTTTCGGTATCCAGATATTTTACGACTTTTGCAGGATTTCCCGCAACGACGGTGTTGGGCTCGACATTGTTTACGACAACGGCACCGGCCCCGATAATACTGTTTTTGCCGATCGTAACGCCTTTGCATATGGTAGCCCGATCCCCCACCCAGACATTATCTTCCAGGATTACAGGGGCAACTGAGCCGGAAATTGTGCGATCATAAAGACCATGCCAGTCCGCGTCAGTAATGTATACGCCGCTCGCGAGCATGCAGTTATCACCGATTTTGATTTCGTTTGCTGCGCTGACTCTTACGCCCGGACAGATCAGGCAGAAATCGCCGATTGTAATGCCCGGCATATCGTCTTTCTCCGCCCAGATTGAAAGCCTGACTTTGTGATCGGATGAGCAGATAATGTTGGCATAATCGCCTATACGCACCGGACCACTGAAAATGACAGCATTCCATGGCTGAAAAATGGTAAGTTCTTTTCCAAGATGTGCAAGCTGAGGGCGTAGAAACCATTCTGCATAAAATTGTTGGAACTTCAAATACGCCTTTTTTATATAATAGGGGCGATGATCTCTAAGCACGATGTACTGCCTCAGTCTTTTTTTTGATCACAATCCACTTTCAATCTCATTTCCCGGAATTAAAGAAAACGGGAATATTCAGATTCCTTCCAGAAAGTATGGTTAAAGAGCTGACCGGCGGGTGTCAGTTCGTATAAGGCATCCGCAGCCATAAGAGCCACCCCGTTTGTCCAGGACATTTTTTCTTCAGGCCAGATAATCATGTTCGGGAATGTGAATCCGCACCAACACGACCCGTCTTCAAAACATTTATCCTGAATCCAGCTGAAAACAATGGTGGCAAGGCGTTGGTTTCCAATCGCGGACAGTGCAAGCACAAGTTCTGAAGTTTCGGCCAGCGTGATCCATGGTTCGTCGGATACGCACCTGACGCCCAGGCCGTCGACCACAAATTTTTTCCAGTATTTGTCTATGCGTTTTTGCGCATCTTCATCAGTCAGGGCACCGCAAAGAATCGGGTAAAACCAGTCCATTGAAAATCGGGATTTGGTCACATTGAAAATGTTCGGCCGATATTTTAAGGCATCTCCCAGTTTTTTAAACCGTTCCGTCCAGTCCGGCACGGAGTGGTTGAGAATACCCGCAATGGCAAGGGAACACTTGAGACTCATATAAATGGAGCTGGAACCGGTTAAAAGGCTCATATGGTCAATCCGGCCCTCAGGACTTTTGGCCCAGTAGATTTCTCCGCCAGGCGCCTGAAGCGAAAGCGCATATTCAATGGCAGATTTCACCATGGGCCACATCATTTTTAAATATTCAATATCATGTGTAATCAGATAGTGGTGAAAGACACCCACTGCAATATAGGATGACATATTGGTGTCAAGGGTTTTGTCTTCGGGAACACCCTTTCGATAAGATGAATACCATGCGCCGCTATCTAATTGATTTTTAAGCATCCACTCAAAACCTGCACGAGCTTCATCAATATATCCACCAATGGTAAGCCCCATGATGGATTCAACATGGTCCCAAGGGTCTGTATGGCCATCTTGACTCCAGGGGATCTCACCGGTTTCTGTCTGGGTTTTAGCGATTACGGCAGCAACCGAGTCGATATCAAGCGAAAGACTTTCTCTGCTGCTAAGGGTTTTAACGTTCATTTCCGTTGCCTTTCTGAAGATTCATCACAGTCCAAGTCAGGAGAATCAGTTATTGTGAACAGGTGAGCACCACTTACCAAAAGTATAGAATATTTTCAAGAAGATTACGGTCTGAAAACAATAAAAATTTGAAACAGCCGTTTCGGGATGCAGCGGGGAGCAATTCAGCCTTGCTCCCTCTGCATTTACAGTTCAATCGATTTGCTGCTACCCGTTTTCTTTTGCGAAGGTTTTCATTAAATCGATAAGGGCCGGGATTGCTTCCGGTGGCGTTGCGTTATAGATAGAGGCTCGGCAACCGCCTACGGACCGGTGGCCTTTCAGTCCCCCAAAGCCGTTTTTAAGTGCATCGGCGACAAATTTCTTTTCGAGATCTTCATTCGGGAGCCGGAAGGTAACATTCATCAACGATCGGCTGTCCGGTTCGGCAGTACCGCGGTAAAAATCGGTTGTGTCAAAATAGTCATATAACAAGTTTGCTTTTTTCTCATTAATCTCAGCCATTTTATCCAGGCCGCCTATGGTTTCTTCCAGCCATTTCAATACAAGCTGAATGGCGTAAACGACAAAGCACGGAGGTGTGTTATACATGGAGTTCTTTGAAGAATAGGTTGTATACTTGAACATGGACGGCAGATTATCCGGAACGAATGAAAGAAGGTCTTTTCGGATAATAACCATGCAGATGCCTGCCGGTCCGATGTTTTTCTGAGCCCCGGCATAGATCATTCCGAATTTTTCCATATCAAGGGGGCGGCTCATGATATCCGAGGACATGTCGGCGAAAATCGGGACTCCGGCGGTATCCGGGAAAGAGGCCCATTGGGTTCCTTTAATGGTGTTGTTGGAAGTGATGTGAGCAAAGACCGCGTCACGATTAAATTTTATATTTTTCGGTATATATGAAAAATTTTTATCTTCGGAAGAGGCGACAACATGAATTTGTTTCCCCTGGATTTTGGCTTCCTGGATCGCTTTGGTGGACCATGTACCCGTGTTTACATAATCGGCTGATTTTCCATCCATGAGAAAATTCATCGGAATGAGGGCAAACTGCATACTTGCCCCTCCCTGAATAAAGAGTACCTCAAACCGGTCGCCCAGATTCAAAAGCCTCTTGGTTCTTTCCACGGCATCATTGATGACATCGTCAAACCATTTGGAGCGATGGCTTATTTCCGTTACCGACATGCCACTTCCGTTGAAATTAAGAAATGATTCCTGAATTTCTTCAAGAACCGGGAGGGGCAGCACAGCCGGTCCCGCATTAAAGTTGAAGATTCTATCATAATTCATTTGATTGTCCTCCATGTGTTAATGGTCTTTCCGTAATCGGTATTATTTAAAAATTGATTTTCAATCCTGAATTTTTTACGTAAAAAAGATATAAATACAGATCATTGGAGTTATGTCAATCTTTATTCCTGATGATGGGAAAGATACAGTATGGATTTTTCGAAGTTTGAACCAGTTGTGGAACAATATCGGAGGGACATCTTTGATCCGGCAGGTCTAACCCGGAGGAATTGCGACGGTTTTCCTGATTGACAACCCCGTCCGGGATGACATACAAATATTGTTACCGTCTAACGGGATGAACAAGAACAAACGGTTTAACCCAAAATGAGTTTCAAACCGCAAACGGACTGAATTTATAAATTACAAAGGAAGGTTTTGATTCATGAAAGTTTATCCATATCCATCTGCTGTCGCTGAAAAAAGGGTTGACGCAATTATCAATCGGGGGCTCTCCTTCACAAAAAAGGAGTATCAGGCGGTGACCCGTATCATTGAGGATGTTAAAAAGAACGGAGATTCCGCTGTTGTCAGCTATACAAACCGGTTTGATTCCCCCCTTCTCACCGCGGAATCAATGGAGGTTTCTTCTCTTGAGATAAAAGAAGCCGGAAAGAGAGTGGACCGCTCATTTATAAGCGCCCTTAACCGTGCGGTTTCCCAGATAGAGTCTTTTCATGAACGCCAGTTGTCAAATTCATGGATTCATGCAGACAGACCCGGAGTTCTTCTGGGCCAGATGATCAATCCGGTTGATGCGGCAGGAATTTATGTGCCGGGTGCAACCGGAGGGAAAACCCCCCTTGTTTCTTCGGTTCTGATGGGCGGTATTCCCGCACGAATTGCAGGTGTGAATACAACCGTTATGGTTACCCCGCCCACCCGGGAAGGAGAGGTTGATCCACACCTTATTGTGGCGGCACAGAAAGCAGGAATTCATAAAATATATAAAGCCGGGAGTGCCTGGGGGATTGCAGCCCTTGCTTACGGCACGGAAACCATCCCAAAAGTAAATGTGATTGTCGGCCCGGGGAATATCTATGTTACGCTGGCCAAAAAAATGGTTGCCGGTACCGTGGGAATCGATATGATCGCAGGTCCGAGCGAAATTCTGGTGATCGCGGATAAAACAGCAAACCCCGAGTATATTGCCGCTGATCTGCTCTCCCAGGCCGAGCATGATCCCCTTGCTTCCTCTATTCTGATTACAGACTCGAAAAAGATCGCGGAGCTGACCAGAAATGCAATCTCAAAACAACTTGTCGAGCTGACGCGAGAGAACATTGTCCGGCGTTCTCTTGCAGATTATGGCGGGATTATGATCGTTTCGGATATTGATTCCGCAATTGAACTTGCGAATCGGATCGCGCCGGAGCATCTTGAACTTCAGGTTGATAATCCGTTTGAGTATCTGGGAAGGATTCGTAACGCCGGTGCTGTTTTTCTTGGAAGCTATACCCCTGAACCCGTAGGTGACTATATGGCAGGCCCAAATCATGTCCTGCCGACCGCTGGGACGGCGAAGTTCGCTTCAGCCCTTTCTGTTGATCATTTTGTCAAGAAGACGAGTATGATCTATTATTCAAAGGAGGCCTTTAAAAAGGAAGCACATGACATCATGCTGCTCGCCAAAACCGAGGGATTGGACGCCCATGCCGGATCCGTAAAGGTGAGACTGAAAAAATAGAGAGATCAGGAAGCGAAGTCAAAAAGAAGATAGGACCCGAGCTTGTCATAATGCTCAAGAGAAAGAAATTCGGTTCCGAGCGAGTTTCCGCTTATGCTTCTGACGATTACTTCTTTTGTAACTTCTGAGTTTTGCTTGTCGTCAAGGGTAAACTGCAGCTTGAGTATATCACCGATTTTTATTTCCGTGGAGGTATTGATTTTTATTCTTAACCCGGATCTGGATAGATCCAGTATTTCCATTCTTCCCCTGTCACTCCCGTTTTTATTCATGTAACTTCCCGAAAGGTGAATGTCTTTCCGGATATGCTTTCTTCTTTCAAGAAGCGCTGAATAGGTATGGCCGCAAGGGCATTTACATTTGACATTCACGGCGGTTTTTTTGCTTTTATAGCTTGAAACATTAACGGTTTTTGATTTTTTACATACAGGGCATTTAAATATGGCCATGTCATTGCCGCCGATAAAGATTTTTTCTGTCATCTGAGTCACCCCGTGAAATAAGAAATTATGAAGGCTACACTGGCTTCGTAGCATAAAATTTTTTATTTTTCAAATCTCAATTCATCCGGCCATTCTCTGTTATGACCGTCCATTATACCTTTTCGACAGGCATCGACAACCATCTTTTGATCTTGGAGGATTATGTCCCGATCCGGAGCGACATTATTAAAAAGTTTCCAAAGTATCATGGAATTGTTCTCAATATCGATTTCAGGGTCAAAAAGGATGAAAATATTGAATCCCGAGAGCGGATTCAGGTTCAGCAGCTCTTCTGCAATTTTTTTCCCGCCCCGGGTTTTTGTTTTTTTAATATTGATCAACAGCATCCGGTTGATGGCACCCTGATCCTTGCCATTTTCCGGAGGAAGCCTGCGGAAACTCCCGGACCCGCTAACATTTTCGAAAAGAATGGTTTTGATCTCCCGGTTGGAAAGCGGAGAGGGAAGATTGTCGGGAATTCCTCTCGGAGGTTCATCCCTGAAGCGCTCTGTAAGGTCGATACCGATTTTGGAACCGAAATTGGGAAATGGGGAGGAGTGATCGAGTACATCCAAAATCCCTTTTGTCAGGGTAATATCAGAAGTCAGGTCAAACCGTTCCAGGAACTGGTGAAAAACAGATTCAGGGTTTTGAGGGTTTATGTTTTTATCAACGACAACAATTGCCTTGCAGAAACTCATCTGGCCCTGTCCCCAAAGCCCGCTCATCAGCTTGTTCGCGTGTCCCGGGTACTCCTTTTCGATGGACACGATCACAATATTGTGAAAAACGCCTTCCCATGGAAACCAGTAGTCCTGGATTTCAGGCATGACCGATTGAAGCATCGGCAGGAAAAGCCTTTCCGTTGCCTTTGCAAGATAGCAGTCCTCCATGGGTGGCGGCCCGACCAGCGTTGCAGGGTAAATCGGACTTTTTCGATGGGTAATTGCCGTCACATGGAATACCGGATAATCATCGGCCAGAGAGTAATAACCCGTATGATCGCCAAAAGGGCCTTCCACGCGTCTTTCATCCGGATTGACATATCCTTCCAATACAAACTCGGCTTCGGCAGGAACTTCCATGTCAATGGTAACACATTTTGCCATTCGAACCGGCTTCTTCCGGATAAAGCCTGAAAGGAGCATTTCATCTATTCCCCGAGGCATGGGAGCGGTGGCTGAATAGATTGTCGCGGGATCCGCTCCGATCGCCACCGCAACCGGCATCTTTTTTCCAGCCTCGCGATACTCATTGAAATAATGGGAACCGTCTTTATGAATATGCCAGTGCATGCCGGTTGTGTTTTTATCGAAAATTTGAAGCCGGTACATGCCTGCATTTCTCTTTCCCGTTATCAGGCTTTTTGTAAAAACAAGCGGAAGTGTTACAAATGGTCCTGCATCACCCGGCCAGCAGTGAAGCACGGGGATAGCAGACAGGTCGACCTGATCGCCTTTGATTACCACTTCCTGACAGGGAGGTGGTTTTGATCTGTATCTTCTTGGAAAAAAATTCGCCAGGTTGATCGCCATGGGAATTACGTTAAGCGCATCCTTGAGATTTTTTGGAGGATGGAAGTCTATATATTCCCTGACCCTTTCTCCAAGCTGATCCAGATTGTTCACGCCAAGAGCAAGGCATATCCTTTTATTGCTTCCGAACAGGTTGGTGACAACCGGAAATTTCGAGCCGGATACATTCCGAAAGAACAGCGCTTTCCCTCCACCGGGACTTTTCGATTCCCGGTCTGTTGTTTTGCTGATTTCAAGAAAGGGAGAAACTTCATCATCAATTTTTTTAATTTCGCCTTCATTTTCAAGAGTTTTGATAAACGCTTTCAGATCGCGGTACACGTTTTATTCTCCCCACTGTTTGACGATGCGTTGCGGTATGCCAATATGGTCCAGAATCCGTGCAATCACCGTGTCGACAAGTTCGTTTATCGTTTCCGGATGAAAGTAGAAGGAAGGAGACGGAGGCATTATGGTTGCGCCGGCCTGTACAGCGCGGACCATATTTTTTAAATGGATCAAGTTTAGAGGCGTTTCTCTTGGAACAAGAATCAAAGGGCGCTTTTCCTTGAGACAGACATCTGCTGCCCTGTGAATCAGGCTATCCGCGATTCCCGAAGATATCGCTGCAAGTGTTTTCATGGAGCAGGGCGCGATTATCATCCCGTTATGACGGAATGATCCGCTTGCAGGAGGAGCAAAAAGATCGTTCGGCTGATATTGTTCAAGCGTTGCTTCCGGGTGAAGTTCGATCCCTTCTTTTTTTAGAAAAAACTTAAACTCAGTTCCATTGTAATCCATTTCATGCTTCAGGACCTCTTCACCTGCTTTTGATATCATCAGCTTTACGCTGAAAGGCTTCTCAAGGAGGGCTTTGAGAAGTCTGACACCATATATAACTCCTGAGGCGCCGCAGATCGCTACAATTATTTTTTTTTCCAAGTTTATCACCTGATCAGGCTGTCTGCAAAAATTCCGATGAAAAGGACAATGGAAATAATACTGTTCATATGAAAAAAAGCAATATTGATCTTGCTGAGATCATTTGGATTCAAAAGCTTGTGCTCTGCAATAAAAAGAAGAGCGATAATAAAAACAGATATTAAATATATCACATTCAGGTTAAAAACAACATAGAGGAGGAGAAAAAACACAAAGGAAAAGAGATGAAAAATTTTCGCCGCGAAAAGAGCCTTTTTGATTCCAAGATGTGCCGGGATTGAAAAAAGGCCGGATTGGATATCAAAATCCACGTCCTGGCATGCGTAAAGGATATCAAAGCCTGCAATATAGGACATAAGCCCCAGGGAAAGCAGGCAGATGCTGTAGGAAAAACTTCCGGTAATTGCTATCCACGCGCCAAGCGGTGCAAGAGATATCGCAAAACCGAGGTACAGGTGGCAGAGCCATGTAAACCTTTTCGCATAGGAGTACAGTAGCAGGATTGCCAGAACCGGGAAGGAAAGATAAAAGCATAATTTCCCCAGCATTGCGGAAGCGAGAATAAAGACAACAGAGAACAGAAGGACAAACCCAATGGCAGCACCCTTTGTAATTTTCCCCGACGGAATCTCACGGTCTGCTGTTCGCGGATTTTTTGCATCGAATTCCGCATCCACAATACGGTTGAATCCCATTGCAGAGGATCGGGCTCCTACCATTGCAACGAGAATCCAGAAAAAACCGGATAAGGTAACAGCCTGTTTTTCATTGGCCAGAATGATTGCGGAAAGCGCGAAAGGAAGTGCAAATATGGTATGGCTGAATTTTATCATATTGCCGAAGATCAGCATGCGATTCCGAAAACGGTTGAATCGCTCGAAATTTTTTGCAGGTACTGTTTTCAATGTGACAAATCAACTCCATCGATTGCCGCATTGCAAAAGGTGCACCGGCTGTTTTTCACCATATTTTTTTCAACATGGAATCCATAGCGCTCAATCAGGATTTCACCACAGTTGTAGCAGAATGTGTTTCCACCGGGTTCACCCGGAACATTTCCGGTATAAACGTATCGCAAACCGGCTTTGAGGCCGATTTCACGTGCGCTTTTAATTGTTTCCAAAGGGGTCATGGGACGGTTTGTCATTTTATATGTGGGATGAAAACGACTGATATGCCAGGGCGTATCCACTCCCAGATCATGTGCAATAAAGTTTGCAAGACCTTCCAGCTCTGAAGCGTCATCATTCAGTCCAGGAATGAGAAGCGTTGTGATTTCAAGCAGAATGCCGAGAGATTTCATTTGTCTCATTGTCTCTTTCACAGGTTCCAGTTTCGCTTCGCAGTAGGTTTTATAAAAATCGTTGTTATAAGACTTGAGATCGACATTCGCGGCATCCAGTAAAGGGGCTGCCATCTGCAGCATTTCAGATGTCATATATCCATTGGTTACGAAAATATTTTTAATTCCCCTTTTTTTGGCAAGCGTTGCGGTTTCATATGCAAATTCAAAAAAAACGGTTGGCTCCGTATAGGTGTAGGCGATGGTTTTACAATTTTTCCTGGCAGCATCATCCACGATTTCCTGTGGAGAACACGTGCGCCCCATTATGATCTCCCTTTGATTCGAGGGCATCTGGGCGATATCGGCATTCTGGCAGAACCGGCATTTGAAATTACAGCCGCAGGTGGCAACAGAATAGGAGAGGGAGCCCGGTGAAAGATGAAAAATCGGTTTTTTTTCAATCGGGTCGATGTTTCGTGCAATGATCTGCCCATATACCAGACTGTAGAGTTTTCCGGAACGGTTTTCACGGACCCGGCAGATGCCGCGGCTGCCGTCTTTGATGATACACCTGTGACTGCAGAGGTTGCATCTAACCTTTCTGTTTTTCAACGCTTCATAAAGGAGTGCTTCCATGCCGTGCCTCATATGATATGGAATTTTTAATGATCTCTCATGCGTCTTCTGGAAACTGTTTGTCGCAGACAGATGCTTTTTCTCCGAAAAAAGATGAATCCTGTGTATGGTCAGACTCGGACCCCGCATGGAGATCCTGCTGCTTTCAGCTTTGTGGATTCCCGTTTAAATCAGTACGGTTTAATTTTGTACTGCCGACATATCCGGTTAACGGATTGGTCGCTGACTTTGACCTGTATTTCAGGGTCAAGGGTCTTGTTTTGAACCGGGGAACCAGAGCGATTACAATACCCACAAAAGCGCCAAAGGGAAAACGCTGCACCAGCTTTGATTTTTCAATCCGGCTGGTAAATTTTCCCGGTCCTGCCGGGAGCTGACATACTGTCCGCCATGAAATTGGCATATCACCCAGTGTTGTCCGGATGAGCTGCTTCAATTCCCAGATGCTGAAAAACTGAGCCTTGTTATAAATGGTTTCCGTAAAAATGCCTTTCAACCGGCGTCCAATCCCTTTGATGGCATAGCGGTTAAGGACGCCAATAAAAATTCGGTCTTTGGCCACCCGGCTTGCTTCCTCCAGTGCTTTTCTGGGATTGTCGACAAATTCCAGGGTGGTAAAAAGACAGGCATAATTAAAAGAATTGTCTTCAAAAGGAAGATCTTCGGCAAAACCCCGATAAAGATTCGCGTGGTTTTTAACGTTTTTATATGCGATATCAAGCATATAGGGTGATGGGTCCAGGCCGGTCGCATCCAGATCCATTTCAATCAGGGGAAGAAGGCTTGCACCTGTTCCACAGCCGATGTCAAGAACACTTTCCCGCCTGATAGGTCTCAGCATATCGATCATAAGCTGGATCTCAAGGCTCCAAACCGCCTTGTTCCGCCTGGTTTCGAACCATTCATCATAAGCGGTTGCATCATGAAAATTAAATATATATCCCATGCCTGTTATGTAGAGAAAAAAAGCTGTTTTTTCAAGAGGAAACCGGGATAATTGCCGAATAAGCGTAAAGGGGAAACAATAAACTCTCCGGCATTTATCCTGCTATCGAAAGCCTTCTGCTATCCCATAAAAATTGACAGGATGTCATTTTGCGCATCCGCGTGCTGGATTGTAATCTGAATCAGGTCTCCGGGTTTCAGGCTTGTGCCGCTGGACTGTGATAGCTTGCATTCCAGCATGATTTCGGTTAACACGACAATATATTCATCTCTGCGTTTGTCGAGTACAATGGCTTCCTTTTTCTGGCCTGTTTGTTCTTCCAGAATTTTGAGGAGCCAATATCGGTGTCTCATGAATTGGATACGGCCTGCATTCCGCATTGGATTTTCGAGTGTCTGGATGACTGTTCGAATTTCCTCTTCTGAATAGGGCTCTTCCAGCCCCAGAACCGCTCTGATTTGCCGCTGCGTTACCAGATCAAAATATTTCCGTATGGGTGATGTCGATGTGACATATGCCGGAAGTCCGAGACCTGAATGATGTTCGGGCACCGTGCCAATAACCAACCGGCTTAAAAATTTACGCTGCAGACATTTTTGGAAGAGCGTCCCCTCGTCATCGTTTTTCAGAATCCGGCTTTTTGGGGCCGGTTGTGATCGAAAGATGGCAGGCATATGGTTGTCTGCCAGAAATTTTGCCATGAGTTGATTCGCAAGGATCATCATCTCTGAAACCAGCAACCGGCTCGGGGTTTCACGGTCAATTCGGGTGAGCTCGATCTTGCCGCTGTCATTAAAGTAGAGATTGATTTCAGGCAGGCTGATCTGCAGCGCTCCTGCTTTTATTCTGCTGCTCCGAAAATGGCCGGCAAGATTGTATAATGTTTTAATCCCTTCATCGGTTTCGGCAATCCGATTGGCTTCGGAATAGGAAAGTTGACGGCTGACATTGATTTTGCTGGGGAGTATCTCAACATCGATGATCTCGGCAAACGGTGTCATCCTGGCAAAAACCGTTATTGCAGGCCTGTCTTCCCCTGCTTTGAGACTGCAGAGCCCCTCTGAGAGGACTGTCGGGATCATTGGAATTTTCAGATCAGGCATATAGATCGATGTCGTGCGATTTCGAGCCTCCTGATCGACAGGCTCTCCTTTTTTTATAAATTGTCCGACATCGATGATGTGAATTCCGATACGGTATTGGTCGCCGTCCTTTTCAATACTGAGCGCATCGTCATAATCAAGTGTGGATTGTCCATCTATCGTAAAAACAGTGAGTTCTGTCAAATCCCTTCTGCCGCCCTGCTGCCAGTCCCTGTCTGGATTTTTTGCTTTCAGGTCGGCTGTTTTCAGGACATCTTCCGGGAAATCGATGGGGATTTCACATCGCAACAGTTCGATGTTTTCATCCGGGCTCCATGCACCGCTTTTCACAAGAATTTTAAAAAGTTTTGTCCCAATGTCAAGATCTGCGCGGGCAAGCATGGCTTTGCCCAGTGTAAAATCAGGGCTTGCCTTACCAAAAACAAAACAGGATTTCAGGATATCGGCATATTTCGCTGTTTCATCTGTCAGGGCTGGAGGGGGTTGGTTTTGCTGCACATTTTTAAGCCACTCCGAACCTTTTCTGACAATCTTGTTTTGTCTTTCCGTCTCTCTTTCCTGCCTCATCATTTTTTCAACCTGTTTTTCGGAGAGAGGAAGAAATTTTTCATGATTGAATTTGAAATAGGTTCTGTCCTTAAAAAAAGCCCGGATAACAGCGGATCCGTGATCCGAGGTCAGAGGCTCCTGAAAACAGAAGGATGTCATCGTCTCAAGGTCAATCCATTCTTCTTCCGCATTAAGCACTTCCCACAGATCTTTGATATTGATTTTCTGGATCAGATTGTTACGTCTGCAGGCTGTTTCTTTAAGAGATTCAACGAGTTTGTTTCTGCCTGACGTCAGCTTCAGCCGGTCATGGCATTTGTATGTGAGCCGGTTGGTCGAGAGGTTTACTTCACGATTGTTTTCAGACAGTAAACGGACACGCTGTTTTTTGATTTCCATCACCACAGCGCAGACTATTTTCTGGCTTTCAATATACTCAACAATATTTCCGGGTTCCATGGCTGGAAATAATAACAACGGGCATTTGGAAAGTCAACGGGGGTGAATTGGAAACAGCTTGAAACTTTTTTTCTTTCATAATGATTAAATATGTGCTACCGTCTTCGAACTGTTCTTGAATATCCTTTACTTTCGAACCTTCTCTCTATAGCCTTCTGATATTATAACTCTTTTGCTCGAAGCATCATGGTAGCTTTCCTGGAAAAGGGGTGTTCGATTTCCGAATAAACCCGATCTGAGTTTTCCAATTGTTGTTACTGCAAGAAATTGTAGAAAGGTACGGAGCATTGCCGTGTTGCTGCAACCGTCTGATCATTTCATCTTTTTCCCCTGGATGCGAATGAGAGCAGGAGAGGATTGGGATTCCGGGAATGAGAAAAAACAACCCGAAAAGAGAACCCTCAAACAAAGGAAAAGCCGAAAAATGAACAAAAATTCGAAACATCTTTTAAATTTCTTTTTGAATCATTTTAAAAAAGGCAACAGAACGATTTTTGAGGTTATTACCCAGGAAAAGCTGCGAAAAAAGGGAGGCGGGGAAAGGCTTGATTGTCTGAGCGACCAGACCACCGAAGATTTTCTGATCTTTTTTTCAGGGTTGGACGACAATGATTTAAAAAAAGAGGTGATGAATATTCCATTTGATAGGGAATGAACCGACAAATCGTTGTAGATTTCAATTCAGTGTTCTAACCGTCCAACAACCTCCTGTTATCCTGCTTCAACTTTTTTGAAAATGGTTTAAAGGCAATCTGGCGCTTGAATATTCTCCAGCTAACCTTTTTTATTAAAAATGGCCGCCATCCAATCGTTGGAGTTGTTTTTAGCGAGACGGCATTTGTTTCGTTTACAAAAGCAATGGCGCGGCGGAAGCCTCGTTCGGATGCCATCTTAAAGAGTTCAGAGGTAACCCATCCCATTAAACGATTTCCGCGGTATTTTGGATGTGTAAAAATGTATTCGCACAGTACTTCATCGGTGTTCAGGTGCGGAATTCCCTGCCGGAAATACGCTTGAAGCTCTCCGTTTTTCTCAGGCTCTATGAGCCAGCACATTACACATGGATATCCTTCATTGGTTGTACCTACATAACAAGACGGGATCCCGGACTTGATAAATGTCAGGCACTCCAATGCCTTGCGGAGGTCGGCACTGGTAAAGTTTTGTGTTTTAAAATTAAAAAAAGCAGGGATATCACTTCGCTGAAGCAGTCTCAGGCTGACAGGGATTGCAGGATTACTTGAAACAGACGTTCTTGTCAGATCAAAATGAAATCCATAGAAGATTTTATCTGAATGCAGTCTTTGCAGCAAATCTTTGAATAAAAGCATGATAAGCTGAAACGTTTTATTTAAAATTCCTAGCCGTATGAGTTCGGTAAAGAAGATGAATTTGTCTTTCGTCTGGAGGATAAACATATCTTAAAGCACCAGTGGTTTGCATGTAAATCTATTTTACGCATTGGACATTTCACTCCAAAGAGATTCGGTCCAAGGGGGGGGGGGCAGTTCTATGCAATCTCTTGCAACAGTGATCGCCATTCCTTAGCAAAGACTTCATAATTGAATTTTGTTGCGAAATTATACCCCCTCTCCGCATAACTTTTTTTATTGTTTATAATTTCTTTCACCATATCTGGAAGATCTGAAATTGCATAACAAATCTTCTGCCCGCTTTCTTCAAGCAATTCTTTCATGCCGCCACTTCCTGAACCAATTACCGGCGTCCGGCACAGCAATGCTTCATGAGCAATTCTAGACCAGCCTTCTTCAATTTTAGACATATTCACAACTACATCACAAGCGCTGAGCAACAGTAGATAATCCTTTCTGTTTAAGCAGAGCCAGTGGACCGGAAGGGTAAGTTTGTTTGTAATCGGACCTGTCATAACCAAAGTTAACTCATAATTTTTTAAAATATCAAAAACCTCATTAACGCCTTTGGTTGGATCTGCATAACCGATGTAAACGATTGGTTTGTCATTTGGAATATTATGCGTAATTAAAAATTGTTGTATTTCTTCCTGCCCAAAAACAAATTCTTTCGGATTAAAAGCATTATAAATTATTCGAACATCTCTGCAGCCGATTCCCTCTAAAAAGTTTGCCCAAAATTTCGATACTGTTACGACCAGATCAAGATTGCGCAAACGCCATTTTAAAACTTTTAAGGAAAGTTTACCCTTAACAGATTGTTTTTTCTGAGATAGATAAACATGATGAAGAATGCCAATTTCAACAGCATCCTTCCTTCTTCTGCCATGAGTTATTATAGGAGGTGCGATAATGAAGACATCACCATTGATTGTGTTTTTATGGAGACGACGCAAATATTGAAATGAAGTTTCATCGGCCAACCGGGGTGCTTCTTTATCCATAGTGACCTTATAAAACTCGGAAAGAACAACTGCCGCATGATATTCGTAAATATACCCTCCCCGACAATCTGAAGAAATAGAGCGATTGTTGAAAGAATCGACTAAAATATTTGATTCGGGTTGCCAGATTATATGCTTCATCAATAATATGTTAACAGCCTCACGTTTGATTTTCAATATTTCTTTACCCGTTATGAACTATGGTAACAACATGAATTAAGGAATTATCTTTTTCAGCGTGCCGCATGTAATGAATATCCGATTTAAGGGTTTCCGCCTGTTCACGGCGATTTTCCATTTTCTCTCATAGAGAATGGAATCAGAGAGGTACCCCTTGTTTCAGCGGTTTTAATCATCAGTTCCATACCGCTTTCAGGGGGTATGCATCGCTTGTCTTCGGGTTTCAGTACCAAGGACAATGCTTCTTCCGGACAGGTCGTCACACAAAGGCCGCATCCAATGCAACGGTCGGTATCAATGGTTGACAATTGTTTTTCATCCATATGGATTGCTGCCATTTGACAGCGCTCAATACAGAGTTCGCATCTGGAACAAAGATCCGGATCCACTGATGCCCAATAATTATTTGTCACCTGCTCTGACGGTTTGGACATCTGGTTCAGTGCTCGAAGAACACCGCAGCAATCCCCGCAGCAGTTGCACATTCCACCGGGATTTATCATGTTAGCCGGTTGATTGACTAGACCCGCCTTTTCACATTCATCAAGAATGGCAAGCGCCTCCACCTGGCCGATCTCACGCGCCATCTTGTTTTCAAGATAATATTCCGCGTGTGATCCAAACACAAAACAGGCTTCCAGAGGCTTCCCACAGTTCTCATCCAGCAGTTTCCGGTGTGTCCTGCATATGCAGTTGGCTACGGCTATTTTGTTTTTGGATTTAATGATTGCACGCGCATCTTCATAGGGCGCGACATTATGAGAAACATTGACAGCTCGATTCACGGGTATGGTTCTGAGAGGTGGCAGAATGCCTCCAAGGTTGTTTAAATAGATTTCGTTGAAGTAAGACTCCACCATTTCCGCGAATTCTTTATCTATACGATTCAGTTGAAATTCAAAGGAGCCGATAACAAAAGGGATGGCTGCATAATAAACCAGTTTGTCTTTTCGTTTTCTGAAAAGAAGCCCTTTTTTGGCCATTTCTTCAAGCAGGGCTTCTGTTTTTTGTGGATCGCGATTCGTCCGTTCAGAGAGCGAGGCAGGGGTTTCCAGTTGCATGCTGATATCCAGAAAAACAGAAGCTTCCTCCTCTGTGTAGAGTTTTCCCAGTATTTTAAGATCGATACCGGACTCGGCTGCCGGAAATCCCAGAGAATATTGATCAATCTGTTCTTGCAGTTTTCGATAAATCGTGGCGGTCATTTTTTTTCCTTTCACTGAAATCCTAATCGTTTTACAATTTGAAATACTTACCTTTTTCATACTTTCGAAGGTAAAAGTCATGTTACTGTATAATTTTTGAAGATTTTCAGCATTTATACGGGTAGAAGTGGTGATAGCAATAACCGCCCGGATCACTCCACATCACTTCTGTTTCAGCCATGCATTGTCCGATCATTTCCCTGGATACTTTTTCATAGTCATCCTGTTGCTCTTCTTTTTTTTTGCATTCCATGCAGATCGGATTGTGGTCATATACGGATAAAATTCTTTTATCCGATTTTTTCATGGCTTTCGTGCATTTGCCGCATTGAATCGCGCAAGACAATTTGTTTTCCCACATATCCGTCATGTTACGATTCTCCTTTCTTGTCATGCCCTTTATTCAAGCATCCGAAGCTTGATGTTTTTTTTTGAGACCCCGGGAACATTGATTTCAAGGTTTAATGAGCCATTATCTTCTTCAATATATGAGCAAATATTCGCAGAGGAGTTAGAAACGCTTGTCAGGGTGATCATCGGATGGATGTCAAATCACCCTGGCAAGCGTTTTAAAGCAGGCTGAATTAAATTCAGGATTTTTTTTCAATCTCTAAAAGTTCAACCTCGAAAAGAAGCACGGCATTCGGCGCGATCGTCGGTCCGGCACCTCGTTCTCCATAGGCCAGTTCGGAAGGAATAAAAAGCTTATATTTACTGCCCACATTCATGAGCAACAGCGCTTCGGTCCACCCTTTAATAACTCCTGTAACTGGGAATACAGCCGGCTCTCCCCGTTTGTAGGAACTGTCAAATTCTTCACCTTCAATGGTGGTTCCGGTATAATGCACCTTGACCATATCGGTCTTTACCGGCTTGGGCCCGTCGCCATTTTCTATAATCAGATATTGCAAACCGCTTTCCGTGGTGACAACACCTTCTGCCTTGCTGTTTGTTTCCAGAAAATTCTTTCCTTTTTCAAGGTTTTGCGATGCCAGTAATTTGGCTTGTTCTTCCTGTTCGGCTTTGATTTTCATCGAAAATTCACGCATGATAGATGCCGCGTCTTCTTCACTCAACTGCAATGGCTTTCCATTAAACTGATCTTTGATGCCATGGATCACGATTTCGAGATCGATTTCATCTTTGACATTTTTCAGGGACCTTGCGATATTGTTTCCGATAACATAGCTCACCTTATCTTTGTTTTCTTCAAGAACCACCGCTTTTTCACTTTTTTCAGGTGCTTTGGCATTTTCATTCTTTGCAAAAGATTCACAATTACAGATGAAAAGCATCGAACAGCAAATTAATATTTTTGTAACAGATTTTGTTTTCACAGAAACTCCTCTCTTTTCAAAGGTTGATTGGTGGAAAGACTGCTCCGTTGTTATTCAAACTCACGCGTAACCGTTTCTTTGGTAACGGTATCATACACATCAGGAAAAGTACATTCATGAAAAAAAATGATTCATTCTTTCTGAATTGCTTCCGACAGTTCCTGGATTTTTTTGGCAATGTCCCGGACAGTAATTTGTCGACGGTCTATCCACCATTTTGCATCGTTTTTTTTCTGCCATTCTGCAAGAAACATCGTAAACGCTTTTTCAGACAGCGCCTTTTCATCATTGTTGCTGAATGTCAGGCTCTGCTTCAGGTAATTCACCTTGCCAATCAATTCACCCCGGATTTTTATTGCCCAGGAGATTGATTTGGGGGTGCCTTCAAGTTCTTGAAAACCATAAGTTCTCTGTTCTTCCGTTAATTTTTTTGTCTGTTGGTTGAAATATTTTTTTTTGCATGTTTCGCAATACCAGTCTTTTTTGTCAACCAGAAACAGGTTTTTTTCATGGTTTTCAAAAAGCTGCACCTGAAACAGGCTGCGGCATGTGCGACATTTTACGTTATAGTTATACTTGTATGATTCTTTCGTCATATTCTTTTTGCAGAATGGAAAATGGTCAGATTGCGTTGTCAACCCAATGCTGTTTAACCGTAAACCGTTTTATCGTGAAACAGAGTGCACTGTAATTTGCAAGGGGCTTTTCAGATTATGCGTGTGTTTCATTGTGCTTGTTTGATGGTTTGAAATCAAAGCCCACACCCTATGGATGGGGTCCACAAACCCAAACCCGTTCTATGGTTTTAATTTACCCTTCGGCTGTTTTTTCAATCTCCACTTCGATGATTCGTCTTTCATCGGCTTTGGTAACTCTGATGGTTGCCTCCGGTGTTTTCAGCTCCTCTCCTGCTTCGGGTATAAAACGCAGTTCTGAAAGGATAAATCCGGAGATTGTTTCATAATCCTCTTTTTCGCTGAGATTCAGGTGGAGTTCACGATTCACCTCTTCGATTTCCGTTTCCCCCTTGACGATGCTTTTCGTGTCATCAATCTTGCGGATCATGATTTCCTCATTATCGGTTTCATCATAGATGTCTCCGACAATTTCTTCGAGAATGTCTTCGATGGTAATCAGGCCGCTGATGCCTCCGTGCTCATCCGTCACAAGGGCAAGGTGGACCTTTTCTTTTTGAAATTCCGTTAACAGGTCGTCCAGCAGAATGCTTTCCGGAATGAACATTGCCGGCCGGACAAGGCTTTTTACTTTTTCCCGGCTGTCACCGCTCAGTACCGCCTTTAAAATATCCTTGGCATAAAGTATGCCGATTATATGATCCGGCTTTTCCTCATATACAGGGATGCGTGAATACCCTTTTTCCACAATTTTTTCTGCAGCATCGGTGATCTGGGTTTCCGAATCAATCGAGAAAACATGCGTTCGATCAACCATGATTTCGTCAGCCCTCAGATCACTGAAACGAAAAATGTTATGAATCATGATTCGCTCGTCTTCTTCTACCTCTCCGATCTCTTCTCCAAGACTGACAACACTTTTGATTTCCTCTTCCGTAATGATCGGTTCGGGATAGCTGACTCCAAAAGGGCGGGATATAAATAATGTAAAATATTCGAGAAGTTTGATGATGGGGAGCAAAACAATCTGCAAAAATTTTATTACAGGGGCAGAAGCAATCGCCAGCCATTCATTTTTAGCCATTGCGATGTTTTTGGGTATGATTTCGCCAAATACAAGAATCAGGATGGTCATGATTCCGACAGCAATACCAATGGCATTGGAATCGAAAATTTTGATTGCAATGGAAGTCGCGACAGATGAAGCCGCTATATTGGCCAGGTTGTTGCCGATTAAAATGGTGATAATCAGACGATGGTTGTTGTCTTTGAGGGTTTTGACCAGACGGATGCCCTTTCTGTTCTGCTCCACAAGATGTTGAATTCTGATGTCCGAAAGAGAAATAAACGCAGTTTCAACACTTGAAAAAAAGGCGGACATACATAGAAAAATTAGAAGAAGGAAAAGGGACTGATCAGGTATATCCATAAACGTTTATAAAAGTTTGGCGACAGAATTTTTCCTGTTCCTGAAATCCTGCATGCCGATTAGAAACCTTTCCAATGTGTATGTGACAGGGCTTTGATTCACCAAGTACTATATGAACCAAACTTGCCCCTGTGTCAAGCAGGAAACAAAGACATGGAGCTTATTGTAATACTTATAATACCGCGCGAATTGGAATCGAAAAACAATGCTTCTTGTTTCCAGGTTTGTTTGTCGTTCATTTTTCCGTTTCCGCGGAATGGTTTTTTCGAAAACAGGAATGAAACAGAAGATTTTTTTGAAAATCTTCATAAAAAGAGAAAAAAAGGGGATCATCCGGCAGATGATCCCCTTTTTGATGATGCTTTTTTTGTTTCTAATCAGGCCCTGATTTCCTCTTTTACCGAAACGGCAATTTTAAACAGAAAAGTCAGTATCAGAAAGCCCAGCGCGTAAATTCCGAGGGTAATGATCAGCTCCGGTATTGTCGGGGTATACTCATTGACTTGATGAAGCGGATTGGGAACAAACCCGCCGGAGATCATGCCAAGCCCCTTGTCAATCCATATCCCGATAAAAGTCAGAGCGCATGCGATGGGCAGAATGGTCTCATTGTTCCGGGTAGCTGGATTTACCAGAAGGATAATGGCGATGATCATGAAGATCATGGAAGCCCACATCCAGGGAACCAGTACTCCGTGCCCGTGAAGGCCGAAAAACAGGTATTTCAAATGATCAATGTGTTCGGGAATGCCGCTGTAGAGTGCGACAAAAATTTCGCAGAGAAAGAAAAATACGTTGGCGATCAGGCCGTATGTAACAATTTTGGCAACGGTCTGTATTGCCTTTTTGCCGGGGTCGAAATTCGTCGTTTTTTTGATCAGGTAGCATAAAAGGATCAGGAAGGCCGGTCCTGCCGCAAATGCGGATGCCAGAAATCGGGGAGCGAGGATTGCCGTCAGCCAGAAGCCTCTCCCCGGCAGGCCGCAGTAAAGATACGCCGTAACGGTATGAATGCCGAATGCCCATGGAATTGAAAGATAGATAAAGGGCTTTATCCATTTGGGAGGGGCGATACTGTTTCGTTCAGATTCGAGCACGATCCACCCTATAAAAATATTCAGGAACAGATAGCCGTTTAAAACGACCATATCCCAAAACAGCATGGAATAAGGGGTTGGGTGCAGAATCACATTGAACGCCCTCGTAGGTTGACCAAGGTCTGCAATGATAAAGGTCAGACACATGACAAGCGATGAAACGGCAAGGAATTCACCCAGGATGGTAATTTTTCCGAATGCCTTATAGTCATGAAGATAATACGGAAGAACAAGCATAACCCCTCCTGCTGCAACACCCACAAGAAAGGTAAACTGGGCGATATAAAATCCCCAGGAAACATCACGGCTCATGCCTGTAATTCCAAGACCAAAACTGTACTGCTTTAAGTAAACGGCGAATCCAATGCCGATGATGCCAAGCAGTGCCAGTACCCACAGATAGTATTTTTTGCTTCCTTTAACAGCCAGTTCAAGCATAATAACCTCACACTATGTAGTAAACTGCAGGGCCGGTGCCCAGGTTCTGTTTACGTCGGATGGTGTAATTTGATTTCAGAAGTTTCCTGACATCGGATTCCGGATCTTCCAGATCGCCAAAGGTCAGGATACCGTTTGAGGCCTCAACACAGGCCGGCATCAACCCTTTTGCAAGCCTTTCCGCACAGAAATTGCATTTTTCCACAACACCCTTCATCCGGGTTGGGAATCCGGGATCCACTTCTTTGATGAATTCCCGCGGATCTCTGAAATTAAAGTTTCTGGATCCATAGGGACAGGCGGCCATACAGAAACGGCAGCCAATGCATCGATGAAAATCCATCAACACGATACCGTCATCCCGTTTGAAGGTTGCCTTGGTCGGACAGGCCTGAACACAGGGCGGGTTTTCACAGTGATTGCACAGGACAAGGAAGGGCAGATGCTTTGTCCTCTCATCAAGATAGTTATTCTCCTTGGAGGGAAAGGCATGTTTGTATTCTTCTTCCCAGATCCATTTGATCTCATGCCTGCTATTCTCAATTTTCGGAACATTGTGAATTTTATGGCATGCTTCAACAATCGGTTCCACATCCTTTGCGGATTGTATTTTCCGGGTGTCGATCACCATGCCCCAGTGCCCGGCGGTCAACGCATTTTTGTTTTTAAATGTTTCAACCTTCCCCGGTTCATCAGACGAGGCAAACAGATTTAATGCCGGGCTTGCCCCGATACCCAGCGCTGAAATTCCAGCTATTTTTAAGAAGTTTCTTCTACTGTTTTTCATCACTTCTTCTCCTTCGGCTCATTATGGCAATCCCAGCAGTAAGGCCTTACCGAAGCATAATCGTGACATCTGTCACAGAATTCGGCCTTGTTGGAATGGCATCCAGTACATGATTCCTCTCCACTTGAAAGACTCATGGTAAACGTTTTTCCACTGCTGCTTTTGTATATTCTGATGCCTTCTCGAACTACCGTATTGCGCCACAAGTCCAGTATCTGCATATGCCCGGCCTTCATCTCATCTTTCGGCAGCACGCAGTAACCGGCATCTTTAGCCTTTTGGGTCAACACAATTTCAGGCGCAGGCGCGGCCTTGCCGAAGTTCAATAAAAACGGCAAGATTACGATCCCGCAAAAAACAATTAACCCAGCGATGATATACTTTTTATCATTCATCAGCCTCTTCCTCCATTCCTGATAGCGGCTCACCGCGCAGGTCGGTCTCCCTTTCGGTTTCACCTTCCATGATCAGCGCATTTCCGACCATTTCGTGCAGGCCGATAACCCCGACACCCGGAACCCAGTAATCCATGAGATCCGGGAAGGCGGCCCTGTCGACTGCGCAGATCGTGGCAAGCGTATTTACACCGTATTTTTCATGTACGTGTTTAACGGCATTGGCACGAGGAAGCCCGCCCGCCATTCTCAGTTCCATATCCTCTCCGGCATTCAGCCCGGCACCACTGCCGCAACAGAAAGTATTTTCACGAATCGTACCGGGAGGCATCTCGTAAAAATTGTTACAGACGTTTCGGATCACATATCTTGGTTCTTCCAGCATCCCCATACCTCTTGAAGGGTTGCAGGAATCATGAAAGGTTACAGAAAGGTGGTCGTTTCTGCTGGGATCCAGTTTCAATTTGTTATGCTTTATCAGATCAGCTGTAAATTCAGCGATATGAACCATTTTTGTAGACTTTGCGTTTTCGAATTTTGTACCGGTGATCGGCGAAACCGGCTCCTCCAGAAAGTCTGCAGGTCCGTTCATCGTATCCATGTATTGATGGATCACCCGCCACATGTGACCGCACTCGCCGCCCAGAATCCATTTTACGCCAAGCCGTTTCGCTTCCGCGTACATTTTGGCATTAAGTCTTTTCATTACTTCATGTGAGGTGAAGAAACCGAAATTGCCGCCCTCTGAAGCATATGTAGACCAGGTTATATCCAGCCCATATTCTTTTTTCAGGTATTCGAAAAGAAGCATGTAACCCATACAGGTATAGGTTCCAGGATCCGCAAAAACGTCACCGGATGGTGTGATAAAAAGGATATCCGCTCCCTTTTTGTTAAAATTGGGTTCAAGCTGCACGCCGGTCACTTCTTCGATATCCTCAACAAAAAAGTCAAGCATGTCTTTGAAGGCATGAGGCTGAATTCCAAGGTGATTTCCCGTTTGATAGCAGTTGGAAACCGGGGTGGCAATCCAGTCGATATTCAATCCCAGAAGATTCAGAAGTTCTCTTCCGAGAAGTGTTATTTCGGCTGTGTCAATACCATAGGGACAGAAAACCGAACATCTCCGGCACTGTGAACATTGAAACAGGTAATACCACCACTCTTTCAGCACCTCGATGGTCATGGGCCTTGCTCCGGCGATCCGGCCCAGCATTTTTCCGACGGTTGTGAAATCATTCCGGTAAACCGAGCGGAGCAGCTCTGCACGGAGAACCGGCATGTTTTTCGGATCTCCGGTGCCGATAAAGAAATGGCATTTATCCGCGCACGCACCACACCGAACGCAGACATCCATGAAAATTTTCAGAGATCGATATTTATCAAGGCGTTCCCTGAACCCTTCATGGATGATCTGTTGCCAGTTTTCCGGCAGCTTCCAATCCTCATCCAGTGGGTTCCAGGCTCTCGCGTTCGGCAGAGAGAGCGTCTCGACACTTTTTGGATTTGAAGCGTAACAATACATCCCCTTGCGAATAACCGCAGGGGTATCCATCCAGCCTTTTTGCGGAGGATTATGATCGATCTGTATTAATTCATCTGATTTTGGAAGATCTGACATTATGATTACTCCTTTTCCACTGGGAGCCCAGCTTCTATCATTTTTTCTCTGAAATGATCTTCATATTCTGCGTATGTATGTATCTTTACGGGATAATTCCAGGGATTGATGTGTCTTTTCGCACGGGTATCCGTCGTCAAGTTTCGCGTGGGGCTCAGAAAAACACCGGCCATATGCATGAGCTTGCTGAATGGGAAATAGGCGAAAAGAATACTGACAAGGAAAATGTGGATATAAAACAACCCACCGATTCCTTGCGGAATAATGGGATGAAGCGTAACAAGGCTCATGGTCAGCTCTTTGACGGAGACAATATCTATTTTGGTAAAATAGCGCATCATAATTCCTGTAATCGCGATCCCCATGATCAGGAAGAGCGGAAAGTAATCTGCCGCCAGCGAGATATATTTTACCTTTGGGCCGAATACCCGTCTCAGGAGCAGAAAAGTAACTGCCGCGAGAAGAACCAGGCCGGACATGAAAATTCCGGGCATCCCCACTTCGATTATATTGTCGAAATATTCGATCCGGAAAAATGAATCCAGTTGTTCCACAAGTTGAATGCAAAACGGTACCGGTTCCAGAAAGAATCTCAGGTGTCTTACCAGGACCGTCAGAAAAGCGTAATGAAATGCCAGTGCCGCCACCCAGAGCCATATCTCCCAGCGGTACGAAATCTTTACGCCGGTTTCCGTTTTATTGAAGGCCATGCTTGTATTCCGGAACAGGGATCTGAAAAGAAAAATTTCCAGAAGCATTCGGATCAGAACACCGCCTTTAGAGGAGGGGTTGTCGATACGGTTGGGTTCGATCCATTCCAGGGTTTTCTGCTGCCCGCAGGTGGTCGGAATTCGGAAAGGTACCGGTGATTTTGCCCAGTCCATTACCCGGATGACGAAACCGATAACAAATATGAAAACCGCCAGGTAGGGAATCCAGATCCCAAAAAGAGCCTGAAGGCCCAGCAAATCGGTTCCCACATAGGAAAGCAGACAGAGAATCAAGACTGCTATGAGGGAATACATATAATTTACATTCATATACCGTTACCTCACTATCCGGTCTTAGATGCCCTCGATAGAATCCATTGGATCAAACGGCTTCAGTTTCGTACAGCGTCCCAGGAGAACTTCCCGGTATCTGAGCCTGTCTCAACCCCAATGGTTTTCAGGTTGTCTCGAATCGATCTAACACCTTCATCAATAGTAAACATTTAATTCATTGAGAGCCCGGTCTGTCATCCGAGATCTCGGAAATCAATCCGGCACGTTTAAATGCCTTAAAAACCTTATTTTTTTCCTCATTTGCCTTGAGGTCGTATATTTTTTCCCTGCACTCCATATAGATATCAAAAGCCAGCAGGAGCAACCTGTCGATTTTCATGTCTAGTTCTGGAAGCTTTTTTTCCGAGTCGCTTTTTTCGAGCTGCTTTTTCAGGGTATCCCTTATGATACTTTTCAGTGAAAGAATAAAGGATGTGGCCTGTGAAGGGGTGAAGTCCTGAATCGCACGGATCCGAATCATCGGGTCAAGATATTCCCTCATCCGATCCGCATCCGGTTCAGTAACTAATTGGCTAAACAGGGAATTCAGCCCTTCGGATACGGTGATTCCAACCGGATTGGCAAAGCGGTCGTTTTGTGACTTGAGAAATTGAGAGGTGTCCAGGGCATAGGTACTTGCAAACGCATTAAACCATTTTTTTAGAATCGCAGACCTGTTTTTTTCAAGCAGTGTTTTCAACCCCATTGTTGCCCCTGATAAGCGATGCACGCCAAACAGTAATCATAAAAAAACCGAACACCATATCCAGGCGAATGATTGAGAAGAATATTTCTTTGTAATTTAGAAATTTATTATCTTCGCCCTGAAAAAAATGTTTTATAAACAACTCCCCCTATCATGTCAAGAATAAAGAAAAATTGTTTCCTGTTGACATTTACTAAAAATATGGCAGAATTTTGCTATATGATTGTTAAAAATATCCGGAAGTAATGCTGAAACTCCATTGTTAACCGGCTAAATACAATTGATGCCAAATAGAAAGGATATCGCATGCGCAAGGTAAAAGGATCCATCTTTATTCCGTGGGCCAAAGCGATTAAAGCCGACAAAACCGGACTTTATGATGACCATCTGACCGAGGAAGATAAGAAAGTCCTGTCGGGATTGATTTTGTCGTCTTCATGGTACAGTTTTGAAACCTATAAAAATTGTTTTAATGCAGTGTCAACGGTTATCGCGCAGAACAATCCGGAAACCCTTCTGGAGTGGGGAAGGGAATACAGCAACCAGATTATGGGTTCGGTGTATAAGCGGGCGATTCTGGAGGGGGACCCGAAACAGGCGATGGAACAATTCGTATTTGTTTTCAAGAGCATGTTCAGTTTTGCCAAAATGAGTAATGAGTTTGTTTCAGATACCGAAATGATTGTCTCCATCGAAGAGTTCGACCCGGATTTTGAACTCTGTTATTACCTGTTTAGAGGATGGCTGGAAAAATTTATTGAGCTGTGCCTGAAAAAAGCGGTTCAAACCAAATTCGTGCAGAAGTCGTGGGAAGGCGCGCCGTTGACTCAGATTAAAGTCACCTGGAGTGCCTGACCTCTCTGCAACCGATGATAACATTTCTGTTTGTAATATCGATGGTATGTTGCCGGCAGGATCATTTGTCAGTTGCTTGCGGTCCGCTTTATATCGGCAAATAATCATGGCTGCGCACAATCTGAAAAATACAGATCAGAATCTTATAGCACTTGCCAAAAACATATTCCGATCAACCTGCGATCAAGAATCTTTTTTGAAAAATATGGTTTTAAAGGAGCAGTGATGAACGGTGCGGAACTATTTATAAAATGCCTTGAAAATGAGGGCGTCGAGTATATTTTCGGCATCCCGGGAGAAGAAAATCTTCAATTCCTGGAGGCTCTGAGAAAGTCTGACATCAAGTTTATTCTGACCCGCCATGAACAGGCTGCCGGTTTTATGGCTGCAACCTATGGCCGGTTGACCGGGAAACCGGGCGTATGCCTTTCCACGCTGGGTCCGGGGGCTACAAATTTTGTTACCAGCACTTCCTATGCGCTTTTGGGCGGCATGCCGGTTTTGTTCATCACAGGCCAGAAGCCGATCAAGAAAAGCAAGCAGGGTCGTTTTCAGATCATCAGCGTTGTTCGAATGATGGAATCGATCACCAAGTTCACGCGTCAGATTGTGAATGCCGATGCTGTTCCTTCACTCGTTCGGGAAGCGTTTCGGATTGCCCTTGAGGAAAAGCCGGGGCCGGTGCATTTAGAATTCCCGGAAGACATCGCGGCAGAAAATTCCAGCAGCAAGCCTTATCCGGTGACGGAAATTCATCGCAGGGCCGCTGCAAAGAGTGCGATCGCAAAGGCGGCAGATCTCATCCATCATGCCAGACATCCCCTGCTGTTGATTGCAGCAGGCGCCAATAGAAAGGAGATCTGTCATGAACTCTATGAATTTATCAATAAGACAGGTGTTTATTTTTTCAGCACGCAGATGGGAAAAGGCGTGTTGGATCAGCGGCATCCACAATCTCTCGGGACGGCCGCACTGTCAGATCACGACTATCTGCACTGTGCCATAAACCGTGCCGATTTGATTATCAACGTCGGGCATGATGTCGTTGAAAAACCCCCTTTTTTGATGACGCAGGGCGGTGTTGTGGTTATTCATATCCATTACTACAGTGCAACCGTGGATGATGTCTATTTTCCTCAGCTTGAAGTTGTTGGAGATATCCCCAAGACATTGAATGAACTGACATCCATAACCGATTCATGCTCATGCGCTGATTTTTCTTATTTTCAAAAAATTAAAACCGAAATCGAGCTCAATGTCTATACCGGAAGCGAAACCGACACCTTTCCCAGCACGCCCCAGCGACTTGTAACCGACATTCGTGAAGTCGTTCCGAGTGATGGAATCCTTTCGCTCGACAATGGGATGTTCAAGCTCTGGTTCGCCCGGAACTACAAAGCGCATGAATCCAATACCGCTCTTCTGGATAATGCTCTTGCATCCATGGGAGCCGGGCTTCCGGCTGCAATTGCCGCAAAAATCATTTACCCGGACAAAAAAATTGTTGCCATTTGCGGAGATGGCGGTTTTATGATGAATTCTCAGGAACTGGAAACAGCGATTCGTCTTCGTTTGGATCTGATCGTGATCATTTTAACCGACAATGCCTACGGGATGGTCAAATGGAAACAGGCGGGAATGGCGCTTCCTGAATTCGGACTGGATTTCGGCAATCCGGATTTTATTCAGTATGCCAAAAGTTACGGCGCCACAGGGCATCGTATAACCAGAACCGGTGAACTGCCGGTTGTTATTGAAAAATGTTTGAATGCCAGCGGCGTCCACGTTGTTGAAGTGCCGGTTGATTATTCTGAAAATGAAAAGGTTTTTATCGAAGAACTCAAAAACAGAACCTGTATCTTATAACGAGGACACCATATGAACACAATAAAAGTAACCAGCCCATATGATGGGTCGCTTATCGAGGAACTGGAAAGAACAGGCGAAAAAGAAGCATTTGCCATTTTAGAAAATTCCCATCAACTTTTCAAGGACCGCACTCGATGGCTGCCGCCTTACCGGCGAATTGAAATACTGGAAAACGCGGCTGAGAGGATAAAGAACAAATCCATTGCGCTCGCGGAAACAGCAGCCCGGGAAGGCGGAAAGCCGCTGATCGATTCGAAAATCGAAATCAATCGGGCAATTGACGGTATCCATGTCTCTGTAAAGGAATTATCTCATTTCTGCGGCAGGGAAATTCCGATGAACCTGACTTTTTCTTCCGCCAACAGGATTGCATACACCATGAAGGAACCAAGGGGTGTGGTTATGGCGATAAGTGCATTCAACCATCCGTTTAATCTTATTATACATCAGGTTATTCCCGCGATAGCCGTCGGATGCCCGGTGATCGTCAAACCCGCATCCGCCACCCCTCTGTCCTGCCGGAATCTCGTCAACATTTTATATGAGGCCGGGCTTCCAGAGGAATGGTGTCAAATGGTTCTGTGTGAAAATGAAACCGCCGGAAAAATGATTTCCGATGCGCGTATCTCTTTTTTGACTTTTATCGGATCTTCAAAGGTGGGTTGGCATCTTCGGGCAAAACTGGCTCCGGGAGCAGGGTGCGCCATGGAACACGGAGGAGCGGCTCCGGTTATTTTTGATGAAACAGCCGATATGGATGAAGCCATGCCGCTGCTCGTAAAGGGCGGGTTCTATCACGCGGGACAGGTATGCGTTTCCGTTCAGAGGGTTTATGTCCACAAGACAATGGTTGAAGAATTTTCAAAAAAAATGACGCATCTGGTTCAAAAATTGAAAGTCGGAAACCCGCTTCACGAGGAAACGGAAGTCGGTCCGCTGATCTCTCCTTCGGAGGTTGATCGCGTCCATGAATGGGTAATGGAAGCAGTACAGAAAGGAGCGACACTGTTGTGCGGCGGGGAAAAGCTTTCCCATAATTGTTATAAGCCGACAGTGCTGTTGAATCCATCCGAAGATGCAAAGGTGTCCCGGAAGGAGATTTTTGGCCCTGTGGTCTGCATTTACTCCTTTGAAGAAAGAGATGAAGCGATTGCAAGAGCCAATCAATTGAATTTCTGCTTTCAGGCTGCGGTATTCACCAGGAATCTCGATGTCGCGTTAGATACGGTGAAAAAATTAAATGCCATGGCCGTCATGGTAAATGATCATACGGCATTTCGAGTAGACTGGATGCCGTTCGGAGGAAGCAGAGAATCCGGTTTGGGGGTTGGAGGAATCGGCCCTGCCATGCATGAGATGACAATCGAAAAACTCATGGTCATTAAATCCGCAGTTGTCTGAAAGGATATAGCCGATAGGTTAATTCATGTAATACCGTGACGGCCCTTCCCAGATTTCCCATCCACTCTCCTGGAACAGCTTTCTGCAAGCCGACACTGTATCTCCTCTTCCGTTTTCTGTTTTTTCTTCGGTATCGCGGGGGTTTGCCCCTGCTTCCGCCCAGAACAGATTCGCACCTGCTATGCAACCCAGCGTACACGGTTCATGGGTGCAATTACCCATAACCGATCTTGGCATACCGAGACGGGTAATTGCGACAATCTGAGCCATTCGAATCTCACTGATCATTCCTCTTTTGGCGATCTCTGTTCCCGGGATGGCTATTCGCCTTGCCGCGCCGCTATAGGAAGGGTTCAATGAGGCTGTGTATAAAATCATTTCAACAAGTTCTTCATCCTTGTGTTCGGGCCCAACAGGTTCTACGCATGTCCCGACTCTCAGGCCCGCGTCCTGATAAATGCGAATCGCTTCCCTGCGACGTTCCGGGGAAAGAGTTGTGTCGATTCCTTCACGCAGTCTCAGCGCATGATATACTCCGGAATACCCCGCGTCTTTTATCTTTTGAGCGTTCGCCCGGGATTGATCCCCGACATTGGCGATCAGTGTAGTCTCCGGCTGAAGATTCCGCCTCACTTCTTTGGAAATTTCGATGAATTTTTCAAAAGGATAATGAGCGGTTGTCATCATGAAGATTGCATTCGCACCATCAGCTTCAAATTGTTTTGCCATGGAAACCGCGTCATCCACTGTGATTTCAACCTCCCCCCGGAAGACGCCGTTAACCTCCGCAAAGGAGCAAAACAGGCAGTTGCATTTGCATGGGGCAAGATTCAAAGCGAACTGGGCATGAATTTCCGCTTGATTGCCGGTAAGTTCTTTCGAGATGCGGTTTGCTTCAGCCATGACGCGATATGATTCTGCAGAATCCGGGGGGTAGCTCAGCATCAGCATCAGTTCGCGTTTGCTGATGGGGTCACCGTCTCCTGATTTTTTTATGATATCGTCAATAGGCATGGGTTCTCCTGGTTGGATTGAGATGTTTTTGAACCATAGTTGATGGAGTATTTTCATATTCGGAATATTCAGTCAAGCACTTAAAGGCTGAATGCCACACGTGGACGGGAAGCGTCTGATATGGAGACAAGGGGATCATACTCGCATGTTCATCTCGAAAAGCAGTCTCTTCTCTTTTTGGCGGCTGCCCTCGGACTTTCCCGTGTCACGGAGTGCTTTATTGAATTGATGCTCATCCATTATTCTTTCTTTTTTATGGGGTTTCTTTCTGTTTCATTATATCAAGGCTGTCTAAAACTATATAATAATTGAATGGTTGCAGTGATCGCTTACAAAAACAGCTTGACTTCAGGGGAGGCTTCTGCTAAATGAATTGACATTCATTTAATGAGGGTATGGGTAATGACGCTGGAAGCAAACGGCAAGACAAAAACAGAAAAGTACCGAAGAATCCTTGAAGCTGCGATTAAGGTTTTCGCGGAACAGGGGTTTTTTCATTCAACCATATCTCAGATAGCAAAAGAAGCCGGTGTGGCAGACGGTACCATCTATCTGTATTTCAAAAATAAAGACGATATTCTGATTCAGTTCTATAACTACAAGACCAGAAATATTTTCAATAGATTTCGAGAGACGGTAAAGGAAGCTGAAAATCCAAGTGAAAAGTTTCGGAATTTAATCCGCTGCCATTTAAGGGAGTTTCAGCGCGATCGGAATATGGCTATGGTCTATATGGCGGAGGCTCGCAAAGGCAGACACCTGGACAAGTTTGTAGATGAACTGACCAAAATGTACCTGAGCATGGTGGGAGATGTTGTTGAACAGGGTCAGGCCGAGGGTACGTTTCGAAAGGATCTGTATCTCAGTCTGGTAAAAAGATATGTGCTTGGAGCTGTTGAATCCGTAATCAGTACATGGGTTTATGCGGGCGGGAAATACGATCTGGAATCAATGGCCGATCCACTGGTGGATCTTTTTTTAAGGGGTATTGGCAGTGATGACGTTGCCGCTGCTTAGAAAAACATCAGATGGCAATGAAAGATGAAGATATAAGGAGGGGAGAATAATGGCGCAATTTATCGCAGACAGAAGGGATGTTGATTTTGTCCTTCATGAACAGTTCGAGGTCAGTAACCTGAGCAAACATGAAAAATTTGAAGAGTTCAACAAAAAGACAGTTGATCTCATTGTAGGTGAAGCAAGGAATCTGGCCATAAAAGAAATTTTGCCTACCCGGAAAATCGGAGATGAGGTAGGCGCGAAGTTTGATAAAGGGCAGGTTACCGTCCCGGAAGAGTTTAAAAAAGCTTGGGAGATTTACAAGGAAGGTGAATGGCTTGCAATGCCGGAGGATCTTGAATACGGCGGTCAGGGCATGCCGAGGCTCCTCTCCATGGCGGCAAATGACTATTTCAATGGTGCAAACTATGCATTCATGATGTATCCGGGGTTGACGCATGGGGCAGGGAAGCTTGTAGAAGAATTTGGAACTGAAAAACAGAAAAAGCTTTTTTTGAAAAAGATGTATACCGGCGAGTGGACGGGAACCATGCTGCTTACGGAACCGGAAGCCGGATCAGATGTCGGCCTGCTGACCACAAACGCCAAAAAGAACGAAGATGGCACCTATTCGATAACCGGGGGGAAAATTTTTATTTCAAGCGGTGAGCATGATATGTCTGAAAATATCATCCATCCGGTTCTTGCGAGAATCGAAGGCGCTCCGGCAGGAACCAAAGGGATTTCATTGTTTCTGGTCCCCAAGTACCGTGTGAATGATGATGGAAGTCTGGGTGAATTCAATGATGTTGTCTGTACCGGTATTGAAGAGAAAATGGGAATACACGGAAACAGCACCTGTTCTTTGACACTCGGAGGAAAAGGCGAATGTATCGGAACCCTTCTTGGTGAGGAAAACAAGGGAATGCGTGCCATGTTTCTGATGATGAATGAAGCCCGTCTTCTGGTTGGGCTGCAGGGATTTTCATGTGCGACATCCGCCTATCTGTACGCAGTAAATTACGCACGGGAACGAATTCAGGGGAAAAACCTGCTTCAGATGATGGATAAGGACGCACCGGCCGTAGCGATTATCAACCATCCGGATGTAAGACGCATGCTGATTACCATGAAGGCTTATGTGGAAGGTATGCGCAGCCTTCTCTACTACGTCGCCTATCTTGATGATCTTGCAGCGGTATCGGATAACGATGATGAAAAGGAAAGGCTTCACGGCCTTGTCGATATTCTGATCCCGGTGGCAAAGGGATATGTCACGGATAAATCTTTTGAGATGTGCAGCCTTGCCATGCAGGTCTACGGCGGGTACGGGTATATCAAGGAATACCCCTTGGAGCAGCTTTTGAGAGATTGCCGGATTACCATGATTTATGAAGGAACCAACGGCATTCAGGCAATGGACCTTCTGGGGCGCAAACTTGGAATGAAAAAGGGTAAGCTCGTCATGGATCTTATGGTCGAAATTCAGAAGGCCATTACCAGGGCAAAAGGGATTGCAGGGCTCGAAGGATATGCGGCAAAGGTCGAAGCTGCCGTCAATAAGCTGGGTGAGGTTGCGATGCATCTCGGCAAGACCGCCATGTCTGAAAAGGTTCTCAACGCATTTGCATTTGCATGTCCATTTCTTGAGGCAACCGGTGATGTCATTCTTTCCTGGATGCTTTTATGGAGAGCAGTCGTGGCTGCTCCTCAAATTGAGAAAGCAACAAAAGATGCTTCATTCTACAAGGGGCAGGTTAAATCACTTGAATTTTTTGTTAATTCGGTCATTCCCATCAGCATGGGAAAGATGGATGCCATCCTGAATACAAACGGAGCTGCGGTTGATATCGAAGATGCTTCTTTTGGCGGATAATCGCTGATTGTTTGAAGAGAGTTTGTGGGAGATGAAAATCGGAGTTCCGCCAGTTGCGGACTCCGATTTTTTTGTTTCAGAGACAGATTTATAATGAAAATACAGCTATTTTTTTCTTGACGGAAAGGGTTTTCTTCTTTAAATTGAATGCTTGTTCATTCTGCATTAAGCGGTAAAAAAGGGTTTTTTATCGGCAGGAATACAAGGTACAGATGAACAAATTTGAAAATTTATCATAATTAATCATGAGGCAATAAGGAATATTAGAAAATGGAACCAGTTTTGATTGCTCCTTCAAATTTTACTTTTCTGGGTATCCCTACCATAATCTTTTCACTGTTGATACCGATTATCGGCGTAGGATTGTTTACCTATATCATGGCAAAAAGGATAGCGCCTCTTGTAAAGGCGGCACCGGATGATCGATTCGGCGACATTCCGAATCGTGTAATCAATGTGGTCAAGATCTGGCTGGCTCAGTGGCGTCAGCCAAGATACATGACAGGCGGCATCCTGCACATTCTGATTTTTTTCGGTTTCCTTGCTCTGGGTATCCGGTCGACCTCCCTCGTCATCATTGGCTTGAAGGAGGGTTTTGTCCTGCCTGGTTTTGAGGGCGTAATCGGGCATGTATACAACATTTTAAAAGACTATGCCGCCACATGGGTGCTTATTGCCTGTATTATCGCAATGGTGAGACGCGGCGTTTTCCGTCCGGAGCGTTATGATGTGCCGAAAAAATACGGTCACGACCATACCGGTGAAGCTGTTTTTGTTCTCGGGATCATATCTACCCTGATGATCTCCGAAAGCCTTTTTGAGGCGGCTTATGTGGCAGCCCAGATTCAGGCCGGCATAGAACCGGAATTCCTGGCGCCCGCAACCATTGTCTGGCTGTTTAAAAATATCCTGGCTGACAAACCAACCGAAACACTCCAGACACTCCACATCCTGAGCTACTATATTCATGATCTGACATTCTTCTTTTTCCTTTGCTTTCTTCCGCTTGGAAAGCATTTTCACGTTATCACTTCCATATTCAATGTGTTTTTCATGCGCACCAAAACCGGTAATATCAAACCGGTCAAATATGGTGTTGCAGATGACAAGCTGGATGAGCTTGAATCTTTCGGTGTTAAAAAACTTGAGGATTTCACCTGGAAGCATATCCTGGATTTTTATACCTGCGCAGACTGCGGCAGATGCTCGGATCAATGTCCGGCCAATGCAGTGGGAAGGCCTCTTTCGCCCCGTTTTATTTCCATAAAAGGGCGCGACAAGGTTTTTGAAAATTATCCGCTTCGGGGTGATTTCAAGAAAAGCGAACCGCTGATGGGAGATATTTACGAGGAGGATGAGATCTGGTCGTGTACTACCTGCGGAGCATGCGAACAGGAATGCCCGATCGGTATCGAGTACATCGATAAAATAGTCGATCTGCGACGTGGGATGGTAGATGAGGGTATGGTTCCCCAATCTCTCCAGAAACCGTTGAGCGCGATTGAAAAACGTGGAAATCCCTGGGGCAAGATGGAGAAAAAACGTGCGGACTGGACACAGGTCGAAGAGTTTGCCGGGACATGCCGGGTAAAGATTCTTGATGGGGAGGAAAAGGCGGATGTCCTCTATTTTGTCGATTCCATCAGTTCATATGATGATCGGATGCAGGGAATCGCTCAGGCAACCGCTCGGGTTCTGACGGCGGCAGGCATTGATTTCGGTATTCTCGGCAAAGATGAAAAAGATTCGGGAAATGAGGTCAGACGGTTTGGCGAAGAGATGCTTTTTCAGGATTTAAAAGAACAGAATACAGAGGTAATTCTGAATTCCGGGGTTCGAAAGATCGTGACAGCTGACCCCCATGCATTTAATGCGCTCAAAAATGACTACAAAGGCCTACCTCCGATTGAGCACATCAGCCAGGTTGTTGCAAAAGCGGTCAAATCAGGAAAACTCCGGTTGAAAATGATTGAGGATGAATCCAGAGTTTATACCTATCATGACCCCTGCTATCTCGGACGTCATAACAGCGTTTATGAAGATCCCCGGGAAGCACTGGACGCGCTTGAAGGGATTCGCCGCGTTGAAATGCTGAAGAGCAGAGATCGTTCGTTCTGCTGCGGCGGCGGCGGGCTGATGCTTTTTTATGAACCGGAAGAAGAGGAGCGCATGGGTGTCCTTCGGGTGAGAATGGCTGCCAAAGCCGGAGCAAACGTCATTGTAACGGCATGCCCGTTCTGTCTTGTGAATATGGAAGATGCCATCAAGGTTGCCGGCATGGAAGGCAAAATGGAGGCCATTGATTTCGTGGAATTGATCGACCGTCACATTGTCAGATAATACAATCGGTAAGTTCAGCAGGAAAAATTCTTATATATCTGAATTACAGGCCTGTAGAATGGTTACCAATATAACTAACGTGGGAGGATGAATATGGAAATTTTGGTATGTGTCAAGAGGGTTCCGGACACCTCGGAAAATGAGATCGAAGTCGGCAGCGGCGGCAAGGATATCAATCGCGACGATCTGGTTTACTCTGTGAATGAATGGGACAACTATGCGGTTGAAGAAGCCATTCAGATCGTTGACAAGGTCGGCGGGAAAGTGACTGTCGTGACTGTTGGCGATGATGAGTCGGAAGAAGTCCTCAGAAGAGAGATGGCTATGGGCGCCAACGATGGCCTCCTGCTGTCCGATGATGCTTTTGAGGGTTCTGATGGAACAGGTATCGCAACAATCCTGAAGGCTGCGGTTGAAAAAGGCAGCTATGATCTGATCATGACAGGAGCGCAGGCGGATGCCGGCGCCGGCCAGGTCGGCGGTATGCTGGCAGCCATGCTTGATCAGCCGTATGCATCCCTTGTCAATTTCATTGAGGTAATTGATGATAAGACGTTGAAAGTGGGTCGTGAAATTGAAGGCGGAAATCAGGAGATGAACGAAATTCAGATGCCCTGCGTATTGTCCATCCAGACCGGTATCAATGAGCCTCGTTACGTCGGCATTCGAGGAATCAGAAAGGTCGCATCTGTGGATATCCCTGTGCTTGGCGCATCGGATCTGGGTATCGATCCCGGTTCTGTCGGAAAGGCGGGCGCCAGGGTGAAAGTCCAGGATTATTTTGTACCGGTTTTCGGAGAGGGTGCTGAGATGCTTGAGGGAAGCACCGAGGAGATCATTGATAAACTGATTGAACTTTTGAAGGCCAAAGGAGGGCTGAAATAATGGCTCAGATTTTCGCATATATTACACATAATGGCGGGGTCGCTGATGACACGGCCCTGGAGCTGGCAGCGGCAGCAAAAAAAATTGATGCCGGTGCTTCGGTTACCGCAGTGGTAACAGGATCCGGCTCGGATCTCGATGCGGTCTGCAACGCAATGGCTGCTTCTTACAGCGAAGTATGGAAGATCGATAATGATGCATTGGCCTATCCGAATGCCGAAATGATTCGTAAGGCACTCGTGAACATCCTGCCTGCGGATGGGATTGTTCTCCTTCCGCACGATACGTTCGGCATGGATCTCGGGCCGGGGCTTTCCATAAAACTTGACTCTGCATTTGTGGCGGATGTAGCCGATCTCGAAGGCGTAGAAGGGTCAACCCTGAAGCTTGTCCGTCAGGAATTTTCCGGTCAGGTAAGTACGCACGTAACCTGTGATATTTCCGCGGGTGCGGTTCTGAATATTCGGCCCGGCGTAACCCAGCCTGACGAAAGTAAATCAGCCGGGGGGAAGGTGGTCGACAAATCCGGAGATGCCGGTGATCTTTCTGTCGTTCGCAAATTCCTTGAAATTGTCGAAGCCGAAGTCGGAGATGTAGACATTACCAAATCAGAGGTTCTTGTTTCAATCGGTCGCGGTATCGAAGATGTCGAAAATATTGAAATCGCCCAGGAGCTTGCCAAGGCAATGGGAGCGGACCTTTCTTGTTCAAGACCTATCGTGGATGCGAAATGGCTTGAGAAGTCCCGCCAGGTAGGAACATCCGGCCAGACCGTTAAACCAAAGGTATACATGGCAATGGGTATCAGCGGATCATTTCAGCATCTTGGCGGTATTAAAGGTTCTCCTTTCATGGTAGCTGTCAATAAAAATGCAAAGGCTCCAATCTTTCAGGTGGCTGATGTGGGAATCGTAGCCGATATTCTCGAATTTATGCCGGAGTTGACTGAAAAAATAAATAGTTTATAATATATTGAATTGATTGCCAGATTCATTGTTGAAAGGCCGGCGGGTGATTGTTGATCCCGCCGGTTTTTTTTGGGAGTGTGCATTCTTTTCCTGGCTGAGGGTTCGGTTAAAGGCGGTTGCATCGAATATCAAGTCTGCGCGGAACTTCCGGAATCACCGGAACGCAGTCACCGTTTCCGGAACAGGTGAATTCCACGTGTTGGCTGTTTACGAGTGCATCAACAATATCTCCCAAATCGGAAGGGGAAAGATCCCCTGCCGTATTTTGATTTTTAACCGGAAATAAATACAATATATTGTATAAATTATTTTATTGACACACAATCCTGTTTTCGACATATTTAACGGAAACGAACAGATCGAAACGATGGCTTTGTAAAAAATGAAAAAATCCTATCCTCCGGATAAAAAAGAAAAAACATCTGCCTTCCCGCGTATTGTCCCCAACCAGCTTATCGTGGATCGGTATATGACGCAGTTTGAAATCCGCAACGATGGAATGACCTCCGTTTATATGGCATTTGACATGCAAAAAGAACGGAATGTCGCTCTTATGTTGATGCCGGAGGAATTGAACCAGAAGCTGGATATCCTGGAAGACCTGCAGCTTCAAATCGATTCGGTTACAGATCTGGACCACTCCAACATCGCACAGTTTTATTCCCTTTATCTTTTGAAGGATAAGGTCTTTGCGATCATGGAATACGTGCATGGGAAAACCCTTGCCGAGCATCTGACTGAGAAGGGCGGAAAACTTTCTGTTGAAGAAGCCCTGGCATTGCTGAAGCAGATTGGAGCGGCTTTGGATTACGCTCACAGCCGGACACCTTCCATATATCATCTCGGGTTGAAGCCGCAGAACATTCTTTTAACGGAAAAAAATCAGGTCAAAATCGCGGATTTCGGCATTGCAAATATTTTAAGCTCTCCAGCCGCCAAAATCCCGGGCAGAGAAAATATTGAAACCATGGCTTACCTGGCACCGGAACAGATCGGTGAAAAGGAGACAGGACCCTGGACGGATGTTTATTCACTTTCCGCGATTGCTTATGAAATGGTTTCAGGGAAACCGCCCTTCCATTCTGAAGAACTGCATTCCCAGATCATGAATCAGAAACCAAAAAAAATTGAGGGTGTTCCCGACCCTGTCAACAATGCCCTTTTGAAAGGTCTTTCAAAAGAGAGCTCGAAACGTCCTGAAAGCCCGGGACAGTTTGTCGCGATGTTTTCCCGGGAAAAGCCGTTTCGCAAGCCGAAACAGAAAAAAATAAAAATAAAGCCGAAACTGGTTTTCAGCGTCATCGGGATACTGCTTCTTCTGGCCCTTGGTGCAGCTGGATTGTTTTTTTACCAGAAAGGGCCGAAGGAAACCGGGCACAAGATCGAGAGGCCATCGGTTGAGGTAACAACGCCTACCCGGGCAAAAGACCCTCCACCCCGGGAAACAAATTCGAAAGAGGCGCTTTCGGAAAAACAGAACCAACGGGCAGAGACTGCCGGAACAGAAAAATTTTTAACCGGGGAAATTTCAGTTGTGAGTATCCCGCGCGAAGTGGCAGTATATCTCGACGGAATTCAAAAAGGGATCACTCCGGTTACACTGAAAAATATCGAGCCGGGAGTTTACCGGCTGACACTCCAAAAGGAAGGGTATGAGTATTGGGACAAGGATATTGAAATTTCCGCCCAGAGTTCATCCGAGGTTGTCGTGAACCTCAGCCCTCTTTATGGCAGTTTCGACATTACAAGCATTCCGCCAAGCGCTGAAGTATATCTTGACGGCGTAAAACAAGGTGTTACTCCCCTCAAAATCGACCAGATTAAAAAAGGGTTCCGAAAAGTTGAAGTGACAAAAGCCGGTTATGAAACCTGGTCGGAAAATGTTCAGGTGATCCCCGGAGGAATAGTGGCACTGGACGCGGAACTGAAAGTTGCCATGGGAAGCGTCAACATCACAAGCAAGCCGGATAATGCCGATATCTACATATCCGGAATAAAACATGGCTCAACACCGATGGTTATTAAAATTGAAAAAGGGGTCCGGAAAATAGAATTAAAAAAACCCGGCTATGAGACCTGGGAACAGGATATTCAAATTGCAGAAGGAGATATACGGACAATCAGCGCGTTTCTCGATCCGATCAAGGGAAGCCTTACGATTACCAGCATTCCTGAGAATGCGGAGGTTTACATTTCAGGCCGAATGCTGGGCAAAACACCGCTCGTTCTAAAAGAAATCAAATTGGGACAGACCTTGATTGAACTCAAAAAAGAGTGTTATGCGCCTGAAGCAAAAAACATCACCATCAGATCCGTGAAAGCCAGCGGGATCAGCTTTACGCTGAAGCCGGTATGCGGTGAACTGTCGATAAAGAGCGAACCCCTGGATGCGAAGTTGTATATTGACGGCGTTTATGTCGGCAGGACGCCTGGAGAACTGAAAAAGGTTGCAAAGGGACAGCACGCAATCAGAGTTACCAAAGAAAAATATCTTGATTGGACGACAACCTTTCAGATACAGCCCGCTGAGCGCAAACAGATAACCGCAAGACTCAAACCGGCTCCTCCACAAACGGGTACTGTCTGGATAGAGACCGTCACAGGCATGGAGTTTGTATGGGTTAAAGGAGGCTGCTATACGATGGGCAGCCGTTCAGGTGAGCCGGGGAAAAGGCGGGATGAATTTCCTCATGAAGTGTGCATAGACGGCATGTGGGTCGGAAAATATGAAGTCACACAGGGGCAGTGGAAAAAAGTGCTGGGCAGCAATCCCGCATTTTTCGGCAACAAAACGGACTATCCGGTTGAAAGCACATCCTGGTCGAACATTCAGGCGTTTATAAAAAAATTGAATGAAATGAACCAGGGAAAACATACTTTCAGACTCCCGACGGAAGCGGAATGGGAGTATGCCTGCAAAAGCGGTGGAAAGGGTGAGCGCTTCTGCGGCGGAGACCAAATTGACCGGATCGCATGGCATAAAGAAAATTGCGACAGGACGCCCCACCCTGTCGGCCAGAAAGAACCTAATCGCGCAGGTCTTTACGATATGAGCGGCAATGTTTCCGAATGGGTGGAAGATACCTATGCTGTTGATGCATATAAAAAACACGGCAAAAAGAATCCGGTGCATAAGGACGCGGGGCCGGACCGGGTGATAAGAGGCGGAAACTGGATGCAGAAAGAAGAAGAATGCCGATCAGCCGCCAGAAATTTTTTTCCTGAGAAAAGGGGAAAGTTCAACATCGGTTTCAGACTTGTAAAAAATCACTAGGACCGGTTTTAACCAGCCGGGTCATGGAAGGATGATGCATATAAAAAAGAAAGATCCTCCTGGTTATCGTGATTTAAGAAAAGCCATTAAATGAACGCCTCAATGAACAGCGGGATCTAAGTCATGAAGAAAAAAAACTGGCGAATCCGGGATCTGATCGATCTCGAATATTTCCTCAATGATAATGAAGGCATTCAGGATAAACCCGATTCGGAAGATCAGCATCTGATAGACAGAAAAATTTATCTGAATCATATTGAACCTGTTTTTCCGAAATCCGATGATCGGAATTCAGATCACCGGAAATGGATTCTGAGGCTATGGCTTGAAAAACGCAGAGAAATTGAGAAAGAAAAGAATGGCCGGGAAGATCTGCTTCCGGGAGATGCCTTTCACATAACCTACCAGCTCATGGTGCCCATTTTTATCATTGCAGGCACACTTTTCGGAGCGGGGGCAGCATTTTCCTTTCTTGTATACAAGGGAACCGCTCCGATCAATGTGTCCGCTTATATGGGGCTGTTTGTGCTTACACAGGTTTTACTGATCGTGCTGATTTTTGTTTTTTTTTATCTGAAGCGGCGGACAGGAAACTTCAGCCGGCCTTCACTTCTCCACACCCTGATGGGCCGATTCCTGACAGGGATGGTTATAAGGCTGAAGGAAGGCGTTTATTCAAAACTCTCCGGGGAGAAGCGGTATCGCATAGAAGCTGCCATCGGCCTTGCCAGAGGAAAGAGAAAAGTTTATGGTACGGTTTTTTACTGGCCATTTTTTATTCTTGCCCAGATTTTTGCAGTAAGTTTTAATATCGGCGTTCTGTCCGCCACCATTCTAAAGGTTATCGGCTCAGATCTTGCTTTCGGCTGGCAATCTACCATCCGGATCAGTTCTCAGGCGGTTTACGGGGCAGTAGCCCTGATCTCATCTCCATGGTCCTGGTTTATTCCGGAAACGATCGCCCATCCGTCACTGACACAGATTGAGGGAAGCCGGATGATATTAAAGGATGGCATCTATCATCTCTCCACCTCCGGTCTGATATCATGGTGGCCTTTTCTTTGTTTTTCCGTTCTGTGCTATGGTTTTTTCCCGAGATTATTCCTGCTTGCAGGCGGAATCGCTGCCGGGAAAAAAGCGATCTTGAAAATCGGATTCCACAATACCGAATGTGACAGGCTGATGCTCAGAATGAAGACACCGGTCATCAACACGGGTGGATTCCCGGAAGAAGAACTTGACTATGAAACTTTTCAATTTGATGCAATTTCGCCCTTCCCACCGGTTGGTGCAGAAGCCGGATTCATAACCGAGAGCAGCATCATCGCTCTCGTTCCGGGTGATATCATCAATTCGTGTTCTGGAAACGAGTTCAAAAAGGCGGTTGCCGAATGTACCGGACTGAAGTTAATTCAGATAATCTCTTTTGGGCTGAACCCTGAGGAAGACAGAAAAGCCCTCGAGTTCATATCCAGAATCAGGTGGGATGAAGAACGCCCCAATTTGATGGTTGTCCAGGAAGCATGGCAGCCGCCGATAAAAGAAATAATTCTGTTCTTGAAGCAGTTGCGGAAAACCATCGGAGAGAAGACCCTGATTCGAATCGGCCTCATCGGAAAACCCGGTCCGGATACTATTTTTACAGCGGTAAAGGCGGAAAACATCACCGTATGGAAAAATGCAGTGGTCCGGCTGGGAGATCCTTCCGTCCTTATTGAAAATCTTGGGTGCAAAAATGAATAGCAGGGCGATACCGGAATTTGCTGTTCTGGGCCATCCCAATGAGGGGAAATCATCTGTTGTATCAACCCTGGCAGAAGATGATAGCGTCAAGGTGAGCCCGACTCCGGGCGAAACCGTAAGATGCAGAGCATTTCCGGTTGTAATAGACGGCAGGGAGATCATCCGTTTTATTGATACACCGGGATTTCAGGTGCCGAGAAAAACACTTGAATGGTTTAAAAATTTTAACGGACCTGCAGACCGCATTGTTCAGGAATTTATCAAGGCCAACCAGGATAACAGAATTTTCAGCGACGAATGCGAACTTTTGTCACCCATAGCCCGCGGTGCCGGGATTATTTTTGTTGCAGATGCCTCAAGACCAGTCAGAAGTGATGACAAGGCGGAAATGGAAATACTGCGACTGACCGGAAGGCCCAGAATGGCGATCATCAACTCGAAAGACGTCCACGCGGATTTTTCAGATGACTGGAAAAACGAGTTCAGGCAGAACTTCAACACCATCCGGGTATTCAATGCCCATAATGCAACTTATTCCGAACGGATCGCTCTCCTGGAAAGCCTGAAAGGAATCGACCAGGATTGGGAGCCGGATCTTTTTAAGGTTATTTCCGCTTTCAAACTCGACTGGGACAGCCGCAACCAGAAGACAGCCGGGTTGATCTGCGACCTCCTTGCCAAAAGCCTCCGGCATTACGTAACCGGAAACATATCCGATGAATCCATGGAAATGAAGGAGCGTGAAAAACTGCAGGAAGCTTATAAAGAAAAGATCATTTTTTTTGAGAAAAACGCGTACCAGAAGATTCGAAAACTCTTCAAGCACAACATTTTTAATGTGGATCTTCCCGGCCAGTCCATTCTTCTGGAAGACCTTTTCAGTGAAAAGACATGGAAAGTGCTCGGCCTGACACAGACCCAGCTTATTGCCGCGGCAGCGGCGGCCGGAAGTGCGGCAGGAGTCTTTCTGGATGTCGCCGCGGCCGGTCATACATTCGGAATTTTTACGGCTCTTGGCGGAATCGTTGGAGCAGGTTCCGCGATGTTTAAAGGCAGGGAGATTGCAAAAACAAAGGTTGCCGGGCTTCCCCTTGGAGGCTATCAGATAAAAGTGGGCCCAAACCGGAATATTCAATTTCTGTATGTTCTTCTGGACCGCGCACTGATATTTTACTTCCATATCATCAACTGGACTCACGGCAGGAGAGATTATCCCCGGAACGGAAGCAGCGTGTTCTCAGCAGGAAATGAAAAGCAGGGTTTTACTTCGCGGTTTGACGGAGAATCCAAAAAAATATGCAATGCATTTTTCAAGGAGATCGGCAGAAATGATGACATCAAAATGGAGTCCGCGAAACAGGAGCTTATCCGGTTGATTAAAGATATTCTGGATAAAAACCGATTCAATCACTAAAATGCAGTTTGACATGACATTCGCTGTCCTGACTGCAAAAGATCACCAGACATCAGTCATCGATATTGAAAAGTTTTCGCGTAATATCAATAAAAAGTGATTTGTTTTCATGGACGCAATCGCTCTTTAAAAAAAGAGCCGGATCGTGAAGAATTTTTTTTACCAGCGCATTCGTCATTCTGGTGACGGCCTGTCGATCCTCCTCCGAAGAATTCGAAAGCGTCTGAAGGAGTTTTCTGCCTTCTCCCTGGACAATGGCATCTATTTTTTTTCTCAAGGCAACAATCGTTGGAACGACATCCAGATTTTCATACCATTGTTGAAAATGAATGACGACTTCATCGACAATTCTTTCCCCGATAACGGCCTCTCTTTTACGATCCTCGACGTTCTCTTGAATAACGCCTTTCAGGTCATCAATATCATATACATACGTGTTGGGAAGGCGGTTTATTTCCGGATCAATATCTCTTGGGACCGCAATGTCAATAAAAAAAATTGGACGGTTGCGTCTGCTGTGCATCGCCCCTTTGATCTGTTTATGCGTAATAACAAAGCCGGATGCCCCTGTTGAACTGACAACAATATCTGCCTGGTTTAAATAATCCGTGATCTCCTCAAAACGGATTGCATTCCCGTTAAACCGCTGGGCGAGGATGACGCCTCTTTCAAAAGTCCTGTTCGCGACAAAAATTTTTCCAACCCTGTTTCTGAGAAGATGTTCAACAGCCAGTTCAGCCATTTCCCCGGCACCGATAAGAAGCACTTTTTTATTCTCAAGCGTATCAAATATCTTTCGCCCAAGTTCGATTGCAGCATAGCTTATGGAAACGGCATGGCCACCGATACCGGTTTCGCTTCTAACCCGTTTGGCTACGAAAAAAGCGCGTGACAGAAGACGATTCAGAATCAACCCGGATGATTCGTTCTCGTTGGCGATGTTATAGGCCTCTTTCAGCTGTCCAAGAATTTGAGGCTCTCCCACGATCATGGAGTCAAGGCTGGAGGCCACCCGAAAAACATGGCGAACCGCTTCATTGTTCTCATGAATATAAAGCTGTTTGTCAAACCGTGAAATGTTTATCTTGTTAAATTCCGAAATAAAATTTTTAACAATTTCTATCGCTTTGCTCCTGTTTTCCGTAACCAGCAAAATTTCTACCCGGTTACACGTGGAGATCAGCAATATCTCGTTGATGGTTTTTTCCTGTTTTAATATCTTCAGAGCCTGAGCGGCTTCATCGGTTGAAAAGGCGATGCATTCCCTTATCTCAATCGGTGCGGTATTATGATTTAATCCTATCAATAAAATATCTGGCATGGCTGTATTGAACAAATGATTATAATAGATTGAATAAAAAAATTAACATCCTTCTTCTGTTTCGGAAAATCCGATTCTCATGTCAAAATTTTGTAAATCCCCCATGATGTCCTTCCATCAGGAAATTTACGCCGAAAAAAGTGAATAAAAGTACGGCAAATCCCGCAATAGACATAATGGCTGCTTTCCGGCCCCGCCATCCCATGCTGAATCGTCCATGAAGCAGCGCCGCATACAAAAGCCAGGTTATCATGGACCATATTTCTTTGGGGTCCCAACTCCAGAATCTTCCCCATACGAGTTTGGCATATACAAACCCGGTTATCAGCCCGACACTGAGCACGATAAATCCGATAATAATGCACCGGTATCCCGTATTGTCAATCAGCTCCAGAGAAGGCAGCCGCCTGAAAAAGAAACCCCGGGTTTTGTTTTTGATGGCATGTTCCTGGACAAGGTAAAAGATCCCAATCCCGCAGGCGAATGCAAAAGACGCTTCCCCGATAAAAATGGCAAGGATATGGGAGATAAGCCATACGCTGTTAAATATATTGTTTATCTGCTGAGTGGGAGTATCCGGAAGCCGCGATGCAATAAAAAGAACGGAAGCAGCCAGTGGCGCTACATAAACCCCTAAAATTTTCAGTTTAAATGCATATTGAAAGACAAGAAAAACCCCGGCAATGGCCAGGCCCGCCACCAGAAGGGTTCCCCGAAGATTATGCACCGGGATATGGCCGGAAATGAAAGATTCGATGCAGACAAGCACTGCATGAGATAAAAATCCAATTGCCAGCAAATAATATCCAGCCCTGTATAGACGATCTTTTTGCAGAAAAAGATAAACAATGTATCCGGCTGTACTCAGCAGGTAAAAAATAAGAGTTGCAAGGATCATAAAATTCATAGGTAACACCACATCTGTTTCTTTTCTTTATCATTCAGGTCCCATCGATGCAGGTTTATGGCATGAAGGGCATGAAATATTTCCCACGGTTATCCATTCACCTGATATTTCGTAAAAGAGAGGAAAATGATTGAGATTGCCTGTATATGGTCTTCCGTAATCACAACAAGCTTGTCCTCAGGGTGAGATACAATCAGCGTTTTTCATGTAAAGCGGAACCATTTTTCAAATGGCGGCTACACATTTTTTTCCATTATGCTTTCCCTATTGCCCCGTTTCCGCTCCCGGAGAACCATTTTGTTTTTTGCTGTTATGGCCGACATGACAAACACCGCTTGAATCCGAAGAGCGGTGCTGTTATAAGTATCACAGCTCGCAATATGATGTCTATACATAAAAGATCCGTATCAGGGAATTTATACTCCCAGGTGTTATGTACAACCATTATAATTGACTTTTTACGACAAAGAAATTTGATTTTTATTTAAACCGTCAGGGGAATACATGTCAAATCCAAAAAACAATAACGATTCATATGTTACCAAACAAACCGTACTGACTGTCGGTATTATTGCCTTCGTCCTCGGCTTCCTGAGCGGAATTGTTTTTGCGTTGTATAAAATGCCGCCGGATGCTGAAATACGAACACCTGAAATGCATCAGCATGCGATGCAGCAACAGGATATCCCGGAAGAAATAGAGGCAAAGATTTTAAAACTTGAACAATGGACATCGGAAAAACCAGGTGATGCAGGGGCATGGACCGAGCTGGGCAACGCTTATTTTGATACCGGAAAACATGAAAAAGCGATATCGGCATATACAAAATCATTGGAACTCAATCCCGATAATGCTGAAGTCCTGACGGATATGGGGGTTATGTATCGCAGAACCGGAAAGCCTGCGGAAGCGGTTAAGTCCTTTGATAAAGCGATCGCGGTAGATCCGCAGGCCGAGATCGCCCGATTCAACAAGGGTATCGTTCTCATGCATGATTTGAATGATATTGAGGGCGCTATCCAAGCGTGGGAGGAGCTTATCGAAATCAATCCGGTTGCCGTGACACCCAGCGGTCAATCTGTCGAACAGTTAATTCAAAAGTTCAAAAAAACCGAATAAGGAGAAACATTGGTGGCAAACCTAAAAAATGATTTATTCCTGAGGGCCTGCAAACGCCTGCCGGTTGAAAGAACACCGGTGTGGGTAATGCGGCAGGCCGGGCGGTATCTGCCTGAATATAGAGCGATACGCAAAAAAGCGGATTTTCTCACGATGTGCAAAACTCCTGAACTCGCAGCCGAAGTCACCTTGCAGCCAATTGATTTGATCGGTGTTGATGCGGCAATTATTTTTTCTGATATTCTCGTGATCCCCGAAGCAATGGGAATGCATCTGGAAATGCATGAAGGCAGGGGGCCGGTATTCCCGAACCCGATCAGAAATGAAGCGGATGCAAAAAATCTTAAAGACATTGACCCTTCTGTTGACCTGAAATATGTACTCGATGCGGTTGCGTTGACGAAAAAAGAGTTAAATCAGCGTGTCCCCTTGATCGGCTTCAGCGGTTCTCCCTGGACCTTGTTATCCTATATGGTTGAAGGCCAGGGCTCCAAAAATTTTTCGAATGTGAAAAATTTGATATACAGACATCCGGAACTGGCTCACAACCTTCTGGATAAACTTGCACATGCGGTCTCCCTGTATTTAAACGCAAAGATAGAAGCCGGCGTGGATGCGGTTCAACTGTTCGATACATGGGGCGGGATTCTTTCTCAAGACGATTTTGAAATGTTTTCATTAAGATATATTGAAAAAATCATTTCAGAAATCAGGCAAAAAAATATTCCTGTTATTGTATTCGCCAAAGGGGTACATTTCAGTTTCAGCCGGATAGCAACATGCGGTGCCGACGTTATCGGGCTGGACTGGTCAATGAAAATCGGCGATATCCGAAAAGAGATCGGTGATCAAGTTGCACTCCAGGGAAACATGGATCCCACGATCCTTTACGCGGATCATGAAAGAATCAGAGAGGAAGCGGTTAAGATTCTGCAGTCATTCGGTAATGGATCCGGGCATATCTTCAATCTCGGGCATGGCATATTGCCGGATATCCAGCCTGAGAATCTTAAAGCTCTGGTAAGGTTTGTCAAAGAGGAAAGTATTGTTTTTCATTCTATCGAGACCGGATCAAATGGATAGAATGTTTTGTAAAAACTCAAAATTTTGATGGCAAAGAAAAAAGTTCAAGTTCAAGGCGCGCAAATCTAGAGGAATACTGCGCCAGCGGTAGCCGTAGGCGTGTGTAGTTAGCCTACTTACGCCTCCGGCTACCCGCTGCACTGTCGTGCACGGTACTGACGAGGGATGCAGCGCAACACTGAAATTGGACTTTTTACGAAGCCATCAATGAAGGAGATAACTTTTGTTCGGCATCGATGTCAATCTGATCAAAAAATATGACAAGCCCGGTCCACGTTATACGAGTTACCCTACGGCTCCGCAGTTTAGCGAAGCCTTTACTCATAAGGATTTTCTAAACGAGATTGTCAGGACAAACAGGGAGCGGGATCTTCCGGAGTTGTCTTTATATTATCATCTTCCGTTTTGCGATACCCTCTGCTATTTTTGCGGCTGCAATATGATTGTGACCCACAACAGAGACAGGATTAAAAGATACATTGAATACCTGAAGCGTGAGATCGATCTGACAAGCGCTCATATCGCACCCGGCAGGAAAACAGCTCAGATACACTGGGGCGGAGGGACGCCTACGCATCTGAATCCGGATGAAATTTCCGATTTGATTTCCCACATTAAAAAACGATTCGACTTCAAGGAAGATGTGGAGGCCGGGTGTGAAATCGATCCCAGAGAATTAACCAGAGACCATCTTGCCGCCTTGAAAAACGGTGGTTTCAATAGAATCAGCATGGGAGTGCAGGATTTCAATGAAAAGGTGCAAAAAGCCGTAAACAGAATTCAGCCGGAACAAATGACCAGAAAGGTCATTGGATGGGTCCGCGAATTGGATTTTCAGAGCATGAATTTAGACCTGATATACGGTCTTCCCTTTCAGTCTTTAAAAACGTTTGAAAAGACCATTGATTCAATTATTGATATCTGCCCTGACCGAATTGCATTATTTAACTTCGCGTATGTGCCCTGGATGAAAAAACACATGTCACTGATCCGGCCCGAGGATCTGCCGCCCGCGGAAGAGAAACTGATTATTCTGAAGATGGCGATCGAGAAGCTGACCGGAGCCGGTTACATCTTTATCGGCATGGATCATTTCGCAAGGCCGGATGATGAACTTGCAGTGGCGCTCAGAGAAAAAAAATTATATAGAAATTTTCAAGGGTACAGCACCCATGCGGGAACAGACCTCTATGCCATGGGGATTACAAGCATCAGTCAGTTCGGTCGAATTTACGCCCAGAACGAAAAAAAAGAGAAGCCATATTATACGCTGCTGGATGAGGGCATTTTGCCAATCGCCAAAGGATACCGATTAAATGATGATGATATGTTGCGCAGGCAGGTAATCACAAAATTGATGTGTGATTTTGAACTGGATTTCAAGGTGATTGAAAGAGACTTTAACATCGATTTTAAAACCTATTTTGCCTGGGGAATTCAAAATCTAACCGAAATGATTGAAGATAATTTAGTGTCTATTGAAAACGACAGACTAAAAGTAACCGATATGGGTCATCTGCTGATTCGAAATATCGCGATGAATTTTGATGGCTACATTGAAAGGAAAGAAGACAGGGCTCGTTATTCAAGAACCGTATAACCTGAATACGGAGTTATTGTCATTGTCGATGCGCATTGAGAAAACGGGAAAACGGAAAAAAAGAAATCGGTATGATGTCGAAGCAAGCTGTAATACTTTTTAACTTAGGCGGCCCCGATGCCCTGGAAGCGGTCGAACCATTCCTGTTCAACCTGTTTTGTGATACCGATATCTTTAAGATGCCTTTTGGACAGAAATTGTTCGCGAAACTGATTTCCCGGTTGCGTGCCCGGAAAGTGAGAGAAAAATATCGGCAGATCGGCGGAAAATCTCCAATCAACAAATGGACGGAAATTCAGCGATCGATGCTCCAGAACGAACTTCAAAAAGAAGTTTCAGGTGTTGAGGTATATGCTGCGATGCGATATTGGAATCCGATGATTCGGAATGTCGCGAGCGAAATTTCAGACAAAAATTTTGAGAAGATTGTACTGCTTCCCCTCTATCCCCAATATTCCATAACCACTACCGGCTCATCATTTAATGAATGGAAACGATTTTACATGGGAGACATGAGCCGGCTGCAGTTTGTTTCGGATTATTTTGACAACCACACATACATTTCTGCGTTAAACAGCAGAATTAATGAGGCGGTTCTGCGCTTTCCCGAAAAAAACCGGAAAGATATTCAGATGCTTTTCAGCGCGCACGGGACGCCCGAGAACCTTGTGAAACAAGGAGATCCTTACAGCGTTCAAATCAAGAAAACAGTTGAAATGGTGATGACGGAGCGTAATTTTTCACATGAGTATCATCTGTGTTTCCAGAGCAAAGTCGGCCCTGTAAAATGGCTTGAACCATCGACGGATACCGTGATCGAAAATCTGGGGCAAGAAAATAAAAAGCACCTGCTGATCATTCCGATAAGCTTCGTATCGGATCATATTGAAACACTGCACGAACTGGACATCGAATACAGGAATATCGCCGGAAAGGCGGGCATTGAAAATTTTATTGTAATGACGGGATTAAATGATTCCGGACTTTTTTGTGAAGCGTTGAAAGAGATTGCTCTCAAAGCGCTTCAGGAAAGCGATATCGAGAATATACCGGCATAAAAATGAAGAAAAACACAATAAAAATTGTAATCTTAGGCGCCGGGATATCCGGGCTTTCTATCGCGTACCGGCTTAACCGGGCTGGATTTGATATTATCGTTCTTGAATCGAAAAATGAACCGGGGGGCTCCATGGAAACAAGACATGAAGAAGGTTTTCTTGTTGACTACGGCCCGAACAGCGGTTTGGAGACGGTGCCGTTGATAGGACAGCTTGTTGATGAAACAGGCCTTCGTGAAGAAATGATTTACGCGAATGAAAAAAGCGACAAAAGGTATATTCTAAGAAATGATAAGCTTTACGAACTGCCGACGAGCCCTCGGGCCTTTTTAAAAACAAAATTATTTTCGTTCAGAGCGAAGGCCCGCCTTCTGGCAGAACCTTTCATCGGCAGATCAAAAGACGGATACTACCAGAGTATTTCTGAATTCGTAACAAGACGGCTCGGCAGAGAGTTTCTCGATTACGCGATAAACCCTTTTGTCGCTGGCGTGTTCGCGGGTGACCCGGACAGCCTGAGTGTTAAATCGGCATTCCCAAAACTGTATCGACTTGAAGAGCGCTATGGAGGATTGATCCTGGGTATGATCAGGGGCGCAAAGGAAAGAAGGCAGCGTTCAGAGCAGTCCAAACAGAGCGCGAAGATGTTTTCTTTTAAAAACGGAATGCAGGCTTTTCCCAATGCGATTGCTGAAAAAATCGGAGATAAAATCAAGTACGGCTGTGATGTCCAAAAAGTGGTGAAAGATAGAAGCAGGTATAAAGTTGTATACCGTCATGTAAACGAAATCTGCGAAGTGTCGACGGATATTGTGTTGTGCGCGATACCCGCATATCGAGCTGCTTCTATATTTGCCGAGCAGGACATGGAATTGTTCAATCATTTGAGTGAGATCTATTATCCCCCTGTAAAAGTGCTCTACCTGGGTTTCAAAAAAGAAAAAATCGGCCGGGCCCTGGATGGATTTGGATTTTTAATTCCGGAAACAGAGAACAAAACTTTTCTGGGTGCAATCTGGAGTTCAGTGATCTTTCCACAAAGAGCCGGTGAGGATAAGGCGGCTTTTACTTTATTTGTCGGCGGAGCACGGTCACCGGAACTGTTGAGCCGGGAGAGTGACAAACTGGTTCACAGGGTCATCGGGGAATTCAAAAACATAATGAACATTCATGATGATCCCATATTTGTGAGAGAAAAAACCTGGCCCAAAGCCATACCGCAATACACGCTGGGCTACATAGAACACGAAAGATATTTTGAAAAATTTGAGAGGTTGAATCAGGGGCTTTTTTTAGCCGGTAATTATCGTGGGGGAATTTCAGTTGGTGATTGTATCCAAAACTCAGAAATGACATATAAGAAAATCGCCGCTTATGCAGAACGCATGGACGGATGATTGTCGTTAAATAGAAGAGAAATGTATACCAGACTTGAAAGGGTAACTGTGTAAGGAAGATGAAATATCTTCAAGGCTACTTGAACGCGTTATGGAAGTTTTTTGTATCGGTAAAGCTGTCTATATTCCTGTTGTTTTCACTCGCGGCAACTTCGATTATCGGGACAGTCATCCCGCAGAATAAACCTCCCGCAGAATATGTGAAAGCATTCGGTGAATTCTTTTACAGGGCATTTGGCATCTTCGACTTCTTTGATATGTACCGTTCCTGGTGGTTTCAGGTGCTGATCGTTTTGCTGCTGATCAATATTGTTGTCTGTTCAATCGATCGGCTTTCTCGAACCTGGAAAATCATATTTGTCAAAAAGCCGCAGTTCCATATTTCACGTTTTCGAAGTCTGGCCGATAAAAAAGAATTTATCAGAGATGAGTCTCCCCGGCAGTTGCAAAGCATCTATGAAACGATTGTCGCTAAAAGGTTTGAGTACAGCCATACAGAGAATACTGAAAACGGATTTTGTATTTTTGCGGAAAAATGGCGGTGGACTCGATTCGGGGTTTACGTTGTTCATCTCAGCATTGTTCTCCTGCTGATTGGGGCATTTCTCGGTTCAAATTTCGGCTTTGAAGGGTTTGTTAATATCCCCGAAGGCAAAGGAGTTACCGGTGTTCAAATCAGCAATTCAGATCAAACCTATCCACTTGATTTTGAAATTCGTTGTGAGGATTTTAATGTCACGTTTTATGAATCAGGCACTCCCAAAGAGTTTCGTTCGAGTCTGACGATCCTTGAAAACAATAAACCCGTTTTTCAAAAAGATATCATTGTGAACGATCCACTTCGTTTCAGGGGGATCAATATTTTTCAATCCAGCTATGGTCTCCTCCCTCCTGAAGAAGTTACGTTGAATTTCACGATCAAAGAATCGGACATGAGTTACATCAAAAAGCTGATGATCGGACAACAGACACTTATTCCGGAAGGTTTTGGAACGTTTGTATTAAAAGGCTACACGAAATCCGCCGCTTTCAGGGGACATGCTCTTGGTGAGGCTTTTATCGGGGTGATCGAGCCGGCAAATGGAGAACCCATTGAAATCATCCTGCCATTGCGTTTCCCGAGCTTTGACAGGATGAGAAAAGGCGAGGTGCTCGTTTCTGTCGAAGAGTACGAGGAGAAATATTATACAGGCCTGCAGGTTACAAAAGATCCCGGAGTCTGGGTTGTTTATTCGGGTTTTATTTTAATGATAATCGGATGCTTCATCACTTTCTTCATGTCTCATCAGCGGATTTGTGTTGAAGCAGTCAAAAGCGGTAAAAAAACGAAAGTAATGATTGCCGGGACTTCCAACAAAAATAAGCTTGGAATGGAAAATGTAATTGCCCGGATTTTAAAAAGACTGAACCAATAACCACCTGAACGAAAAGCGCAATACAAATAGCATATTGTTCTTTTTATTAATTAAATTATAATAGCTAGTATTCAGGAAAACAAAATGAACAGTTCAAATGTATTATCCATTATAACCTTCGTATACGGTCTGTCCGCATTTTTATATATCCTTTCTTTGGTTTTCAAGCGATCCCTGCCGGGCAAACTGGCATCGGGCGTACTTTTAGCAGGCGCAATCGGAAATGCTGTTGGTATCATTCTAAGATGGCGGGAATCTTACAGGCTGGGAATCGGTCATGCGCCACTTTCAAACCTCTATGAGTCACTGGTATTTTTTGCGCTGACCATTGCGGTTTTGTACCTGATCATTGAACGAAGGTATAAAAATCGAATTATTGGTTCTTTTTTAGCGCCTCTTGTATTCCTGACAATGGCATATGCGTCTTTATCTCCCAACATCAATGACCAGATTCAGCCTTTGCTCCCGGCACTGAAAAGCAACTGGCTCATCGCTCATGTAATAACCTGCTTTATCGGTTATAGTGCATTCGCACTCGCGTTTGGCATCAGTCTGATATATCTTCTAAAACACGACAGCAAGGGAGACAGCGATTCTTTTCTGGAACGCTTTCCAACTGTAAGTGTTTTGAATGAACTGAATTACCAGCTGGTAATGTTCGGCTTTTTGTTTCTCACCCTGGGAATCATAACCGGGGCTGTTTGGGCAAATTCGGCATGGGGCCGTTACTGGGGCTGGGATCCCAAGGAGACCTGGTCTCTGATCACCTGGTTTGTCTATGCAACGCTTCTGCATGCCAGAATGATGCGCGGCTGGGATGGAAAGCGTATCGCATATCTTTCCATACTCGGATTTATAGCGGTTCTGTTTACCTATTTCGGGGTGAATTATCTTCCTGGATTACATAGCTACGGTAGTCAATAGAGCAACCATCGTTTCAGAGAGAACAGATGGTGTTTTCATAATCCGTCAGGGTCGAAATCTTCGGATTCTCTCCACATGCAGGGCAGGCGGTTCGTTTTTTCAGTTTCACCTCCCTGAAGGTCAGTTCAAGGGCGTTATAGATCAGCAGCCTGTTGGTAAGCAGCGCTCCTTTTTGAACAATAAATTTTAATGCTTCCGTTGCCTGGAGTGTCCCGAAAGTCCCTGCCAGAGAGCCAAGAATGCCCACCTGATTGCTGCTCTGCTCAGCAGCCGGAGGGGGTGGTTTCGGGAAGACGCATCGCAGGCATGCTGACATCTTCGGTACAACGGTCATCATCTGGCCGTCGAAAACCAGAACGCCTGCATGGGAAAACGGTTTTCCGGCAATAACGCAGGCGTCGTTGATCAGAAACTTGGATGAAAAATTGTCTGTGCCGTCTACGATGAAATCATACTCCTGGATGAGCCCAGGAATATTGTTCGAATTCACGAATTCAGGATGTGTGTTGACATGTACATTGGGATTTATTCCAATTATTTTTTCTTTTGCGGATTGAACCTTGGATTTATTCAAATCATCTGTAAAATGGATGATCTGTCTCTGAAGATTGGTGAGGTCGACCACGTCGCTGTCAGCGATCCCGATTGTCCCGACTCCGGCTGCAGCCAGATAAAAAAGGACAGCCGATCCAAGCCCTCCGGCACCTATGACAAGAACCTTTGCTTCTGAAATCCGCTGCTGTCCTTTGATTCCGATCTCATCGATGAGAATGTGTCTGTTATACCGCTGGATCTGTTCACCTCTTAGTACCATATTTTTCTCTCCCGCAAGAAAGAGGTTGACGATTTTAATACCCGGCTTATTCAATTCTGGGTTCACCTAAAGTAATCGTTTCAAATTTTAAGGATATTGAATTTAAAAATAGTTGAAGAGAATTTTATCTATTTGCATTCTTAAAATTTGAAACCCTTAGGGAATGACGACCTTGCCGCAGAACCTGCGTCAAACGGCAACCTCGACAATCGCTCAATTTAGACAACAGGCTTGTTCAGGCAGATCCAGTATATTCCTTCTCATGCTTCAATATCAAGGGAAACCTCTCCTGAGTGTAAATCACTTTGAAACATTTAAATATCCTATAGTTTTTGATAGGTAATTTTATAGGTAAAATTCTCTGGATCCAGCCAGTCAATGGTTTTACCGTCAATCTGGGCATAAGGATACATGAAATAATTTACAGGCCCGCCATCCTGAGGAGGATTTAACCGGATATCGCGCCCGGTGCTCAGTCTTACCCGATACGGATCTATGCCGCCCCAGAAATATCTCCGGTATTCTCCGGTTTTCCTGTCTGAAAGTGTTAGTTTTTCTTTCAGCATCATTTTCCGGACATCCGCAGGATCTGCCGGAACCCAGCCATAACCCGGAAGATAGAACTCAACCCAGCAGTGCTGCCAGGTGGTGATATCCTGCACAGATTTTTTCCCCTGGCGTATTCCAAAAATCTCCCTGGACGGGATTCCCGCGGCACGCAATAAAGCAATAAATATGGAACTGATATCGCCGCATTTTCCTCCCGGATTTTTTAAAAAAGAGCAAACATCTCCTGAACCGCATCCCCTTGTTTCAGGATTCCGATAGGTATTTTCGCATGTCCAGTCATAAATCGCTTTTGCCCTGTCCAGAACTGTGGTTTTGCCTGCTGTTAATTGGTCCGCCAGCTTTTTAACCTCTCCGTCAATCGGGCCAAGACGGGTGGGCGCAAGATACCTGGAATAATCTTTAGAAGCCCAGCAGCTTTCTTTTTCCGGAAAATCACGTCTGATCACCTCAATGCGTTTAACCTGAAATAAAAAAGAAAGTATGCGGCTCATCGCGTTTCTATCCCATTCTGCATAAAGAATCGGTGTTTTGAATTTATCGTCTGTGTATACAGCCGATTTATTGAAATCTCCCTTAATGAGAACATTTGTAATCTTCTGATCTTCGTCCGTAACCGGATATGGGACCCATAGCCTGGTACTTTTTTCTGATTTGTGGTGAGACAAATCGAATTCCATGGTTATGGTCCCTAAAACAGATTCAGCACAGACAATAGGTGCGGAAAAACACATTATCACCATCAATGAAATCCGAAAAAATATTTTCATTAATAAACTCTCTTTCTAATTTGGGTTGCCGATGACAGCAGCTGCCATGTTTTTGTTTTAAGTCGGGTATTAATTGGTGTGCGGAGGAATGTCAAAGTGATAATTCGAATAGGAACGATACACCTTATTGAAAGAATCTATCGTAAAAACTGTCCGGTTTAAAATTTTCGCCAAAAGGTCTCCGGGCAGGCATAAAGAAGAGTGATTTATATTTTGCCGCTTTCAGCAAGATCCCGCAGACCATCCATATCGAGGAGCCGGATGCCTCTGCCGTTTACTTCGATCAGGTTCATGCCGCTCATTTTTGTGAGAATACGTGACATGGTTTCGGGAATCGTTCCCAGAAGGCTTGCAAGCTGACCTTTGGAGATGTTGAGCGTAACGGAGGTATCATTTTTCTGCTCCTCTGACAGTAGAATCAGGTAGGAAGCGAGACGGCCGGGGACCTCCTTCAGGGAAAGACTCTCAATCTGAGCGGTGAACTGCCGGAGTCTCATGGCGAGAACCGCGAGCATATTCAAAGAAATAGAAGGATTTTGTGTTACCAGGCTGATAAATCTGTCCCGGGGCAGAAAAAGCAGCTGGCTTTTTTCAATGGCTTCAGCAGCGGCAGGGTAAACTTTTCCGGTGAAAACAGGAACTTCTCCAAAGACTTCTCCTGGGCCAAAAATATGAAGGATATGCTCCTTCCCTTCAAAAGAAACCTTGTAGATTTTTACCAATCCCTTGGAAACCATATAAAATCCGATTCCATCATCACCTTCTGAAAATATGGTTTCCCCTTTACCGCATTCTTTTTCAATGGTAATATCCATGACGGAATCTAATTGATCTTCAGGAAGCCCCGCAAAAAGGGGGCAATGGGAAATTAAATCACGACTGTTTTTCATATAGCCTCCTGCTGAAAACGAGAATTAGCATCATGTCTTGACCTAAGTCAAGGCGTTTATTGCTGATTTTGATATAATTCAGTCCGAAAACCGACATCCTTCTGGAACGACAGACAGATGGGCGCTTAGGAAAAAACAGCCGGATACATACGGAAATCCAAAGAACGATAAAGGGCGAGCAGTTCAGTTGAAAAACTCTTTTTTATCCGTAAAATTTTCAATGGATTAAAAAATGCTGTTGTCTCAATTTGTTGAATTGCAGAAAATACCACATTGTGGTTGACAAGAACTTTATGAATAAAGTAAAAAGCATTCCGTTGCCGGCCAGAATTTTCACCGGTGTATCGAAATTTTATATAATTTTCAAGGATATGAATCTAACCATAAACGACACAACAGGAAGAAAGGCAGAATGTACGAATTCATAAGAGGGCCGATGACGTGGGCCTGTTTTTCAATATTGATTCTTGGAATGATTTTCCAGACGGTCAGATTTTTCGTGTTAACCAAAAGCGTTCAACCGGTGAGAGTGACGCGCCCCCCCCGTTATAAAAGAAAAAAAATTGAATTGTCTCGCGAGTCGCTGCCGTCGATTGCCGCAAAACTGAGGGTTTCCGTTGCCGGCGTCAACCCGCTGATGACACTTGTCACCCTTATTTTTCATGTCAGCATAATCATCCTGCCCCTGTTTCTGATGGAGCATAACATGCTCATGGGTACTTTGTGGGGAATCAGCTTCTGTCCTTATGTGCTATCGGAAACAAACGCCGACATTCTGACCGGGATCATACTTTCCTGTATTCTTTTTTTCCTGTTCAGAAGAATTTTCGTGAGCCGGGTACGTTCCATATCCTCCTTGTATGACTACCTTATTATTCTACTGGCAGCCTCTCCCTTTGTTACCGGAATCCTTGCCATACATGATCTTTTCGATTACAGGGCCCTGATTACGCTGCACGTACTGTCTGTAAATCTTCTCATGATTTCTCTTCCCTTTACCAAATTTGTGCACTCCATTTTCTTTTTTTTGAACCGTTTTTTTATTGGAAGTGAACACAGCCTGTCAACAGGTTCGAGAAGCTGGTGATGAAGAAGCCATTTCTGAAAAGGACTTAAGATATGCCTGAAACGGAAGCCGGACCGGAAGCGCCTGACAGAAAAAAAATAGGTGAATTTCTATCCGCCCATAAAACGAAAATAAAGCTTTCCCTCAAAGTTTGTGCTCACTGCGGGCTTTGCGCTGAAAGCTGTTTTATCTATATGACCCGGGGAAAAAAACCGGAGTACATGCCGTCGCATAAAATGATCAACTCGATTGGAACGCTTTACAAAAAAAAAGGAAAAATAAGCTGGGAAACATTTGATGAAATCAAAGAGATCGTCTGGGAAAGATGCGTTCTCTGTACACGGTGTTACTGCCCCCTGGGTATCGATATACCGGAAATGATCGCGCTGGCCAGAAGCATATGCCGTTCGCAGAATGTTCTTCCGGATTTTGATGAGGAGAGATAGAATGGGCGCTGGATATGGCAAAAAATCAATATGTTTCATGGTGTTATGGATAGCCTTTTTTTCCACGGACTCAATGATTTTTGCCCAGCCGGAAGAAATCATTCTCAACCACACTGAAGATTTTAAAGAGAAAAGACGCCCTTCGGTTACATTTCCTCATGCGCTTCATTTCGAAAGACTCGAATGTCTCGATTGCCACCACCGATACGAGAATGGAAAAAACGTACTGGATGAAGATGAGCTGGAAGAGGGCAATCCGGCTGCAAAATGTTCCGGATGTCATAACTTGAAGAATAGCTGTGATCTGCAGAAAGCCTTTCACCGTCAATGTCTATACTGCCATGCCAACAATAAAACACCGGGAGAAAAAACAGGGCCGCGGATGTGCATCGGATGCCATAAGCAAAGTATACCAGACTGAAATTCACAACGGAGCAGCGATATGGTAAAAGGAAAAAGAAAGCCTCTGAAACAGATACAGGATTTTATAAAGGATTACAAGAAGGTGCTCAATGTGGGATGCGGCGGCTGTGTATCGGTTTGTCTTGCCGGAGGCCAAAAAGAGGTTATCGCGCTGAATACGGAACTGAACCTTGCCTTTAAGCTTGAAAATATACAAACGCGTCTTGATGCCTATACGGTCGAACGCCAGTGCCGCATGAACTTTCTGACAGAGCTGGATAAAATCGTGGAAGAATATGACTGCCTGATATCCATGGCCTGTGGCGCGGGCGTTCAGCTTCTTGCGGAACGATTTCATCACAAACCGGTTATTCCCGCCATAAACACCATAGCGATCGGCATTGACAGGGGGGTCGGCCTTTACGAGGAAAACTGCCGCGCGTGCGGAGAGTGTGTTATCGGTTTTACGGGCGGCATCTGTCCGGTCACCCGCTGCGCAAAAGCACTTTTTAACGGCCCCTGCGGCGGTGTGGCTAACGGGAGATGTGAGGCAAACGAGGATGCATCCTGTGCGTGGGTCGATATCTATAACCGGCTCAAAGAGCAGAACCGGCTGGACAGCATCCTCAAATTCCAGGAAGCGATGCTGTGGCAGAATCAAATTCAGAGAACCATAATCCAAGAGCCGTATGAGAGAAGGTATTACACCAAATCATAGGCGCTGGAGGCTTTTGATTGATGGAGATTTAAACAGCATTAAATAAAATTGTATGGCGGAATCCTGTTTAAGTCGGTTCAGATCATTGTGTTTCGAAAATAACATCCCGAGTCGTAATCGTAGAAGAGGTCACCTCGATATTATCGTATGTCCGGGAAGCCCTGCCTTCTGTGGAAGCAACCAGGCGATAGGTTCCCGGCGGCAATTGAACACTAAAACTGCCGCCTTCAGCGATGCTTTTGGAGATGATTTCAATCGGTTCTTCCGCGTAGCCCTCACATAGAGCGTTGGTCCTGAAGCTTAAAAACGCGGTTTGATTCTCATCGGCATCTTCAATGGTAACCTCTCCTTCGATTGTTCCGGTTTCAGTTGTTTCAACAGTAAAATTTTGATCGGAAGAAATACCGGATTCAACTTCAATATGCCTGCATTCTGTACGATGCCCTTCTTTGTACAGGACTATGTTATAGGTTCCCGGCCATAAATACATAAAATAATATCCATCTGCTTCACTGATTCCCCGGCCATGGCCGATAATCTGATATTGTATATCCTCCGCATTTGAATCATATACTTGAGCGCTCACCATCACACCCTCAAGTGGATTGGTATCTGCATCCGATATGATTCCACTGATTGAAGCGCTAACCAGTCTATCAATCACTTTGATGGTCGGCTTTAAAATCCACTGTCCGCTATTTCCAGCCTTTACAACTGATGTTGAAGCATCAAAATCCAGTATCAGCTCGGTCAGTTGATTCTCCGCAATATCGAAGCCATGGACGATCTTCACGCCTGTCTGATATCCGCTTGGAATTTTCAATTCCTTGCAGGCATCGGATTGATCAATAATGTAATTCGCAAACGGGTGACTCTCACCATTGATATTCGTTCCATCATCAGCCGTATTACCGATTATCATTCTCAATTGTGTATAATGACCGGCTTCCAGTTCCCTTATACCCAATTGTTTTATGATACCGTTTACGAGTTTTAATAGATTATAGGTTGCATCCGGCGTGGCTGCGACTACCCAACCTTCATTTTCTTCATTTCCTGAATGAACCTGAACTTCTTTTATGGTGATATAAACCGCTTTATAATCTTCTGTGGATGCATCCGTAAGAACCAGTGATAAGGTTCCTGTTCTGCTTAAATTGATTTCCGTCGTGCTCGAATCGGAGTCATCTCCTGCGCAGGCGGAAAAAACAAGCAGTATTACTGCCAGGTAGATCAATTTTTTAATTTCAAATATCTTCATCATTTTTTTTTACACTCTTCACTTTCTTCGGTCCTGACGTTAACGGTCACATTTCATATGCAAACCGGAAATAATTTTACTGTATCCGGTATTCTATTCTATTATCAATCAAGTTGCAATAAATAATACAAAAGATGTTCTGCGGAATATAGAAGGGGAACATTGTTAAAAATGCTTTTTTCCATGATAATCGTTTATGGTACAACCAGACCAGTTCAAAATAACTCCCGGGGCAATTGAAACTCTTCAAAACTCCCGAAAAACCGGCTGCCGGGCTTTAAGCAATGCCGGTAATGGTTATTTCAACCCGCCTGTCCCGTGAACGGTTGTCATGATTGACCAGAACGACCTGCTGCCATGTTCCCAGAGTCAGCATTCCGCCTCTTACCGGGAGCGAAATGGACGGCCCGAGAAGGGCCGCCTGCACATGGCTGTGGCCGTTGCCGTCATGCCAGGCCTGTTCATGAGCATAGGGTTCACCGGAAGGCGCGAGCCTGGTGATGGCTTGTTTTAAATCCTGCACAACTCCCGGCTCATATTCAATGGTGGTTACCGAGCCGGTGGAGCCGATGACGGTTGCGCAAACACACCCTTCACGGATAGCTGAATCTTTTACAAGTGCTGCGATCTGATCGGTTATGTCCCGGATATCCGGTCCTTTTTCCAGATGGATTTTCAGCGAGCCGCAGTAAACAGATGCAGATGACATGTTTTCCTCCAAGAAGAACTGGTTTCAGAACCAGATTCTATTCAAATAGATCGGAACGGGTTTATTGCAATTCAACCTTCCAGTTCCACAATCCCTGGCGTTTTTTCAGATTGACGTCCTTTGGAACCGGCTCGGAAAGATGCACAAAAAAACGATATCCGGCTTTGAAAAGCATCTCCTTCTGGGCGGTCAGATCAAGCTTCCAGTTTGGAAAAATCCAGTAAAGCGATCCGTATTTTTCCACCCAGGCTTCCTCACCTTTTGGGCTTGCGAAGCTCGTCCGGGTTTTCATATCTTCGGCCAGGGTTCTTGAAATACAAAGCGGCCAGTTCCCGGAAAGCACAATTCCCAGCGGCAGGGGACTCTGTCTTGAAAGGTTGACGTAATCGCGTTGTCCGAGTTCAGGGCTTGCAATCACTCCGGAAAAACCCATGGAAGCAGCCGCACCGATTGCAAGGGGATTGGAGATGTTGCAAAAGGGGCCTGCCCACAGTGTGGTTCCTTTTGCCCTTGTAAAAAAGGCTGTCTGCCAGGGAGCATTCAGAACAAAACGGGTCCCGCCTTTCCGAAGAACCTGTTCAACAAGCGTCTCCGTTTCTTTTTCGTCATCGGGAAAGAGAACCGGCGGGAGCCAGCACCAGCTGGACGCTATTCCTTTCTTTGGCATGTCCGCAACATTTTCCATGGAAAGCCAGTATCCGGAGGATTCGGTTTTTCTACCTTTTCCGATTTTGCGTTCTACATGCTGTTCGATGGCTCTTTCACTTTTTTTCCCGGACCGGGCAATCATCTTTTTTGAAAATACCGGTTTAAAACCGGATTGGGGAAAAGAGGTTAAAGGGATCCTTTCAAGATCTTTTTCCAGGGCTTTCAGAAGCTCTTCCAGCTCTTCTCCCTCGCGGTCCAGCAGGAAAACAGGAGTACCGGCCGCAGGTGTATTTTTCGCGGGGAATTTCAAAACCAGGCGTCCTCTTTTGGGGACGGATTTGGTGACCCTGTAAGTTCTGTGCCAGGCTTCATCTTCATAGCCGATACGAAGAAAATCTCCTTTAAAGAGCGGGTCTCTGGGAGAGAGATAGGGCTGTTGAACCGGGCCCTTTATATTGCCGATCAGCAATCCGGAACCGGTTTGCGTTTCTGTTGATATGGGAATCTGGGGGCGCTGGGGAAGAAAATAATAATGGGTTCCTTTGCGCCCGAAGGCGTTTTCAAGAAGACCCAGAGCGGCTTTTTTCATTCCGGGGTCTCCCGCATGATCCCGAAACAATCTGTATGCCGTAACCGTATTATAGACATAGTGGGCGCTCTTTCTTCTTCCTTCGATTTTCCATGCACGTATTTTCACCTCGGAAAGAAGTATCTTTGCGATAACATCAAGGCTCAGGTCATTGCATGAAAAATATCTTTTTTTCAGGTTGTTGAGTCGATAAATCCGTCTGCATGGCTGAACGCAGCGGCCTCTGAGACCGCTTTTCCCACCCATAAGGCTGCTCCAGTAGCAGCGCCCGGATACGCCATAGCATAGCGCACCATGAACAAACATCTCAATTCCCATTCCTTCCGGACATGCCGCAGTCATGGCTTTTATTTCATCGACATGAAGCTCCCTTGGAATGACCACACGGCTTACTCCTCTGGTTTGCGCAATCATTTTTAAAGCGGCTGGAAAGCTTACATTCGCCAGTGTGGATAGATGCAGTTCTCCCTGAAAGCCGACCTGCCTTGCAAGATCAATCAATGAAAGATCCTGAATAATGATGGCGTCCGGTCTGACATATCGATTGACCTGATCCATCAATTTTGCCGCAACATCGATTTCATCGGGTTTTACCAGCGTGTTGAGCGCGATGTATACTTCTATGTCTTTTGCATGAGCAAGAGAAACAAGCTGCGATAATTCATCCAGTGTGAAATTTTCCGCCGCCATCCTTGCAGAAAAATGCTTCAGTCCGCAATAAATGGCATCGGCGCCTGCTGCAATGGCAGCCAGAAAGGCTTTCCGGTTGCCGGCCGGCGCCAGAATTGCGGGGCTTGCGTTTTTTTCGAGTGCTGCTGTCATAATAAATTATTGCTTTCTATTGTGATTTTTAATGATATTTCTCTCAGGATAAGATATCGTCTGCTTGTTGAAAAATGAAAAAATCGCATCCTCTGGAATTCGAATTTTTCAGCATTCGCATAAAGTAACAGAAAGGATCCAAGGTTTCAAGATCGTTCCGCGGGCATCGCTCCTATCTGTCCATGGGTGCTGCTTCCCAAAATGGACTGTTTGTGCTACGCTCTCCGCAGCGAAAATACACTTTTCTTGAACCATGATCATTTGTGATTGGTTTCCGGTTTGCGGCATCTTAACCGGGAAACCATTTCAACCCGTTCCATATAAAGGGAGTTTGCAATATGAAAATCGCAGTAAGCGGAAAAGGCGGAGTCGGCAAAACAACCTTTGCCGCTCTTCTCATACGGACGCTGGATGAACAGGGCAAACATGTACTTGCGATTGATGCGGATCCGGACGCCAACCTGGCAGCCGCAGTCGGGATACCAGATGCGGACGACATTGTTCCTATCGCAGAGATGAAGGATCTCATTTTTGAAAGGACCGAAGCCAGGCCGGGGTCCATCGGAGGCTTTTTCAAGCTGAACCCGAAAGTGGATGATCTGCCGGATTCTCTTTCCAAGAAACTCGGCAACATCAAACTCATGCGCCTCGGTGGCGTGAAAAAAGGAGGGTCCGGATGCATCTGCCCGGAAAGCACGCTTTTAAAGGCTCTTGTTACGCATATCGTCCTTGCCAGAAATGAAGTCGTTGTCATGGATATGGAAGCCGGAATCGAGCATCTTGGAAGGGGTACGGCCCAGTCTGTCGACAGGCTTATCATCGTTGTGGAACCGGGGCGCAGAAGCATTGATACGGCCGGCCATATACGCAAACTTGCTTCTGAAATACGGCTCAATCAGATTGCGGTTATCGGCAATAAAATACGCGGACCCAAAGATGAAGAATTCCTGAAAAAGAACCTGGATGATTTTCATTTTCTCGGTTTTTTACCCTATGATGAGCCTTTGATCGAGGCTGACCTGAATGGAATATCCCCGTATGATGTGAAATCCAAAGCCGGGGAAGAAATCAAGAAAATCATTGCACAACTGTAAAAAGGAATGAGAAACCAATCTTACAGGCACAGGGGCCATCATTCGAAAAAAAAGATACCCGGGCTGAAACCGAGTGTTGACGGAAGGCTGAAACCCATCTTTTCTCAGATCGGCATTCCTGAAAAAGCGCCTTTCAAACCGGACCGCTTCCAGCTTGAAGCACTTTCCGCAATCGAAGTGTCGGATTGCCTGGTTACCGCTCCGACCGGTTCCGGAAAAACCTGGATTGCTGAAAAAACAATCCGCCGAATTTATGAGAGCAACGGAAAAGCCTGGTACGCATCCCCTCTGAAAGCGCTTTCCAATAGTATTTATGCCGATTTTTCAGAAAAATTCGGCAAAGGAAAGGTCGGAATCCTGACAGGGGATCGCAAGGAAAACCCGGATGCTCCCATTATCATCGGAACCACGGAGATCCTTCGAAACCATCTCTATGATGCCATGCACCAGGGGGAAGATCTTGAAGCCGACATTGTCATACTGGATGAAGCGCATTTTCTTGGAGATGAAGACCGCGGAGTCGTATGGGAAGAAATAATGATCTACCTGCCTTCCCGGGTTCCCATCCTGATGCTTTCAGCCACGATCGGGAATGCACGACAAATAGCCGGATGGCTGAAATCGATCCGTCATCGTGAATGTATCGTGATTGAAGAAAACCAGAGGCCGGTTCCCCTTTACCCGCTTTTCTTTCACCCGGACGGTATGCTGTTACCCCTGCTTTCCGAAAAAAGTTCAGATTCAAAATCAGGTATTTATAAAAAAGTTGTCTCCCACATCCAGGACAGGAGGAAGCATTTGCCGGTTTCTCCGGGAAAGCTTCCTCCCATGGGAGCCGTTATTCGGGTTTTGAGAAAATACCATTTGCTGCCGGTGATTTTTTTTATGAAATCGAGACGGGATTGTGACAATGCGCTCAATCTCTGCCGCGTGGATAATTCACCCGGTTCCACGGAACTGAAAAAAAAGCGATCTGAACGTATCGAAGCCCTCCTTGGAGAAAACCATTATATCCGAAATCATAAACAGCTCTGGCAGCTTGAGCATATGGGGGTAGCTTCCCATCACAGCGGGCAGCTTCCTGCATGGAAAATCGTGATTGAAACCCTGATGACGGAAGGTCTCCTTGATGCCGTGTTTGCCACTTCTACCGTTGCCGCAGGTGTAAATTTCCCGGCAAGAGCGGTCGGCATTCTCAATTCCGACAGGTTCAATGGCGTTGAATTTCGACCCCTTACACCGACTGAATTCCATCAGATGACCGGAAGGGCAGGCAGACGCGGAATGGATAATATCGGATTTGTCGTCATACTGCCGGGGCGGTTCATGGATCTTCGGCTGGTGGCCAGGCTGATCCGTTCCGCTTCCTCCAACGTCTACAGTCAGATTAAAATCAATTTTTCTATGGTTCTCAATCTATTGCTGTCACACACCCCCGATCAGATCGAAGAACTTCTTGAAAAATCATTTACTGCATATCAGTTGCTGCAATCCACAAAAAACAAACATTTTTTTATGCAGGATAAAAAATACCTGTGGCGGGATTTTCAGCAACATCTCAACTTTTTAAAAGAAAAAGAGTATGTTACAGAATCGGACGAATTGACCGATGACGGCAGATGGGCCTCGAAACTCAGGATTGATCATCCCTTGCTGATCGCAGAGAGTTTCAGGCTCGGCATTGTCCCTGAATCCGATTCAGCCATGCTTGCCGCATTGATTGTGAAAATACGTTCCGGCGATCCTCGGAAAGAATCTGAACCGACAACCGGTAGTCCTGCGGCGGAAGGTTTCGCGTGAACCAGGCAAACTCCTGCGCCACTATCTGACCCGGGGCCAGGACAAAGCTTTCTTCACGAAGACCCCCCGGCGCAGGGATCAGGAAATCCTCGGCGAATCCAGTCGAAAGCCCCTGGGCACGTCCCGCCAGAACAAGGCGCTGCTCACGATCGCCCGTGTTCGCGATTTCCACCGATACCGGAACATCTTCGAACGCCTGATATTGCTCGCGTCCGATCCAGAGACCCCGTACCTGCACGCCTTCGATCGCCCCCGCCTCAAGTGCGATGTCCACCTGAAGCAGACCACTCTGCACCATCGTGAAAGACGCTGACTGCAGGCGATAACCGGTCGCCGAGGCACTCATGCCGAATTGGGTAGCCGTCAGGCCCTCGACCCGATAGCGTCCCTCGGGATCGCTTCGAACCGACGTGCCGCCCACGGTAACGAGAGCGTTCGCAACAGGGTTGGCGGTGGCGCGGTCACGCACCACCCCGAAAACCGTGATCGTCCCATCCTTTGGTTCCACAAGATCGGGGAACAGCACAGGATCCGCATCGGCAGGATCGGCCAGCCACTCTGCACTGAAGCCTTCTTCCTCAGGCCCCGTCGACTCCGCCTGATTCGAGAAGACGTGCAGGGCTCGCAGGGCGAGTGAGGTTGCGTAGACGCTTCCGTTCCAGGACCCATCCGGATCCTGCCGCTCTCGCAGTTCGGTGATCGCCGGGGCCAACAGCGGGGTTTCCAGTGTCAATGGCATCAACGCCAACAACGCGTGCGCGCCATCCCCCGTACTCCCCCAGAGACCACCATTTTGCTGGGTCCAGAGAAAATTCTCCGCCGCCTCGAGCGCAGCCGATACCGGGAAATCGAATCGATAATTCCGAAGCAGCGTGACAGCGCGCGCCGTAAGGTAGTCCGCGCTCGGACTCGCCTCACTCGAACCGAAGCCACCGTCGCCGCGCTGCTGCGTCAGCAGCCAAGCCAACGCAGGTCCAACGATCGTCGGATCCTCGGCGTCGAGATCGCGGAGCGCTTCCAACGCATCCAGTGTATCCAGAACCCGACTTTGATCGCCGGGATAGGACGCAAAACCACCGTCCGGGTTTTGATACGCCGCCAGGTCGGCTAACGCTGGCGCGGTCTCGCTCCCAACCAGGTGCTGAGCCTGTAAACGCCTTGCGAAAAAGGGAAGGTCGTCGCCACTGTCACCTGAAACGAACGCAGCGGCGTGAGCACGCACGGTTTCCGGGGCTCCCATGTGCACCAGGGTGCGCAGAGCCTCGAAACTGGCATGCTGTGGCAGCGTTTCGTCGGCGGGTGCCGCGATCCGGCCATCGGGCTGTTGCTGCGCAAGCAGCCAGTTCAGGCCAGCCGAACTCGCCATGGCCGAAACGGACCACAGCCAGGGCGCCAAAAAGAGGAGTGCCGCAAAGGCGGCGTTGTTGCGGCACCTCCGGTGCCGACCTGCAGACTGAGCATCCATGCCCGAATCCCTGTCGTGTATTTCCCGGGGCGGTTTTTAGCACAGGGGTTTCGCGCAGACAACCCTGGGTTCAGTTAATCCGGACCGCCCCTCTCGGCGAGGGCGCCATCGTCGA
>JAWOIJ010000002.1:0-50174 GCA_046484745.1 Desulfobacterales bacterium | reverse complement strand
GATGATGGATACGATCAGGATAAGGGGTATGAGCGTTTTCTTTTTCAACATCCTTTTCCCTGCGTGGGTAATGAGTCCTACGGATCAGTTTGATGCTATATTGATGAAAGCCTGCGCTTATTAAACTATAATTTTCAGCATAGCACAAGTTTAACCTGAATCCTGTTTAACATGCTGTATCTGCCCTGATTCCCGGGACCGCGGGCATACCTGATCCATTGAAAAAAATAACTTTCTCCTTGCAGATCGTTTTTTGCGGTTTCCGGTATAAAAAAAGGCTGCGCCTGTCAAAAAGGCACAGCCTGATTTAAAAATGTATCTGCAAACTGCTTTTATTTGGTGAGCAGATCTGTAACTGTTGTAGCCATTGGTGAGGCATAGATCAAAATCAGTGCAACAACCAGAGCGTAAATACAGAGAGACTCGATCATGGCAAGACCGATCAGCATGGTAACGGTTACCTTACCTGAAGATTCAGGGTTTCTTGCAATACCTTCAACAGCGGCCTTCAGACCAAGGCCCTGTGCAATTCCGCAGCCGAATGCTGCGATGGCGATACCAAAACCTGCTGCTGTCACACATGCGATAAAGAATTTTAAAGCTTCAGCTTCCATTGACAACCTCCTTGAATGAAAAAGTTAACTCGGGCTTCTTCCAGTCACCCTAATTTAAAAATAACAAAAACAACCTGCTGCCATGTTTTAGTGTGCATGTTCCATTGCACCCGTGAAGTAGATGATGGAAAGCAGGAAAAATACAAAAGCCTGAACAAAGGCTACAAAAATACCAAGAGCCATAATCGGCAATGGCGCGAGGAATGCGCCCGCGAGCGTGAAAAGAATTGCAAGGACAATTTCATGTCCCATCATGTTGCCGAAAAGACGGAAGGTAAGCGAAAGGATCCGTGCCAGATGGCCGATTACTTCGATCACGAAGATCAGCGGACTCATCCACCAGACCGGTCCAAGGAAATGTTTGATGTACTTGGCTCCATGATATTTAATGCCGATGATATGGGTGAAAACAACAACAACGAGCGCGCATGACAGTGTCGTGTTTATACTGGCGGTAGGGGGGAAAAATCCAGGGACAAGGCCGATCAGATTCCCGACAAAAACATATATGAATACGGTGGCTGCCAGGGGCAGAAGCCACCTGCCTTCTTCACCTGTATTTTCCACCATGAATTCTTCGATGCCGGAAATCATGACTTCGAAAAGGTTCTGCGTTTTTGCAGGAATCATGGTGATGTTTTTTGATGCGACAGCACCCAGAATCATTAAAAGAGCCATGACCACCCAGGAATAAACAACATGCGGATATTCATGGGCAAAATGATCCAGTCCGATCATTTCAAACAGTTTTACAAAAAACAGATAGGGATGTTCCACCTTAGACCGCCTCCTTGAAAATAATTTTTGTCAGTTCATTCATGGTTGCTGATATGATGCTTGCCACAACAACCGAAAGCCCGATGAACAGGCCTAAAGGATCTACAAGGTGCCCTGAAATGAGCACGAATAGTATTACCCCGCTCGCTATGAAACGGATATAATATTTAGCCAGCACGGAACCATGGGAAGCGAGATAGGGCGGAGTGAGCGCTTTTTTAAGGGTTCTCGCAAGCAGATGAAAATTGACTGTAACGATAAGGCCTCCGGCAATAATCCCAAGAGCGAAAGAGAGCGGGGCCATTACAAGACCGGCCATGCTTGTAACGGCAAAAAGTATCCAGTTTGCCCGGGTTACAAATTTTACAAGTCGCTCCTGAATATTCACTGCAACAATCCCTGCTAAAGTTTTCGGCTTTTTTTGACAGCCAGCGCGATATTTTTATATCCTGCCGCGATGCCGAGCCCCAGGCCTGTCATTGTAAGCCATGGAGTTGTATTGAATCGTCTGTCAAGATAAACACCTGCAAACAGTCCAATAAAAATCGAAAGCGCTATTGAAAACCCCAGACTGCTGTAATATGCAAGTTCGACTATGGCGCGTCTGGGTCCTTTTTTCACGGGAAAAAAGCCTTTCCACATATCGCTGTGCCGCATTGAAAACATTCCAGAATCGGAATTAATTCAAACTACGGCTACTATCATATGAGATTGGTATAAGTCAATGGTAAAAAACGGTTTGGAAGATTAATTCCGTCCGGATGAAACCGTATGAAAGAAGATACAACGATTTGATACTATTTCATATTACGGTGATAAATCCATCGTTATGATCGCCGGTTACCTTGCCGATGACGGCGGCAGACACCCCTTCCTGTCTCATGGCGTCAATACACTGTTTCGTATTGTTGACAGGCATCGAAATTAACAGTCCGCCTGAAGTCTGGGGGTCAAAAAGTATATCCGCAAGGACCGGTTTTACGGATGAACCAATGGACATGTTCTTTTCGCAAAAGGTCCTGGTCTTGTAGGCGCCTGCCGGGATCAATCCCATACGTGCATAAGCTTCCGCCTGCGGAATAACAGGCACGGCACCGGTATCCAGGAGCACGGATTTTCGACTTCCCTTCGCGATCTCCAGAAGGTGGCCGGCCAGGCCGAAACCGGTTACATCCGTACATGCGCTTGGAGCAAATCGGAGCATCGTTTCAGCCGCTTTCTTGTTCAGGGTCGCGGAGACTGCAATCATGGCCTGGATTGCTTTTTCATCTGCGAGTTTTCCTTTGATCGCGGTTGCAATGATTCCCGTTCCAATGGGTTTGGTCAGAATCAGCTGATCACCAACCTGTGCTTTGCAGTTGGTAAGAATTTTTTCCGGATGAATCAGGCCGGTTACGGAAAGGCCGTATTTAAGCTCCTTGTCGTCAATGCTGTGTCCGCCCGCGAGGACAGCACCGGCTTCGTTGATTTTTTCAAGCCCTCCTGCCAGGATTTCCCGCAGCACATTTTCCGGCAGTTCGTCTGCCGGAAAACAGACAATATTCATCGCCGTAATGGGTCTGCCGCCCATGGCATAAACGTCGCTCAGGGCATTGCTGGCTGCAATACGGCCGAACTCAAAGGGAGAATCCAGCATAGGCGTAAAAAAATCAACGGTTTGTATGAGCGCTATCTCCGGGCTCAAGCGAAAGACACCGGCATCATCCGCATGTTCAAAACCAACGATAAGATCCGGGTGTTTTTTTACATTCAAGCCTTTAAGAATCGAGTCCAGGAACCCTGGACTGAGTTTCGATGCTCAACCGGATGCCTTTACTGTTTCTGTGAGCGCAACATGTTGAATTTTGTTGTTTGTCATGACAATTCCATTACAAGTTCAATTGGTTGTCTGTACTCACCGCATCATCGGATGGTTGCGGTTTGGTTAAGCCGATTGCCCCTGCAAATCGGCCGGTTGTACCCTGTCGGCGAAAAGAGTAGAAATAATCTGTTCGGCAACTGGTGCATAATCCGCTGATATGTATGTTTTCCGGAAGTACACCTTCCGTGCGGAGCTGTTGACTGCTGATCGCCCAGAAATCAAAATGGTGTTTTCCGGTTCTAAAGCCCCAGAATTCTTTGGGTATTTCTTTTTTATACTGAACAAATTCTCCGCAGCAGGGGCCTAAAGATGGGCCGATTCCTCCGACAATCTTTTCAGGCGAACAGTCGAATTCTGTTTTCATGCATTGTATTGTTCGTCCGATAATATTCTGAATGCTGCCGCGCCATCCGGAATGAACAGCCGCAATGACATGGTGTTCCGGCTCATATAAAAGCACGGGCTGGCAGTCTGCAGCCTGGATGGCAATTAATACTCCAGGTATGTCCGTAATCAGGGCATCTCCTTCCTGCTGATTCGAGAGGGATGTTGCCGTGGTGTTTTCCTTTTTCAGCCGGATAATATTCGTTCCGTGAACCTGGTTCGCAAATACCGGTTCATCCATGCCAAGGCATTGAGCGATCGCTTTACGGTTCTTTTTCACATCTTTCGGGTTATCTCCCACATTCAATCCTACATTCAAGCTGTCAAACGGCGGTTTGCTGCAGCCGGACAGGCGCGAGAAAACAGCATGTTGAATGCCGTTAAATTGGGAAAGATTGGGGAATTGATAGCAGACGATCTCGCCTTTTTCTCTTAAAAAACCAGGCAGATCCCGGGATTTACCTGCCATCCCGGCGTCAGTCTGTTTTCCAGGTTTTTCCATGTTGTTTTTTCTATCAGGTGATCGTTCAACCATATTACTTTGCCGATTTGACAATCTTTTTATTTGTCTTTGATTGTTTCGCAGATTTCTTTTCAAAACCGGTTGTCCATTCGGGACGGAACATTGAATTGAAACCAACGGAAAACATCAGGGTCAGCAGTTCGTAAACCGTCAGTTTGGCATGGGGAGTATTCAATTTGTCCAGGGCCTGCGATAACCGGTCTGACTTCAGTTTCAGCCTTTCAAGAATTTTCAACACGTTGATTTTTTCTGTTTTATCGGATACTGAAACGTTGTCTTCTTTTTCCAGTTTTGCTTTAAGCGTGATTATCTTTCCGGCTGAAGCCATTTCCACTTGTTTCCGCGTGTTGCCATCGGTAAATGCAGTTTGGGAACGGATAACCTCTTTTATGGTGTTGACGATCTCTTTTTCTGCTCTAACCACTTCTTTCCGTATATTATTCTTTACATTTTGCGGCAGGGCCACGATCAGGGATGTCAAGTAGGATTCGTTTTTTCTGACTTTCAGGTTAAATTCCCCGACAGCGCTCTGCCAGAACATCTGGCTGACTTCTTTGACAACTTCCTTGTTCAGTTTTTTATCCGCGACGGCTCGATGAATTTTTTTAATGATTCCCGGTAATGATTTTCCCGTATTGTTGAAAAGATTTTTTCCGGTTGCGACTTTATAGATTATGGCGGTGGTTGCATGCCAGTCCTGCAGATGAAGGATAAGCGCCAGATCGTCATACACGGAATTCAGGATGACATTGCCAAACAGATGGGTGGGGGTGGCATAGTTGGGCGTACCTCCCAGTTGAGGCTGGGGAATGTTTTTCTCTTTCGCAGCATGGTAGTCCACCGCTGTTTCAACATCGATTAAACCAATACTGAATTTTCCGTAGGATTTTAGGAAGTTGGGATAATCAGCCGGATCACCCGCAACAAGAAGGTTGTCCGGTTTTAAATCCCGCATGGCGATCTTTTTTTCTCCGAGCCAGGTCAAAAGAGATAGAATATTGGTGGAAATGCTTTCCATCTGGGCTTTATTCTGGGCACAGCTGATATCATGAACATACTTCTGTACCGATTTTCGATAGGCGGCGATTTCATCAGGTCTCTTTTTGAACAATGATTCGGCTGTTGAGTTGATTTTTGAAATTTTTTCATCGTCAGGGGTTTCCCTGTCCGGTTTTACCCTATTGCCGGTCAGGTGGATTAAAAACCAGTTTCTGATCTGATACTGGTGCACGGTTTCACTGTTTTCAGGTGAAGCAAAATAATTGCGCATTTCCCGTTCAAATTCTGTGTAAATGTTTTGAAGTTTAAAGCAAATGGCGCCATTTGACTGCCCATATCTTCCGGCAAAGCCCTGCGCGTCCCATATGATGCCGGAATTCATGGTAATTTCCTGAAAAACTTTCTGATCCAGATCATGTATGGTTTCAATGATATGACCCAGAAAATAATATTTTGAGAGGTCCATAAAAAAAACAAAGCGGCCGTCAATTTTCAGATATTCCTGAAGGGCAGGGCGGTTTCCGAGCAGCTGGATATACTTTTCTTCAAGTTTTTCCGGAGTCATCCTGGCTTCACCCGGAAAGGTGTAAACCCTTTTTAAAATGACAGAGATTTTAGGGACAATGCACTCTTTTGGGGCAAGTCGTTCGACAATATGCCTGTCGCTTTTGATCGTCTGGATATAGGCATTGAAATCCGTCAGTTTTTTGGGCGGGATCTTCAGGACCATATGCACATCATAAATTACATAAAAGCATTTGCTTTTGCTGCCGCTTTCCTCACCCAGCGGGCCGATGCTCATTCGCCGTGATACCCACTCTCCGGCATGTAAAACACGCAGTTCATAGACCTGGTTTTTGCCGATTGTCCGGATATCCAGTGGAGACAGGTCTGTCGGGGCATCTTCCGGCGCACCGGTTTGAAGTCGAAACAGTTCAAGAAAAAATTTTACGATTTTCAGTGCGTCTGATATATTCTGATTATTCTCTTCCCTGGCTTTTTTCGCGGTCATTCCTGCGGTTACGGCTTTTTTTTCAATGGGTTTTGTTGCAGGCTTTTGGGGATTCCTGCGAAACCGTCTAATCATGAGATAAGCAACCGGAAGGGTTGCCATAAGAAGTAACCCGGCAAGAAGGTTGTTCCTGACTGCGGCAAGCCATTTTTTTGCCTTGGCGGATTCCGCTTCCCAGGGTTCCAGAACGAGTTGTAGTTTTCCCTTCAGCTGGTTGAATTTACGGGACAGGTATTCCTGACCGTCAATCGTTTCCTGAAACTCTCCATAACCAATATATTCCACGTCATTCTTGTCCACAAAAAAGGTTGTTCCGTCTGCTTCATAATAAATCCGTTCTCCTGTTTCCCGGGTTTTATCGGAAGCAATTGTGTTTTCGTTTTTCAGGTAAAGGATATCTTTTTCAATATCCCACGTATGGTTCAGAAACAGAAAGGCTGCTGCGGCAGTGATTGCAAAAATAAGAAAAAAGATGCTTTTTTTTATCATAAACAGAAAGAATACCAGAATTTTTTAGCGACATAGACGGATATTTCTGACTATTTTCCCGGAATTGTAATACCACTCCATATAGCTGTGTTTTCCAATAGATGTCAATTGCTAATCCCTCGGTTCCCTAAGAAAACCCGGAGAGGCGAAAACAAAATTCACTCCGTATATGCGTTCCCAGTCTGGTCCGACTCTTTTCCCCTTGACCTTGTTCTTTTGCTGCTTTCGGCCCTATCTTTTGACCTTTACCCTTGACACCATAGAGAAAACCTCGCTATTTTGAAACAGATTGACAATTTATTTTAATTCACATGCAATAATTTGATTTACTTTATAATTTTCAAGCAATCAGCCTGCCAGAGCACTAACTATGGAAGAGCTCATCCAAAAACTCAGGGTGTTCGCTCATGAGAGAGATTGGGGCAAGTTCCATTCTCCCAAAAATCTGGCCATAGCCTTAGCCGTTGAGGCAGCGGAATTGTTGGAAGAATTCCAGTGGCTAACTGATGAGCAGAGTCGACAGCCGGATAAAGAGCGTCTTAATCGAATCAAGGATGAGATCGGCGATGTCATGATCTATCTGGTACTTCTGTCAGATCACCTTGGCGTTGATCCGTTAACATCTGCCCTCGAAAAGATTGAAAAAAACCGAAAAAAATATCCAAAAGACAAGGCAAAGGGATCGGCTAAAAAATATACTGAATTATAAAAATATTGTAATTTAAATCAGATATTAAGTTGCATTAGAGCTTCAATAATCTACTTCATTCGGAACCAAGCAGTGATTGTTTATTCTTCTACGAAATCAAAATTCCAAGAAGACGTCATGACAAATGATATCGGGAATATTATTCACCATGCCTTCAAAAAAGCAACAGGAGGAAGTACATCAAAATCAGAAATAGATTCTTGGATTAACTCACTTCAATATATGGACCGAGTTTTAACAGATGGCAATATCCCTGATGATGCTGGTATTACGATCGAGTACCATATTCCGCAGTCGTCAAAACGTATCGACTTTATATTGACCGGCAAGGATGGCCTAAATCAAGATTCAGCGATTCTTATAGAACTCAAGCAGTGGGAACATGCGTCTTTGACAGCAAAAGACGCAATCGTCAGCACATGGTTTAAACATGGAATAAAAGAAACACCGCACCCTTCATATCAAGCCTGGTCGTATAAATGTCTTCTTGAAGACTTCAATCAGACTGTTCAGCAAGAAAAAATTCAGCTTTACCCTTGTGCATATCTTCATAATTATGAACAGGATGATGTTATTACCAATAAGTTTTATGATGAATACACCCAGAAAGCACCTGTTTTTCTCAAGCGAGATGCGTTAAATCTACGTGACTTTATCAAGCATCATATCAAATATGGCGATAAAAACCGGATCATGTACCGTATTGATCATGGTAAGATAAAGCCATCAAAGAACCTTGCCGATCAACTTGTGTCGATGCTCCACGGTAATAAAGAGTTCGTAATGATTGATGACCAGAAAGTCGTCTACGAAACAGCCATCAAATATGCGAAAAAATCTACGGCAAAACAGAAGAGAGTGTTAATTGTAGAGGGTGGTCCGGGAACAGGGAAGTCAGTTGTGGCAATAAATCTGCTTGTTGAACTGACAAGGCTCGAACTTGTCGCGCGATATGTTACACGCAACTCTGCGCCCCGTTTAGTTTACGAAGCCGTACTCACCGGTTCATTCACAAAAACCCATATGTCAAATATGTTTAGCGGTTCAGGCTCATATCATTCTTCCAAGAAAAATATTTTTGATTGTTTGATCGTCGATGAAGCGCACAGGCTCAATGCAAAAGGGGGCATATTTAACAATCTTGGTGAAAATCAGATTAAGGAGATAATCAGCGCCAGCAAATTCAGTATCTTTTTTATAGATGAAGATCAAAAAGTAACGCTCAAAGACATTGGAGACAAGGAAGAAATCCGCCGTTGGGCAAGAGAATTAAAAGCAAATGTTACCGAACTAAAACTTGAATCGCAGTTTCGATGTAATGGTTCAGACGGATACCTTGCCTGGCTTGATAATACGTTACAGATTCGAGAAACAGCAAACGACACACTTAAAGCCAATGAATATGATTTCCGCATAGTTGATAGTCCATCTAACCTGCACAATATTATCCGTGAGAAGAACAAGAAAAAGAACAAAGCGCGATTGGTAGCAGGTTACTGCTGGAAATGGATCAGCAAAAAACAATCCCAGCTCAAAGATATTGTCATAGGTGATTACAAAGCGACATGGAATCTTAACTCTGATGGGCAGGCCTGGATTATCAAACCCGATTCAGTAAGCGAAGTCGGCTGCATACATACCTGTCAGGGATTAGAATTAGATTACGTTGGCGTAATAGTCGGTAATGACCTGATCGCTAGAAATGACAAAGTTATTACCCAAGCTAAAGAGCGTGCAAGTACAGATAGATCAATTCATGGTTGGCGGCAATTGATCCGGCAAGAACCTGAAGTTGCACAAGTACGTCTCGATGCGATAATAAAAAACACTTATCGAACACTCATGACACGCGGACAAAAAGGTTGCTATGTCTACTTTGTTGATGACGAAACAAGACGATTTTTTGAGAAACGCATGGAGGCTGTTTTTGATGGGGGGAAAATTTCAACTGCCACATTGGTGCCTGAAAAAACTAAGGCAGATATAGCCCTGCCATTCAGGCGTTTATCTGTTGAGGAGGTAAGGCCCTTTGAGAACTGTGTACCTCTGTATGATCTGAAGGTGGCGGCAGGTCTTTTCAGCGATGAGCAGCAGGTGAATAATCTATTATACGGGAAGGACATCGAGAATGTTTCAACCATCGACTGGGTTGAGCTTCCCGATGCATTCAAACCGCGGCGCGGACTCTTCGTAACACAGATCATCGGCGAGTCAATGAATCGTCGTATACCGGATGGAGCATATTGTCTTTTCAGTTTGAATCCTGTGGGTACCCGGCAAGGTAAGGTCGTACTTGTACAGCATCGGGAAATTTCCGATACTGATACAGGCGGACATTATACCATCAAGGTTTACGATAGCGTAAAGAATGTGCAGGAAGATGGAACATGGAGACATGAATCCATCATACTCAGGCCTGATACGACAGCAGCAGGATATGAGCCGATCATATTGAGGAGTGATCAGGCCGATGATTTGAAGGTTATTGCAGAATTGATTGCCGTGCTATATTGATATCGCAACTTGTATAAGGCAGAATCACTGCTGCTTCAATTTGGCGACATCGATCATTGCGTTGCAGGTTCGCCCGATTTGGGTATCGTTATGGAATGACTAATCTTCTTAAAAATTAATCCAACTGACATTGACCAATGTCATCGGGATTATACGGTACCCGGCGCATCCATATCTGTTGCCATTTATGATGACCGGATGGAGATTATTAACCCCGGCGCCCTTCACTTTGGCATCACCTCCAAAGCATTATTTCATCCCCATGAATCCAGACCATGGAATCCCCTCATCGCAAATGTGTTTTACCGGGCAGGTATTATTGAAAAATGGGGAACCGGGACGTTAAACATCATCGAATGGTGCAAACAAAACGGGAACTCTATGCCTCAATGGAGCGTGCGTGCTGCGGTATTTTTATGAAAACAAACCCGAACTCCCCGTTATTTCGGCAGGCTCTTTGATGGAATTCGCGCTTGCGGAAGCACGGGGAAACTTGCTGAAAGGTCGGGCAATCACGAGCTGAAGATTCTCCAGTCCTCTTTCCGCGAACAGGGCTTCACATGCTTTCAGATAAAATTCCCATTTTCGCTGGAAGGTGTCGTCAAACCCCAGCGCTGAGATCTTATCCCGGTTGTTCCGGAACCGGTCGTACCATTCCCGAAGCGTCGTGGCATAATGCGGGCCGATATTCTCGAGGTCTTCCACAATGAATGACGAATGGCGTGTCATGGCCTGGGACAACGCGGTCAACGAGGGAAGGTGGCCGCCGGGAAAAATGTGTTTCCGAATCCAGTCCATTCTCTTACGGTAACAGGAATATTTCTGATCCGGAACCGTAATCACCTGAATCACCAGAATCCCGTCAGGTTTTAACAGGCTGTCGCACCGGCTGAAAAAGGTTCCGAGTTGCCGATGGCCGACAGCCTCCAGCATTTCAATGGATATAATTTTGTCATAGGTTCCGGTAATGGTTCGATAGTCCGCAAGAACGATCGAAATCCGGTTTTCCAGACCGGACGCTTTCACCCGGGTGCTGGCATGGTCAAATTGCTCCTTTGAAAGCGTAATGGCGGTCACCCTGCATCCGGTTGTCCGAACAGCTTCCATCGCAAAGCTTCCCCATCCGCAGCCGATTTCAAGGACATGATCCGTGTCGGTAATCTTTGCCTTTTCAATGATCCGATGCAGTTTGTTTTTCTGGGCCTCTTCAAGAGAATCTTCGCTGGAGTGATATACGGCGCACGAATAGGCCATGGAAGGATCGAGAAACGATTCAAAAAAGGAATTGCTTAAATCATAGTGGCGTCTGATGTTTGAAGAACTCCCGGACACGGTATTTTTTTCAGAACGATGAAGCCATTTCCGCACAACATTGCAGCCATCTGAAAGGGCAATCTTTTGACTGCCGCCGGCGTTCAAATTTCTGACCAAGATCCGCAACAACGCTACCATATCATTCGAGGACCACAATCCTTCCATATAGCTTTCACCCAGACCGATACCTCCTGAAAAAGCCAGTTTGGGAAAAAAGTTATACTCATGGATCTCAAGATGAGCGGCAAGTGGAGAGAGGGGGTCTCCGAACGCATAGCGTTTCCGGTCTGGAAGGGTTATCTTCAGGTGTCCGGCTTTAAATTTCTTGAACTGCTTCAAAACCGATTGCATGCAGATTTTCTGAATGGCATTGGAGGGAGTCCGCTGAATCGTCATCGGGTCATGGGAAACCGGCTTGGGGACATAAGGCAGCTTTTTGGAAAAATAGAGCCTGGCAGCCTCCCGGAAAATCCGGGGCATGGTGAGGAGAGGCCAAAGCGGATGCTTCAATATGATTTTTATATGATTGAGCGGAGAGAGTGGTATCCTGTGCCCGTAAAGCCGGGCTTTAAAAATGATTTCACCATCCCGGACAAGCTGGATCCGGATATCCAGTTCGCTGCCTGTTTCTGAAAACCGGAATTGATATTCTCCTTCCATATTATTGAAGGGTGATACATGAAATGATTTGCATGCGGTGAATTTGTAAGGGTACCCGGCAGGATCCTTCTCCCGGGTTTGAAGGATATAGAGATGTTTTTCGCCGAAGGTGTTGTTTACTTCAGCGACGATACAGATCAGCCTTTCGTCTTTTGCAAAGCAGTAGTAAAAGCTTACGGGATTGAACACCCTGTTCAGGTACCGGGCGGAAGTGATCAGCAGGATTTTTTGAACTTCTTCGCGGCATCCGTTTGATGTTAAATGGCGGATCAGTTTTTCCCGTATGGAAACGGTATCGTCATGGAGATAATCGGAATCGTACAGCGATGACAGACGCCACCGGTTGTAACCGAAAAAAGGGAGCCGTTGTTCAAGCAGAGGCAGTTCTGAAAGATCCAGGCAATAGAGGTAGAGCGGGTACTTGAACGAGTGGTTTACAGGCAGAAGCCTTGCATGCTGGATTTCACATTGATAGAGGCAGGATCTCATAAAGTAATCCCAAATAATTCAGCGACCGCTGACGCGGATCGGACAGCATCTTCATGAAACCCGTATCCGAAATAACTGCCGCAGAAACAGGTGTTCCTTTTTCCATTCAGGTTTTTCAATTCCGGCTGCGTGGCCAGTGATTGAAACGTATATTCCGGGTGTGTGTATACCATCTCTTTGATGATAAAGCGTTCCGGGATCTTTTTTTTCGGATTCAGCGTTACGCAGTAGCTGTTTTTTGTTTTCAGATTCTGAAGCCGGTTCATATCATAGGTCAGTGTTATGGGAGCCTTTGGATCATTGCGGTCTTCCCGGATATAATTCCATGAACTCCTGGCTTGGATGACCGGAGGCAGAAAAGAGGAATCTGTATGAAGAAAAATGAGGTTCCGTGAATATCTCCACGGAGAAAGAAGCCGGCGTTCATCCGGAGAAGGATCACCCAGCATGGAAAGGGCCTCGTCTGCGTGCGCGGCTATTACAACCCGGTCCGCGGTTTCATGAGTTCCATCCTGAAAATTCAGTTGGACGCTGTTTTCGTTTCGATGGATGGACTGCACTGCCTTTTCGGTGAAAACCGTTCCGGTGAATCCTTTCAGGAAAGCGTTGACATAGGTATGGCTTCCTCCGGATACATAATACCATTGCGGATGGTTTTTAACGGACAGCAGGCCGTGGTTGTCAAAAAACCGGGCAAAGGTTTCCATCGGGAACTCGGTCATCACGCCATCCGGCTCAGACCATATGGCGGCAGCCATCGGGATGACATACTGCTCGGCAAAACGGGCTGAAAAGCCCTCCCGTTGAATGAATTCACCCAGCGTAATGTTTTGAAGACGCTTCATTTTCAAGGCTCGGCGGGTTTTCCGGAAAAACCGGAGGATTTCCCATAGCAGTTTCCAGAAAGACGGGTGAAACAGGTTTTTTCGCTGTGCAAAGAGGCTGTTCAAGCCGGACGAACCATACTGAAGATCGGTGGTTTTGCAGTAATAACTGAACGACATGTCGGTTTCACTGGTGGATACGCCAAGTTCCGACAGCAGTCTGGAAAACAGCGGGTAGTTTCGGTTGTTCATTACAATAAAACCGGTGTCTATCGGCGTCCCACGGTCCGGTCCCTCTTCAATCACGACCGTATGGGTATGCCCTCCGATATAGCTGTTTTTTTCGTAGAGGGTTACAGCGTGCTTCCGCTGAAGAAGATATGCGGCCGTAATTCCGGAAACACCGCCACCTACAACGGCAATCTTTAAGTGTTGATCCATGACAAATCCTTTCTTCATCCGTAAGTTGTTTATATAACGGATAAGTTGCCCGTGAATCAATCTTTTTTTTCAGAATAAAATCACAGAGAACAATTGGATTGAAGACCTGGTATGGTTTTCAGGAAAAGGGGGGGGGAGACAGGTTCGCGTTGTTGAAAAGGTCCATCCGGAAACCGTTTCTGCAAAAGGCGGTTTCCGCATGGAAGGCGGGAAGCATCTTGTCGTCGATAAAAGATCGAGGTGGGTCGCCTTGACCCATCTGGTTGGTCAAAAATGTCTCTTGCGTCAACTATCCAATCCTTTTTTTTCGGTCATATTTTATAGAATCATAATAATAATAGATAATTATATAAAGAAGCTTACAGTCTGGCATCTTATTTGCTACCTTCAGACCATTGCAGGTAAGATCATGAACCTGTCTGAGAATAGACTTGCCGAACGGTTTTGGCTTTAATACATAATGAATGTTCCCCAGCGGTTATTCTGGTAACCAACGAAACAGACTTGTCGAACGTATTGGGAGGTATTTTGAATGAATCAGGAACGAAAGATCCGGGTGCTTGTCGCGAAACCAGGACTGGATGGACATGAAAGAGGTGCCCATGTCGTTGCCTATGGGTTGAGGGATGCTGGTTTTGAAGTGATATACACCGGTTTGCGACAGACCGCGGAACAGATCGTGAACACGGCGATACAGGAAGACGTGAATGTTATCGGCCTTTCAATTTTATCCGGGGCGCATCTGTCGTTAACGCAAAAGATTATGGACCGGCTGAAAGCAGGGGGCGCGGATGATATTCTGGTACTGGTGGGCGGTATTGTGCCGGATGAGGATATCACCCTTTTGAAAGAGATGGGGGTTGGCGAAGTTTTTACCGCAGGGACACCGGTTTCAGCGATTTCAGAATTCATTGAATCGAACGTTTCTAAATCCTGAAGACATTTTTTGCAAAAACATTCAATCATATCGGAAAGGGTGTATCATGTCAGACCATAATGAATATTTAGAAAAAATTAAAACCGCAAAGAATGAATGGGAAAAAAATGTGCTTGAAAAACGGGTGAAACGGTTTAATCTCCCTGAAAGTCCAACCCGATTTTATACTCCGCTCGCAACAAAAGAACCAGATTTTCTGGAAAAAGTCGGTTTTCCCGGGCAGTATCCATTCACCACGGGAAACAATCCATTCGATTTCTGGAGAGCCTATGCAAACGAAGCGGCAAAAATGGGTTACCGGCCGGATTGGGGCGGCGCAGGCGGTGTCGGAAAATACGGCGGATTCGGTACCGCAGAGGATTACAGGGACTATTTAATCCGAATGCACTCTATCGGGCGCAAAGGGGGCCCCAATATGGCCTTTGATCTGGTTACCCAATGCGGGTATGACTCGGACAGCCCGGAAGCCGAAGGCGAAGTCGGCCGTGTTGGAGTGGCCATTGACTCGTTCAGGGATTTTGCAACCATTTATGAGCCCTATACGGGGGATCTGGAGATAGACAAGGTCCCTTCCAATTTTACGATCAATGCCCCGGCAGCCATCATCATCGCGATGTATGCGGTTCTTGCGGAAAAAAGAGGTATTTCTCCTGCAAGGCTTCGCGGCACACCCCAGAATGATATATTAAAAGAGTTCATTGCCCGCGGCACCTATATTTTTCCTCCAAAACAATCGTTAAGGCTTTTTCGAGATATTTGCGTGTTTTGCACCAATCATATGCCGAAGTTGAATATCAACAGTATGGGCGGGTATCATATCCGTGAGGCAGGGGCCTCGCGAATTCAGGATCTGGCCTTTTCCATGGTAATCGCTGCGGCCTATCTTCAGGTCGGCATAGACGGCGGATTGCCGGTGGACGGTTTTGCCCCGAAGCTTACCTTTAATGCATTTGGCGGCAGCATGGAAATCTATCAGGAGATCGCTTTTCAGCGAGCCGCGAGAAGGATCTATGCGCAAATGTTAAAAGAACGGTTTGGCGCGGAAAATCCAAGGAGCATGCTCATTCGTCAGCCGATTACCGCGCATATCGGATGCTCTTCTACCACCTTGCAGCGGACATTGAACAATCTGACCCGGGCCGCGGTAGGTGGCATGGCTGCCGGAATGTCGGGCGGGATACCAGGAGCATTTCCTCCGTTTGATGAACCCCTGGGTCTGGGGCACAGCCAGGAAGCCGTGCAGTTGCAGCTTGATGCCACACGAATTCTGATCTATGAGGCCAAGGTCTCGGATGTAAACGATCCCTGGGCAGGCTCCTATTTCATGGAGTCACTGACCGATGAAATCGAAGCCGAGGCGATGACGGAATTTCAGAAGATCGAACAAATGGGAGGTGCTGTCGCCGCCATTGAAAACGGATACATGCAAAAGGCAATTGCAAAAAGTGCGTATGAAAGACAAAAGAAAATTGAACGCCGGGAAGAACTTGTTGTCGGTGTCAACTGTTTTACCGATGAGAATGAAATAAATGTCAAGGTGAACCGGGAAGTAGAAGCGACTTATGATCCGGAACTCATGAAAAGCGCGGAGAAAAGGCAGAAAACAAAACTTTCGGAGTTAAAGAGAAAAAGAGACAATAAAACGGTTTCATCCCTGTTGTCTGTTTTAAAAGAACATGCAAAAGATGAATCCGCAAACCTCATGCCCGATATATGTGAATGCGTGAAAAACGACGCTTCGCTGCAGGAGATCTGTGACGTGCTCCGGGAAGTATTTGGGGAGTTTCAGCAGACAAAACTGTGATAGCTTCGTAAAAAGTTCAATTTCAGCGTTGCGCTGCATCCCTCGTCATTACCGTGGAGCGTAGTGCAGCGGTAGCCGAAGGCGTACGGTTATTAAAACTACGACTCATTCCTCGGGATTTGCGCGCCTTGAACTTAAACTTTTTTCTTTGCCATCAGCGTGTTGATTTTTTTACGGACAGATAAGGCTGTAATAGTAGAAAGGAAGGCCGTGAACAATTCATGGGAAAATCTGGTAGAAGGAGTGAAAAACCGGGATGTCCGTGCCATGGCAAGGATGATTACCCGCGTGGAAAACAGAGAACCGGGATGGGAAACTGCCATGAAGGCAGTCTATCCAGATACAGGCTCGGCCCGTGTTTTCGGCATCACCGGTTCACCCGGGGTGGGCAAGAGCACCCTAACCAGTGAAATTTCGCAGGAGTTCGTAAACAGGGGGCTTACGGTTGGTATCATTGCGGTAGACCCATCAAGCCCATTCAGCGGCGGAGCGCTGCTGGGAGACCGCCTGAGGATGAAAAAAATTTTTACCATGAAAGAAGTTTTTATCCGCTCGATGGCGACAAGAGGGACACTGGGCGGACTGAACCAGGCGGCCCGGGATGTGGCTCGAATACTTGACGCATTTGGAAAAGATATCATTCTGATTGAAACCGTGGGTGTTGGACAGGATGAAATAGAAGTGGTCAAGGCGGCAGATCTTGTCATGGTCGTTTGTGTCCCCGGGCAGGGAGACGGGATTCAGGCCATCAAAGCGGGGATAATGGAGATTGCCGATTTTTACATTATCAACAAGGCAGACACCATGGGAGCGGATTCGGTGATGGACGATATACTGGGAATGCTTGCGCTTTCCGGAGAAAAAGATCAACCTGTCCCTCCTGTTTTGAAAACATCCGCCACGAAAAGTGAAGGCATCAAAGAGCTTGTTTCGATGCTTCTTGATCACAAAGCCGACGAAAAAAAACACGCCTGCCGAAGAGAACTGGGTGTCAAGGAAGAAATCCTCAATCTGGTTAAAGAGGAGATTTTCCTTAAGGTCCGAAAAAAATGGGAGCAGGATGGAGAACTTGATGCGATTGTAAAACAGGTTGTTGAGAAAAAGAAAGATCCGTACACCGTTGTCAAAGAGCTGCTTGACCGGAACAAGTGCCTGTGAAAGGCCTGAAAAATTATCGGGAGTGATATGATGGCAGAAAAAACGATGGGAATGACCCGGAAATTGGCTGAATTTATTACAACCACAGACAGCTCCAAAATTCCTGCTGTTGCCTATGAGCACGCTAAAGTGGCGTTTATGGACTGGCTTGCCGTAACCGCAGGCGGCATGGATGATCCGCTTGTCTCCAAACTGATCGAGGTTGAGGAGGCACTGGGCGGAAATCCGCAGGCAACGATTATCGGGCATGACATGAAAAAAAGTGTAAGCCAGGCAGCGTTGATCAACGGGACTTCTTCGCATGTCCTCGATTATGATGACACCCTGGTTTCGTTTTTCGGGCATCCGTCTGTCACGCTTTTCCCTTCTCTCCTGTCGCTTTCAGAATGGATGGGAAAAAGCGGGCATGCGTTTTTAACCGCCTATCTGGTTGGACTGCAGGTGGGCGGGACCATTGGAAGGTGTGCGGGGCTGGATCATTATATGGCCGGATGGCACGCAACTTCCACACTGGGGCATCTGGCTTCAGCCGCCGGGTGTGCAAAACTGTTGAATCTGGATCGGAAACAGTCGACCTATGCACTTGGAATTGCAGCCACCCAGGCATCGGGTTTAAAACGGGTTTTTGGAACCATGTGCAAGCCTTTTCATGCCGGAAGGTCTTCACAGGCAGGCTTGATGTCAGCACTTATGGCGCAGAAGGATTTTACGAGTGCAGAGGATATTCTGGAAGGGCCGCAGGGTTTTTTTGCAGCATTAAAGGGAAAGGTGGAAGAGGAGATCCTTGCTCTGCTAGGTCTGGGATGGGATGTTGAACAGATTTCACAGAAATATCATGCTTCCTGTCATGCCACGCACTCTCCTCTGGAAGCGGTAATGACAATTGTAAAAGACAACAACCTTTCCCCTTCCGATGTTACGGTTATCCAGGTGCGCTCATCCAAACTGGCTATGGATGCGGCAGGGAACATGGAGCCGTCAACAGGTCTTGGAGGAAAATTCAGCATCCCCTATTGCGTGGCCAACGCGCTGCTGCGGGGTGAGACAGGGACACAATCCTTTACGGATGAGAAGGTAAACGATCCTGAAATAAAACAGATGATGAAAAAAATAACGGTTGTTCTCGATCCTGAAAAGACCGCGCTGGAATCCAGTGTTGAAATCGAAACAGTGGATGGAAAGCGGTATAACGGTTTTTCCGATATATTGCAGCATATTCCTCCTCTGAAAATTAAAAAGGATCGTGTCCGCATGAAATTTTTTGACCTTTTCGGAGCGGTATTCAACGCGAAAAAAGCGGAGCAGACCGCAGAGAAAATCGATCAACTGGAAAAAATAGAAAACATGAAAGATTTTATGGAAGGGTTATAAATACTTCAGCATCTCACCGGTCTCGCAATAATGCTTCAACGCTTCTGCCAGAAAATTCATCACCAGTTCCATTTTCATCCGTATGGTTTCAGTTGGCATTGAATTGGCCTCTTCATCCAATGCCGTGAAAATCATATTCCAGGTGCAGCTCGAAACTTCTTTTCCAACTTCTCGGAATTCAATTTTCAAGCGGATTACGGCTTTCCCGGAAAGATTTAACTGGAATAAAATTCGGTAATTTTCCGGATCATGAATGGTAGTCACCCAGGTGGTTGTCAACGGTTTTTCAAAAAAATGGGGGCCGGATTGCTCTTCATTGAAAATGCAATTGGTTTCATTCACGCCGCTTTTTGAATACATCAATTCATACTCCCAATTCGGTATCCATCTCAATTCCTCAACCGGGCATGCCAAAGGAAAAATTTTACGCGGAGATGCTTTGATTTCTCTTGTGACTATAGCCTCGATGCGGTTATTCTCTATTGCCGGTTGATAGGTAATGGTTCTATTTTTTGACATGCCGCCTCCTTATTATTTGCTAAACATATTATCCAGGTTTATAATACCTTCTGTAAAAAAGAGTTCATTCCTTTGACAATCCGAGCTTATCGCAAGGAGAGAAAAGAATATTGAATACTGACGAAAAATTTTTGTTTTATTGCGAAAAAATTAACTGTTTTTAATTTTGCAGACCAAAGCGCTTTTCATCATGCGTTTAAACGCTGGACCGGAAAAACCCCAGGCGAGTATCGGAAGAATTTGATATAGGAATATCAGTGACATCCTTTTACATCAGCTGTCATCAGGGATTGTATCGGGAAGCGTTAATGTGATATAGGATGTTAATTCTGCGGAGGCGATAATATGCTTGATCCATCAGTCAAAAATTTAAAAGTCAAGAGCACTGCCTTTGATGAGGGTGAAATGATTCCTTCGGAATACACATGCGACGGAGAAAATGTGTCTCCGGATCTTTCCTGGAAGGGAGCCCCGGGCAGTGTGAAAAGTTATGCAATCCTGGTCGTGGATCCGGACATCCCGATTCCCAAATTTCTGATACCGGAATGGGTACACTGGGTGGTTTACAACATTCCGCCTGAAGTAACCTCCATTCCGAGGGCTTTCCCAAAAGAGGCATCTTCCGTTCGATCCGTAAAACAGGGGGTGACGTCCTATAAGAAGCCCGGCTACCATGGCCCATGCCCTCCTTTTGGAACGCATCGATACTATTTCAAGGTATACGCGCTGGATATTACGCTGGATCTGGAACCCGGCAAGGCAACCAGAAAAAAGATCCTTGCGGCCATCAACGGCCATGTACTTGCCTATGGCGAGCTGATGGGAAAATACAAGCGCCGGAAGTAAAAAATATTTACGCTGCCATGCCGGATAGACGGGTCGCAGCCGTCAGACTTGGCCATAATAACATTGAACCGGATTGTCCTCGATACAAACCAGGCAGTAGCAGCAGGAAATGCATTCGGATTCAGCTTGTAACTTGTCTTTAAATTTATTCACAATATCCGGTTCAATAATAAATGCGCGACTCATGGCTACATAATCCGCCATTCCCCGGGAAATGATCTGCTGGATGTCATTTGACCGCTTGATGCCGCCGACCACGATAACGGGTATGTTCACCCGTTGTTTTATTTCCTGGGCGGCACATACATTGAAATTGTCAATCGGTGTGCGAAGCGGAACCGCATAAGGAAGAATGAATGGGAGCAGCGTTTTTGTTATAATATTTGCATTTTTAAATTTGGAAGTGCATTTCAGGACAGCGTCTGTCGGGAATTCCGGAGCCCGCATTGTGGAAAATCCATCTGCGGCGCCGCAGGACACTTCTATGGCATCGCAACCCATATCTTCCAGCATTTTGGCTATCTGGACCGATTCTTCAATACGCATGCCGTTATCGGCGAAATCATACGCACTGATTTTGATCATGATCGGATAGGCACCAACCTTTTTACGGGACTTTCCATAAATTTCACGGACAATCCGGAATCGATTCTCCAGGGAACCGCCCCACTGGTCTTCCCTCTGGTTCATATGGGGTGATAAAAAGCCGGATAACAGATAGCCGTGAGCACCATGGAGCTGCACGCCATCAAACCCGGCTCGCTGCGCCCTTTCGATCGCCTTGACGAAATTCGTGATAATTTCCTGAATTTCGGATTCTGTCAATGCGTGCGGTAATTCCTCATCGAATATCGGATGCTTGATTGCTGACGGGGCAACAGGCGGATGACCGGTTATGGCCGATCGAGTCTGCCAGCCGCTATGCGCAACCTGCATAATAAGGGGAGTATTGTATTTATGAATCGTTTCAGTGACATTCCGATAAGCCGCTATCTGCTCATCACTGTCAATCATCAAGCCTGTCGTAATGGGGACAGCACCATTTTGTTGTACACATGCCATGCCTGTAATGATCGCGCCAACGCCGCCTTCTGCAAGTTCTACATAGGTCTTTACAAGTTCTTCTGTGGGAAGGCCATTGCCATCACCCATTCCCATTGTGGTGGCGGAACGAAAAATTCGGTTTCTCATAGGGATACTTCCGATTTTACTGCTCTCAAAAACTTGCGCATGCGTTGCATCGGATATTGTAAATCCGGGGTGAAGGCATTCATTGCCGGGCTGAACCGGATGCTCCGGCCGGAACAGGCTGCAGCCCGATGTATACGGAAGGCTGACGGAAACAACTGCTGCTGATGAGAGACGAATAAAATCCCTTCTATTCAGCATATGCCCATTCTGTTTATTTTTTTCTTTCATCGGTCGCCTCCTTTTCGATGCATGCATCGTGTAATTGTGCAGTGTCTGGTATCAAACAAGCCCGCCGGATCCTTTAACTGGAGTTGCAGTATACCCTTTTTATCAAATCCTCTACTCTTACAGGTTTTTCTTCAAAAGGCTTTGGACAGATCAGACATGGATATAAGAGAGGATTTCAGATTCCAAATACCTTTTCCCATTCATTTAAGCAACCTTTAAAGAATGGTTGTAGATCCTGAGGGGGAGCGTTATATTTTTTCTTAATTTTTTCAAGATGTTGATTGTAGCCTAAAACCGACTCTATTCTGCACCTTGAATCCGCCCGCCTCCCTCTGAAATGCTGCATTTCCTGCGGAGCCCTGTAAAAAAAGTAATAGTTTTGTAAAAATGAAATTATCACTGGCGTCTCAGATCCGATCATACTAAATAACGAACTGCTTTTCATTTGAAGCGGGTCGTTTTTAAACATTCATCGATGAAAGAAAAATAATTTGTTAAAACAAAAAAATGCTCTATTAAATCTGTATACTGCAGGCGAAGAAATCACCAACAGCATCACCCATGGAATTGGTGTGCTTTTAAGTATCGCCGGACTTGTCGTTCTGGTCATTACGGCATCATTTCATGGGGATGTGTGGCATATCGTCAGCTTTTCAATCTTCGGCAGCACCCTGATCATCCTCTACCTGGCTTCGACGCTTTATCACAGCATCTCAAACCCTTCAGTAAAGGTCGGGTTGCGAAAATTTGATCATTCCGCCATTTTTCTTCTGATTGCGGGAACCTATACTCCCTTTCTGCTGGTTCATCTGAGAGGCGCTCTGGGTTGGAGCCTTTTGGGGGTAATATGGGCACTGGCTGCAGCCGGCATTCTAATAAAGTTGTTTTGCATCCAGCAGGTCAAAAAAGTATCGGTCGGACTTTATCTTTTTATGGGATGGCTATGCTTGATTGCGCTGCACGGATTAATGCGCGAACTTCCTTTGGCAAGCATCTCTCTTTTGATTATTGGTGGTGTTTTCTATACGGTGGGCGTTGTTTTTTATTCCTGGAAAAGACTGCCGCACCATCACGCTGTCTGGCATCTGTTTGTATTGGGCGGCAGCATATCTCATTTCTTTTCGGTATTGAAAAGCGTTTGATCAATACGAACCAATATCCAGGTCCCGCCCTGTATTGACAAAAGGCAGACATTGGCCCATACTAATGACATCGACCTCAAAACGTTTATCGTCCGATATCCCATGATGGCACTCAGGCCAATGAGATGAAAGCGGTTACAGCGTGACCGACACATTAAACCGTTTTTTTTTGAGTAAGTTTTTTTACCGGTAAACCGATTTCGATACCGGCTGGTCTAACATCCTAAATGTTGCATGGAGACAATCCTATGAAAAAGTTCTTAATTTTTACCGGAATTTTCATGGCGCTTATTTTCTGTGTGCTTATTATTCTGCCGTTTGTCATCGACATCAATGATATCGTGGCAAAACAAATCCCCGGAATCGAAAAAAAGATACACCGGAAAGTTACCATCGGCGATGTGAAATTAACAATAATCACCGGGCTGGGCGCTGAAATCAACAATGTCACCATTTCAAACCATCCTGATTTCAGGCAGCAGAATTTTGTCAGCATTGACAGGTTAAAAGCCACGGTTCAGCTGCTGCCGCTGCTTAAAAAAGAAGTGCTTATTTCTTCCATCGCAATTGACAAGCCAACCATATTGATTGAAAGGGATGCGCAGGGCAAATTCAATTTTTCAGATATGACCGCTTCCAAAGAACCGGCTCAAGCCTCCCCCAAAGAACCTGACAAAGAAAAAGCATCCACAGACCCTCTGGCCGCGCTTAAAAATATCGAAATATCCAAAATTTCCATAACAGATGGAAATTTCAAATTTTTTGATGCCAAAGAGGTCCAGACACCCAACGAGTTTTCTCTGGATCAGTTCAACCTGTCGATGAAAGCGGTGTCTTTGTCCCGGAAAATAATGATTGATCTGTCAACCGATGTGTATGCCAGCCCAAAGGCAGGCCATGTTGCGATGTCGGGCCATGTGGGTCCGATCGGAACCAGGCCGGAGCCGGAAAATATTCCGGTTGATCTGTCATTATCCATTGATGGCGTGAATCTCCCCCATCTTGCACAATATCTCAAGGGGATGAAAATCACATCCGGTTCCATTGACGCCAGGACGGTTTTAAAGGGCAGCCTGAAGGATAAAATGGAATTTCGACTGGACATTGACTGGGACAAACTGGACATGACCATGGGAGATGATTCCAAAAAAGATGCTGCCCCGCAGCAGATCGCGGTTAATGGCTCCTGGCACATCGAGGCCGATGTTTCCGGAACACCCAAATCACCTGTGGCTTCCGGTAAAATTTCGCTGGATGAAAGCAGCATCCGTTACGGACAGTTGTTTGACAAACCGGCCGCCACTCCTTTAAATTTAGATTTTAATGTTGCTGTAAAAGGCGACCGCCAGGACATCAAAAAAATCACCGCCCGGATAGGCGCTCTGGAGGCATCGGTTTCCGGACAGGTTGATAAAGGACCGGTCCTTGACCTTACGGTTCAAACCAACCGTTTCTCCGCGGAAAAACTGATTGAATTATCCCCGAAGACAGCATCCGGTCTGCCCAAGGATCTGAAATTGCCGGATACCGTTCAACTCTCCGCGTCAGTCGCAGGGGCTGTGGAAGACTTGAATTTCAAAACCGACCTGGACATCACAGACGGAAAGGTGGCTTTCGGCGAAGTGTTTCAAAAAGATGCGGGAACGCCGCTGTCGGTCAATCTCTCTGGTCGGTTAAAAAAAGACGCCCTGCGGGTTGATAACCTCAAATTCATCTTAAGCAAAATGGTGTTGACCGCCGCTGCCGATATCCAGCATTTCGCAGATCCGGTGATTGACGGCAAAGCGGAAATCGCCCCCACTCCTTTAAATGCCCTGGCGCCGATTCTTCCCAAATTGAAAGCCTATGAACTTGACGGGACGCTGGCGCTTTCCGATGTTCGTTTCAAGGGCAAAATATCAGAACTCAAAGAGCTCAAGGGAGTCAGCGGCAGCCTGACCCTGAAAAACGGGAGCGCCACATCCGCGGAGCTTGACAAAAAGATTGAAAAAATCCAGGCATCGGTAAATGTGGCGGACAACGCCATTCAAATCCGAAACACATCCGTGCAGATCGGCCCTTCAGACCTGAATCTGAATGCAACTGTCCGGAACCCCATGAAACCCGATATTACATTCAATCTTGCCTCCAACTATCTGGATGTCGCTGCCCTGATGCCGCCAAAAAAAGACAAACCAAAAGCTGAAAAAAAGGAAACCGCTCCGGATGAATCCGATTCCAAAGCCGGGACGCCCGAGAAAAAGAAAGCCCCTGATTTGAAAGTATACGGAAAGGCGTCTATTAAAAAATGCAAATACGATAAATTGATGCTCGAAAATGTCCTCGCTGAAATTCAATACGTCGACGCGGTCGCCACGTTGAAGAGTTTGAGCTTTGATACGTTCGGCGGAAACATCGCGGCCGGCGCGAAAGTCAATCTCGCGGACATGCAGTCTCTCCGGTGGAGCGCCGACCTGAGCACCAAAAATATCAGCGCCAACGATACGCTCAGCCAATTCACCAGTATCAAAGATACGTTGTATGGAAATTTCAACAGCAAGTTGTCGGTCCAGGGTAAAGGGACTGACTGGCCGGCAATCTCAAAAACGATAGCCGGAAGCGGATTTGCGGATGTTGTCAACGGCAAGCTGGCAAATGTCAACCTGCTGGATGCTGTCGGCCAAAGCCTGCTGAAATTTCAAGGTCTGGGCTTGGTGGCGCAAGCGGTGGCACCAGAAGCCCAAACGCAGGTAAAGGAAACGGCATTTCAGGATCTTTCCGGGAAATTCAATATCCGGGACGGGAAAATTCTGCTGGACGGCATTACCATGGCCTCCAAGGATTTAAAGCTTTCCGGTGGTGGAAATATCGGTCTGGATAAGAGTCTGGATTTGAATACCACCCTTGTTTTTTCAAAGTCCACCTCCGAACGCCTGCAAAAAGACAAGACATTAAAATACCTTTTAAATAAAGACCAGCTCCTGGAGATCCCCTGCGCCATCAAAGGCGACGTCACAAGCCCCCGTATTGCGGTCGATGGCGACACCCTCAACCGGTTGCTTCAAAACGCGGCCACAAAGGCTGCTACGGAACAGATCCAGAAGCATCTTGATGATAAAGTGGGAAAAGGAGTCGGTAAAGAGGTGGACAAGGTTTTAAAAAATATTTTTAAATAGCAGCAATGAACTCATACCAGAATGAACAGCTTGAAACCCTCGAGCGTTATTTCATGGACATGGGGTGCAAGTCGCCTTTGATGTATCTTCATTATAGCCCCGGGCTTGTGAGGATCAGGAGGGGGAGGCATGATGGAAACTAAGGTTGGGAATCGTGTTCATTCGGCTCGATATATTTTCCGGGAAAGGTATGAAAAACCTCACTTTTCCCTTTAAGCCGAATCTCTTCAGCAGCCTTCATGAAATGAACGAAACGGTGTTTCAATTCATAAAAACCATGCCACCAGGCATAATCCGGAGCCATCATGGCGGCCCCCATGCGGGCGCGTCTGCCTTCATGATGCCATAGCTCGTAAAATTCCCACTCGAGATCTTCATCAAAATAGGATTCTGTTGAAAGAAACCCCTTATGATACAGCTCATCCATAACCTGTTTGGCCGGGAGGTAATAGTGTTCATTGTAGTTTTGAATGACTGTATCCAGGTTTGAAAAGTGGTCGTTCTGCCAGCTCTCGGAGTGGCACTGCATGCACACCAGTTTCATTTTGAATCTCTCAACTTCCCATTTTGTGGAGGCTGGAAAGGCTTTAAATTCACTGGGACGAATGGTTAAAGGCGCCTGTGTCTCCCATGCCAATCTTTCAGTGACATCATGGGACGCGGGAACCGTGCTTCCCGCGGACATGTGACAGGCTGAACAGGTGGGTGCCCGGAAATCCCTTCCAGCCAGCCACCTGCCGTCTTCAGTCTCCCAGTTCCAGGAGTCGCCTTCCGCATGGTAGATCGTGCCGTGTTTGGATTCATTGTAAATCTCGATTTGAGGGTGATCCGGTCCAAGATGACACTGGTCGCATGCTTCCGGTTTTCTGGCTTCCTGAATGGAAAACTTGTGGCGCGTATGACAGCTTGTGCAGCTTCCCAGGCTGCCGTCCGGATTCTTTCTTCCGACGCCAACATTCGGCCATGTGCCGGAGACCGGTCTGCCGTCTTTGACTGTGACAACTGTACCATGGCAGGCAAAACATCCGGTTATCCGCTCGATCTCATTGTTCATGCCGTGTTGAAGCCATTTGTCGACCTTCCAAATGATCTCAATCGTGTTGGCATGCTTGCTTCTTGAATACTCCGCATATTCCTTTGCATGGCAGTTTTCACAGACTTTAGGGCTTACTAAGATTGATACGGGCTGACGGGTATGTTTAAAATGCGCTTTTAAAGCCAGGTCGGAGGAATTGTCAGAAAGCTGATGGCATTTATAACAATCCACACCCACTTTTGCATGTACGCTGTTTTTCCAGTCATGATAGATCCCCGGATGCAATTTTTGATGACATTTTATGCAGGATTCGGCTGCCATAGCCGTTTTGCTGTTTTTATACGGCGCTGATATCGGGAATCCCCATCTCCAGACAGCGATGCATGCAAGGATTAAAAGAATAAAAACCATATTTCCGTATGCCATCAGGATAAATTTTCTTCTGGTTGGGCTGATTTTCCCCCCGGATTCATCGGGTCCTGATAATTGACCGACGCATGTTACATTCGCAAGCAGATCCGGTCCATGCGGCGCCCCCTTTATCGCTTCGGTCAGGTCATTCCCTGCCTTATGCTTTTTGAAATGGCTCCCTTCTTTCCATTTCGGGCTGTCAGAAACATCATAGATTTTTTTATTAAAAACGATGCAAGCTGGTTTGCCGGAGGTTCCGTTAAATTGATCCAGATTGTTCAGCGTTATTTCATCGGGATTGATTTTTCCGTTTTCAGTGATCGATTCTTTTTTCATTTTACCGTGGATGATGGTTACCGCCGTCAGTGCGGTCAGCAGCATGGTAATGAACAGGAGGATCTTGATAAATAGAATCAACCCGAATGTATTGTTAAAGAACTGCTCAAAGGCATCGATGCGAAACCAGGTTAAATATATGCCGGTCAAAGCCAGCAAGCTCAGGCATGACAGCCCGAGAATCCTTTCTCCTCTTGGTATGCCGCCGGTTATTTGTGATGGTTTGATAAAGATATGAATATAAAATATCGCGCCGATTAAAATAAAAGCAGCCAGAATGTGGATATAACCGATGATAAAACGCAGTATTTTGTGAAACGGGCGCTGATGAAGCTCCGCTTTTTTCAGAATTCTATTGGGGATAGGATACTGATACCCGTTTTTGATATAAGCAATCCCGGTAATTTTTAAAGGACCGCCAAGTTCCTGCTGGTGGCAAAAGATGCACCCTTTTCCTGTTTTTTGCGCGTATTCATTTCTGGCATGGGATTGCAGACCGGGAAACAGAAAAAAGAGGACCAGAAGGGCCAGGATGTATTTTTGAATGTTCAACATTTTTCTGTGCATGGAATCTGAGGAATTACGCTTCAATTCTTCATGAATGGTTCGAAAAATTCAACAGTAGAACTATATACCCTTCCGGTATGTTTTATTCAAGGAAAGAAAAAACAAGGCAGCGGGTCGGTTGCACGTGGACCGGTATCCCCATTCGCCAACCTATCGGGGATCAATCGAGCTGTCCGTTACCCGGATGAACAAGATGAAGCCGGAAAATGATCGATTTCAAACCGAAACGTGAACCAGTCATTTCGTGTGCAATTCACAGGTGAGTTTACATTCCTCTTTTTTCAGGATACCCGCCATTTTTCATCTGGAACATGATTGCATGGCTGGGTCATTGTGACCCATTTGCATGTGCATAAATGTCTCGTCTGGAAAAATCATTCCGGGCGTTTCCACCTTGAATTTAAATGAAAAGCTAATTATTATAAAATGTTATATCGATGGATATCGGATTTGGCACTCTATTTGCTTTTGTATGAAGGTGGTGGATGAAAGCATATCGGCCGGAATCATCCGGAGAGCATGAAAGATCCTGAAAACGGAACATGGCGGTCAGAAAACAATAGGAAGCACCATGAAACAGGAAACACTCATAACCGAGATTCAACGATTTGCAGTAAATGACGGACCGGGGTTCAGAACGAATGTCTATCTCAAAGGCTGCCCGATGAAATGCGAATGGTGTCATAATCCTGAAACCATCGATGCGCTGCCCGATATTTTCTGGAAACGAAGACTGTGTGTCGGGTGCGGTGAGTGCATGGATGTCTGTCCGAACAATGCGATCAATCCTCCCATACCACCCGAAGAATCTCAGAAACCGGATTCCACCTATCAAAAGATCGTTCGGGATCAGTGTGATCTCTGCATGAAGTGCGTGGATGCCTGTCATTATGGCGCCCTCAGCATCGCGGGAAAGCCGGTCTCTATTGATGAGCTCATAGAAGAGGTGGAAAAAGACAGGCCTTTTTATGACAATTCAGGAGGCGGGATGACGCTGAGCGGAGGAGAGCCGACAGCTCATTCAGATTTTTCCGTTCAGCTCCTGAAAGCGGCAAAACAGCGGGGGCTTTATACCTGCCTGGATACAAACGGCTGCTGCGACTGGAACGTACTCGAAAAACTGCTCGAACATGTGGATGTTTTTCTGTTCGATCTTAAACATATTGATTCTGCGATACACAAGGAGAAGACCGGCGTTGACAACGGAATCATCCTGAAAAATCTTGCCCGTCTGTCTGAGACCGGCAAAGAAATATGGATCCGCATACCGGTTATTCCGGGCTTCAATGATTCGCTTGATTTCCATACCCGTGCATCTGAATTTTTGTCGAATCTGCCTGGAAAAATCAGCAGGGTTGATCTTCTCTCCTATCATAACTGGTGCCAGGACAAGTATGACTGGCTTGGCATTGACTGGCCCATGAAAGAGATAGAGGCAACAGAGCCTTCCTTTTTGGAAATCCCTGCGGAGTGCTACAGAGAAAGAGGCTTTATGACGACAGTCGGTGGTTCGGGCTTTGAATCCTCAAGCAGGGTGGTTGGGGCATAACGCCTGTTGGCCCTGTGATAATTTGTATTCGGCTTATGAATATCTGAAAAAGATACGGTTTAATCATTGATCCCGGGAGGTGAATCCAATGGCAACATGTAAAGAGTGTAAAAGTTTTTTCCCATTAGAAGAAGATTCGACTAAAGGAGACTGTGTAAGGCGGGTTGTTGATCCCCGGCAGGCATATTATCAGGCCAAACCTGTCAACGCGGAAGATGACGCGGTTACCTGCGCTTCGTTTCAGAAAAAATAAGGAAAGCACAGGTTCTTGATTTATCGCAACGTATTGAAAAGGAGATAACCATGGCACAAGCGGCAATAAAAGATAAAAGCATTGAAGAGTTTGAAAAAAAACAGGAGTGGTGGTGGGCAGCGGAAAAGAAGCGGTCCAAACGGCTCGATTATCTGAGAAAGGCAATTTGGAAAAAAGGAGCCATCGGCGGCTTATATGCACCTGGTGTAAAAGTGGATCTTGAGAGGCCTTTGCTCCACACAGAGAAAGCAAAAGAACTTGAGTTTTCACCAGACCCTTATGTTATCAAGTTTGCAAAGATGATTGCACACATTCTGGATAATAAAACCGTATTCATAACCGACCATGCTCAGCTTGTGGGGTATGTTGGCAGTCTGCCAAATACGATATCATGGGATCCAAGCATAGCCTCGATATTGAATGCGGATGTTTACAATGATCCGACAGCGATTCCTGATCCAGTTGAAGAGTCTCAGAAAATACTTGAGGATATAAATGCATACTGGTCTGGAAGATCCGATCTGGATAAAATGATGCCTGTTTTTGATATGGAAGATCTGATGAAAATGATTTCAGGATCCATTGGCTGGGGGATTCCTCTTGCACGGGGAGGTTATTCCAGCAAAGATTATGAATACATCATGACAGGAAAGAGAGCTTTTCAGGAGATTATCAATGAGCTTGATGATAAGATTGATAGTGCAGACCGGCAGATTCACGAGCCGGGTGCCAGCGGTGAAATTTCTCAGATGTATGACAAACTCAACAACTGGGAAGCCATGCAAATTTCACTGGAGGCAGGCATTCGTGTCGCAAAACGGTATGCCAGGCTTGCAAGAATCATTGCGGAAAATTTTGAAGAAGATCCCAAGCGAAAAGAAGAACTTTTAAAAATTGCCGAAACCTGCGAGCAGGTACCGGCACATCCGCCGAGGACCCTTCAGGAATCCTTTCAATATGATCTTTTTATCCAGATGATGAGCCGGACAGAAGCGGTTGAAGGCGCATGGCCTGCAAGACCGGATTTTTATCACGGCCCTTATTATGATAGGGACGTAAATATTGAGAAAAACCTGACCAAAGAAGAGGCGATGGATCTTGTTGGAGAATTTTTAATCCGGGCGGCAGAGGTGTGTCAGTTCAAGCCTAAAGCGTTCCGTGAAGGACTTCAGGGCATTGACGGCACCTGGGTCTGGACCATGGGCGGTGTGGATAAAGACGGAAATGACGCCTGCAATGATCTCACCATCGCGCTGATGCAGGCTGCACGGCTGGTCCGGGTCGCAAATCCAACCTTTGCCTTCAGATGGCATCCGAAGGTAAAAGATGAGTTCATGCGGGAAATCTTTGAATGCCTGAGGCAGGGGCTGGGTTATCCGAATTTGAGACATGACCCGATATTGATTGCGAACTGTATGCACTGGTACGGGCATCCCATTGAAGAGGCCAGATTGTGGATGAATCAGGCATGCCTGTCGCCCTGCCCGCCCACAAAACACGGGTATCAGCCGATGCGTATGGCCAACGCAACTGCCAACTGCGCCAAGATTATTGAGTACGTTTTCACCAATGGATTTGATAAGGTTGTAAATATGCAGGTAGGAGCGGAGACCGGGGATGTCACCTCTTTTAAAGATTTTGAAGAGTTCTATGATGTTTGGGTGACTCAAATGAAAACCATATTCAGCATTCTTGTCCGCGCTGTAAACAGGGCACGGATGCTCGCTCCCACCCTGACCCCCAGGCCTTTTTTGTCCGCCATCTCGGAACGTTGTATTGAAAGCGGGATGGATACATTTGAACCCTCTCTGGAACGCGGCAATGCATGGATCACGGCGTTTACCTGGGTGGAAAACATCGACAGCCTGGCAGCCGTGAAGAAGCTTGTTTTTGAAGAGAAAAAATACACAATGGCGGAATTGAAAGACGCCCTTGACAGGAACTGGGAAGGCCTTGAAGAGATGCGTCTCGATTTCGTTAAGAACGCGCCAAAGTGGGGGAATGATGATGATTATGTGGATGATATCATGATACGCTGCCTGCGTGAAGCTGCAAAATTTTCCAAGGAACTCAAATGCCCGTCCGGCAACAACTGGCCGATTCTTCCGGAAAATGTGAGCGGGAATATCCATTACGCGAACATCGTCGGCGCGCTGCCCAATGGCAGGCGTTTAGGAGATGCCCTGTATGACGGCGGTATCTCTCCCGGCCCGGGCCTGGACAAAAAAGGACCCACGGCGGTCCTCAAATCCTGCAGCAAAATTAATCACATAACCGACGGCAGGGCGTTTCTCCTGAACCAGAGACTCTCTCCCACCCAGCTTGCCGGAGAAAAGGGGTATCAGCTCTGGAAAGCGTATATGCGCACCTGGGCGGATCTTGAAATTGATCACATCCAGTTTAACATGGTTGATGATTCCACTCTCAGATCGGCACAGAGGGATCCGGAAAAATATCAAGAGGTGATTGTTCGGGTAGCCGGCTACAGCGCCCATTTTGTGGATATCAGCCGCAAGACCCAGGATAACATTATTCAACGAACCGTTCAGGGACTCGGATAAATGTTATGTTACTGAATACCAGCCTGCCACCTCCTAGACCAGAAGAGATAAGGCAGGCTGGTTGGCAAAAAAATCACAGGGAGACTCAGACTTATGTCACGAAGAGACAATAAACGGCAAGCATATGGAGGGATGATTGTTCCCCGGAAACAATCTGAAGATTCAGCTCCAAAAGGACCTGGCCAGAAGGTTTGCGGCACCTGTAAAAACTATTCGGAAAGTTCGTGGGCTAGCGATGGAAGAGGCTCCTGCAATTACCTGAAGCTTGGATCCAATATAACCAGCGCTCCCCCGGTTTATGAACTTGAAGGAAAAGAAGGATATCTGACAATGACGCTTTCGGATGCCTCGAACTGCAAATACTATGAAAAAATGAAACTGATCGACAAGGACGGTTATGAATGCAGCGATCCTCAATATCGTCGAACAATCAGACAACTTCAGGACAAATAAGTATAATTCAGTATGATAAGGAGATCATTATGAAATGTATTGAATGCGGGCACGAAGCGCCTTTAAAAGAGTTTCGCTACCTGTATAATGCGCGAATCGATGCCTCGATCAGCATCAGGCAGTGCATAAACTGTTCAGAATGGCTTGCCGTGGATGAAATGAAGGGCGTGGTAACCCAGAAGGTATCAGAAGGAGAATCACCGTGGGGCAAATCAGCTGGCATTGAAGGGCTTGCCCATGACGTGTAGCAGAAAAAGTTCCGTTATCTTTCGAAGCACGTTGAGGACCGACATCAAAGGAAAACCACCATGGAGATGACCTGTCACAACTGTGGATATAAAGACGAGTACAGCGAATTTGATTATATTTGCAAGAACGGCTGACCGGCAACCGGAGAATCAGATCTCCGGAAATGTCCCAGGTGTGGGACAAACTGTGTGTTTTCGCGCTCTGAGTCGCTTTACGACGAGGAGATCCAGATGAAGGAGCTGTCCCAGAGGCTTGCAGCCATACCCAGAACAGGTGGGCCGGATCTTCTCAAAGAGGCAAAACAGCTGATCATCAGGCTGCAGGAAATGAACCGGCGGTGGAATATCGAAGGTCTGAACAAGTTTTTAATCCAGCGGCAGAGAGATCTTTTCTTTTGACCGGGATGTTTTATAAACAGAATGACAACAGAATTGAAGTGGAAACAGCATGAACAGAACCGATAAAAAAATTGCCGTGCCCGAACCGGACAATCATTTTTTCCTTCCGGCAAATGTTATTGAAAGCATGAACAGAATCAGGCTTCTTTCGGATCGCCATCCTGTAAATGTACTTGTCGTTGGAAAGCAGGGATGCGGAAAATCAACCATGGTCAGACAGTTCGCCGCTCGAAACAAAAGGCCTCTCGCGACATTTCAGATCGGGATGCTTTCCGAACCGGGGCAGCTTTTTGGCGAGCATGCACTTAAAGACGGGGAAACCTATTTTCGAAAATTTCTTTTTCCGGATGCCATTCAGACACCGGGCTGCGTTATCCATCTTGAAGAGATCAATCGGCCGGAGCACCCCAAGGCACTCAACATGCTGTTTTCAATCTTATCGGAGGACCGGAGCCTGTATACCGATGAACTGGGTTATGTAAAGGTCGCAGACGGAGTGGTTTTTTTCGCCACCCTCAATGAGGGGGATGAATTCATCGGAACCGAAATGCTGGACGCAGCTCTTCGGGATCGGTTCTATGTGGCACTTCTGGATTACCTGCCGCGTGATGTGGAAACGAAAGTACTGTGTCTGAAAACCGGTATCGATGAAGCAGATGCCTTGACGATCGTGAACATCGCCGACCAGTTGAGAAATAATAGCCGGGAGCCCCTTGTTATCTCAACCCGCCACACCCTGATGATCGCCGAGATGGTTTCCGTCGGAGCAACGATAGAACAGGCTTTTACCGTGAGTTTACAGATCAGCCGGGATATGCTTGAATCCGTTCTGCTCTCTCTTCATGTGGAAATGAAACAGATAAAAAGCAACAATAATGGTAATGCCTATCAACTCTATTAGAAGCAATCCGTTTATGCGCGGGGATTTGCCGGTACAACCATCTTCGAGCGCCGAATCCGGAGACTCGAATTTTTTTTATGATATACCCCGTAAGGCTTCGGGGATATCGTCCTACTGGAGGAAGAACACATCCTCGCTGGAAGCAGCAGAGCTTTCCAACCTGCTCCGGGCGCTTCGGAAAGTTGCCGGGTACCTTGGATCCAATATCGGCAGGATAGAATATATGGGGATGTCGTCGGCGGACGACTCTTCGATTGTGGTTGACCCTGAAATGGTGATGGGGCATTATCCGGTTCCTCCTGCCAGGTTTGATTTTCTCGTCGGAATCGTTGTCCATGAATCCATGCATAAAATTGAGTGGTCTGATCATGTCTGGAAAACGCTGGAACCTTCGATGGAAAAAATGTTGCCGCTTCAACGGGTCATTTTCCAAAAAATCGTTTTAGCCGGCGAAGACATTTATATCGACTATCAATTCGATGAGACAATTTTTGGCCTGTATGCCGGGATCGTGAGGGATAAGGCCCTGAACCAATATCGGAAGAGAATCACTTCAGACAAAGTATCCGTTGAGGAGCTCATCCTGTTCTGGTGGTCGGGTCTGTTTGATGGTGTTCCTCCCCGGATTGAAAAGCCTGAATACCGGAAACCCCTTTCCGCGCTGAACACCCTGGCATCCGAACTTTTTCAGGTAAAAGAGATCTCCGGCAGTGTCATCAAAAGATGCGAGAAGAGGGCTTCGCGCTATCTGGATACATGGAACAAGATTGAAAAAGAGGTTGAACGCCTTCATGTGATTCACAAACAGCTTTACTGGTTTTCCACTCATCAGGACGCCTCTTTGAAAAAAAAACCTGATTCCCCTCCGGGCGCCGGAAAACAGAAGGTTCTGACGCCTCGTTTGATTCAGGAAATCGAGACAAATCTGGCTGCTGATTCCGTTGATATCACCCCGATAATCCGATCGGTTGTCGGCTCCGGGGATGAAAGCGTCGTTCCCATGTCAAGGTGGGATTTCAATATCCCTTCCCACCCGGTGATCGACAGGAAACTGATCGGCCGGCTCAGAGCGATTTTCAGGAATTACGCCGCGCGAAAGGTGGTCGTCAATCGGGGGCTTTTAAGCGGCCGGATTGATCGAAGACGTCTTTACCGGGCACCTGTGACAGGAAGATGCTTTAAGGAAGTTGAAAGCATCCCGTGCGCTGACTGGAGCGTGGGACTCCTGATCGATGCCAGCGGATCGATGCGGGGAAGCAAATGGAAGATGGTTGAAAATACCATCGCCAACATTCACAAGGCACTTAAAGGCTATCACAACCGTCTGAACGCATGGGCGTATTTTGAAGTCAACGGAATCTGCATGATTTCAAAACTGCTGAAAGGAAACAATCTGCTTTCCATACCGCCTTCCGGACAAACCGCTTCCGGGCAGGCGATCATTGCGGCGGCGCATATGATGCCGGAGAAGATCAGGCGGAATATCCTGATCCATGTCACAGACGGGGAATCCAATTTCGGATGTGATGTTTCTCATGGGATTGAATTCTGCCGGCAGAAAAAAATTCATCTTATTACACTGGGATGCGGCTATAAGAATAAAAAAGCCATGGAAGATCAGTACCATAAAACCATTCAGTTCGTTGACTATTTTGAACAGCTTCCCCAGGCCATGGAGAAATTGTTCCGGTGGACTTTTCTTTACGGAGACAGACAACCGTTTTTAAACAGCAAATAAAGGAGCCGGATGTGGAAGAACCAGAATTGATCAAAGAGATCACGGAAACGATCGGGACATTGAAACTGAATCGACCTGAGAGGGGAAATTCGCTTTCGATATCCCTCCTTGTGGAACTCTATCTGACCTTGAAAAAATGGGAAGAGGAGGATTCTGTCCGGGCGGTGGTCATTACCGGAAACTCCGACAAAGCATTTTCCGCGGGATATGATATCGCGTCCATTCCAACCGATGTCACACCGGAGGTCGCGGAATTTTTAAAAACAAACAATCCCCTTGAACGGGCGCTTGACAGTGTAAAGAGTTTTCCTTTTCCGGTTATCGCCATGATAAACGGATATTGCTTTGGTGCTGGATTAAATCTTGCCATGTGCTGTGATATCCGAATCGGAGCCGACCATATCAAGGCCGGCATGCCGCCTTCGAAACTGGGCCTGGTATATCACCCGGAAGGGTTAAGGCAGTTTGTTGAAGTTCTCGGAATGTCTAAGACCCGGGAGATTTTTTTTACCGCGCATACCTATCAGGGATTGGAGGTCCAGAGCATGGGGCTTGTGGATCATCTTGTGCCTATTGCCGATCTTTCGAAAACCGCTTATCGCATGGCCGAAGAAATTTCGAAAAACGCTCCCCTGTCCCTGAAGGGGATGAAAAAAATCATGAACATGATCGGGAAACATCCTGTTCTTGATTCCGAAGAAATGATGAAGGCGGAAACTCTGATAACGGAAGCGTTTAACAGTGCGGATCTGAAAGAGGGGCAGACGGCATTTATTGAAAAACGAAAACCGGTCTTTACCGGAAAATAATTGATGAAACCGTAAACCGTTAAAACGTTGATGGCAAAAAAAGTTCAAGCGCAACGCCGGAATCCGACTTTTTACAAAGCCATCGTTCCATTGAAACAGGAAAGGAGAGCAGTATGTCATCGATCCCATGGAATATCGGATATATTCCTTACAAGCACAGCATCATGCATCCGGATAAAACCGCTATTATTTTTGAGGATGAGCCGATAACCTTCCGGCAGCTCAATGAAGGCATCAACCGGTGCACTCACATGCTTCAGGCAAAAGGTATTGAAAAGGGAGACCGGGTATCCGTCCTGATGTTGAACTGTGTCGAGTTTCTGGAGATCTATTTCGCGACCGCCAAGCTGGGAGGTATTTTAGTTCCTTTAAACTGGAGGCTTCTCGGCCCGGAACTGGAGTATCAGTTGAACGACTGCGGCGCCCGATTTCTTTTCTTCCATGATTCATTTCTGGGTAGCATCGATCTTATAAGATCCGGCCTTAAGGTGGAAGAAGATAAATTGTTCTATTTGAAGAGCGGCAGTCCGGTAATACCCGGCTTTGAACTCCCGGGATGTCCTGAATGGGCGGAGCCATATGAGAAGCTTGTGCAAGATCAGCGCACGACTGAACCCAGCGTCGAAAAGGCGGTGCTGATGGATGATCCGGTCGCCATTGTCTATACATCAGGTGTTACCGGGAATCCAAAAGGAGCGGTACTGTCACATGAACAGACATTTTTTAAAAATTTTCAGATCGGAGCCTATACAGGAGGGAATCCGGATGACGTGATCATCGCCCAGATGCCCTTGTTTCACTCAGGCGGACTGTTTATCGTGGCGACCCCGTCACTGAATGGCGGAACCACGATGGTTATGCGCAGAGGCTTTGACCCGAACGAATTTGCAGAAGATATTCAGCGGTACAAAGGGACGATCGTTTTCGCGTTGACAACCATGTGGAGAATGATACTCGACTCGGGGAAACTGGATGAGATCGATGTCAGCAGTGTCAGGTGCGTGGTGGGAGGGGGTGAGAGAACCCCGGCCAGCCTGTTTGAGGAACTTGCCAGAAGAGGGCTGCATATGCAGCAGGGATTCGGACAGACCGAGAATTCCGCAATGATGGTTGTTCCCAGGGAAGATATTCAGCGTAAAATGGGATCGATCGGAAAGCCGGGATATTTTACCGAAATTTGGATCGAGGACAAAACCGGTAAAAAACTGCCCCCCGGCGAAATCGGGGAGATTGTCGCAACCGGGCCAACCGTGATGACCGGCTACTGGAACCTGCCGGAGATAACGGAAAAAACAATTGTAAATGGTGTCCTGCACACCGGCGACCTCGGTTATATGGATGAGGAAGGATATTTCTACATCGTTGATCGCGCAAAAGACATGTATCGAAGCGGAGGGGAAAATGTGTATCCGGCAGAGGTCGAAAAGATTCTGTTAAACCATCCGGAAATCGCCCAGGTTTCCATTGTCGGTTTTCCGGATGATCGATGGGGAGAAGCTGGTACGGCATTTATCGTTCCAAAAGAACCGGGGAAAACGATCCGTGTAGAGGATATCAAAGAGTACCTGAAAGACAAAGTCGCCAAATATAAGCATCCGGCACACGTTATCATGATGACGGAGTTGCCGCTTACCGCTACGATGAAAGTCAAAAAAGCGGATCTCAAGGAAAAATATGCCAGCGTCAAGAATTGATAAAAAGGGGTGGATAACGCGGATATCTGAAATCCTGACCACCCGTTTCCCGATCGTTTTAGGTCCCATGCGTTTGATCACACTGGGGAAAATGGCCGCGGAAGTTTCCAATTGCGGCGGATTGGGCGTTATTGCGGCTTCCGGGCTTTCTTCGGACCAGCTTCAAAAAGAGATCGCAATCGCGCTGGAGAATACGGATTGTCCGCTGGCTGTTAATATCCCGGTTTATCGCCCGAATGCGTTTGATGCGCTGGAAGCTGCAATCGAAATGGGGATAAAGATTGTCTATACATCAGCAGGCAATCCCTCGAAAATGGTGAAAAGAAGCAAAGAAGCCGGAATTTCGGTGATTCATAAGGTTTCGAATGAGGAAACAGCGCGAAAGGCGCAATCCGCGGGAGTGGACGCGGTGGTGGCAATGGGGTTTGAAGCAGGAGGGCATGTGGGGCGTGAACAGATTACGACCATGTGCCTGATACCGCGCCTCGCAGACATATTGTCCATACCGGTTATCGCTGCCGGCGGCATCGCGGATGCAAGGGGGGTTGCCGCGGCATTCGCGCTTGGCGCCGAAGGCGTCGAAATTGGAACGAGATTCGTGGCATCATCGGAATGTCCGGTTCCGGATTTTTTCAAGGAGTTAATTCATTCCGCCAACAGCAGCGCGACACTTTTACTGGGTAAAGAAGCGATGCCGATACGTGTTCTGAAAAACCAGGTTACGATGAGAGCCTCCGGTATGATCGATGAGAAGGTGGACCGGGTGATGGAAACAAAAGGGGATGCCAGTTATGTTCAGTCCGGCGGGGATAAAGATACCGCTGTAATGCCCTGCGGTCAAATTGCGGGTCTGATCCGGGAATCGATTCGAATCCGTGATATTTTTTCAGAGATCGTTCATGAGGCTGAAACCGTATCTCATAGAATTCAAAAAGTGTTATCATACGTTTATCGGGATGAGATATGAATTTTGAACATATTATCTACGAACAGAAGAAAAAGGTGGCCTGGATCACATTGAACAGGCCGGAGCGCTACAATTCCTTTGCCGGCCTGATGCGTCAGGAACTTCTTGAAGCACTTAAAAATGCCGCCGCAGATGACGGCGTGCGCGTCGTCGTGATTACAGGAAACGGTAAAGCATTCTGCACCGGCGGGGATGTCAAGGAGTTTGCGTCAGGCGAGACCCGGGCGCTTTCCGAACGCGTATCCAGCAAGCGGCACGCGATGTGTGAAGCGGTTTTAATCATCAACGGGATGGAAAAGCCGGTAATCGCGTCCGTAAACGGTGCGGCGGCTGGAGGCGGGTGCAACCTGGCACTTTCGTGTGATATTCGAATTGCGAGTGAAAGGGCGCGCTTTGGCCAGGTGTTCACGAGAAGGGGTGTTCATCCGGACTGGGGCGGGATATATTTCCTTCCCCGGCTTGTGGGGTATGCAAAAGCCGCTGAACTGATTTTTTCAGCAGAGGTGATTGACGCGAAGAAGGCGCTTGAATATGGAATTGTCAATAAAGTGGTGCCTCATGAAGAGTTGATTGCGGCCACAGATGAAATGGCGGACAGGATCGCGGGCAATGCGCCGATCCCCATAGCCTTTGCAAAACGCGGGCTTCAAAACTTTCAAAAATGGGATCTTGCGCAGGCCCTGGATTATGAATCATACGTTCTTGAAGTCTGCATGAAAAGTGAGGACATCATCGAAGGATTCGGCGCGTTTCTTGAGAAACGAGACCCGGAGTTCAAAGGGCGCTGATGAACAAGCAGCATCTCATCGACGAAATTCTTGATCTGGAGCTTGCCATGTTTCTGGCGGTCAAGACCGATCAGCCGGCACCCTGCCGGGAAGATCCCGCGGCGTTTAAAAAGAACCGAAGCGCCCAGTTCCAGACCTGGTCTGTCGAGACGCTCGCGAGCTACCGCAATGATCTGGAAACAGCCGCAAGGGAGGAGCGTAACCTGATGACCCTGAAATATGCCCGGATGGAAAATCTGATTCCGCCGTTGAACACAAACAGCGTCATTGGCGAAATCGTCCGCGTGAATGTCCTGTGGCAAAAAGAGATGGCAGGGAAATATCCGAATCTTATCAGCAGGGGGCGCCCCATCGATGCCGGAAACGATTCACGTGTCACATCCTTTCAAACCTACCTTGCGAGCGAACTGGAAACTTATTCGGATGTGACGCTCGCATCTCTTTTCAACGATATCCAGGAATTTCAGGAACGGAATGAAAATATGATGGAAAAGGTCTACGAACATCTGGTGAAAGGGCTTGGGTACCGTTCCATTCAGGAAGCGGAAGAGGCGGCCGGAAAAAGAGGGTAGGCGTTTCAACCGCGGGCTTTGTTTACACAACAGGAGAACCATGTATGAATGAATTATTGCAAAAAAGACTGGCGGAACTGGATGCGGTCAGACAAAAGGTGATGCTGGGCGGCGGTCAGCACAAAATCGATCAACAGCATCAGCAGGGCAAATTAACCGCCAGAGAACGAATCGACCTTCTGCTCGATCCGGGCTCTTTTCTGGAAATCAATATGCTGGCCGCCCATGCGGTCGATATGCCGAGCGACGGCCTTGTCTGCGGCAGCGGAGCCATCGAGGGAAGACCGATTTTTGTATACTCGCAGGATCGGACGGTAAGAGGGGGTTCCGTAGGCGTTGAACATGGGTATAAAATGTACAAAACCATTGAACGCGCCCTTGAAATGCGCGTGCCGCTTATCGGTCTCCACGACTCGCCCGGCGCGCGTCTGCCGAATTCCGATGAACTGGACTGGCTTGGGCGGCGAAAACGATCGATATTTTCCAATATCTCTCAGAAACACGGCGGAGCGGTGTTTTATCCAAACACCCTGGGTTCCGGTGTCATTCCCCAGATTTCAGCCATTGTTGGAACCTGCGGCGGAATTTCCGTCTATTCGCCCGCGTTAAATGATTTTGTATACATGGTTGACCATATCAGTCATATGTTTATAACCGGCCCCATGGTTGTCAAGATGGTAACCGGCGAGGATATCTCCATGGATGACCTGGGCGGTGCCCTGGTGCATGCGCAAAAGACCGGCAACTGTGATTTCCGTGTACCGGATGAAAAAACGCTTTACCGTGAAATCCGGAGGCTTCTCGGTTTTCTGCCTTTAAATTGCGATGAAAAACCGCCGGAGTATAAGAGCAGCGATGATCCGGGCCGCATGTGCGATGAACTCAACGAAATCGTTCCGCCATCGCCCAGCAGGGCCTATGACATGCGTAAGGTAATCGAAAGCATTGTGGACAGCGGTAATTTTTTAGAGGTAAAAAAAGAGTTCGCCGGCGAGATTCTGGTCGGTTTCGGCAGGATGAATGGAAAAACCGTCGGCTTTGTCGCGAACCAGCCCATGGTCAAGGCAGGCTCTCTCACGGTTGACAGTTCAGACAAGCAGGCACGGTTCATTCGTTTCTGCGATTGCTTTAATATTCCGATTGTCATGCTGGTAGACACTCCGGCTTATATGCCCGGCTCGGATCAGGAACATTCCGGAATTATCCGCCACGGGGCCAAGGTTCTCTATGCGCTGTGTGAGGCCACTGTTCCCAGAATCGTCATGGTTCTCCGGAAAGCTTATGGCGGCGGAAACCTGGGCATGGGGGTTCTTCCCGGGCTCGGCAGCGATCTGGTTCTGTATTGGCCGATCATGGAAACCGGTATTCTGGGCGCGGACCAGTCTGTCATGCTTTTGTATGGTAAAGATCCAAATTTTCACACACCCGGATGGCTGGACAAAAAGCTCGAAGAATACAGAGAAACCTATGCCAATCCGATTTATGATGTTTCATCCAATATCAACGTCGAAGATATCGTGGCCCCGGCTGAAAGCAGACGGTATTTGATCCGGGCTCTTGAAATGCTGAAAGGGAAAAAAGTGATCCGGCCTCACAAGCGGCACGGCAACATGCCGTTGTGAACAAGCACCTGAAAATTTATTTTTCCCTGGATTTTTAAAAACAGGAGGTGAAACAGCTTGAAAAATGATATGCTGTTTCACCTCTTTTGGTATGCGCCCATGGCATGAGATGCAAAAAAAATTGATTTTCACCGATACCATCGCTACATAAAAGGGTGTCCCATACTTTTTTTATCCCCATAACCTTGCTCGTAATTCTGAGGAGAAGGGTATGACAGAAAAAGCATCACGGAAAGAACTTGAGAAAAAGATCGCTGATTTAGAAGACAAGGTGAATCAATACAGCCGGCAGAATAAGTTTTTCGACCTGCTGATCAGCAGCCTCCCAGGCCTTTTTTACCTTTTTGACAGTGATTTCAAGGTTCATAAGTGGAACAAAAATGTTGAAACCGTAACCGGATTTTCAACCGAAGACGTTCAGACCCGGCATCTTCTTGAACTGTTTACCGGAGAGGATCTGGTTCAGGTTCAGCGGGGTATCCAGGAAGCATATGTAAAGGGTGAGGCCTGCGTTGAAGCGGAACTCAGAACCACATACGATCGAAGAATACCCTATTACTGGACCGGTGCAAGCACCACCATTGACGACAAACAGTTTTTGATCGGCATGGGGATTGATATCAGCAAACGGAAGCAGGCGGAAAATGCGCTCCGGGAAAGCGAGGCCCTCTACCGGATTTTTGCGGAGCGTATGACGGAAGGGGTTATTCTGTTTCATAACTTTAAAATTCTGTTTGCAAACAAGGCGTTTACATCCATGATCGGGTATGACGATCCTTCCCGGCTGGTGAAAAAAAATGTCATGGGCATGGTTGCAGAGGGGTTTGAGGTCTATTTCCGGGAGATGTATGAAGCGATTCAGAATGAAGTATGCCGAGAACGATTTTTTCAGTCCAGGTGGATCAACCGGGAAAAAAAAGAGATCTGGGTTGAAGGGAGGGCGAACCTGATAAAATGGAGGGACCAGCCCGCCGTGCTTCTTTTTGCAAGGGATATCACCGAGGCCAAGCTGAAGGAGCTTTCGCTTCAAAAAGAAACGGAAAACCTCAGAAGGGAGAATGTCAATCTCCGGTCTTCCATCAAGGACCGCTACCGCCTTGGTGAAATCATCGGAAAAAGCAAGTCCATGCAGGCGGTCTATGAACGCATCCTGAATGCGGCTTCCTCCAATGCCAATGTGGTTATCTACGGAGAGTCCGGAACCGGAAAGGAACTGGTCGCAAGAGCGGTTCATAACATGAGCAGGCGTTCTTCAAAACCTTTTGTTGCGGTAAACTCTTCCGCCATACCGGAAAATCTGCAGGAAAGCGAGTTCTTCGGGCATAAAAAAGGGGCATTTACCGGCGCCCATTCCGATGCTCAGGGATACCTCGACCGGGCTGACGGGGGAACGCTTTTTCTGGATGAAGTGGGGGATATCAACTTGGGACTGCAGGCAAAACTTCTTCGGGCGCTTGAAGGAAGCGGCTATTCGCCTGTGGGCAGCAGTGTTATCAAACATTCCGATTTCAGGATTCTTTCCGCCACCAATAAGAATCTACTGAAGCAGATCAAAGACGGCAACATGCGGGAAGATTTCTTTTACCGGATTCATATTATCCCGATCAATCTTCCGCCGCTACGCGAGCGCAAGGATGATATACCCCTTCTTGTTGAACACTTTTTAAAAGTTTATGCTGCTGAAACCGATATTGAACAGCTTCACGGAAAGGTCATGGAAGACCTGATGAAATACGATTATCCCGGAAATGTACGGGAACTGCAGAATATCCTTCAGCGGTATCTGGCAGTAAAAACAATTGATTTTATCAATAGAATGGATTCCTCTCCTGAAGAAAAACAAGAGACTGCTCCCAAAACCATTACCGCCTTCGGCTTGAATCTCCAGGATAATATCGGCAGCCTTGAAAGGGATATCATCCGCAAAGCGCTTTCAGAGCATAATGAAAATAAAAGCCGTGCCGCGGAAGCGCTTGGGATATCACGAAAAACGCTATCCAGGAAAATAAAGGCATTTAAGCTGTAGACGGTATGTTCAGAGCGGGAAACCGGAGCTACTTTAAGGACATGAGAAACGACTGCAGGTTGATTCGCTGATTCCGCAGTCCGAATTTTCTCCGAATGTGTTTTCGGTGAAAATCAACGGCATTTGAGGAAACATTCAAGATATCTGCGATTTCTTTGGTTGTCCGGCCGGCTTTGACCAGGCTTGCCACTTGAATCTCCTGGGGGGTCAGGCGACGATTCAGCGTCGACGCCTTGTGCAGAAAAGGCGATACAATGTCGTTCAGGTGGGATTCAAGAATATGGAGATAGGTTTTCTGCCTTTCATCCAGACGGGTCAGCTTTATTTTTTCAACATAGGTCATAACCAGTTGATCGATATTGGCGACCACCTTCTCTTCAAGTTCCTCCTTGTCCATTTCCCGCTGCTTGAGGAGAACTTTCAATGCGGTGTTGGTTTCTTCAAGGTTTCGGGTTTTGACCTCCAGTTCGGCTTCCTTTTTGCGGATGGTTTCCTCTGCGATTTTGAGGGGAGTGATGTTTTCGTGGCTGACAACGACGCATAACGGACCTTTTTCCTGTATCCGGGTGACCCTCATGTAGAACCACATCTGTTGGACAGGCGAGTGGCATGGGTATTCCATGGTGAATTCGGAAATGGTCCTGTCGATTACACTGCGGATACCGTGTGCGGCTTCTGCTGAATATTCGGAATCTTTACCGGAGGCGGTATCGCAGACCCCCAGGTAGTTAACGCCGATCATGTCCGGCGGTATGTTCGAATCATTGGCAGCGGCAAACTCCTTCCATGCCTGGTTGGTCTCCAGGATAACGCCGGTTTTTTCGAGAATGGCGATATGGGCGGAAAGCGCGTTTAATATGGTTTTGTCGAATGATCCAATGGAGCTGTTCATGCTGTCGTCATTCCCGTGTTGTTTGGTGATGGATGGTTCCATCTGCTTTTCGAGAAAAGGGGTGTATTCGCTAACCACCTGTTATCGCGTAACACTTAAGTTGGCCGGTGTCAAACAGGTTTGTCTATCCGGGTTTCGCGTGCAAACCGGTATTTCAATCGCTTCTGCCGCATTTCCGGTTCAGGGCAATCGATCCGCTGCCGGTTCATGATGAAGGAAGGGCATCATGCGTGCACCAGTTGCAGGAGCGTAATTTCAGATGGAGATCCAAGGCGGATGGGCGGGCCCCAATACCCGGTGCCGCCGCTGATATAGATCTGCGTATCCTGATACTGGTGAAGACCTTTTACATAAGGTTGCGCTATCCCGGCAAACAGATTCCACGGGTAAAACTGGCCTCCGTGTGTATGTCCGGATATCTGAAGATCAAAGCCCGCTTTGGCGGCATCAAATATGTTTTTCGGCTGGTGAGCCAGCAGAATCTTTACATGGGCGGGCGGAGCACCGGCCATGGCTTTAAGGGGGTCTGATTGATGATTCCGGTAGAAACGGCCGGCCCGGTAATCGGTCACCCCGGCAACTACGATCCGTCCCTGGCCATGGGTGATCAGGTTGTTTTCATTCAATAATACGGTAAATCCCAGGGCGCGGACCTTCTCGATCCAGTCCAGAGCACCGGAATAATACTCATGATTTCCAGTGACGAAAAAATTTCCATGCGTGGAACGGATCTGCTTCAACGGATCAACATCGTATGCCAGACGCTTCACCGATCCGTCCACCAGATCGCCGGTCAGGGCAACCATATCGGCGGAAAGGCTGTTGATGACGTCGACAACGCCCTGGACAAAATTTCGCTTGATGGTGGGGCTCACATGTACGTCTGTGATCTGAACGATTCGAAATCCTTCCAGGTCCGGGGGAAGGTCTTTAATCGGAATCAGCACTTTTTTAACATCCGGTATCTGTTTGGCTTCTGCGACACCGTATCCGGTGAAGACCCCGGCGCCTGCCAGAATTCCCGTGTTGACGCTGTTCAGAAGAAACCGGCGGCGGTCATGATCCAGTTTTTCGGGGTTGTCCGTGCTGCGTGCGGCCTTTTGAGCAAGCCGCTTTCGTATTTTCCGGACAGCAGCCGACAGCAGCCGGATAGAATCCCGTATCACCAGCAGTGTCAGTACAAAGCTTAAGAAACCAAGGCCGGTATAGCCGAACCAGGCCATGATGTCCACGGCAAGGTTCTCGATGCCGAAATTGCGGAAAAGGACGGTAACCGGTGTGGCAAGCACAATGAAAACAATCGCGGAAACAGCGATGGCACTCCTTTGCCGATTGAGTTTTGCCGGGCCGAGAAGCTGCCGGGCAACATACCAGGCTGTCAGGCCGACAACAACGATAAATACGATGGTGAAAACAATGAATTTCATTTCAAATCCTTATATGCAATTAAACAGTCATACGATAATCACTTGAATGAAAACCGGCAAGGGGCAATGTGGGAATCCAGGAGCATCGATTTGAAAATAGTAGTTTATTGCTACCAATATGATGCTTTTTTCTAATCATTGGATAGAGGGCACCGATGCTTAACTTGGGCCATAAGAAAGTTGAGGTTTTCAGCAGGATGCAGGGAGGGACGCTGAGATGATAACACTGAAAGAAAACATAACGGTAAATCGACCCCTGAAAGAGGTATTTCGATATGTGAGTGATTTCCGATCGATCGCGGAATGGGATCCGGGTGTGGTTGAGGCGGTTAAGACAACGAGAGGTGGGACAGGGGTTGGAACGCGGTATCATCTGAAACTTCGATACGGATTTTTTAGAATCAAAATGAAATATGAAATCAAAGAATTTATACCAGACCATAAAGTTGTACTTGAAGGTACTGGCAAGACTTTCAGCGCACTGGATACGATACGATTTACAGTCCATGGGGCAGGCACCCGGATTGACTATCAGGCTGATTTTTATTTTCGCGGGGTTGTTTCCCGGATCGCTCCATGGTTGACCGGAATCTTCCAGCGGATCGGCAGGAAGTCGATCTCCGGCCTGAAAAAAGCCCTTGACCGGACTTTTCCGGTTCCCGAAGCCGGGGCGGTTGTTCAGCTGCTCGACCGGTCTGTTGTGGGCGGTCTGCCGGGGTTTACCCGGTATGGGTTCAAGTTCAATCAGAAGCGCTGGAACCCGATGCCGGCATCGCTTGAAGGTAAAACAGCGGTTGTTACCGGCGCGACATCCGGTATCGGCCAGGCTGCCGCACTTCGGATGGCGGAACTCGGAGCCCGTGTTGTTATCGTTGCACGCGACATGAAAAAAGCTGAATTTACGAGAAATCTCATTTCACATGCCACCGGCAACCCGGATATCGGGGTTTATGAGGCGGATATGGGAATCATCCGTCAGGTCTCTCTTCTGGTCGACAATCTGAACCGGAAAGAATCCCGGATTGACATTCTGGTCAATAATGCGGGAGCGTTGTTCAATGAACGGAAATGGACGGAAGAAGGGCTGGAAAGAACATTTGCCACTGATCTGTTAGGGCCTTTTACCCTGACCCGGGGATTGATTCCCAAATTGAAAGCCGCTGCACCATCCAGAATCATCAATGTTTCTTCCGGAGGTATGTACACCCAGAAAATCCAGGTGGATGATCTTCAGTCTGCAGATGAGCCGTTTGATGGAACCAAAGCATATGCCCGGGCAAAAAGGGGGTTGGTGATCCTCTCTGAAATATGGGCCGATCAGTTGAAAGATTTCAACGTGGTTGTGCACTCCATGCATCCGGGATGGGTAAGGACACCGGGGATCAGGCAGTCGCTTCCCCGATTTTATGAATTGACAGACAGCGTGTTGAGAACTCCGGAGCAGGGCGCGGACACCATCGTCTGGCTGGCTGCGGCTCCTGAAGCTTCCAGAACCACAGGCAGGTTCTGGCTGGACCGGATACCCCGTTTGACGCATGTCCTTCCGAACACCCGGGAGACGAACGAAGAGCGCAGGGTTCTGTGGGAGGAACTCAACCGTTTATCCAGGGAGAATTAACATGAATCGTACAAGAGATCATTCAAAAATAGTTGTATTGGCTTTCTCGACAATTTTTTTAACAATTTCAACAATGAGTTATGCAGAAGAATTTGATGTAATACTTTATGATGATGCGCTTCAGTACAGGGATATTCGAATGGAGTTGAAAGGTGCGGGCGGCCACGCTTCGTTATCTGCGCTAGCCGCTGTTGACGGAATACGGAACTCTTGGTAAGTTTCACCCTGTCACTGGATGATTGCCTGCTTCCAAACCATATGCCTGGCTTGGCGGGGTATTCATTGAAACCAGAGGCGCTTCACGCCCTGTTTCACTGTTTTTTTCTAATCGGGATGTCAAATTCAACATGATGATCTGTTTTCACGAGAAAGGACTTTCCATGAACGATGCGATTAAAATCGGAATCAGCTCTTGTTTGCTGGGCGAAAATGTACGCTACAATGGCGGCCACAGCCAGGACCGTTTTCTCACCGACACGCTGGGAAAGGTTGTTCAATGGGTGCCGGTCTGCCCGGAGGTTGAGTGCGGAATGAGTATCCCAAGGGAAACACTTCGCCTGGTGGGGTCTCCTGACAGCCCCCGCCTGCTCACCTCCAAAACCGGCGTGGATCATACCGAAAGGATGCTGGCGTGGGCACGGGAAAAGGTAAAGACACTGGAAGGGGAGGGCCTTTGCGGTTTTATTTTTAAAAGCAAATCTCCAAGCAGCGGCATGGAGCGCGTGAAGGTATACCATCCAAACGGAGGCTCCGTGAAAAAAGGAGTCGGCCTGTTTGCCCAGGCTTTCATGAATCATTTTCCCAGAATACCGGTCGAAGAGGAGGGGCGGCTCCATGATCCCAATCTCAGAGAAAATTTTATCGAAAACATTTTTATCCTGAGAAGCTGGCGGAAAAGCCTGATGAACGGCAAGAAGCTTGGAAATCTTGTGGATTTTCATACCCGGAATAAACTGTTATTCCTTTCGCACTCTGAAAAGCATTATCGCCAGATGGGAAAACTGGTGGCAACCGGTAAAAGCCTGGGTGTGAATACGCTGTATGACCAGTACGAATTGTTGATGATGGAGGCGCTTCGGCTGAAACCCACCCATAAAAAAAACGGCAACGTACTGCTTCATATGGTGGGCTACTTTAAACAACAGCTTTCCAGGGATGAGAAAGAGGAACTGATCTCCATTATCGATCAGTACCGGAATGAATATGTTCCGCTGATTGTACCGCTTACCCTGATCAGCCATTACGTGCGCAAATATGATCAGCCCTATTTGAAGCAGCAGAGCTACCTGAACCCCCATCCGATCGAGCTGAAGCTTCGAAACCACGTTTGACCGGGAGCGGGCAGG
>JAWOIJ010000103.1:0-28199 GCA_046484745.1 Desulfobacterales bacterium | reverse complement strand
CAATGTGTCGCATGCTGTTGGAATATTCGGACGCCGGAAGTCCTCCATTGAAAACGATTCCATCGTTGAGGGTTGTATAAACATAATCCCTGCCCCTGGCGAAATTTCCTCTGCCGGCTAAAAAGTAAAACGGATGATATTTCATCAGGTTTAAATTTCTACCCGCGAGTTCTCCATGAACCCTTCGCATCCCGTAATCTTCATTGAACTCTGAATAACCTTCACCTTCATACGGCGCGTCACTTTCCTGCCGGTCGAGTTTCTGGATAACGGAGTCGACCGGCTCCGGCCCGGAATAGGAGACAACAGAGTTGTCAATACTGAATGTCCCTCTGATATCAAGCGTAACCGCAAGCGGCAAAAGCCCGGATTCCGGGTTGGCGAGAATACGGATAAAATTTTCGGCGGTTTCGGCATCGATTGTCTGCTCCACGCTGTATACATTGCCGTCCGTATCTGTCGCGGTTGCGGTCAGTGTATTTTCTCCTTCAGTCAACGGAACATGGTTGGCAGCAAATTGATTGCCATGGACGATTGCCGGGACACCGTTCACAACGATACCGGTTTCAAGCGCACCTGAATGGATAATCGTTCCCTCAACCATCACATCCGGTCGTGATATCGTCGAACCGGCAGATGGCGAAGTGATTATCAGCGTGAATGGATTGTTCACCGTAACCGTGACATTGGAAGTGGCGGTTCCTCCGGGGCCTATGGCGGTAAGCGTATAGGTGGTCGTTTCCGAAGGTGCCACCGACACGGCTCCGCTTGCATTGACCGTTCCGACATCCGGGTCTATCGTTATTGTATCTGCATTGGTTGCGATCCAGGTCAGTTCGGAAGATCCGCCGATCGGAATGGTTTCCGGGTTGGCGCTTATGGATGCGGTTGGCTGGTCTGCCACAATAACGGTTATGCTTTCTGTCGCGGTTCCTCCGAGGCCGGTGGCTGTAATCGTATACGTGGTGGTCGTGGATGGTGTGACAAAGACCGATCCGCTTAACGCGACACTGCCGATCCCCTGATCGATGGAAACCGTATCCGCGTCTGTTGTGGTCCAGGTCAATTCAGAAGATCCGCCGGTCGGGATGGTTCCGGGATTGGCGCTTATGGATGCGGTTGGCGGGCCTAACACGACCACGGTTACGCTGTCCGTCGCGGTTCCTCCGGGGCCAATGGCTGTAATGGTATAGGTGGTGGTGGTTGACGGTGTTACAATCGTTGCTCCGACTGCGGCCACCGTACCGATTCCCTGATCGATGCTGCATGAATCGGCATATGTCGAATCCCAGGATAAGATGGCGGTTTGACCGAGGCCAATCGTTTCCGGGGCACCGGCAATACTTACGGCAGGTGTTGGATACGGCCGGTTAACCGTGATGCTGTCCGAAGCTGTCTGACCGTATTGTCCTAAAGCGTCTGCGGTGATGGTGTTCGATCCGTAATTCAGATCAACCCAGGCGGAGAAGGTATCGCCCGTTGCAATTGCCTGGATTCCGTTCACGGTCACCTGGGATAATGCGGTCACATTACCTTCTACATAAACCGTATCGTTACTGCTGGAATAACCATCAATCGGGCTTGTTATCGAAATGCTGATGGGTTCCGCCTGCGTCAACGCAATATCATGCTGAATCGCAGCACCGGATATCAATGTTCCATTGACGCTTTCCGGATAATACCCTGCTGCATGATAGGTAATCGTATAGGTTCCTTTTGGCAGGTTCTCCAATGAATATACCCCATCTGAACCGGTTGAGGTAATGCTTTTCTTTACGAATTCGATTGCAGCCATATCCGTGGCAATATACGAAAACGGGTATTCGTATCGGCCGGCAAAATTTTCCGCCTTTATCGTTATCCAGCTATCCGTGTCGTAATAATCAGACAGATTCTCTTCAATCAATCCTGAAAGGGTCACATCATCCGGCCCTGATTTCATCTGGGCATTGTCTTGATAATCATAAGCGGATCTGTTTCGGTTTAATATACCGAGATATACGGTATTGTATTCAGGCCAGCCCACGGTCCCGATATACCGGCAGGTTGTACAGTTCGGATCATTGCTTTGATCGAGCTGATCATCCACAACCGTCTGAAATCCAAAACACCCGTTGATCGTGTTCCAGAGCAGATTGTCACGCAGATACCCTTCACCGTCCGCATATGACCCGGGGTCATTGTATGCCCAGCGGACTTCTCCCGGGGTCGTTGACAAGCGGGTCTGCGCCAGGAGTTCCAGGTAATATGTCTGGCCGGTTTTCACCTGGACAGGCTCTGGAAAAACGAATTCCACCCAGGTAAATCCTGCGGGAATATTCGCGTAGGGAACACCTGCGCTTGCCGCCAGGGTATGTTCTTCATCACCCCCCAGTTTTGACTTTAAATGGACCATTGCATACCCGTAGCGGTAACCGGTTTCGTATTCGGGTCCAACCAACAGTCTGACGCTGGTCAGCAGGCCGGTCTGGTCCGCGATGATCGCCTGCGACAGCTTGCTGTCCCGACTGTCTTCACCGGAACCATTCCAGGTGACTTTGATGGAGTCCGTGAGTTCATATGGATTCCTGACTTGAAAATATTGAATGGCTTCATCGCCATGAATGTCGCTGACACGTCTTGTTTCATCATTGGCGGCGACCAGATCATAATCCGCCTGTGTCCAGTTGGAACCGTAATTGTAATCCGCAGGGCTCAAGTTCAGGTCTCTGGTCACATTCAAGGTGACTTCAACATCGGACAGGGGCTGGCCGGTTGCATCGTCTGTTACAACCCCTGCAATCGTGGTTGATACCTGAGCTGCGGTTCCGGTTACATGAATCTCATATTCAGGATTTTCTCCATCGCTGGATTCAACCGTAACGATCCCGGTATACGGGCCGGCAGCTTCGGGACGGAAACCAATGATGCAGGAACACGACTGATTCGCCCATAAAACATCATTTTCGCATCCATTATCAATAATAAAAAACGGGGGCTGAGCCGTGATTGCGCCCATGTACAGTTTGCCGACACCGGTATTCGAAATTACGGCGCCGGCCCAGGTGTATTCCATCACCTCAACCGAACCAAAGTCAATCGCAGAAGGATCGATGGAAATTACGGTGTCATCCCGAAAAGAGTCTGCAATAATCCCGGCTTCGGATAGATCTATCCAGCTATCGACAGCGACAACCCTGACCTTTACAGAATTGAATCCTGCCATCACCGGAAGAAGTCCGGAGATATCCAGATCATTCCAGCCTTGCGACATTGTAAAATCCAGTGAAAGGGATGTGTTGATGGTAGATCCGTCCGCGTTATAACTATAAACCCTTACCGCCTGTGATCCGCCGTCAAGGCTGGTAACGTAAAGTTTCAGGTTTAATGATTTTAATAGTTGTGTTGCGGTGTTTGAGGTTAGATCAAGAACGTCGTATTTTTTGTTATGTTGAATTCTGATTGTCTGATCGAACAATCCGTCTGTCAGCAATCCCAGGACTGAGACGGGTCCGGTTTCAGGAGTTGTCGCCTTTTTCAGGGAAGTACAAACCGTCGCGTCATGTATGATATCCGTATCATTATCGCAGGCATCACCGATTCCATCATTGTCAAGATCAGACTGGTTGAAGTTCGTTGTGTTCGGGCAATTATCGTCAGCATCAATGATGGTATCATGATCCGTATCTATGTCTACAAGAATATAGTCGGTTTTAACCGTTGTATCTGTTTCATCAGTTGAATCCGTTATCTTTAAGCTTACCGTATAGTAACCCACGTTATCGTATACGTGGGAAGGGTATTGCTCGGTTGAATCGATCACGCCATCGTTATCAAAATCCCATTCCCGAGAAACGATATATCTCCCTGGGGGAACAATAGACCTGTCGGTAAAGGAAATATTCAGCGGCGCAGTCCCTCTTGGTTCTTCCCCGGTTAAATAAATGCTGCCGTCAAAATCGGCTTTCAGTTTTATCACGGAAATATAGTTCGGTTTACTTTCAGTATCGGTTGCCCCTGTCGTGTCCGTTGTCTTCAGGCTGACGGTATAATATCCGCCGGTATTGTAGGTAAAGACAGGATGTTGTTCGGTGGAATCCACCACCCCATCGTTATCAAAATCCCATTCCCAGGAAACGATATAGTTGCCTGGTGGAACAATCGAAGTATCGGTGAAGGAAACCGTCAGCGGCGCACCACCTGATACAGGGGTACCTGTAAAATCAGCCTCCACTTCCGGTATCGTCTCTTCGGTTGTCATCTGTGCCTCGGATATTACGATCTGACCATCGAGAGCTACGATTCTGATTTTTATAAAATCAAATCCCTCCATCACCGAAAGAAGGCCGGAAATATCCAGATCGTTCCAGCCCAGCGACGACAGTGTAAAATCCATTGAAAAGGACGTGTTGATCGTAGATCCATCGGCATTGTAGCTGTAAACGGTTACGGTCTGTGATCCGCCTTCAAGATAAGTAACGTAAAGTCTCAGGTTCAGGAAAGTGAATTCCTGAGGGCTTGTATTCGACTCAAAATTAAGTACATTGTATTTTCTTTTATTCGGGCCGATGAAAATACCGTAATCGTATATGCCGTCCGTCAGATAAGAAATAGGTATTTCATTTCCCGATGCGGTTGGAGACTTGATTGCCTGACAAAGGGATACGGTGTCCAGTATATCTGACGGCGCAGCCTGACAAATGGAAAAAAAACAGATTAAAAACAGGAGTACTGAGAGACAAGACACTTTTTTATGCATCAATTTCCCTCCCAAAAGGATTCAATACTGATTTATATCTATGGTTGCGCGGGTACGATGGTTATGCGGGCATCCATTATCGAGAAGCTTTCAGGAGAAGCTGTAATGCCCGGATCACCTTTTGTCAACAGTTTTCGTAATATTTTTTGCGAAATCGTGAATTTTATCTCGCAATATTCCTGCCGGTCAGGATATGTTCATGTCGGTCTGCGACTTATTCTTCTGATTTTTCTTGAGATCTCTTCACCGGTGTACACCATGATCGTTTTATCACCGAAGCTGCGATTTTCCGGTGATCCATTTTTATTTCGATCGATATGCGTGCCGGAAATGATTGTATCTGGTGTTACGGATTGCCGGATTCAATACGAGCTTATACACGTGTTTGGCGGCAGGGGAATAAAAGGCTTGATTTCTGTCGGTATTGTGATATAGTTGCTCTACCTGCCGAGACCTGTTTTGATCTTGTAGGGATCTCGATTATCATCGTGACATCTCAACTGTTGAAGCTGTGACAGTTTTTATTAAATGGCGAAAAATTGCCGGTGTTTTGGACTTTTCATGACAAGGAAAATCGTTTCATGTTCAAAACATTTACGGATATATTGAAAGGAGAAATGTTATCAATCACAAACAAACTAAAGTAAAAGTCAAAATTAAATATGGCAATATGCAAAAGTATGAATCGATGTTCGTTAACTCTGAAAGAGAAGCCAAAAATTATGTGGCCGAAATTAAAAGATTGAGGCCGGATGTTGAATACTTGATTATGAACAGGTAGGATCGGATTGAACTTTTTTTGATTATCCGGTGTGCTGGTTATCGTGCGATACATATCAGAGTAAATCCTCAATTTCCCCTCTCTGTCTCTTCAGTTCCTGATGGTTTGAAGTCAAACTCCGCGTGTTTGTTGCGCCATGGGCGAAGGCGCTATGCGCGCGGCGGATGCCTTCAAGCAGATTCCATAACGGTTATTGGTTCTGTCACAACTCTGTTCCGGGTCCTGGGCCGAATCTTTTCGTGGAGAAGAGGGGATTCAATCCTCGAAATGTTTTTTGAATCCGGTAGATGAACCCGCTTCGACCTTAACCTGGATTGAAAGTTTTAACCCGTTCCAACATCCAGTTGGAAGTTCAAAAAAATTCTTTGTAAAATTTTTGTAAAACGTAAGAAAAAGCTGTGTTTTTCAGTGTATTTCCTTTAAAGAATGCGCTCGTGCCGGTTTACGGTAAGCTGCGTTCAAGCTGTATTACGGTAAACCATCAAAAAAATGAAAGCTATAAGGCATATAAGGCGATAAGGCATATATAGAATCAGATTGAAAGGGGACTGCATGTTAAGTTTTTTGCCGGGAACGATCCGGGGTATTCTGTCAATGATACTGGTGTCTTTGAACATACTTGTGATGTGTACAGCACTTTTTTTCGCCGCATTGTTAAAACTTATTATTCCGTTTAAATTCTGGAGAAAGCAGTGTGATGCAATTCTGATTTTTATCTCGACAACCTGGGTCAGAAACAACGCATTCTTCATGAAAGTGATGCATCGAATTCACTGGGATGTGCAGGGGGTTGAAACGCTGGATAAGAATGAATGGTATTTTGTTGTCTCCAATCATCAGTCATGGGTTGATATCCCTGTACTCCAGACTGTTTTTATGGGCAGAATTCCATTCCTGAAATTTTTTCTCAAAAAAGAGCTGATTTGGGTTCCGATACTCGGGGTTGCATGGTGGGCGCTGGACTTTCCGTTTATGAAGCGTTATTCGCAGGAATTTCTGCGGAAATATCCGCATTTGAATGGAAAAGATATTGAAATTACTAGAAAAGCATGCCAAAAATTTAAAACAAAGCCTGTTTCCGTCATGAATTTTATGGAAGGAACAAGGTTCACCAGGTCCAAAAAAGAAAAACAGAATTCACCCTACAAACACCTGCTGAAACCAAAAGCCGGAGGGATTGCTTTTGTACTCAGCTCGATGGGTGAATATTTGAACAGCCTTGTGGATGTTACCATCGTCTACCCGGAGGGTGTCCCGAATGTCTGGGAGTTTATGTGCGGAAAGATTACCCATATCAAGATTCGGGTTCAAACCAGGCCGATAACAAAGGAACTCCTGGGGGATTATTTCAATGACCCGGTGTTCAGAGAAAGTTTCCAGGAGTGGGTGAATGATCTCTGGGAGAAAAAGGACAATACGATAGACGAACTGCTGGTCCACACCGTTGGGTTTCTCCCGGAGCCTTTTCCGGCAGCAGCGCCGGAGTATCCGCAAAAGGCATGCGGCGGTTGATTTTACGGATGCGCCTGTCTGATACCGTCATTCATCGTAAAGTGTGTTCAGCATCTCCATATACTTGGCCTCTACAACGGATCTGCGGACTTTCATGGTTGGCGTCAGCTCGCCGGTATCGATCAGAAAAGGTTTCGGTATAATGATAAATTTTTTGATGGTTTCAAATTTGGCGAAAGATTTATTGGATTCATCAATAATTTTCCGGACCATTTCGTTGATTTCAAGCAGGCGTGTCAATGCCTCAAAATCAAGGCTGGAATACCCGTTTTTTTCAGCCCATGCTCTGAGGTTATCCTGATCCAGAGAGATCAGAGCGGTAAGATATTTTCTGCGGTCACCATGGACCATGGCATGTTCGATCAACGGATGATTTTTAATCAGATTTTCAATATTGGCGGGTGTTACATTTTTCCCGCCGGACGTAATAATAATTTCTTTTTTTCTGCCTGTAATCCATAGATAGCCATCTTCATCCAGCCTGCCGATATCTCCCGTGTAAATCCAACCGTCATCTGTCAGGGTTTTTTGGTTTAGCTCGGGCTGGTTCAGGTAGCCCTTAAACACAATTTCCCCCTTTACCATCACTTCACCATCATCCGCGATTTTAAGTTCCACACCGGGAAGCGCTTTCCCAACGGAGCCGAAACGATACGCATCCGGTGTGCAGAGTGTACAAAAACAGGAAACTTCCGTCTGCCCATATCCTTCAAGAACAAGCATTCCGCAGGCATGAAAGAATTCAAGGATTTCCAGGGCGATGGGAGCGGATGAGGAAAGAAAATATCCAACCCTCCCTCCGAAAATATCCCGGATTTTTCGAAATACAAGCCTGTCTGCAATGGCATTCTGAAGATTGAGAAGGGGGGGAGAAGCGATCCCTGCCTGCTTATTTCTGCTGACGCGTCGTCCAACGCTTTCCGCCCAGTTAAAGAGTTTTTGTTTTATGGGGGAGGCGTCTGCGGCTTCAGTTTGTATTCGTGCATACGCTTTTTCAAAAATACGGGGCACACTGCCGAAGAAAGTCGGCCGGATCTCTTTCATGTCATCGAGAATACGGGTGATATCCTTTACGTATGCGGATGTTATCCCGCGATAGATGCGCATATACTGACCGGCGACACGCTCTCCGACATGCGAAAGGGGCAGAAAAAACATCATGATGTTTCCCACTTTTTCAGCCCCGATGATGTCGGTGATGACAAGTTCGGCGAGGATGTTTTTGTGAGACAGGCAGGCTCCTTTTGGTGGACCGGTGGTTCCGGAAGTGTAGATGATGATGGCTGTATCGTGTGGATTGATGAGAGTTTCAGCCTGAATTACACAGTCCGGATCTCCGGAAAGCTTTTCCGCGCCTTTTTCCTTGAGAGAAGCAAAGGATATCTGGTTTGGGCCTTCAGGGGTTCCATCCCACAGGATGATCCACTTCAGTTCCGGAAGATCATCAAGATGCGGTTTGATTTTTTCAATCTGATTTCTGTCTTCGACAATAAGAACTTTTGATCCGGAGTCCTTTAAAATATAGGTGATCTGCTGGTCCGAAAGGGTTTGATAGATACCGACACTGATGCCGCCGATTCGCAGAACTCCCAGATCCGACAGGGTCCACTCAAGACGTGTATTGCCGAGTATGGATACTGTATCACCGGGTTTAAGGCCGAGAGCCAGGAGGCCGGCTGCAATTTTTTCAGTCTGCTCATCAACCTCGGACCAGGAAACGGGGTTCCACTGGTTATTTTCTTTTACCAGAAAAGCGGTTTTTTCAGAATCCGCACGACAACGCTCTCGAACCATTTCAGACAGGTGTTTCATGTTGCCTCCTGTTTTAATTAATCAATCTGCAGAGCCAGAAATTCATTTATGATCCCGGATACGACTGCCGGTTTTTCCATCGGGATCAGGTGGCCCGCGCCATTCACTTCTGTGTAGCTGCCTTTTGGAAAGGCAGCGGTCGCTTTTTTAAGGTCAATCACTGTCTTGTTGATACTGTTTTCTCCTTCGACAACCACAACCGGGCAGGTTATCTCAGGAAGGAGTGGCCATGGGTCATATTCACTGCCGCCCAGAAAAAGAGCTGCCTCCCGTTCAGGAGGGCAGGAGAGCCTCATAAAACCATTTCCATTTTTTACCATTCCGTATGAAATATAGAGTCGTATCGCTTCCTCGTCCCAGTCCTGAAACATTTCCTTAGACCTGAGGTAGGCTTCTGCATCCGTCTCATCTTTCCAGCCGTTTCTTCGTTTGATTGACTTTGATGCAAGGGGATGCTTTTGAAGCCTGATTTCTGTCCGGTACGTTTTTTCGGGCAGATAAATCGGTTCGATTAAAACCATCTTCCGGACTTTGAGACCATAGACGGCACTTGCAATGGTTATCAGCGTTGCCCCCATCGAATGCCCTACCATATACGGGGCTTCTATATCCAGTTTGCCGCATAAACGTGTAAGATCCTCTGCCAGTTTCAGCCAGCTCATGAATCCTTTCTCGGGGTCTGGTTCACGGTGCGTGCAGAAATAGGGGGCGATGATATGAAATCGATCGGAAAGCTCCCGCGCGATCGGATGCCACAGCCATGGCTGGAATCCGGTAGCATGCATAAAAACGACCGTGGGCGTGGATCGACGATGATATGACAGGTACGGAATATCAACCTCACCAATATTTACGGTGAGCAGGTCCGGTTTTTCAATTTTCATGTTTCAATATCGATATCTTCAAATACGGTAATTCAGCTTATTCCCAGGATACGACGTGCTTCATCCGGAGAAGCGGGTTCCTTGCCGATCTCTCTTATCATTTTTACCAGCGCCTCCACAAGGTTTCCATTATCATGAGCCCGATCTCCATTGGGGAGGTAAAAGGTATCTTCAAGGCCTGTCCGGACATTCCCTCCAAGCTCGATACAGGTTTTATGGAGGTTCCAGATTTTTTTTCTGTCCGGTCCTGTGGCAATAACCTGCCAGTGCGAATCTGCCGGCAATTCGTCTTTCAGGATGGGCAGAAGATCGGATCGTGCCGGCATGCCGGAGTCCACGCCCATGACAAATGAGAGATGAGCGTTGCCCTTGAACATTCCGTTTGCCTTGAACATCCCGACGCTGCGGACGATACCGGTATCAAAGCATTCGAATTCAGGAATAATATTATTGGCCGTCATCACATCGGCAAAGGATTTAATTTTTTCAACCGGGTTGTCAAACAGGATCGGCGGCCATGCCCACTCCCCATCCTTTCGAATTTTAAGATAGTTCAGAGAACCGGCATTACAGGCAGCCATTTCCGGTTTAAACTTTTCAAGGCAGGCAATGGGTCCGGATATATCGTTTCCCATAACACCGGTACTCATGTTGATGATGATTTCAGGCACCCTTTCTCTGATTGCGGCAATAATCTCCCCAACCGGTTCAATCTCCCAGGTTGGAAAAGCGCCAAGTCCCGGAGCCTGTGATCTGAAGTGGGCGTGGATGATTGTTGCGCCCTGATCGTAGGCCTGTTTCGCGGCATCTGCCATCTGTTCCGGTGTAACAGGCACGTTGAATTTTTCCGGATCGGTCAGAACCCCGGTAACCGCGCATGTAACAACAACTTTATTTTCCATAGCCCTCTGGTTCCTCCTTTTCATATTCATAACAGGTATCGTTAGAACTCGGTATCATTTCGCAAGAGCAGGCCTTTCATATCATAATCATGTTGAAAAGCGGTGATCCCCTGATATAGTATAGCCCGAATAAAAATGCAAATCAGCTTGCGCCGCAGGTGTGGTTTGGTTTCAATTTTCGGGGAAAGAAGATAAAAATATGATACTTAGCAGCCTGTTTTGCATCGCCGGCTTTCTGATACTTTATTATAGCGCGGAGTGGCTTGTAAAGGGTTCTTCCGGTCTTGCGCGAAGCATGGGTATATCGCCGCTGGTGATCGGCCTGACCGTAGTGGCATTCGGGACTTCCGCCCCTGAGCTTGTTGTAAGCGTGATTTCTTCCCTTAAAGGGAAAAGCATGATTGCTGTCGGCAATGTCGTTGGAAGCAATATCTGCAACATCGCTCTGGTTCTCGGCCTTTCCGCCATCTTTGCGCCGATAACGAGTCAGCGGGGAGTCGTGCGTCGGGATATTCCCATCATGCTGTTTGTGTCATTCATACTACTTATTTTTTCTTTGAATTCGAAAATTGGAACACTTGAAGGTGCTGTTCTTTTTACCGGTATTATTCTGTATACGGTTTTCAACTATCGGCTTGCCAGCGGAATACAGCAGGGCAAACCGATGAATCATGGAGCTGATGCGATCGGAATCAAGATACCGGATACCGGGTATATTACCGCACGAAAAAAGCAGATTGTATTGATCCTTGTCGGCATAGCGGGGGTTGTTCTGGGAGCCCAGACCGTTGTTGATGCAGCCACAAAAATAATGCTGGTTCTCGGTGTAAATGAAAAATTCATCGGGTTGACCATTGTCGCGTTCGGGACTTCGCTTCCAGAACTCGCGACTTCCATCGTGGCCGCGATTAAAAAGGAGATGGATATCAGTATCGGCAATCTCGTGGGAAGCAATGTGTTCAATATTTTGAGCGTTGTCGGTGCGGCCGCACTTGTAAAACCGATTTATATTCCGGGCGGGTTTTTTGAAAGCGGACTTTTAATTGACTATCTCGTTATGATTTTTATCAGCGCTCTGCCATGGCTGATGATGCGAAAAACGCTTACAATATCCCGATCCGGCGGTGCATTACTGCTCGCATGCTATGTCGGATACTTTGTTTATCTTCTGAAAACGCTGTAAGATTATTTTATTTTTGTTATACGGCACATGAAACTTCGACCTGAAGGTGTACAGGTTACGGCGTTTCGCTTACCATCATCCGTCAGATTGTTCAGGCTGGTTTCTGAATCTATTTCACCCCAGCCCCACCCAATCCGGACAGAACCCGGATGAATCCCGTAAGATACCCTTGCTTTCATCGTAATCCGGCCTTTGGGGGTCTCTACACGCAGCATGTCATTGTCGGTAATCTTTTTTTCATCCGCGTCATCCGGATGAATATCGATAAAACCTTCCGGTTCCCGTTTAACCAGCGAAGGAACCCTTCGAAACTGGGAGTGGGTATATGAATTGGAACGCGCGCCGCTTATACCTATAATCGGGTATTCATCTTTCCTGTCATAAAAGCTGATGGGAATTGCAGCATCATTTTCAAAAAGAGGGACAGGCGCATGTCCATGTTCTTCAAGCTTTTTTGAATAGAACTCCAGTTTCCCGGAAGGAGTTGAAAAGCCTTTTGTCTTATACTTTTCATATTCCATTTCCCCAATCTGGATTCCACCAGGGGTTTTTCGAAGCATCTCGACCGTTATTCCCGTGGGTTCCAGTTGATAATCAATAGCCTCTTCCGCGGTCATCCACGGAAACTCTTTTTCCATGCCAAGCTTCCGGGCCAGTTCAAATGTAATTTTCCAATCCGGCCGGCTGTCGGCAACCCATTCGATGACCTGCTCTTGAAGCATTACGGAATTGTTTCGTAAAAAGGCCCGGTTCAACTGAGTTTTTTCAAAACTGCTTGTCGCCGGAAGCACCACATCCGCGAAAGCGGCTGTTTTCGTCATGAACAGATCGATGACGACCAGGAACTCCAGATTTTGTAAGGCACGAATCACCCGGTTTGAATCGGCCATCGTAACTGCGGGGTTGGCGGACTGTACGACAAGCATCTTCACCGGATAGGGCTTTTTGTCCAGGATGGCGTCGATAATGCACGACTGTGCGTGCCTGCCCCATGTGGGGTGAAAATCATCAAAGAGCGGATAATCGCGGGTGATTGAATCCGCTTCCATGGGAAGGAGGTCTTTGCATTGAATATTTCTAGCCGGGACAGGCTGAGGTATAACGTCTCCGCCGCTCTGATCAATGTTTCCTGTCAGCCCTCTCAACATGCAGACCGCCCGGGTCTGGTCAAAAACATTAAGCTGCATATCCAGGCCGTTTCCGTCGATAATACAGGCGGGTTTTGAAGTCGCGTATAATCTGGCGGCAAGTTTGATCACATCCGGATCCAGCCAGATGGCATCGGCGATCTTGTCCGCCTGATAATTTTCGGCGGCCTCTTTTAAAGATTCAAATCCAACGGTCCATTCTTTTATAAAATGATCATCATACAGTTTGTTCGATATAATCTCGTGGATCATGGACATCGCAAGCACGCCATCATAGCCGGGCTTGATCTGCATCCAGATGTCCGCCATTTCAGCCAGTCCGATTCGTACCGGATCAACCACGATCAGTTTTGCCCCATGCTGCCTGGCGTACAGGATGTTTTCATATGCCTGGGGATTGGTGTCCATATCGTTTTTACCCCAGACAAGGATACATCGGGATTTTTTTATCTCCGGGAATGTCATTGCGCCGTAGGTATAGGAATGAGCCATTTCTCGTGCCACATGGCAGACCGAACCATTCCCAATGGTATTGGGCGAGCCGAACAGGTTCATCAGCCTGTTTGCATAATCCCAGGGAGCTCCCCAATCCGCGGCCATGCCTCGAAGCCATGCTGTCGATTCCGCGCCGTGTTTCTTTTTAAATAAATTGAATTTATCTGCTATGAGGTCAAGAGCCTCATCCCACGAGGTTTCAACAAAATGACCGCTTTTCTTGACAAGGGGCCGCTTCAGTCTGTCAGGTGAATATACAATGTCGGCGGCGGCTTTCAGTTTGGGGCAGAAATGTTTTTTTTCCTGTGAAACAAATGATTTTCTTTCCGCGGCAACCAGTTTATTGTCTAGTATGCTGACTTTTATGGGACAGCATGATGAGCATAAGCGGCAAATCGTATCTTTTTCCATGCAGCCTCCTTGCATTGTTTGCGGTATGATGAGCCGGACATGGCTGGTTGTTTATCTGTCAGCCTTGATATAGCAGCTCCGGATTTGTTCAAAGTGATTGGAGTGAGTCCGTATGGTCCACCACACATGGCCCTGTTTTTCAATTCGCCATTCAGGAGAGAATCCGTTATGTGGACTCTGCAAAAGCGCTATGATGTTATCTTTGCCCCAGCCGGCAAACTTTCCGCTGGTTTTCCCTCCCAGCCAGTCTTTTTCATCGGCAACCTCTGTGGACCATGAAAACGGATCTGAAAAAAGAAATTGCGCATTTTTTTCTTTCGTGACACGGTTCATCTCCTTCAGGTGATTCATGGGAACGGGAACCTTGTCAATCAGGTTGAGAGAAGCAAGAGAAGAGATGGTGTTGGATTTAAATGGAAGCGCCAGTGCATCCCCTACAATAAATTCAACCCTGTCTGTATCCCATGTATCCGGCAGATTGAAAACGGTTTCTCTGGTCAGATTTCCTTCCTGATACAAGGAAAAGGTAATTTGCCTTTTTGTCATTAACTCTCTGGCTGCTCGAATAAAGGACAGTGAATTGTCGATTCCGATTGCGAAGTCACTTTTCCGGCTCATTTCAAATGCAAAACGCCCAACAGCCGATCCCGCGTCAACCGCAATTCCGGAATGGGATTGCAGAAGCGCCGCCCATTCAGGATATGCGGTTGACGCGTTCTCTTCCTGCAGCAGGTCTGCATAATGACTCCACAGATAGGACGACAGCAGGGGAGGGGATTCATATCTGGAATTTGATTTCACTTTACCCTGTTTCGAGGCCGGGTCCAGAAACGCGATTCCCTCTTGAATTGCATACACGCTTTTACAGCGTGGACAGGTTAAGGACCCGGTTAGAATATCGTCCCCGATATCCTTGATAATCTTTTCTTCCAGCAGGTGTTCATCCGGCAGGCAGGCAGGGCAGATCAGTATGCCTGTAAGGTTTTTTTTCATTTAACTCTCCATAAAAAATGAATATCCTGATCCATTTTGTCATACGCGCGATCCGTATTGTCCAAAGCGGTGATAAGCCCGAAATGAATCCGGCCCGGGATATGGAAAAGGATAAGGGGCCGAATTTTGAATTCGAAATATAGACGATAGGATTCCGCCTGTCAACGGTTTCGGACAGTTGAATCGATTATGGTATCGTTGTCGCAAAGCAGATTAGCGGTTGAAGAGATCTTTCGTAATCCGTTCAGGAGCATTGAAATCGCAGCCGTAAGCGCGTTCGAGCCTTTTGCGCTTGGACTCATTTTTTTTCAAATTCCTCTTTTAACAGCTCAAGATCAAGCGGCAGCAGTTTGTCCGGATCATTGTATAACTGCAAAGCTTCTGAAGGGCAGCTTTCGACACACAGTTCACATCCCATGCATGCATCGCGATCATATATAAATTTTTCATCTTCGATTTTTATTGCCTCAAAGTGGCATGCCTTCTCGCATTCTCCGCACAGCGTACAGACGCTGCTGTCATGCTTTACAGAATATCCGGACGGCGCATACTGGGAAATGCTTTTGTCTATTTTTTTTGACAGTTTTGTGGCCTCAATTTCCACACAGCATTTTGGACAGCAATTGCAGATGATTCCGGTTAAACCGCCGGTTGCGACTTTCAGAAACGCATTGGTGATATGCCCGGTTTTCCGTGACTCTTTGATGATATCCAGTGCCTCTTCCTGGGTAATCTGTATGGCATTGTATTTTTCTTTGCAGTGCTCAAGCCAGATCGGCGCGAAGTCCTGCCCGATGGCAATGCATCGTCTCACGGGATGGCATCGTTCAGATTCTTTCTGATTCAATGTGCAGGGGCAATCCATTGTCGCGATGAGTTTCGGGTTTCTGAATAAAATTTTGTTCGCGTATTTAAAAGGCAGAACTTGTTTATTCAGATCCCGGCCCAGATCGATGTCTTCATTCAGTGTCAGAATTTTTGTAACGTCGCTTGTCGAGAGAATCTTTGAATGGTAACGATTGAAGACGGCATTCGGAACAATTTTTATCGGTTTGAACCAGGAAAGAAGGACTACCGTGGTTTTTGTGAGTATGCGCGCAACAAACACATACTGTTCGTGGAAGTAGAAATAGATGAAATTGTGGAGCGCCCTGTCTATCCGCCATCCATGTCTTTTTAAAATGTCTTTCGACGATTGTTTCATGGATCTCCGTATTCACTTATCGTTTAAAGATGTGAAGAGCCATTGCGGCTGCGTCAACCCCGAGAATGCCTCCGCCGTTATGCGTCATACCGATTTTTGGATTTTTTGTCTGCCGCTTTCCTGCTGTACCTCTCAGCTGCTGAACAATTTCATGGATCTGGCCAAGACCCGTTGCGCCAATGGGATGGCCTTTTGAGGCAAGGCCGCCGGATGTGTTTGACGGATTGCTGCCATCCAGTTCAAGCCATCCTTCATCGATCGCTCTGGGCGCATCCTCTCCTTTAATAATCCCCAGTTCGATAAGGGTAATGATTTCAGAAGGAGAGGTCGCGTCATGCACTTCAATAACATCGATATCTTCCGGTCCTATGCCCGCGGTCTCGAATGCTTTTGGAGCAAGACGTTTTGTAAGGGTGTCTCCCAGATCATGGCTGACCTTGCCGCTTCCGACTACAGATGCTTCAACCCAGACAGGTTTTTGAGTGAACTGAGCGGCTTTCTCTTTTGAACAGATGATCGCGGCGGCACTGCCGTCACAGATCGGAGAGCACATCATTTTTGTAAGGGGAAATGAAATATCGCCTGAATTCAGGACTTCTTCCAGGGTTACTTCTTTCTGGTACTGGGCATTCGGGTTCAGTTTGCCGTTTTTATGGCTTTTGACGGCAATTTTCGCAAAATGCTCCTGTGTCAAACCAAACCGCTCCATATAGGTTCTTGTGTAATAGGCATACATGTCCATGAAGATGCTTTTGCTTTTTCCGCTGTCCGAAGACATGATGCTTTCGTTTTTACCCTGCTTTTTCATGAAGTCTTCAAGAAACTGCGTGACATTCTCAATATCCACAGCAGAACCAAGAGCCATGAAGGACTTCATTTTGTCCTTGTCGTAAAGTTTTTCAAACCCGACAACCAGCACACAGTCATAAAGTCCTGCGCCCACAGCGGTCCAGGCCAGGTGGAATGCCGAGGAAGAACTGGCGCATGCATTTTCCACATTGAACATCGGTATGGTATCGATTCCCATGGCACTTAACGTAACCTGGGCTTTAATCTGTTCCTGACCGGTCATGATGCCGGGTGCAGCAGATCCGACATAGGCGGCCTCAAGAGCTTTTGAGTCAATTCCCGCGTCGATAAGTGTTTTTTCCACAGACTCCCGAACAAGATCTTTGATCCCTTTTTCAGGGTATTTGCCGAATTTAATCATTCCAGCGCCAACAATGGCAACATCTCGCATGGTTAACTCCTTTTGCCTACGAATTCTTCCTGGTATTGAACATGATCGAATTGACTGTCGGGCATTCCAGAAGCAGTTGTTTTCGACTGTTATGTTAAAATTTTCCTAATACGTGATATAGGAATTGATCCGTTTTTTGACATCGTCCAGATAGTCTGGATTTTTGATTGTAATCGTGACTGCCTGCTGCGGGCAGTAGGTTGCGCATCGTCCGCAGCCGCGGCATTGAATGCTGTGAACGGCGCGGCCGTTTTCAATTGTTATCGCATTGAAGCCGCAGGTTTCGATACAGGTTCCGCAGCCGATGCATTTGTCCGTCACTTCAACTGACAGCCCCTCGATCGGCTGCATGATTCCATTTAAGTAGTCTCCCGGGATATGTTTGTATGCTGTCATCATGCAGCAGCAATGGCAGCAGAAACATACGCTTAGAAGCCTGCTCTTGTCCGGTGTAAGAAAAATGAAATTGTCGACCCGAACCTTGCCTGTCATGGGAATGAGGCCGACGCTGACCGCCCGTTCAACATGGGCATGGGCCTTTTCTTTTGTCACTCTGCGGCTGACGCCATGGGGCAGTGTCAAAGCCGTATCACCCATGAAAAGACATCCGATATCAGGGGTATGATGTTTACACTTTCGCGCCAGCCGGCAGCCGCATTTATCCATGATGACATGAACGGCAGCTGCATCGATAAAGTCATGAACGATTTGAGAAGGCAGCACTTCATTTGTAACATCTTCGATGCTGACATTTACAGGCAGGTAAGACATGCTGTTTTTTTTGGGATTCATCCAGGGGATCAGTCTCCTCAGTCCTGGAATTTTACCAAGTCTAAAGATGTTGAGGACGAACATGGTAGGTCTCGTGCGGGCACCACTTTTAAATATCCAGGACAATATCGCCTGTATCGGATTGTCCCTGGCATCCCGCTCTCTGGATTTTAAAAATTTTTCAAAAGCTTCCTTTGAAGAGTGCCTGGGTTTCCAGTTCGCTGCTTTTTTGAACTTCTCATTGTTGCAGAAAATAGTATATTCACCAACGCTTACCCATCCTTCACTCGCAGGGAAAAGGTGCATCTTGAATGCTAATTTTGCGATCATTTTCAGCAGAAAAGTCGGCAGTGGGATTACCGTTGCACCTGCTGCCTTGAAGCACCATTTTGTCGGAACAGCGTCATCCGCCGCCACATTGAATATGCCTGGAAGCTCTTTTTTAAAGGCAATGTACATGGCTTCGCCAAGATCTTCCTCGCTTATCAGTTGATTATGTGTTGTCCTGCCTGCCGGCAGGGCGGTCAGCTTCATGGTCCATAAATCGGAAAACATGTTGTTGATGTTGGGTCCCACGAGAAGTCCTGCCCGGAGAACAGTCAGGGTGATGTCCGGATAATGGCTGAAAAATTCGGTTACAAAATTTTCCACGTCGATTTTGCTGGAATTGTAATAATTGTCTTCATTTCTTCGGAGGGGGGATTCTTCCGTAAACCCCAGGATGTTATCGCGGTGGGAGCCGTATGCGGTCATGCTGCTTGTATAAATTACTTTTTTAACCTTATTCTCGGCACAGGCCTTAAAAACATTGCGGGAGCCGTTTATATTGATGTCCAGTGTGCCGGCTTTATCATGTATCTCTCCAACCACAAATGCCAGATGATAAACCGTATCCACATCCTTAAAAATTTCAAAAAGCTTTTCACTCCGAATATCTTCACGGTAATAGGTAAGCTTATCATACCCGCCGGTCCAGGGTTTGCGTCCGATACCAATGATTTCATCCACTTCGGGATCAGCCTGCAGGTATGGCAGCAGCGTTAACGCAAAATAGCTGGTAACTCCGGTGATCGCGACTTTTTTACCCATTTTCATTCTCCTTGACATGAAATCAAAAATATCGGCTCGAGCGCTTTCTGCCGGCTGAACACTGCTTCTCGTCCGTATTTTCCGTGATATGTCATATTGACTATAGAGTCAAGAAAAAAGTGGGAGAATTTTATTTCTGCGGAATGAAAATATTCGCGGCAGTTCGGCTTCATTATTGAGATCAGGCATACTATACGGGGCATTTATCCGGCGGGAAATGGGAGTGAATGCGGGGGGCAGGCCGCAGCCGGTTATGTATAGTTGATGTATAGTAACGGTTTTTTTCAAGATTAAAGATTTGATCCCCAATTCCTTTCATCTCATTTTCCGTTTATTCCATAGGTTATAAGATTCAAGTAGGTGTCCCAGGCATTCTCAAGATGAATCTCTTGTTCAATGGTCGGCAGGTAATTGAGGTTTTCCATGGCTCCGATGAAGAATGTGGCGGCAATTTCAGGATTTATTTTTTTGATAAGGCCCTGTGAAATACATTTTTTAATATCGGATTCCAGCGGGCTTCTCACGGACAGGTAGGTCTGCCTGCCCAGCTTTTGAAGCTTTGGGTCAGAGTCTTCCATTGCCTCTTTGCTGAGTTGAATGATCGAGCAGAACTCCTTGAGGACCGGTAAAACCATCCTCGCTCTTTGTTCAAGACGCAAAAGAGGATTTCTTATTCTGCGTATTTTTTCCCAACCTTCGGAAAAAAGGTCGCTGAAAATTCTTGGAACACATTCCAGCAGCAGTTCCCGTTTATCGGAAAAATAAAAATAGAAGGTTCCCTTTCCCACATGAAGCGCCTTGACCACATCGATGACTTTTGTTTCCCGGTATCCTTTTTCTCTGAAAAGTCTGCATCCCGCATCCAGGATACACTCCCTTGTTTTGACACCCTGCGCTTTTCGCGGGATGGCATTTTTTACAGGTGATTTTTCTTCGCTGAGGAAAGGCTCGATATGGTTTCCTCCAAATATATCGGGCTGGGCAGACTCCATGCGTTTGATCTCTTCTTGAATGGCGACGAGAGGCATGCCCTGATTTTTTGCTTTTTTGATAAAGGAAAGTTTGCGAAGGTGAGATTCATCATAATAGGCCATTGTTTTCCCTGTTTTGGTGGGTGGGTGAAGAAGGCCCTTTTGCAGGTAAAAGTGAATCGTTCTGCGACGAATATCGGTTAACCGTTCCAGTTCGGCAATTCGAATCCATTTTATGGGACTGCTCATCGGCAAACCTTTCTGTTGCGCCGGTTTCAAGATCGTTCATACTCTTTTTCAGCTGCCGGACTGGTATTTCCGGATACGGTTTTCAGGATTTTTTTCTCCAGTCCAGCCTGTTATTATCTATCAACTATACATATAATGGATAATTGTAAAAAAGACAAGCCAAGAAAAAAAAGAATTCGGCAAAAGTTTTTACTTTTACAAATAAAACAATTATATAAAAATAATATTTGGTTTTTTATATTATGCTTTAAATCCTGATAAAACCCTGTCCGATGTGTGCAAAAGGGTGATTTTACTTGACTGTAAGGTCGGAACACATTATATGTCCATGTCATGGAAGTAAAATTTGAAACACTCACTTTAGGAAAAACACGTTCGAAATAAGGGGCTCCAAAAAATGCTGTTTGAAAAATATCGATACGTTGCCATGCCGCCGGCAAAGTGGGCGAAGCTGATCGTTGACCCGGAAAAATGCAATGGATGCGGACGTTGCGTACAGGCATGTCCGGTCCAGTTGCTGGAAGTTGAAAATAAACTATCAAAATCCAATGAAAGGTATGACGTTTTCAGATGCCTTACTTGTGAAAACTGTGCCGCAGTCTGCCCGCAAAATGCCATAACGATCGAAAAAGACTATCGTGTGCCCCGGGGGTTCTGGAAAAATGAACATCTTTTCGAGGGAACCAAAACATTTCCGGATCCTCTTGGCCTGAAAGAGAGGGGGGATTTTGAGGAATTCAAAGATGAGCTGACCGGAGTGGAACAGGTGATTTATCAGCGAAGAAGCAACCGCCTTTTTAGAAAAAAACAGGTTGCCCCGGAGATGATTCATCGAATAATCGAGGCGGGAAGGTTTGCGCCTTCAGCCGGTAACAACCAGCCCTGGAAATTTATTGTCATTCAGAATCCGGAAGTGCTGAATGAGCTGAACCGGAGGAGCAAAAAAATTCTTCGGTTTTTCAGCAAACTCTGCATGCCGGGGCCCTGGATGGATAAAAAAACGCCGGGCGATAAAAATGCGGATTTAAAGAGATGGCAGAAAATACTGCTCTGGATTCTTGTCTGGTTTGTGGGCGGTGACGCGGATCAGCGGGCGCATGGCGGGTTGAATGCGGTAACCAGTGATCCTGACTTTCCTGTATTTTTCAATGCGCCCACGATGATTTTATTGCTTGCCGATAAACGGGCTATCGGCGGCACGGAGCTGGATCTTGGAATCTGCGCTCAAAATATGGTGCTGACCGCCCATTCCCTGGGACTTGGAACCTGTTACGTGGACCTCATCACCAAAGCGGTTGTTTTTGACCGAAAATTCAAAAAAAAGTTTGGGATAACCTATCCTTTTAAAATCATCACTTCTCTTGCCATCGGATACCCCAAGGGAAAAATTGACGGGATTGTACGAAGGGAGCCTCCCAGGGTGAAATGGATCCTATAGTTCAAGTGGCGGTTTTAAACGTTATGGATGTCCTGCTGTCTTTGGCTTGATAGGGACCAAGAGATCCATGCGAGTTCACAGTAGCCCTTGTCTGACCGATAAATTTTTTATTGACATTAATCGAGACACATTATAGGACAATATTTATAATTATTATATTTATCTTACTGATATCGTAATATATTTTATATGCAGGCTATCCGCAGCTTGTGCCAATTTCTTATCAAGTGTCCAGAGAGGTATGCCTGCTAATACAGCAGAGGTAACAAGATGGACATCCACATAGCCCATCCCTTTTCCCATTAAACGGTTATTCTCAATAAATAATAATACTTCTTCATGTTCGGCTTCAATGCTCATCGGCAGCAGTTGCAGGAGTGAAAGAATGACTGCTCTGTCCTTGAGATTCCCACATGCAAGTTCTCCAACAATGAACGGGTGACACAATACCCCTCCGTCATTAAGCAGGTTTGCCAACTCAGCGTTTCCATCCCTTAAGTGTGAAACCCAAACCGATGTATCCACAAGAACCATTGCTTATAATGCCCCTTTTCTCCTTGGTATCGCCTGCAGCTGCTTTTGAGTACCGCCCAGCCGTGCAAGCCTCCGTGCGCTTTCTCTTTCAATGAGCGCCTCCAAACCAAGTTTAACGAGAGCAGTTTTTTCCTTAATCCCCGTCATTTTGGATGCTTTATCCAACAAGTTATCCTCAATATTCAGAGTTGTTCTCATCTTTTCACCTCATATAATTATTATGCATTAGTATGCATCATTTATGCATACAGGTCAAGCCACTCTCTGATAAATCTTTTTCCCGATCGCCTTGAAAAATACATTTGTGTATCCGGCCCTCTCAATTTTTTCCCTGGCCTCGGCAATCGAGCTGTCCGATATATCGATTGAGACGATGTTCGCATCAGGGCTATTGCGGGCCAGCGTAATCGTTTGTGCGCCGACATCGCATCCCGCTTCAAGAATTCGGCATCCGTCCGGATAACAGGTATCGGAATGCAGCAATTCGACAAGCGTTGAAGCCTGGTCCTGCAGCCGTATGTTTTCTTTTTGATTATATCCGTGAACGTATTTCAAATTTATATTCTCATATTTTTTATTTGATTTATAGATTTAAAAGCTTTGTGCCATGGAATATTCTTAAAATAAAAACAGATTTTTCTGTAATTCGGTAAACTATCCGGTATTTTTTATAAATCAGATGTCTGTATTCAGTATCAAAGAATTCATTTTCAGGTATAAAGGGGTTGCGATCAGGAAAAACTTCAAGTGAATAAACTTTTTCCTCCAGTTCAAGAACGAATTTTTCAGCGTTGTTGATGCTGTCATCTGCAATGAAATAAAAAATATGCTCGAAATCGTTTTGTGCTTGCCGAGTTAAATTAACCTGATATTTTTTTGACACGTTTAAATTCCTTGAAGAAAGCCCCAGCTTCTTTATAGCGTTTATTACTTATGTCTTCTTCTGCTGGGATAAGAAGCTTTAGTAAATTAAATGCATTTGCAATCTTTTCATATTCCTTCGCGGCCAAAAGCACAGCTTCAGCTTTACCGTTCACTGTGAGCACAACAGGACGTTTGGTTTTATGAATTTGTTCAAGGATGGAGTTGGTATTTCTCTTTAAATCTGTAATTGAACGGATATCCTCCGTTATGCTTAATGTCATTTTGTCACCTCATAAATAGTTATCAGCATTTTATATGATGCTTTCTTTATGCAATATTTAATGATAAAAAACAAGATTATTTTATGTGTTGAAACCAATATTGATTTGAAAGGTGAAAGATAAATTTTGGGTAAAGTGATCAAGCCCCCGGTCCATGGATTTTTAATTGTCTAAATCTGTTTGTATATGGTAGAAAGCAATTCCGGCTGTATCGATCAAAACCATTTTGGAAAGGATGGGAAAAATCAGAAAACAATTTATACGGTTACTTTTATTTTCGGCGGTTTCAATATTTTCAGGCTGTGTTTATCTGGAAGTCCAGACAGGCCCCGGATCAGAGCAGGCGCTTTTCCATCCATCCTCAGGTGATCTTCGGGGTGTTCAGACAGATGCCCTCCTGGTTGAAGCGAAAGAAACGGTAATCCAAAAGCCCATGCATACGCAGCTCATCCGGCAGGTAGCTGAAAAATCACGCCAGGCGGTCGTAAGTGTCTACGCGCAGACAAAAACACCATACCGGATTACGCTGTTTCCGATTCCCCTCCCGGGAATGGGGGTTCCTGTCCGGGTTCCGGGTGTGGGTCTTGGATCCGGTTTTTTTATCCATCCGTCCGGATATCTGCTGACCAATGATCATGTTGTCCGCCTGGCGGAAAAAGTGAATGTGCTGACACAGGACGGGACCGACTTCGATGTCATCATCGTGGCCCGCGACCCGGTTTATGATCTGGCCCTGCTGAAGGTGGTCGAATCGGATCAGGAGTTTCCGGTGCTGCCCATGGGAGATTCCAGGGAGATCGATTCCGGGGACATGGTGATCGCGGTAGGCAATCCTCTCGGACTCGGGCATACGGTAACTTCAGGAATTATAAGCCATACAGGCAGAGATTTATCAGGCAGACCCGAGAAGGAAATAAGGCATATCCGTTTTATTCAGACCGATGCCGCCATTAATCCAGGTTCGTCAGGAGGTCCCCTCATTACCCTTGCCGGTGCATGGATCGGGGTTAACACCGCCGGAGCAGCCTCCAGTCAGGGAATCGGATTTGCGGTCCCAAGTGAACAGGTAAGGGAGTTCCTGGACATGATCCGAAAAGGAGAATGGAAAACAGAAGACACTTCCGAGAAGTAAAAAACGGTCTGCAAAATCAGACATCCAGGGCTTGTAACCTAATTTGAGATCTTAACCAGTTCGCAACCAGCGGCCAGATTTCGGTTTGAGACTCTTTGCTTACAACCATTCCAATGTGATCGTAGTCTTTCAGGAATCCGGTTTTCTCCCCAAGAAGGGTAAAGGTTTTGTGCTTGCTTCCGATGCTGTCAAACAGGATCCTGCATCCTTGGGGCGGATCATTTTTGTCCGCGGCCGCGGCAAAGGAAAGAATTGGAAGTTTGATCCGGTTCATTCCATCCCAATAGCAGAACCCTTCGGAGTTGGTCCATTTTCCCCTGAATTTTTTCCAGCGGATTACCTCGATCATGGTTCCGGCAGATTCGACTTCAGGCCCCATTCCAAATTTGGGTGCCGGAAAATTCCCCAGGATTTTTAAGATCAGGATACAGATCCAGGCAAGGGGCGGTATTTTTAAAAAAGATTCCCCCCGGCTGATTTGACTGCCGAAAGTGATCAACCGGCTGATAGCGTTCTGATCGAGCCACCCGCAGGAGAGAGATGCGAGGATATAAACACCGGCAAAAGAATGGCAGATCCAGGACACGGAAGATTCGGTCCGACCGTTGATAAACCGCTGTATGGCTGGAATGTCAAAACGAATCTGCTCCTCGGCAGTTATAGAAGAAAAGCGGTCTCCTTTTGGTGAAAGCCCGTGGCCTCGAAGTTCCGGTATCCACACGTCAAATCCGTGTTCCGCGAGATATGCCCCGAGGCCGATTCCTTTTGGCGATATCCAGAAATTGCGTTTTGAATAGGTCCCGTGGAGCAGGATCACCGGCAGAGAATCGTTTTGTGCAACTCGAGGATTGATATGGCTTACCGCGATTTCCGCGTCGTCTTCGGTTCGTATCCAGAAAACTTCGACAGGAATTTCTCCAAGTTGTTGAAGTTCGGATTTAATAAGTAGAGGGTCTGTCATCGGCATGAGCAGGATTATCCTTTATCGAACATGATCGTGTTGTTCATTACGGTGAGAACCAGTATAATCATTTCTTGACACATCCTTCAATACCGTTATGGTATGATATCCTGCTCCAAAATGCAAATTCGCTTTCGGACAGGCGGATCACGTTGAATGATTTTGAATATGGATGGAAAAATGAAGAGTGCGAGATGGAAAAACATGTTTCATGATTCTGAAAAGATGATTCAGGGAATCCTCTATCTGAATATTGGAATGTTTGTGTTATCCCTTTTTTTAAATACCGGCTTGAACGGAATCTCCTTAAATCTTTTTTCCGCTCTTGCACCGGAGAGTAAAAGCCTCTTGATCCTTGGCGCAACCGGAACCTATCCGATTGACAAACTGCACCGGTGGTGGTCGCTTCTGGCAGCAAATTATCTTCATGGAGGAATTCTTCACATACTTTTCAACATGATTGCTTTCAGCCAGATCGCCCCTGCCGTTGCCCGGGAATACGGGAGAGATCGTTTTTTGATCATTTTCTCTCTGGGAGGCATCGCCGGATTTTATATCTCCTATCTTGCCGGTGTCCAATTTACGATTGGTGCTTCCGCAGCGGTTTGCAGCCTTCTGGGAGCGCTTCTTTATTATGGCTGGAACCGGGGAGGGGAGTATGGAAACCTGGTTTTCAAACAGGTGGGCGGCTGGATCATATCGCTATTCATTTTTGGATTTTTATGGCCGGGAATCAACAACTGGGGGCATGGCGGCGGGATTCTGAGTGGCGCGGCCCTTGGACTGCTCCTGGGATACAGCGAACGAAAACCGGAAAACAGCTTTCATCGGTATCTTGCTTCAGGTCTTATCATTGCGACACTTATGATTCTGGCCTGGGCAGTGGTCACCGGCATTTTTTTTCGGTTAACGCTATAAAACAACATGGAAACGAAAAAAATAAAACTGTATATGGCACCGATAAGGGGTATAACCGATGCCATTTTTCGGGTCACATTCTGGGAGTTTTTCAAGGGGTTTGATCTGGCCGTAGCCCCTTTTATTTCATCGGTCCGAGGGAAAAAAATTAAACGGTCATATCTCAAGGATGTTTTTCCGGAAAACAATTCCGGTGTTCCGCTTGTTCCCCAGATCCTGAGTAATGATCCGGCGGATTTTGTGACGCTGGCAAAAGGCCTTTATGACTTTGGTTATGATACGGTTAACTGGAACCTCGGCTGTCCGTTTCCAATGGTCGCAAATAAAATGCGGGGTTCCGGCATGCTTCCTTATCCGGATCGTATCGATGGGTTTCTTTCCGAAGTGATGCTGAAAATTCCAGGCAGACTCTCCATTAAATGCCGTCTTGGAAGAACAGAAGCAGATGAAATATTTCGGTTCATGCCTGTGTTGAATCGATTTCCACTTAAAGAGGTAATCATTCATCCAAGAACGGGTATTCAGATGTATGAAGGAAAAACCGATATGGATACATTTGAAAAATGTCTTGAACTGTCCGTAAATTCTCTGGTGTATAACGGGGATATCAAAAGCCCGATAGATTTTTTCAGGCTGTCCGAGAGGTTTCAAACGATTGAAACATGGATGATTGGGCGGGGGGCCCTGGTCAATCCTTTTCTGCCCGGTATGATTAAAGGTATGAATGTTTCTGCTCCGGACAGAATGAACAGGATGGCCGGTTTTCATGAAACTCTTTTTGAAAGGTATACTGCCGTAATCAACGGTCCGGCCCATCTGATGGATCGAATGAAGGGGATCTGGAAGTATCTTTCCAATGCTTTTGAGAATCCAGGGCTCATTTTTAAAAAAATTAAAAAGGCGCGGTCTGTCGGACAATACAATAAAATTGTTTCAGATTTTTTTAATCATGAATCCGAGTTGAAAGAAATCGAATCGGTAATGCCTGAGCCATTACGGAAAGATGCTTTCCAGAAAAAAGGATAGCGATTTTGTCCTGATCAGCGGGGATCTCGGCCTGCGGCGTATTGTTGAGCGGGAAATCGCATCATTCTTTTTTATTTTTTGCGTTCAGTGCCTCTTGCAGTTTTTCTCCAAATGATCCTGCAGACCTTTTCGATTCCGCAGCATATCCATTCCAGTTTTCATGATCGGAAGAACCGGACGGGAGTAGATCGATCCTGCGGTCCCTCGGGTTGATCTCTTCGATGGTGACGGAAATTTTATCTCCGGATTTCAGCTTTTCAATCTCCACCGCATCAAATGATCTGCTGATTTTGGATTGGTGCAAAAGCCCTGTAACACCGGGTTCCAAAGATACGAACAGGCCGAATTTTTCCTTTTTTTCGACGATCCCGGTAACGGTTTTCCCTGGAATGTACTTTTCACGGGCTTCTACCCAGGGATCACCCTCCGCATCCTTGATGCTCAGAGAGATTCTCTTTTTTTGCGGGTCGATCTCTTTAATCATGACCAAAATCGATTCACCCGGTTTCACGACATTTTCGGATTTCAGCACCCTTTTGGTGTAGCTCATTTCACTGATGTGAACCAATCCTTCCGTTCCGGGAGCGATTTCAACAAATGCACCGAAATCCATACAGCGGGTTACGGTGCCCTTGATGATGTCTCCCTTCTTAAATTTTTCA
>JAWOIJ010000079.1:0-16670 GCA_046484745.1 Desulfobacterales bacterium | reverse complement strand
GATGCGTCCATTGCCCTCCACGTCCGCGGCGGAAAGAGCGAGAGGGTCTTCCACGCCGGCAAGGGAGCGTTCCCAGATTCTGGTGAACTGTCCACCGTCGTCCCGGTAGCCCTCGAGACGGTCGTCCAACAGCATCACCACCTCCGCAGTACCGTCGCCGTCTGCGTCGGCGACGGTCAGCCCGCGTGCCTTTCCCTTCACCTCGGCGCTGCTGCGTTGCCGGCTCAGAATCGTCGTCAGATCGGCCATCGGAGGAGATTCTCTTTTTTTGCGGGTCGATCTCCTTAATCATCACCAGAACCGATTCACCCGGTTTCACGACACTTTCGGATTTCAGCACCCTTTTGGTGTAGCTCATTTCACTGATGTGCACCAATCCTTCCGTTCCGGGAGCGATTTCAACAAATGCACCAAAATCCATGCAGCGGGTTACGGTACCCTTGATGATGTCTCCCTTCTTGAATTTTTCAGGTACCGATTCCCAGGGATCTTCCCCTGCCTGTTTGATCGAGAGGGCGATTTTGGGGGTTTTGCTGGAGTCCGGATACTCGACGCCAATGACCTTTACCTGAACATTCTCATTTTCTTTCAGCACTTCATCCGGTTTGTTTGTCCGAGACCAGGATAGCTCCGAAATGTGAGCCATGCCTTCGATCCCAGGAAAAAGTTCGATAAACGCTCCGAAATCCATCAGTTTTGTTACACATCCATTATAAAGTTTCCCAACCGCAAGATCTTTCAGAAACTGCTCGCGGGCTTCCTTTTGATCCAGTTCAAGGAAATCCCGCCGTGAGACAATAATGTTTTTACCTTTCTCCTCGATCCGTTTGATCAGGAATTGGAAGGTTCTTCCGACATATTCTTCCGGATCCTTTACATATTTGAGGTCCATCTGGCTGAGGGGGCAGAAAGCCTGCTTTTTCATAACCTCGACAGAAACCCCCCCCTTGCAGGTTGAAGACACCTTTCCTTCCACTGGAATTTTATTTTCAAATGCGTCATACAGCATATGATGGCCGGATGTGCTTGAGAGAGCCTTTGAAAGCTGAATTTCGCTTTCGTTTGACGAGACAACATACAGATCAAGGATATCTCCCTTTGTATAGGTAAATTCACCATTTTCATCAACAAGCTCATTCTTTTCAACAACGCCGTCAATTTTGGTGCCGGTGTTGATGAAAACGGAATCCATTCCGATTTCGATAATCTCTCCCCGAATTTTATCTCCGACCCGTATCTCTTCATTCATATTGTTATTGTAAGATTCTAAAAGTTCGGCAAAATTTTCCTCTTCGCCGTTATCTGTCATCTCTTCGAAATTGTCATTCATGTTTTGATTCTCCCGGATAAAAAAATGAACTGTTTGAATCCGCTGCTTGCGATAATATATGCCGTATTGCGTTGTCCGGTCAACACCAATAATACGGTTGCGCGTACCGCAGTGCTTCCCGGATCCGATATCGTTTGACACGTTTTTGAATATGGTGTAGGTGCAATGAAAATCGGACGCCGGGCGTTTTTGATGACAGACGAAATGCTCTCCTTTAACGGATTGTGACATTACGGATGGTAAACGACCTTAAAAAAAATAATAATGGTAAAGGCTGGAAATCCCTGTTTGCATCCCTGCAGAAGGCTTATGAACGGTTTCTGAAGATTCGAGGCAATCCGCATGAGATCGCTCTTGGATTCGCGCTGGGGTTGTTTGTCGGAGTGGCTCCATGTATGGGCATTCAGACAGTTATCGCCGTTTTTCTTGCATCGCTTTTAAAATGGAACAAGATATCTGCCGCGGTTGGTGTGTGGATATCCAATCCGATTTCAGCACCATTTTTATATGGTTTCACCTTCTATGTCGGATCGCTGTTTACCGGGGTCGCCGAATCTTTCCGCCCGGCCGGTGTGTTTGATTTTTCGTATCTGTATCAAATTGTTCTGAAAGCACGTGAAATATTCTGGACGTTAACTATAGGAGGGGTTATCGTTGGTTTCCCTGTCGCTGTTTTGGGGTATTACCTTTCTTACATGGCGGTGAACAGATACCAGAATAAAATCAAACAAAAAATTGCAGAACGGAAAGAGAGGCTTTCCGTTCGCAAAGAGAGAATCAAGACACGAAAAAAACAAAAAAACAAAAAAAACAAAAACAGGTAAGAAAAGGTAGTGCTGGATAAGCGTTATCGTTGCCTGCCCGCAAGCAGGCAATCTCGTTTTTAAAATGGAATCGGACCAGTTGATATAAAAAAAGAGTGCACTTTGTTTCAAGATGGTCTACGTTCCGACAAGGGAACAAAAAGCCGTGAAACACAAACAGGAAAAAATTGGACGCAATGATTTCTGCCCCTGCGGGAGTGGGGAAAAATATAAAAAATGTTGTATGGTTAAAAAAAAATTGACTTCAGAACCCATTGAAACACTCTATTACGACCGATACAAAATCAGATTAAAAAAAGAGATCGATATTCAGCATCTGAGACGGGCAGGGCGCCTTGTCGTCGACACCCTCGATCTGGTCGAGTCCGCAATCCGGCCGGGAATGACAACTGATGAAATCAACGCCATCGTCCATGACTATACGATTCAAAACAATGCGATACCGGCTCCTCTAAACTACAAGGGATTCCCCAAAAGTGTGTGCACTTCGGTCAACGATGTTATCTGTCATGGAATCCCGGGCAAAAGGGTTTTATATGACGGAGACATTATCAATGTCGATGTAACTTCCATTTTAGATGGATATTTTGCTGATGCCAACAGGACATTTTTTGTCGGGATCCCGGGGGAGGATGCAAGAAAAATTGTACATGTCGCGGGGCAGAGCCTCAAGGAAGCACTGGCCATGGTAAAACCCGGCAATCGTATCGGGGATATCGGGTGGGCGATACAACAATACGCGGAAAACCAGGGCTGCTCCGTGGTGAGAGAGTTTGTCGGGCATGGTGTGGGCTTTGAATTCCATGAACCCCCTCAGGTTCCCCATTTTGGGCGAAGAGGGGAAGGCATCGAACTGATTCCGGGGATGGTTTTTACCATTGAGCCGATGATCAATCTTGGCGACTTCAGGCTGCGAATACTGGATGACAAATGGACCGCGATAACCATGGACGGATGCCTGACAGCGCAGTTTGAACAGACGATTCTGGTTACGGATGACGGATATGAAAGCTTGACCCCATATGATCTATAGCCTTGTAAAGATTTTTTTCAAACAGGGGGCTGTTGGTTTTACCGGTGTTTCATGACTGCCCTGATGAAACAGGAACCGTCACCACCATCGTCATTTCCATCCAAGCTGCTTCCGGATGATGACGACACTTCAAGATTCAGGCTGATGTTCAGGCTGTTATTTGCATTGATTCTCCCGCCCGAAAGCACCCTGTCCTCAAATTCCGGCAACTTTTCAACGCCGCTGATAATGGAATCCTTTACCTGAGAACTTGAAAGACCAGGCGTTTCGCTCCATATCAGTCCTGCAACGCCTGAAACAAAAGGAGCCGCAAACGATGTTCCATTGAGGAACGTGTAATGATTTTCTTCCGGCAAGGGGTAGCTGTCATCCAGAGCTTCAATGCGGATATCATCAACACGCCAGCCATCGTAAGTTTCATAATTTGCATTAGTTGAGTCCGTTTCAAAGCGAAACCGTATATAGGCTTGGGATGAACCGTCCAGGATGGTGAGAAGAACGTGCGCTTCAGCCCAGGTACTGTAAGCGCCGCTGATACCATTTTTAAAGTGGGTGTTTTCTCCGGTGGAAGAGCGGACCTCGACAGTCTGGTTCGTCCATGCGCCACCCTTGCTGGATGATGTTTCCAGATACAGCTTGTCATAGTTTTTTTCAGAGTTGCCCAGAAGAAAGAATGTCATGAGTGTCATTCGTTTTCCCGAAAGATCGATAGCGGAAGATTCGGCGGTAATGTTCAGGTCGGGATCATAATTACCGGACGGGCTGGTTGATAATGAATAGCTGGAAACAGAATCGTGGCTGAAAGTGGTTAGCCCCCATGTTCCGGTCAGGTACCATCCGCCAGTGCCGCTGCCGAAGCGTTCCCGCCAGATTACCTGCCGGTCTGGAATGGGGCCGTAAATATTTGTTCCGGGCGCGGCTACATCGACGGTTGTCGCCCCATAGTTGGACCAGCTGGGAAGTCTTTCGTTTTGATCGGATGCCGCAACGCAAATGATGTTATCCAGATCATAGCTGCCCGGATATATTTTTTCATCAACGGGTTTGGCATCATTATCGAAACCGGCATTGCCTGCGGCGGCAATAAAGAGAAGCCCGGCGTCTTCGGCTGCCTGAATGGCGTTGTATTCACCGGTCAGGTACCCCGCTTCCCCGAAACTGGCATTGATGATTTTTGCGCCGTTTGCGACCGCATACGCGATTGCATTGATTTCATTAACGCTGCTTCCTGTCCCATGCGTATCCAGAAATTTCAAAGGCATGATTTTGGCTGATTGGCAAACGCCTGTAATTCCAAGCGCATTGTCGCCCTGTGCCGCAATAATACCAGCCGCATGGGTGCCGTGGTCATTTGAATCGGACAAATCGTTATTGTTGTTAACAAAATTCCACCCGTGGATATCGTCCACATATCCATTCCCGTCATCATCGATGCCGTTATCTGCGATTTCACCGGGATTGGTCCAGAGGTTGTTTTTAAGATCCGGGTGACTTAGATCAATACCCGAATCAATAATGGCAATGATGATGTTGGAGCAGTCTGTTGTTTTTTCCCAGGCTTCCAGCATGTCGATATCCGCTCCTTCTCTCCCGGATATGCCGTTGACTTTCTGCCCGGAGTTGTAAAGCCCCCATAAATTGTCAAAAAATGTATCGTTGGGGGGGAGAACCGCCATTGCCCTTCTGATGTAATTGGGCTCGGCCCACTCTACATCCGGGTTGTTTCGATAGATGGCAAGGGCTTCATCAACTGTCAGGTGGGAAGGAATCCGGATATGATCCGCATCGATGAGTTTTATTTTTTTAACGGTTGAAATTCCAAGTTTGTTTGCCAGTTCGCTTGCCGCTTTCCGGTGAATACCGGGTTTGTATTTTACAATAAGTTCGCCTGCAATACATTCCGGTTTTTTTGCGGAACCGCTGGGGAAAACCGTTTCGTTTGAAACAGCATGAGAAAAGGTAAAAAATTGCAGACAAATGGAAACAATAACAATAGATGATTTTTTCACGATACCAGACTTCTGTTAAAGGTTATTAAGATTTGACATTTGCAGGAACGATGAAAAAAACAGATAATTTTTTTAAAACAGAGAATTAGCATACCTTGTCTGTTTATGCAATAAGATGTTGCTTTGACTTCAACCGAAATTTGGGATATGAGATCGGCTGTTATGGTTTCAAGATTTTAAAATCCCGAAAAAATAGGAATGTCTATGCATAAGATGATCATCACGTCACTGGTTCTTTTGCTTCTGGCAGTTGCATCCTCGCCTGCTGCTGAACAAATTGTAACAGAGGAATATACCCATGTCATGTCGGAAAATGAAACCAGAAACGAGGCAAGAAGGATTTGTTTTCTGGAAGTCAAACGTAAAATTTTAACAAGAGTGGCTGACGAACTGGGTCAAACGGAATTGCAGGGTAAAAAAGCGCTTGAAAGAGAAAATATTGACAGGTGCCTGCCGGTGCTTTTGCAAATTGAAACCGTTGAGGAAAAATGGAAATTTTTAGATAAAAAGTTAGCGGTTGTCATCTCAGCCAGGACAGTTGTCGACTATGATTATTTGATAAAGCGAATACGCTTTGTTAAAAACGATCATGAATTGCAGCAGAAGATTCAGAAAAATCAGAAGCAGCTCAGCAATTTTGAGCAGGAATATACGGACTTGCAGAAACAGCTTGAATCTGCTGATAAGGATGCGGTGATCCCGCTTCGAAAGAAAAGACAGGCGATCTCTTCTGAAATTGACAGGCTTGAAGAGGTGAAGTATCTGATCACATCGAAAACGAAACTGGTTTCCGATAAAATCACTACCGGCATGACGATCGACGAAGTGATCTCTTTTGCAGGCCAGCCAAGGTCCACCGCGACCTGTGAGAAACCTGATTTTCTCAATTACGGGAACATCTGGATATGGATCAACAACGGGATTGTTATCGGTAAAATTCCCGTCGAAAAATGGTCAGGCCCATGCTATCGATATTCAACAACCGACCGGGTGGAGAATCTTGTATCGAAAGAAGAGGGCGCTCAACAAACCGATGAAACTGAAAAACCAAAATATGCCATTTATCTAAAAAACGGACAGACGGTTCTTACCTCAACTTACTATATGGTCAACGATATCATCTACTATAAAAAATACGGAGGGATCATTGGAATTGAAGAGGAGAAGGTACAGGATATAAAGGAGCTGGATTAAACAAAGCCGGATGGTTGTTTACTTTGATTCAAGCTCCAGATATGCATGATCGATTCCTCGAAGGATATGCAGTACAATTGTTTTTGGCCGTTGATCTTTCAACTGAATCATGAATTCACGAAACTGGTTAACATCTGCAACCGGTTTGTCGTCTATTTCGAGAACCAGATCATCAACTGCAAGCTCTCCGAGCGCCGCCCACCCTCCGGGTGTTACTTCTTCCACAATTACACCGGTCTGATCCGGTTTCCACTGGTTATCAATCTTTACGATAAAGGAAAGATCCCTCACCGTGAACTCATAGTCTTCATCTCGATATTTTTTCATTTCACGGGGCAACCGGGGAGAGCGCGGCAATGAGGCGGAAAGCGTAATTTTCTCATTTCCCCTCAACAGATCAAGGTTCACGTTGGAGCCTATGGGGTATTGGCGAATCATACTGGGAAAAATTTCAGCATCTTCCGGAAACGCTGCCGGAATTTTTTCACCATCAATCCCTATGATAAGATCTCCTACCCAAAGACCTGTTTTTTCAGCATAATCTTTATCAAGGAGTTTGGTGACACGCACACCGGTAACATCCGGCATATCCATCATCCGGGCGATTTCTCGGGTAATCACCTGGGTATAAACGGGAAGCCAGGCTTTGCTGACTTCAAGTCCCTGATCTCTGATTTTTTTTATTCCCACATTAATGACGCTGATGTACATTTGAGAATTCCGATTCAATTCCACGAGAGTCGGGATTGGATCCTCTTTGCCATCGGTCAGCGATTCTGTAATTTCCAGGAAATTTTTAACGTTTTTTACCGGCTTGTTGTTGATTTTAATCAGGACATCCCTGCTGTCGATCGTCGGTTTCGCTTCTCCACAAGGTCCGCCGGGTCTCACCGACGTGATGATTACGCCATCCTGATTGTTTAACTGCAGCTGTTTTTTGGCTGTCCTGGAGATATCGCAAATGGTAATTCCCCATTCTTTTGATTCAATTGTTTTTTCCTGGGCAGGTTCTCTTTCCTCCGGGATAACGGTTAAGATCAAGTTCTCATTGCCTCGCCGGACTTCGGCATTTACCGGGGTGTTGATGGGAAGGTTCGAGGTCATCTGGTGGAAAATGGGCATCTCTTCAACATAGCGAAGATTTACCGGGTGATTTCCGATATGCAGTAGAATATCTCCGGATTTAAATCCCGCAAGGTCTGCCGGAGATCCCTTTGAGACGCCGCTGATGAGTCCGCCATATTTTATTGCCGCATGTTTTAAAAGCGGTTGCACGTCGAATCCAATCCAGCTTCTGGTCACCTTCCCGTTTTTGATAAGCTGGGTGGATATTTCCTTTGCAAGATTGGAAGGTATGGCGCCGCTGAGACCGAACACGATTTCATTGATGCCGATTATTTCACCTTTCAGGTTTACCAGGGGTCCACCCGAATTTCCAGGATATATGGCCGCATCATGTCCAATCCACAGGACAAAGCTGCCGACATCTTCACCATCTAAAAACAGGCGGTATCTGTTTTTTTGATATTTTCTGGGTATCGTGACTCCGATATTGCTTGCAACGCCTGACGTTACGGATTGAGATAAAGACACAGGGCTGCCCATTGCAAGCACCCTGTCACCAACTTTCACCAGCGAGGAGTCGCCTAAGGAAACAAAAGGAAATTTGCGGTCCTTTTCGGCCTTCAGGCGTATTACGGCAATGTCGGAGAGGGGATCAGTGCCGATTGTTTCCGCTTCAATCTCCTCATTGTTTGAAAGAATACAAAGCAGACGGACAGCATGGCCGACAACATGATGGTTGGTAATGATATAGCCGTCTTCGGAAATGATGGTTCCGCTGCCCGCGTTTTCTTTTTTGATTTCTCTTCCGGAACCGTAATGTGCTGCGAGGACGTTTATTTTAACCAGGGAGGGTTTGACCCTATCAATGGCTCTGCCCACGGATTCACGGATCGAATCGGAGTGATCTTCCGCGCCGCAATGTACACGGGGTAAAAAAAATTCTGTAAAAACAGCGATAAACAAAAGAAAAAGAAAACTATATCGGTGCACGATATCTCCTCGGTGGTTTTGTGGGAATTGCTTGAAAGACTGTCTTATTGCTCCCTGGTTTCCGTTTCCAATGCCTGTCCGGCAACCTCCATGATATCATTTGCCGGCAGGATTACAACCATCGCCTGTGGAACGGTTTTTTCGATTTTATTGTATCGAATCAGGGTGATGCCGATCCAGTCCCCATTTTTTGAAAAAACAGGAGATCCAGGCTCTCTTGTGAATTGCGGAATATAAACCGTTCGCGGCTTTTTTACAATTGCCTGGATTCTGTCAAGCAAAATCGAAGGCTCACGGCTGCCCAGTTTGCCAAGACGGCCCAGTGAAAAAATTTCGTCCAGGATTTCAGATTCGACTATTTTCAGCGATCCAATGGAATGAACCGGGGAAGGCAGCTTTTTGATCGGCCTGATGAATGCCAGGTCAAGGTCGCGATCTCTTAGAACGACAGTCGCCGGAACTTCTTTTCCATCCTGAAAAATGATTTTAATATCTCCCAACTCGGAGTCGAGATTCATGGCAGACCCTGTTTTTTGTTTAATGTTTTTTCCTGCGAGTTTGTCCGGTTCGGTGGCGTTGAGAGAAACAAGGGTAAGCCCGGAGGAGGAGAGAACGGTTCCAGTTGCCTCGGATATGGATTCACTGTTTTTCATCTCATTGCCGCTCATGAACAACCGGAATTTGATTACAAGTTTTACCTTGACCACAGCGTCACGATGCTTTTGAAAAATCGCTCTGCCTGCCGATGCGATTTCATCCGCAGACGCAACCCCCAGGTACAGGGATAATATAAAAAATGCAATGAGAATGGTTGTTCTTTTTCGGAATACCATGTAATAAGCCTCTCTGTTTCTAAACATAAAAAAAACTTTTTTGGGAAACAAATATTCCAATTGTGTTGCAGGCGAATATAGTTTTCATTGGGTTATGTGTCAAGGCGGAAGATAATTTTCAACAGGGAGTGGGTTTATGACCTTGATCGGCAAGATCGTAGGGGGGGCTATCGGGTTTGCTTTGGGTGGACCGCTTGGAGCGATTGCCGGAGTTGCAATCGGGCATGCATTTGGCAAAAGTGAAAAATACTATGCGATACTGGGCTGCAGCAAGGATGATCCGGATGATCGGATAAAAAAACAGTATCGAACACTGGTTTCTGAATACCATCCGGACAAGATCGCGTCCAAAAGACTTCCCGAAGAATTTATTGAACTCGCAAATGATAAATTTCGTGAGATTCAGGAGGCATATGATGCCGTCAAAAAGGAGAGGGGATTATAGCGCTTCGACTATTTTTTTTTAAGTTCCGAGAGGCGTCTGGTAATTTTTTTTCCAACGGAAATCAGCTCCTGTTCAAGCAGCTGAAGATCTGATATCCGTTGCCTTAATTCCTGAAGTTTCGCAGCGCCGGACTTGAGCATTTTGTTGAGCTGGTCCACCTCGTCCAGGTCAACATCTGTAAGACCAATCAACTCTCCTATCTCCTCCAGAGAATACCCGAAACATTTTCCGCGAAGGATCAATTTCAGACGAGCCCGATCGCGCCAGGTATATACACGATGATTCCCTTTGGTTCTTCCAGGGGATATCAGTTTTTTTTCTTCATAATACCGGATTGAACGCGTCGTGATATCAAATTCTTCTGCAAGTTTTGAGATTGTATAATCATTTTTGCTGTTTCGGTTTTTCATGAATACACGCTGACAAACCCTTTTTACACAACGATCGATTTTTTCAACTGTACGCTCAATGCGTTTCCCGATCCGCAATGGGTTCATGTTTTCGCAAACTCAGGGAGATCGGGCAGCGTTGCGCAGACTTGCCCGGGCAAATCGCACCGGCGATCCCGTCGATGGACAAAAAAACCGTGAAAAGACAATTTGCGTTCCGGAAAATGATTTAACGTTAAGGTTAAGTTATTGAAAAGGCCATTTTGTGTCAAGATGATAAATACAACCGATTTATATCGCCTTTTGCCTTGATTTTCATGAATGAGCAAAGTATGTCGGTATGAGCGTTTTTGATAAGGTGTTTATCCCAGACATGGCGGGAGTTGAAGTTGCTTAAAATGGGCCGATGGGTCAGGAAAACCTTGCTTTTTTGCTGCACCCGGGGCACATCGTTTTTTCTTATGAAACAGGGAATTGAAAATCGGCTCCTTCTGCCCAATATCTCTGAGCCGGACCTGCCGGCTTGTGACGAGACTGTCGGACCTGAATTTTAATCTGTAAAGCCACAAATGCTTTTTTGAGATTATCATTTCGGTTTGCCTGATACCGGACAAGAAAGAGAGGCGTGAACTTGTCCTAACTAATTTTATTCGGAGGTGATATGCCGAAGCGTACAGACATTAAGAAAGTATTAATCATCGGGTCGGGGCCTATTATTATCGGTCAGGCCTGCGAATTTGACTATTCAGGAACCCAGGCCTGCAAGGCTCTGCGGAGCCTGGGGTATGAAATTGTACTTGTTAATTCGAATCCTGCCACCATTATGACCGATCCGGGGACTGCGGATAAAACCTATATCGAGGCCCTCAATGTAGAGGTTTTAACCAAAATTATCGCACTGGAACGACCGGATGCCCTTTTACCCAATCTTGGCGGGCAGTCGGGACTGAATCTCTCTTCGGAGTTGGCGCGCGAAGGCATTTTGGACAAATATGGTGTAAAAGTTATCGGTGTCAATGTAGATGCGATAAAACGCGGAGAGGACAGGACTGCATTCAAGGAGACGATGGAGCGCCTCGGGATCGATATGCCGAAGAGTAAAACCGTCAATACGGTTGAAGACGCGATAGAGGTCGCCGAACAACTTGGTTATCCGGTTGTGATTCGGCCTGCGTATACAATGGGAGGAACCGGCGGTGGAATGGTCTATAATGTAGAAGATCTGCGGATAATTGCCGCGCGGGGTCTGGCTGCCAGCCTCGTCAATCAGGTGCTGGTCGAGGAATCTGTTCTGGGCTGGGAAGAACTTGAGCTGGAGGTTGTCCGGGATTCCAAAAATCAGATGATTACCGTATGCTTTATCGAAAATGTGGATGCCATGGGTGTTCATACGGGAGACTCCTATTGCACGGCACCCATGCTTACCATTTCTTCCGAGCTGCAGCAGCGATTACAGGCTTATTCGTATGCGATTGTTGAAGCAATAGAGGTGATCGGCGGAACGAACGTCCAGTTTGCTCATGACCCCGAAAGCGATCGGGTCGTGGTGATCGAGATCAATCCACGTACCTCTCGATCATCCGCCCTGGCTTCCAAAGCGACCGGATTTCCCATTGCTTTTGTCTCCTCGCTTCTTGCCGGGGGGTTGACATTGGATGAACTCCCCTATTGGCGGGACGGGACACTTGAAAAATATACCCCTTCCGGTGATTATGTGGTCGTCAAGTTCGCAAGGTGGGCGTTTGAAAAATTTGAAGGCGTTGAAGACGTTCTGGGAACGCAGATGCGGGCTGTCGGTGAAGTGATGAGCATCGGAAAAACCTATAAAGAGGCAGCTCAAAAGGCCATCCGATCCCTTGAGAACAATCGGTATGGTTTTGGTTTTGCCAAGGATTTTAATCGGAAACCGTTGAATGAGCTGATGAATCTGCTCGGTACGGCCTCCAGCGAACGTCAGTTTATCCTGTATGAAGCCCTGCGAAAAGGGGCTGCAATTCATACCCTGCATGAATTGACCCATATCAAACCCTGGTTTCTCGAACAGATGAAGGAACTGGTTGATCTGGAGGAGGAAATATTAGCCTTCCGGAATGAAATGCTGCCGGATGATCTTCTGGTAAAGGCCAAAAAGGACGGGTTTTCCGATAAATATCTGGCACAGCTTCTCAAGATTTCCGAAAACGGGATTCGCGAGAGACGAATCGCTTTAGGCCTTGTTCAGGCATGGGAGCCGGTTCCGGTCAGCGGTGTCGAGGATGCAGCTTATTATTACTCCACATACAATGCTCCGAATCAGGTACAAGTCAGTGACCGGAAAAAAATTATGGTGCTCGGAGGCGGTCCAAACCGGATCGGGCAGGGGATTGAGTTCGACTACTGCTGTGTACACGCGGCCTTTGCCATTCGGGATGCCGGTTTTGAATCGATTATGGTGAACTGTAATCCGGAGACCGTATCAACGGATTATGATACCTCAGACAAGCTTTATTTTGAGCCGCTGACGGTTGAGGATGTGTTGAGCATCTACACCAAAGAAAAGCCGGAAGGAATCATTGTGCAGTTTGGAGGGCAGACGCCATTGAATATTGCCAATGAACTTGCCGAGGCGGGAGTCACTATTCTTGGTACTTCACCGAAAACCATTGACCTTGCCGAGGATCGGGATCGTTTTCGCGAGATCATTGCTGAACTGGGAATTCCTCAGCCGGAATCAGGTGTTGCCAGCACAACGGAGGAGGCGCTTGAAATCGCTCGAAAAATCGGATATCCGCTGATGGTCAGACCTTCATTCGTGCTGGGAGGACGTGCCATGGAAGTGGTACAGGATGAGGAGATGCTCAGATATTATATGACCGCGGCGGTGGCGGTTTCTCCGGAGCGACCCATTCTGATCGATAAGTTTCTGGAGAACGCCATTGAAGCAGAAGCGGATGCGATTGCGGACGGTCAGGATGCTTTTGTCCCGGCTGTCATGGAGCATATCGAGCTGGCCGGTGTGCATTCCGGAGATTCCGCCTGTGTGATACCCCCGGTGAGCATTCCCCAGAAGCATATTGAGACCATCTGTGAATATACCCGGAAGATTGCAGTGACGCTCAAGGTTGTCGGTTTGATGAACATTCAATATGCCATTGCAAATGATACGGTTTATATTCTGGAGGCGAATCCGCGTGCATCAAGAACGGTACCCCTGGTTTCAAAAGTCTGCAATATCCAGATGGCCCGTATCGCAACCCAGATGATACTGGGCAAAAAACTGTCCGACGTCGAGATTTCATCCAAATCTCCCGGATATTTTGGAGTCAAGGAGTCGGTTTTTCCCTTCAATATGTTTCCGGAGGTGGATCCGGTGCTGGGTCCGGAGATGAGATCAACCGGTGAGGTGCTGGGGCTGGCGGATTCTTTCGGTCTGGCTTATTATAAAGCTCAGGAGGCGACCCAGGTTCCGCTTCCATTGGAAGGATGTGTTCTGATCACGGTCGCCGATGTCGATAAGCCGGGTGTGACCGCGACGGCACGACTGTTCCAGGATTTAGGGTTCAGAATTCTGGCAACCAAAGGAACGCAGCAATTTCTGGCGGATCATAAAATAACGGCGGAGCAAATTTCTAAAATCGGCCACGGTCGTCCGGATATCGTGGATACAATTAAAAATGGAGAGATTCAGCTTGTTATCAATACGCCGAGCGGCAAAGCCAGCCAGGAGGATGATTCCTATATTCGAAAAACAGCCATTAGATATAAAATACCCTATATTACAACAACCGCAGCCGCTGTGGCCGCCGCGCGAGGAATTGCCAAACGACGGGAGGGAAAAACATCGGTTCGATCGTTACAGGATTATCATCAAGGACTGAATTAGCAGGAGGAAAATGAATGGGTGGAGTATTTGGGTGTGTTTCTGCGGAAGATTGCGTCAGCGACCTGTTTTACGGAACCGATTACCTGTCGCACCTCGGGACCCGCCGCGGCGGTTTGGCGGTAAAGGGCGTTGATGGTTTTGAGCGGTCAATTCATAACATCGAGAACGCTTATTTCCGGAATAAATTTGAAGGGGACCTGCCAAAGTTCAAAGGCAATATCGGTATCGGCGTCATCAGTGATACCGATGCACAACCCATGGTTATCAGTTCCCATTTAGGACAGTTTGCAATTGCAACCGTTGGAAAAATCAACAACCTGGAGTCGCTTGCCGGGGAAGCTTTTGTAAGTCGTCAGCATTTTTCAGAATTGAGCGGCCGTAGCATCAACCCGACCGAACTGGTGGCCATGCTTATTTGCAGGGAAGCGACTTTTACGGATGGGATTCAGCGTGTTCAGGAATCCATTGAGGGTTCTTGTTCAATGCTGCTGCTTACAGAGGAAGGGCTTTATGCGGCAAGGGATAAGCTGGGGAGAACTCCGCTTTTGATCGGCAAGAAAGAAGGCGGTTTTTCGGTATCCTCCGAAGCGTGTGCCTTTCCGAACCTGGGTTTTGATGTCGAAAAAGACCTGGGGCCCGGTGAGATTGTCAAGGTGAGCGCTGATGGGTGGGAGCAGAAAAAGCCGGCAGGTGACAAGATGCAAATCTGCACCTTTTTATGGATTTATTATGGATATCCCGCATCTTCCTACGAAGGGATCAGTGTGGAAGAGGTCAGATACCGATGCGGCCGTGCACTGGCTTTGAATGATTCGGTGGAAATTGATTTTGTTTCCGGAATTCCTGATTCCGGAATCGGGCATGCACTCGGGTATTCCAATGAAAAGGGAATACCCTACCGAAGGGCATTTGTTAAATACACACCAACATGGCCAAGAAGCTTTATGCCCCAGAGCCAGGGGGTTCGAGATCTGGTCGCCCGTATGAAACTGATTCCCATACGGTCGCTTATAGAAGGAAAACGGATCCTGTTCTGCGAAGATTCGATTGTTCGTGGAACCCAGTTGAAGGAGAATGTCCAGATCCTGTTCGATTATGGGGCCAGAGAAGTCCATATGCGTCCGGCATGTCCGACACTGATCTATCCTTGCGAGTTTCTGAATTTTTCCACCTCCAGATCCACACTGGATCTTGCGGGCCGGAAGGCGATTCAGGAGATTGAAGGGAAGGAAGATCAAAATCTGGATTTGTACGCGACAAGCGGTTCAGAAAAAAACCTGATGATGATCGAAAACATCAGAAAAAAATTACGGCTTACATCTCTTGTTTATCAGCGCATGGAGGATATGATAGAGGCGGTCGGTCTGCCTAAAGAAAAACTGTGTACCCATTGCTGGGATTGCTCCAGTTATTTCTAGCGCTTAAAATGCGAAAAAAATTATTTTTTATTTGAAAGGATTTTACAATATGTCCATCCTGTGTAGAAACGCGGAAGATGTATTACGATATGTAAAAGACAACAATGTCAGCTTTATTCAATTCTGGTTTTCGGATGTTCTGGGATTTTTGAAAAGCTTTGCGGTGACCCCGTCCGAACTGAAAGAGGGATTAACAGAAGGAATGGGGTTTGATGGTTCTTCCATTGAAGGGTTCGCGAGAATCGAAGAGAGCGATATGATCGCAAAACCAGATCCAACCACGCTCCAGCTGGTTCCCTGGCGAAGCGGAGATCAACCGGTGGCGCGCGTTTTCTGCGATATATTGAATCCGGATGGAACACCGTATACGGGTGATTCGAGATTTGTATTAAAGCGTCTGTTAAAAGAAGTTTCTGCCAAAGGGTACACCTACTATGTAGGGCCTGAGCTGGAATATTTTTATTTTAAGGATGATACAAAACCGGAGTTTCTGGATAAGGGGGGATATTTTGACTCCAGACCGGTTGATATGGGCAGCAACCTCAGGCGGGAGACGATTTTCGCTCTTCAGTCCATGGGAATCCAGGTGGAGTACAGCCATCACGAAGTCGCGCCCAGTCAGCATGAAATCGACCTTCGGTATGATGAAGCCCTTGTAATGGCTGATAAAACAATGACTTACCGTCTGGTTGTAAAAGAGATTGCCCGGCAGAACGGGGTTTACGCCACCTTCATGCCAAAGCCTGTAGCCGGTGAAAACGGCAGCGGAATGCATGTTCATCAATCTCTTTTCAAAGGGGAGAGAAATGCATTTCATGACCCGAAAGATGCATACCATCTCTCGGATACCGCCAAGCATTATATTGCCGGTTTGATGCGCCATGCCCCTGAGATAGCGGCTATTACAAATCAGTGGGTTAACTCTTACAAACGCCTGGTCCCCGGATATGAGGCTCCTGTATATGTTTCATGGGCAAGAAGAAATCGTTCAGCCATGGTTCGTGTGCCGATGTACAAACCGGGTAAAGAAACTGCAACACGGATTGAGTTCAGATCACCGGATCCGGCATGCAATCCTTATCTTGCCTTTGCAGCCATGCTGGGAGCAGGTATGGAAGGAATCGACAAAAAATATGAACTGCCCGCTTCCATCGAAGAAGATATTTTCGAAATGAAACCAGATGAGCGGCTTGCACGTGGGATTATGAATCTGCCGGATAATTTGTATGCAGCCATTCTCCTTACCGAGAAGAGTGAACTGTTAAAAAAGGTGCTGGG
>JAWOIJ010000075.1:0-4627 GCA_046484745.1 Desulfobacterales bacterium | reverse complement strand
TAATCTGCCGAAGTATTCCGGCATTTTTGTTTCAAAAAAAAGTTCCTTGCCGCTGAAGGGGTGTCTGAAGGCGATGGATAAGGCATGAAGTGCCATTCTATGTGTTGCTTTATCCTTTTTTCCATATCTCTTGTCTCCGACAACCGGATGTCCGGTGTCGGCGATATGTACCCTGATCTGATGCTTCCTGCCGGTCAAAAGATCGATTTCCAGCAGGGAGTATTTTTTTGTCTCCCGGATTACCTTATACCGGGTGGAAGCAAGTTTCCCGTTTTTGGAATCCGATGTGGAATAGATGCCGTACCCCTGTTTCTCGGCCAGATACGTGGTGATCGTCCCTGCGCGCTTTTCGAACCTGCCGTGAACAACCGCGAGATACTTTTTCTTTGTCTCGCTCCACTGGCTCTGCAAACGGAATTTGGCATCTTCGCTCTTTGCGAAAATAAGTACCCCTGAAGTATCCTTGTCCAGCCGGTGAACGATGAAAATTCGATTCCTGGACTTGGAACAGCCTTTGCGCACATAATCGGTCAGGGCAAAGTAGGCTGTTCTTGACTTTTCCATATTGGTTCCCATCGTCAGGAGGCCCGATGGCTTGTCTATCACAAGGATATCCCTGTCTTCGTAAAGAATTTCAAGCCCTTTGGGCAGATGCCGCCTGTTTGTTCCGGAATGTTTACGCATCGTCATTTCTTTTTCAGTCATTTTCATACGCTACACCCGTTTCATCACGGACGGTGTCGCCTCTCCCGGTTTTTCACAATCATTGAGCGTGTTTGGAATCTCAGAACGGAGGAGGGGAAAATGGATAAGCGTTTTTTCAGCAACTGAACATATGGTAAGGAAGATTGTGTGTCAATAATATTACGATACGATATTGTCTTGACATGAAATTGCTTTATGGATATAGCCGAACATATAAAAATCGGCACCTTATCATTTCAGGCAGCCTCTGCCATTCAGGTATATCTTCAACCGAATGAACAATCCCGAAATACTTTTTATTGTGCTGGTTCATTGCTTTATGAGGGGCTTCCGGTTTATGGAGAAACCATGATTTCGCTGGCACCGAACCTATATTATCTGCGGGGAAAGAACAGATCCCGGTTTCCTTACTGTGCGTGTCTGTTTATTACGGGCAGGGACAGGCACATCCTGATCGATGCGGGCATGGGGGGAAGCCTCATCAGACCGGTCAAAGAAATGGGGGTTGACCTGCTGGTCCTGACCCATTGTCATGTCGACCATCGGCTCACGAGAAGGGAGATCCCGGAGGTTCCGGTCTGGTGCCATGAAAATGAAAAGCCCTATATGTGCGACAGGGATCAGTTTGCTGTCGGAACCGGTCTGGTCCGGAGTGGATTGAAGTTTTCCAGACTCCCTGCAAGGGATCAGAATATTTTCAAGATGAATATCGAGCACACGCTGGCAGATGGAGAACGAATCGATCTTGGCGGGATAACCCTTGAAACCATCTTGACGCCCGGTCACAGTCCCGGCCATCTTTCCTTTTATATCCCGGAGCATGAGGTGCTTTTTTCAGGGGATGTGGACCTGACTTCTTTTGGCCCGTTTTACGGCCATGATTTTGCCGATCTTGGCGATTTTATCGATTCCATTGACCGGTTACGGCGTCTGGATGCAAGGACGGTGGTTACCGGGCACAGCGGACCTTTTACAGAAAATCTGAAGAAGCGTTTTGATCAGTATGAGGCGGTTATTTATGAGAGAGAGCGGGAGATTCTGAAATACCTGGATCAGCCCCGGCCTCTCGAGTTTTTTCATGGACGCAACATCGTTTACCGAAAATATTATGAAAAGGATCCCTATATCGATTTGACAAAGTGGGTTGAACTGGTTCATGTTGAAAAGCACCTGCAATACCTGGTAAAGACCGGCCGGGTGATGCAGGACCCGGATTCAAAAATGTGGCTGAAGTAAAATCCGTACGCTTTGTCTTGCGGACAGTCCTGACGAGGTGCACATGGGAATCATCACAAAACTGGAGCTTATAAACCACTCATGAACAAAAAAGAAGAAATCCGTTCCGTAAGGCAGGCGCACCGGTTCGATGAAGACGCGCTTGCAGGCTATCTTAGTCGAGAACTTCCGGATTTTCCTCCGAAAATCACGGTTCGACAGTTTGGATATGGTCAGTCGAATCCGACCTTTCTGATTACAGCCGGCAAAACCGAGGTTGTCCTTCGAAAAAAACCACCGGGCAAGCTGCTGCCGTCTGCGCATGCTGTTGATCGGGAATTTCGAATTCTAAAAGCCCTGGAAGATACGGATGTGCCTGTTCCCCGGGTGTATCTGTTGTGCGAGGATGAATCCATCGTAGGAACCCCTTTTTATATCATGGAAAAGGTAGAAGGTCGGATCTTCCGGCATCCCACTGCACCCGAAATCACCTCTCCTGAGGAGCGGCTTGCCATCTTCGAATCCATGAACGAGACACTTGCAAAAATTCATCAGGTGGATTGGAAAGCTGCAGGACTGACTGATTTCGGCAAACCCGGAAATTATATGGCGCGTCAGCTCAGCCGGTGGACAAAGCAGTATGAGGCTTCGAAGACAGACCAGATCGAGAGTATGGACAACCTGATGGAGTGGCTTTCCGGGCATATACCGGATGATGACAGTACAACGATCGTACACGGGGATTTTCGACTGGAAAATTTAATTATCCACCCCACGAAACCCCGTGTCGCGGCGACCCTGGACTGGGAACTCTCAACACTGGGTCATCCGCTTGCCGATCTGGCATATAACTGTTTCGGGTATTACTTTCCCTCCCGGGGGGAGCAGCTTTCAGGATACAGTGATCTTGATTCCAAGGCTCTCGGGATTCCATTGGAAAAGGACTACATGGCGGCTTACTGTCGTCAAACCGGCCGGGAACACATTCAAAACTGGGAGTTTTTTGTCGCATTCGGTATTTTCAGGCTTGCCGCCATTGTTCAGGGCGTTTATAAACGGGGGCTCGACGGCAACGCCAGCTCCGCTGATGCAAAAACCTATGGAGAGCTTGTGTGGTATCTTTCGGAAAAAGGGTGGAAGATTGTTTCGGAAAAATGAAAGGAGATGAACATGACCATAGCTGCGGATATAAAACCCGGGGATGATCCGGAGGAGGTTTCCAGAAAACTGATGGGCAGCTCGCGGACCCGTCTTATGAAAGATCTGCTTGACTATTTTAAGATACCCACGGCCGTCATCGATCATGTGTTCGGCAATCTGTATGCGCGTGATGTATTAACCCAGCGGGAACGGGAACTGTGCGCGGTGGCGGCACTCTGCGTATTGAACCGCACCAATGAGCTGAAAAGTCACATCATCGCCGCAGTCCGCGCCGGAGCCACCCGGGAAGAGGTGGCTGAGGTCATTCTTCAGATGTCCACTTATGGCGGTATGCCGGTTTGTCTCGAGGGGCTGGTGCTTGCGAGGCAGGTGTTTGAAAAGGAACCCAGGGAGTCCTCTCGGGATTGAGCAGAGCCGGTTCTCCGGTATCGGTCATCACCGTTGCGTTGCATCGGAATATCGTGATGGCAAGAACGATAAAAGCGATGCTGTTTTATCCCATAATCGGCTTTTGATAAGGATTGTTTACACGCATGCGGCATGGAAATGGAAAGATTTTTTACGGCTGGTATATTGCAGGGATTGCATTTTTTGCCCATTTCATGTCTGTGGGTACCGGTTTTTATGCGTTTAATGCATTCATGGAGCCGCTTTGTGAACTTCGCAGCTGGACCCGCACGGATGTCAACATCGCGCTGGTCGGCGGGACCTTCTTCGGCTTTATCGGTCAGTTCATCTATGGAACCATCATCGGCAGGACCGGTGTAAGGATTCTGATGCTGATCGGTTCCTTGGTCGGGGGCATCGCATTCATCCTGTTAATGCGGGCGGAACAGCTGTGGCAGTTTTATCTGTATTATATCCTGCTTTACCTGGGGAATGGGGCTTACGGAGGCATTGTAGCCAGCACTGCCGTAAATAACTGGTTCCATGAAAAACGAGGGAAAGCCCTGGGATTCGCGACTGCGGGGATGTCTTTTTCCGGTGCGGTTCTGCCGTTACTTGCCATGCTGCTAATTCTTCAAACCGGGATTGACAGGGCATCGCTGATTATCGGATTTGCAATCCTGACGATCGCCCCTCTTACATGGGTTGTGGTTCGGGATTGGCCTGAAGATTACGGCTTGTTACCCGACGGCGCTTCTCAATCAAATTCGGACGATGAGGAGGCCCTTTCCTCTTCAACAGGCTCCGGCATTACAAGCCATCTGATTCCCTCTGTTGAGGTGTCCTGGACACTTTCGAAACTTGTCAAAACCGGAACGTTCTGGAAACTGGGGATAGCCTATTCCATGGTCATGATCGGTACGGTCGGTGTGATGTCCCAGCTGAAACCGCGCTTTTCCGATATCGGCTTCAGTGACATGGCGGCAATGGGCATGATGGCGGCAACCGCCTTTTCCGGCGCAGTCGGTAAATATTTCTGGGGATTGCTGTGCGACCGGTTTGAAAGCAGAAAGATTGTCGCCATACTGGCGGCTGTCAACGGTCTTGGCCTTGGTCTGGCGCTTTGCCGGAACTCTTTGCCGGCTCTCTGGCTGTTTAT
>JAWOIJ010000069.1:0-117235 GCA_046484745.1 Desulfobacterales bacterium | reverse complement strand
CCTGCAGTTTTTCGGCAAGTTTTACCGCAGGCATGCCGTAGCGGATAACAACGATGTCGTTTTTTCGGGTTTGTCCGCTCCTTGCGGTGTTCAGCCCCCAGAGCAGAACCTCTGCATAACGATCAAGCTGTGTTTCGGTCAGCATTTGGAAACCTCTCATTGATGTTGAAATTTCAGGTCGCTTCTATTGTATCTTTCGGAACATGACAGGTTATGGATGGTTATCCTTGAGAAAGAGCCTGTGGTATTCCGGTTCGGAAAGATGCTTTTTCAGCATCCGGCTTATCAGTTCAAAGATCTCGCTCAGATCTTCATCGGACATGATTTTTATCATATGTTTCATAAGCGCGTCATCAGAAAACTTCTGAAGGTAGCAGATGATGGTGTTTTCATCGGTTTCGCGATTCAGTCCGAAACCTAAAAGGTCCTGATAGGTTTCGACGAATTGATGTGTATGCTTTTTCATATCTCATTCCTCTATAACAAGCGGAGCTGTTTGTTATCGGCGAACCGCCTTTTTTCACAATCCCTTGATTCCTTCAACCATGCAATGAAAAAGGGGTTGATCATGCAGGTATCAAAAGGCCGTTCCCGGACAGACAGGCGTTTATGGATAAATTTTGTGAATGATAATCGAAAACGGCAGGAAGATCAAGCGTTGGGAAGATTGTTTCCGAAGGTTCCGGTCATTGATCGTTGAGTCTGGAAAATTTCAGCACAATGAACGGAATGGGGATGTTCCGTGCTTCTAAATTGTATTGACGAAAACGAATTTTATTATTATCTCGTGATGTAAAGCTGAAATAAACTTTTTACTTCAAATTTAATAAAAGGAATTCAGATTGAAATTAACCGATATGTTACCCCTTGAAGAATGGATTGCGTTTGAAAAGGATATACATGAAAGATCCGGCCTGGATGTAAATGTTTTTGATACGGAAGGAATTCGAATATCTTCTTATAAACAATGGGTAAACAAACTTTGCCCTGTCATAAAAGCACATGACAAAGGCCAGGCTTTTATTTGCGCCGTAGCGCATATGAATATTGCCGCTCAGGCAAAACTCGAAAAGACGGCTGTGATCGAGGAGTGCGATGCCGGATTTTTAAAGCTGGTCGTGCCCATTTTTACAGATGAGGAATTTATCGGCTCTGTCGGTGCTTGCGGCCTTCTCCTTGACGAAGGCGAGGTGGATTCTTTTATGGTAAATCGGACGATCGAAATCAGTGAGGAGGAGATCGAAAGCCTTTCCAGCGGGATCGCGAAAATGACTACAGAAGATGTTCAAATGCTTGCCGACTATATACAGAAGCAGATCGATCGGATTATCAAAGCGTTTCATCAAAAGCGGGTTTAACCCCTGCTTTGAACAACTTTTCAAAATCAGATAGAATTCGGAGAAGGTGTTTAAAGCTGCATTGTAAAGCAGACTCCGGTGGAGGATTCAACTTTTTTCAAATTGGTTTGTATTTGGGCTGAGATCTTATTGTTAACGCACACTGTTTTTAGCCCTGCTGCTGACCTGCTCATCAATGAGATGCCGGATATTTTTTCTTAACTGGTCTGTTTTTTTTGCAAATTCGCAGCCTGAGCGGGCTCCCTTTGTCGGATTATATCGCAGAATCCATTTGACTTCCATTTCAATGCTTCGCAGAAAATCAGATGACGGAAGCCCTTTTATTTCCAAAATATAGAAACGGTCTCCTGGTTTAAGAGCCGGGCTCGGATTGATTTTGAAGTTCAATCCAATTCCTTCTTCGCTCAGATTGAGAATGTTGGCCGTTAAGATGTTTTTATTCAGATCTTCCAGCGTGAGGCTTATTTCATGGTCACTGCTAAAAAGAAATCGGCTGATACTCCTTCTTTCTATTGTTGTTTCGATAGCGTCCTCCTCTTTCGGGCCTTATGCCGGATGCGAGACATGGAACCATTCCCTGATAGCATTGAGCCGGCTGCCCTGTGATTTCCTCAATGACTATTTTCTGCCAATCTGCCTCAGAATGAGCTTCCAAATTTTGGAAAAGTACATAGCGTAAAATATATTGTGTGTCAAATAGTTATATATACTTTATGTAGTGGTTAGGATCCAGGAATTCCATCAAATGGTTTAAAGAAAACGTTCTGAAGTGCAGCAGGGCAGGCCGGTCGCCGTGTATGCCGCATAACGGTCTGTTTTTATGTAAAAAGGTTTAGATCTTGTTTGGCATCGTGTCTGCTGTCAGCTCTTTTCAGACGGAAATTCTTCAGGTTTGTTTTCATTGTCCGAATCCGGATGGCTGTTATTCTGGATCATCGCTTCAGGTAGTTCTTCTGAATCCAGATCGTTTTCTACTTCCATCACACCTTCGGTTTCAGATTCAAAAGAGTCGGTCTGATCTGTATCCGGTTCTTTTTCAGATTCGTAAAGGTTTTCTTCAAATACAGCCTGCGATTGTTTTCCGAACTCCTCAATTTCCTTGAGGGATGGAAGATCTTTCAAATCTCTCAAGTCAAAGAGTTCAAGAAATTGTTTTGTGGTGGCATAGATGAGCGGTCTTCCCGGTATATCCTTTCTTCCCAGTGCTCTGATTAACTTTCGTTCCATCAGCATGCGAATGATGCCGCCCGACTCAACACCCCTGATGTGTTCAATGTCACTGCGGATAATGGGTTGTCTGTATGCAATGATAGCAAGCGTCTCAAGGGCTGGTTTGCTCAGACGCACCGGGTTGGGCTGTATCAGAAGCGAAATCCATTTGCTATATTCCGGAGAGCTTCGAAACTGGTAACCACCCGCGATTTCACGAAGGTAAAAGCCCCCTTTTTTATTTCCATAATCTTCGATCAGATCGTCCAGAGACTGCTGGATCTCCCTGGTGGAGATATCCGGCAGTATTTTCCGGATCTGGTTGACTGAGATAGGTTCTTTCGAAACGAATATCAGGCTTTCAATGATGTTTTTTAAATCTTCCATGGTCGGAGCGCTGTTTTCAAAGATAAAAGAGTCTTAACGAACCACTTTGTATATGCTGCACAATTCGGATAAGATTTAACTTGGCCATTTCCAGAATAGCAAGAAAGGTAACAACAATATTCCTTTTATCATATTTTCCTGCGAATAGCTCCTCAAATGTTATGGAGCCCTTGTTTTCAAAAAGATCAACAATTTGATTGATCCGATCTTTTACCGATATTTTGTCAGCACTGAAATCGACCCGATGATCCGGTGAAATGTTGTTCAGTATGGTCTGAAAGGCATCAATCAGTTCAAACAAACCAACATTGATCATTTTATCATCCTGGTTCACCGGGATATCTTCTTTTGAAGCGGTCCTTGAAAAGGTATCTTCACCCAGAAGAGATCTTTCCATCAGTTCTTCCGCCGCCGCCTTAATCTGAAGGTATTCGGCAAGAGGCCTTGCAATCTCCATGCGCGGATCCTCTTCTTCCTCATCATCATCATGTGATGGTAGCAGCATCCTCGATTTTATTTGAGTCAACGTGGCGGCCATGAGCAGGAATTCGCCTGCAAAGTCAATATTCATGGATTTCATCCAGTCGATATACTCCAGAAATTGATCGGTTATCAACGCAATCGGTATATCATAAATATCCACTTTTGCTTTCCGGATCAAATAGACAAGCAGGTCCATCGGGCCTTCGAATATATCCAGTTTTACTTTATAGTCGTTTTCAGGCATCGCTTTTCATTACAGGGGGGTTTTCTGATTGTACATCAGATTTTTATTGCCGATCTGACTTCTTCCATGGTTTTGATTACAACTTTTCTTGCTTTTTCGTCGCCACTGCGGATAATTTCATTAACCAGTTCAGGTCGCGACTCGTAGAATGCTCTTTTTTCGCGGATCGGTTCCAATGCATCGGCAAGATTGTTTGCCATGATCTGTTTGCATTCGACGCATCCGATTTTCGCGCTGCGGCATTTTGCATCGATATCGTCCAGAAGCGTTTTTTCAGAATAGAGTTTGTGAAACTCAAAAACATTGCATACGCCCGGATTTCCGGGATCTTCCCTTCTGGCTCTTTGGGGATCGGTTATCATCCGGCCTACGGTTTTTACTATTTTTTCAGGACTGTCAGACAGGTAAATGGCGTTTTCATAGCTTTTGCTCATTTTTCGTCGATCCGTTCCCAGTATCTTGGGAGTTTCCGTCAGGAGTGCTTCCGGTTCCGGGAATACATTCCCGTATAAAAAGTTGAAACGCCTTGCGATCTCACGTGTAATTTCAACATGAGGGACCTGGTCAACGCCTACCGGGACTCCGTCAGCCTTATAAATTATAATATCCGCAGCCTGCAGAACAGGATATCCAAGGAAGCCGAAGGTTGAAAGATCTTTGTTGGACAGTTGAACAATCTGGTCTTTATAGGTTGGATTCCGCTCAAGCCATGGCACGGGCGTTATCATGGAAAGGAGCAGAAATAGTTCCGCATGCTCTTTGATGTGGGATTGGACAAACAGGGTGCTTTTTTCAGGTGAAAGGCCGACACTTAACCAGTCGATCATCATGTTGTGAACATGGTTCGAAATTTTGCTTGTGTCTTCATAATCACTTGTCAATGCATGCCAGTCGGCTATGAAAAAAAAACAGTCATGCTGATCCTGAATTTTTACCCAGTTTGCCAGGGCGCCATGCAGATTCCCGAGGTGCAGCGGACCGGTTGGACGCATGCCGCTTAAAACCCTTTTAACGCTCGTCATCTAAGTTCTCCTTAAAGATTTCCGGAAGCTTTTTTGATGTGGGGCATCGCATAATTTTTTGCATACTCAAGTTCATCTTTCTTTGTTTTCAGATTTCCGTTCAGTTTCTGGTCTTTAACGGCATTCAGAATTTTTCCGTATACCGGGCCCGGAGCGATTCCAAATTGGATCAGATCCCTTCCTTTTATGGAAATTTTGATTTGCCGCAGCTGGGTAAAGTAAAAAGAAACGGCCTTCTCAACTTTTTTCTGTCTTGTTGTCGCCATCATGTAAAGAATTAATTCCGTCTTGAAAACACTCAGTTTCTTATAAATGGTACTGTTTTTTACCGGCAGCTTTCTCTCCAGACTGTTGAGACACTTTTCAGCTTCAAATCTTTCATTGCTGAAAAATTTGAGGTGCCGGGGGGAAAGTTCCAGATGCCTGCAGATCTCTTCCGAAGTTTTCATGTCACAATGACGTATCAGAATCAGAAAATAGACGGCCCACTTATTATAGGATTCTTCCAAAAATAGCAAATCATGCCATGTTATCACTTTATGTGCTGAATTTAATAGACGGATCAGATTTTTGCTCATTTTGACGGACGGATGGATAAACTGTAGAAGGTTGTAGTCGGAAAGTCTGATTATAGCCGGAGTCGGGTTTTCTTCCTCAAAGATTTGCCACAACTCCATAAAAAGCCGTCTGCCGCTCAGCTGCTTGAAGAAATTCATTTTAACCGCATTTTCAATTAATCCAGATGTCAGTTTGCCGATCGAGAATCCAAACCGCTGTTCAAATCTTATCGCCCGGAAGCCGCGGGTCGGGTCCTCCACAAAGCTCAGGTTATGGAGTATCCGGATGATTTTTCCCTTTAAGTCACGCTGTGCGGAAAAAAAGTCGATGAGCGTTCCAAAATGATCCGGCGACAATTGAATCGCAAGCGTATTGATTGTGAAATCACGTCTGAAAAGATCTAGTTTGATTGAACTCATTTCAACAGTAGGGAGTGCTGCCGGGCTTTGATAGTATTCCATTCTGGCTGATGCGACATCGATTTTAAAACCATCCGGGAAAATAATTACGGCAGTACCGAATTTCTGATACGCATTGATACGCGCGCCCTTAATTTTCGCATACTTTTTCGCAAAAGCAATTCCGTCGCCTTCGATCACGATATCAATATCTTCGTTCTTTCTGTATAAAAAAAGATCTCTTACGAATCCGCCAACCACATAAGAGTTGAAACCAAGTTCGGCTGCTGTTTCTCCGATCGACTTCAGCATATCAATCAGGTTTTTTTTCAAACGCTCCTTCATCAGCTTGCGTACGTTGCGTGTCCTTGCCGTATTCGGCCCCTGGAAAGAATCCTGATCCTTACCGTTTTTTCGAAAATCCTGGTCAACGAGAATGTTCAAAAGGTTGGTTCGTGTAATCACGCCTTTTATTTTTCCATTTTCCATGACAGGCAGAATTCGTTGTTTGTTTTCAATGATTTTTTTCTGTATTTCCTGGATATCGGCTTCGATCGGCACGGAGGCGATTTCAGTACTCATATATTCCTTTACCGGTACCGAATTCAAATCATGAAACAATGCTTTCTCGACAACCTGCCTGGAAATATAGCCGAGGAGTCGTTCCTTCCCAATTTTTTTTTCCGTGACCAGAAGTGCGTTGACATTGTACCTGGTCATTTGCTTGCCTGCATCACTGCAGGAAATTTCCGGTCCAATAGAGATTACCGGGGAGGACATGATTTCAGCGGCAGTTTGAGCCGGCCTGATCGTGCGATACAGAATCTCGAAAAGCTGATGCTCGACCTGGGCGAGCGTCTGGTCGCGGATCGTTACTGCAGCGGCAAACGGATGTCCGCCGCCGCCCAAAGGCCTGAGAATTTCGCCTGCATCAACCTCCGGTATTCTGCTTCGAGCCACAATATAAATTTTGTTGGCCATGCGGGCAATTGCGAAAAGGGTGTTCAGGCTTTCCATTTTCATCATTTTTTGGACCAGAATCGCGAAATCAGGTATATATCCTTCGTGTGAAACATTTGTCGAAGTAATTTCCACGCCGTTTATTTTAAATCGGGTAGCGGACTGAAGCATATCATTGAGGATTTTAACCTGCTCAGGGTTTATCTCTTTTGAAATCATATCGGAAACGACATTCAGGTTGGCGCCCTTTGACAGCAGGAAAGCGGCAGATCTTAAATCCTGTTCGGTTGTGGATGAAAAGGTAAAAGAACCGGTATCTTCATATATTCCCAGACACATAATGGTTGCTTCATCCGGGTTGAGATCGATTTTTTTTTCCTCGATTATTTTCGCCAGTATGGTTGTGTTGGCACCGGTTGCATCGCAAAAATCAGAATTTGGTTTGATATCGTCAGGTCCGGGAGGGTGATGATCATAAACATGAATTTCAATGCCCGGCCTGGACAGCAGTGATGAAAGCTTTCCGATACGGTCTTCGCGCCTTGTATCAACCAGAACCAGACGTTTGATGGTTGAAAAATCAATGTTTTTAATGTCGACCATATTGAAAAGGTAGGCCATCGAATCGATCAGAAAATTACGAAGACTTTTTTCATATGATCCCGGAAATACAACAAGAGCCCCGGGATAGAGTTTCTGGGCGGCCAGCATGGAAGCGACAGCGTCAAAATCGGCATTCACATGTGTGGTGATGATCGTCAGGTTTTGCTTTTCAGATGTCGGCATAATAAATGATCTCGTAAGATTTTTCTGAAACCATATTAAAAATTATAGAAGGTGATACAACGTTACCGCAGGTTTATCAAGCTCAAGTGTATTATGGTATGGCAAATATGCTCTAAACCGCATTTTAAATGGCTATATCGGATACGATTCATGGTTTCCCAAATAAAACCAGCTAAAACAGTTGTTGTTTGGCAAAGACTGTGATAGCAGAATAATTAAATTTCAATAAGATCGCAGATGCACATTTCAGACGAAAAAGACAGATATCTGCCGGAGCGGTTTGTGGATAAAACCGGTTGGTTGTTCGGTGCCGGAATTTTTGCCTAAAAACAGGGTTGTTACTTCATCGAAACATGAAAAACACACCAACGCCGGAGTATAATTACATTTTTGGTCCTGTGCCATCAAGGAGACTTGGAATTTCTCTTGGTGTGGATCTGATGCCGCATAAAACGTGCACCCTGGATTGCGTTTACTGTGAATGCGGGAAAACCACCCACCTGACAATAAAGCCGGATGAATATACGCCACTTGACAAAATCAAGCATGAGCTCAATTCTTTTCTGGCTTCCAGCCCCAGACTGGATACCATTACGTTTTCAGGCTCCGGTGAACCTACCCTTCATAGCGGCATCGGGGAAGTCATCCAGTATATAAAGTCTGATTTCCCGGAGTATAAAGTAGCTCTTTTAACAAACAGCACCCTTTTTTCTTTCTCCGAAATTCGAAAAAAGATTCTGGATGCCGATCTTATCATTGCGTCTTTTGATGCTGCGTCGGAAGCGCTTTTCAGAGCGATAAATCGTCCCCATCCCGGTCTTGCAAACAAGGCAGTTGCTGAAGGAATTCTTGCGCTGAAAAATGAATATTCAAATCAATTCTGGACTGAAGTTTTTATCGTTCCGGGGTTTAATGATAACCTGGATGAAATCACGCTTATTCAGGATTTTATGAACCGCATCCAACCGGACCGGATTCATCTGAATACGCTTGACAGGCCGGGCACTGAAAAATGGGTGGAGCCGGCAAGCAAAGATGTATTAAAAAAAATACATGCCTGTATGCACAATGCTAACATCGTTCAACATATCGACCATTCAACATCGGAAAAGCGATCTTCGACGGACATTTCAAAATTTATTTTAACCATTTTAAGGCGCAGACCCTGCACAGCAGAAGATCTTTCAAACAGCACGGGTGCCGATTTGAAAAAAGTGAATCAATATCTTGACATTCTGTTGAAAAATGGAGAGGTTAAGAGGGAAAAAATGCCGCGCGGGATATTTTATACAATTCATTCGGAAATGCCCGGAAGGCAGAATGATTGTAATGGATGAGAAAATACAAGCGATATAACTGCGTTGTGATTCAAGAGTCAGGCATGATTTTTGCTAAAAATTTAAATTGTTACACGCCTATTCTGTATGCAGTGTGCTGCAAATCCATAACGTGTCGGAAAGGAAACCGTATCATTTTGAAATTTTTATAATCATCTCACATGGTCTTCGTTTCTTACAAAGGGGGAGGTTATGCCGGTATTTAAGTGGGAAGGAAAAAATAAAAAAAATGAAGTCCAGAAAGGAGAACTGGAGGCTGCGAATGAAGCGGCTGTTAGAGCGCATCTCCAAAGAATACGAATCACGCCGACCAAGATAAAAGTCAAACCAAAAGATCTTTTTGAAAATGTTGCGTTTCTTCAGCCCAGGGTGAAGGAGGAAGATATTATCGTTTTTTCAAGGCAGTTTTCGACCATGATCGATGCCGGCCTGCCCATCATTCAATGCCTTGATATCCTCTATGCGCAGCAGGATAATACAACATTTAAAAAGATACTGAAATCACTCAAAGAGTCTGTAGAGGGAGGCAATACACTCGCTGAATCCTTAAAAAAGTATCCAAAGGAGTTTGATGCACTTTATGTCAACATGGTTGCCGCAGGCGAAGCCGGCGGTATTCTTGACATCATCCTCAGGAGACTGTCCAATTATCTTGAAAAGTCCGCCAAGTTAAAAAAACAGATCAAAAGCGCCATGATGTATCCCCTGATTACACTTGCAATCGCACTGATCGTTGTCGTTGTTATTCTTGTGTTTGTTATCCCGGTTTTTCAGGAAATGTTTGCTGATTTCGGCAAGGACCTTCCCGTGCCAACCCAGATGGTGGTGGGTGCCAGCGAGATCGTAAAAAGTAAAATCCACTATATTATCGGGGCGATTATTTTGTTCATCATTGCCTATAAGAAATTTTATGGAACGCCAAAAGGCAGGGAGCTGATGGATGATACATTTTTGAAATTACCGATTGTCGGTTTGTTGATACGCAAGGTGGCGGTATCAAAGTTTACAAGGACAATGGGAACAATGATGACAAGTGGTGTTGCCATCCTCGATGCCTTGGACATTGTCGCCAAGACCGCGGGTAATACAACGGTTGAGAAAGCGATTTACAATGTGCGGAGCGGTATTTCCGAGGGACGCACAATGGCTGATCCCCTGGCAGAAAGCGGCGTTTTCCCTTCCATGGTCTGTTCCATGATCGCTGTTGGCGAATCTACCGGTGCCCTGGATGCCATGCTTGAAAAAATTGCCGATTTTTATGAAGAGGAGGTCGATGCGGCGGTTGAGAATCTTACTTCAGCCATAGAGCCTTTAATGATGGTTTTTATGGGGACGCTTATCGGCGGGCTTGTTGTTGCCATGTATCTTCCGGTATTCCAGATGGCCGGCGCCATCGGCGGGTAATCGGATTTTTTCCAACACGATCATGGATCAGTCAACGCCAAAATTTCAGGAGGACTCCTCTAAAAAAATGAAGGGGCTCATCTTGTTTAGAGCCCTTTTTGCATTTCTGTTGCTCGGCTCCACCGTTGTTTATGGATTTCAAAAAATTTCAGTAGAATCGGTTCCTTCCTTCCTGATACTGGTAGGACTCTGCGCAGGAATTCTTTTACTGTCCGCGATTTATTTTATTGTTTACCGGTATGCTGGTTACTCGAACTGGTTTGCATATGTCCAGTTGAGCATAGATTCATTTGTAATCACCGTGATTGTGTTTGTTACCGGTAGTTTTATCAGTTTTTTTACTTTCCTGTACCTGATCGTCATTATCTGTGCCAGCATGCTCCTGTTCAAAAAAGGAAGCATGATCCTCGCAATGCTTTGCAGCCTGCAGTATGGGGCGATGATTGTCCTTGAATTCCGCCGTATTCTTTTACCGATTGATGCTGAGGTCGGGTTAATAGCCGCGGATATCGCGCCGGTCCAGGTTTTTTTTAAGGTTTTTGCCACAATTGTTGCCTGTTTTGGGGTTGCATTCTTGAGCAGCCTTCTTGCGGAGCAGGAACAAAAGGTAAAAAAAGAGCTCATGGCTTTGGAGGCTCATGTAAAAAGGGTTGAAAAAAGTGCGGCGATTGGTGAAATGGCGGCCGGTCTTGCGCATGAAATAAAGAATCCGCTGGCATCCCTTTCCGGCTCTATACAGCTTTTACGGGAAGAGATTCGATATGATCCTGAGCATGACAAGCTCATGAAGATCGTTCTGAGAGAAGCGGATCGGCTCAGCAGGCTGTTGAGTGATTTTCTGCTTTTTGCCCGGCCAAAAATCGGCAAACTTGAAGTCTTAAACCTTGAAAAAGTTCTTGCGGAAACGGTGGAGTTGTTTGAAAAAGATATCACATGCCGCGGCCGGGTGGAGTTAAAAATTGAAAACGCTTCCAATCTCAATGTTGAAATAGATCCAGGACATTTTCGTCAGGTATTGTGGAACCTTTTTTTGAACGCGGTGGATTCCATTGATGAAAATGGTACAATCATAATAAGCCTGTATCCGATTAAGCGATCCATTGCCTGTATTGAAATTCGGGATAACGGCTGCGGGATGTCCGAGGAAACCATGAAGCTGATTTTTGATCCTTTCTTTACAACCAGACCGGATGGCACCGGTCTTGGACTATCCATTGTACAGCGTATTCTCGCTTCTTACGACTGCCGGCTGGATGTTGAAAGCCAGGAGGGTCAGGGGACATCATTTTTCCTGAAATTAAAACAAGTTGCACCTCACTGATATTTCTTAACTTAATCTTGACACCACTTCGCATATAGGGTAGCTAAATCAGGTTGGCATGTGTTAAATGACTTTTGTGACGCCTGGCTTAACGAGCTGAAATAACTTTATTTATAGATTGTGCCCGCAAATCCGTATATGATTATGGATGAGCGGTTTTTTTCATAGAAAATTTGATTGCTTTCGGAAATGGAATGATATGGAAAAGCCGAGTGAGATAATTGAACAGAGAAGAAAAAAGATCACCGCGTTACGAGAAAATGATGAAATCCTTTTTCCAAATGATTTTAAAGTATTGAATCCTGTTGCGGAGATACGGGACGTCGTTGAGAAATCTCCGGAAAGCCTGGGTGAACAGGGAGCTGTTTTTGTCACAGCCGGCAGGATGATGGCGATCAACCGGTTCGGAAAATCATCCTTCCTGCGATTCAGTGACGGAACAGGTCAGATTCAGGCCTATGTCAGCAAGGACAAGGTCGGAGATAAGGTTTATACCCTTTTTAAACAGATGGACATTGGAGATTTTATCGGTGTTAAAGGGCCTCTGTTCCAGACCCGTACAGGAGAATGGACACTTCTGGCTGAAGATTTCAGGCTTCTCTGCAAGTCCATACGACCCCTTCCGGAAAAGTTTCATGGCCTAAAAGATCCTGAGAAAAGATATCGCCAACGGTATCTTGATCTTATCATGAATCAGGATACGCGTGAGATTTTTATCAAGCGTAGTAGGGTTGTTCAGGCAATTCGAAATTTTCTGCTGAACCGGAATTACCTCGAAGTGGAAACCCCCATGATGCAGCCTATACCAGGAGGAGCCGAGGCCACACCTTTTAAAACGTATCACAATGCGCTTGGCATGGATCTGTTTCTTCGGATTGCTCCGGAGTTGTATTTGAAAAGGCTTGTGGTCGGAGGATTTGACCGGGTTTTTGAAATTAACCGGAATTTCAGGAATGAAGGTGTTTCAGCAAGGCATAACCCTGAATTTACAATGCTTGAATTTTATCAAGCCTATGCAACCTATGAAGATCTCATGATGTTGACGGAAGAGATGTTTCAGGAAGTTGCCATCGCCGTGAATGGCACTCCTTCTGTTGAATATCAGGGAGAGCATATTGATTTTTCAGGAAAATGGAAGCGAATTCCTTTGCTTACCTCTCTTCAGGAGCTCGGTGGAATTGAGCCGGGGATTCTTGATAACCGGGAAGCGCTTCTCGCGGTTGCTGCTTCAAAAAAGATTAAAATCACCAAGTCTGACCGCCTGGGCAAGGTAATAACGAAACTGTTTGATGCCCTGGTTGAGCCCAAACTGATTCAGCCCACTTTTATTACAGGATATCCGGTTGAAGTTTCTCCGCTTTCAAGGAGGAGTGACAAGGAACCTGAGATGACGGAACGTTTTGAACTGTTCATTGCCGGACGCGAGATTGCAAACGGTTTTTCAGAGCTGAATGACCCGGAAGATCAGAAAGAACGGTTTTTTCAGCAGGTCGCTGACAGGGAAGCAGGTGACGCGGAAGCGCATCTTATGGATCAGGATTATATTGAAGCGCTGGAGTATGGAATGCCCCCAACTGCAGGCGAAGGAATTGGAATCGACAGGCTTACCATGCTCCTTACCGATTCAGCTTCAATTCGGGAGGTCATCCTGTTCCCGCATATGAAACCTTCAGGCAAAAACGAACACAAGTAACAGACCACGTCTAAAAAGCGAACGAAGTTAAACCAAGATGACATGATCAAAGCGTTTTGCTTGATCGGTTTCTATAATCCGTAAATGTTAACCAACAGTCGAAGACCATATAAATGCAATTTGAATTTTTCATAGGCAGTCGATATTTAAAAACAAAGCAAAAACAAGGCTTTATATCCCTTGTCACTCTGCTTTCCATGGCGGGTGTTACCGTGGGTGTTATGGCTCTCATCATTGTGATTGCTGTAATGGCCGGCTTTGAATCCGATCTTAAGTCACGTATTCTGGGCGTTGAATCCCATTTGGTCCTTACCCGCCATGGAGGACAGTTTTCGGATTATCGGAAAATAATATCAAAGCTGGAACAGAACAAGGGTATTGAATCTGCCACGCCGTTTATCTATTCGCAGGTTATGCTTCGGTCCGCTTCCGGAGTTTCGGGAGCTCTTCTAAGAGGAATTTCACCGGAATCTGCTGGTCGTGTGATTAAAAATTTTGAAGGCGTTCCTCTTGAAGAGCGTTTTGAAATCAAGAAAGGGAAGGCCGGAGAACCAGCCATCCCCGGTATCATATTAGGCAAAGAGCTTGCAAAAAATATTGGTGTGATGAAAGGGGATACGATTTATCTCATATCTCCACGCGGCATGCTTTCGCCTATCGGTCATATTCCCGATATGAAGCGGTTTAAGGTAACCGATTTTTTTCAATCCGGAATGTATGAGTATGATGGTTCTCTTGCTTATATCCATCTTACGGATGCTCAGAACCTTCAAAAAATGGGGGATACGGTATCCGGCATCGAGATACGTGTAAAAGATATATACAAGGCCAAAGAGATCGGGGAAGAGATTATCGATGATCTGGGCTTTCCTTACTGGGTAAGGGACTGGATGCAGATGAACAAAAATCTGTTTTCAGCGCTTAAACTTGAAAAGACCGTCATGTTTATCATCCTGACATTGATTATCCTGGTTGCAGCCTTTAACATAGCAAGTTCCCTTATCATGATGGTAATGAAAAAATCAAAAGACATCGGAATATTGAAGGCCATGGGAACCACCGGTAAGAGTATCCGGAAAATTTTTGTCTACAACGGAATGGTGATCGGAGGAATCGGCACGGTATTTGGCGTTTTCTTCGGATCGATCCTGTGCTTTCTTTTGAAACATTATAAATTCATTGAACTTGATCCGGATGTCTATTATATCTCGACACTGCCGGTAAAACTGGAAATGCTGGATGTGTTTTTAATCGGCTGTGCGGCGATGGTTATATGCTTTTTATCGACGCTTTATCCGGCGCATCAGGCATCAAAAGTCGATCCGGTTGAGGCAATCCGATATGGTTGAACAAAAAATATTCTCTAAAAAACCTTTTGAAAAAGGAGAAAAGCCGGGTGATTTGCCGGAGGGTCATTTTATTTCCGTCAAGGATCTTTATAAAAGCTTCCGCAACAACGGCGCCAGCATCGATGTTTTAAGAGGAATTGATTTTAATATCTCGAAGGGAGAGACAATCGCCGTTACAGGCCCTTCCGGTATCGGCAAGTCAACATTCCTTCATATTTTAGGTACCCTTGACAGGCCGGACAGGGGTACCATTTATTTTCTGGGCAGGGATGTCTTTTTGAAGGATGAGATCCAACTGGCAAGGCACCGGAACGCAACCGTAGGTTTTATTTTTCAGTTTCACTACCTGTTGCAGGAGTTCAGCGCGGTCGAGAATGTCATGATGCCGGGGCTGATCAGCAATATGGATAAACAAAGGGCCGGAGAGCTTGCAAAGCAGATACTTGTCCGGGTCGGTTTGGAAAATCGTTTAAAGCACAGAGTAAATGAGCTTTCCGGTGGGGAGCAGCAGCGGGTAGCCATTGCAAGGGCCCTGGTTCTGAATCCTTCCCTGCTTCTGGCAGATGAACCTACAGGTAATCTGGATAAAAAAAATAGCGAACAGATTCATGAATTACTTCTGGAACTGAACCATGAACTTCTGATGACAATGGTTATCGTGACTCATAATACAGAGCTGGCTTCCATTATGTCGCGCAGGATAACGATAATTGATGGGCAACTGGTGGATGCCTAAATCGAGAGCTGCCTGTTTCCCACCAAAAGTAGTTATCAGGCAGATCCCCGAGGTGTTTTTTTATATGCCAAGATGCGTATGTTTGTTCCTTGCAGCTGGTTTTTGCTGTTTAATCGTTGGTATCGCCGCAGCCCAGGAAAAATCGCATGTAATGATCGTACCTTTCGAAATTCACGCTGAGTATGACCGGAATTATCTCCAGGAAGAGATATCCGGAATTATTTCAGACCACATAAAAAAATCAGGCGCACGGATTATCCCATCTGCGATGCTGCCGGAAGATTCAAATTTCAAAGAACCTGAAAATGTGGATGCGATCCGAAGCCTTGGATCGAATATTGGAGCGTCTTACATCATTTGGGGAAGCTCCACGTGGATCGGAGATCAGTATGAGATTAAGGCCAAAATTCTTGAAACAGGGGCATCAAATGACCCCAGAGTTTTTTTTTCAAAGGGTCAAGGACTTGAAAACCTTCTTCCGTCTGTACAGGATATTTCTCGAAGTCTGGCATCCGCCATTATGAAGCAGGAAGAGATCGTTGAAATCAAGATACTGGGGAATAAGCGTATTGAAGCGGACGCCATCAAAAGGAAGATCAAAACAGAAGTTGGTGATGTTTTTCTTGCCGAGCGGTTATCTGATGACCTCGTCAATGTATATTCCATGGGTTATTTCGATGATATTCGAATTGAATCGGAAGATACTGCAAGAGGAAAGGTCGTTATCTTTCATATTCAGGAGAAACCGACGATCAAAGAGATTCTGATTACGGGGAATAAGGAAAACGCTTATGATGATGAAGAAATCAAGGAAAACATGGGCATTAAAACCGGTTCGATTTTTAATGTGTTCAAGATTAAACGGGAGCTTAAAAAAATCGAATTGATGTTCAAGGAAAAAAATTATCATAATGCCGGCGTCGCATATAAAATTGAACCCCTTGAAAACAATCAGGCCAATTTGGAAATTATCATCGAAGAGGGTGAAGAGATACTGGTTCAGAAAATAATTTTTGAAGGAAATCAGACCTATTCAGAGGATGAGCTTAAAGAACTTACACCGGCTGCTCCCGGGATATTGGGCTGGTGGCCGATTTCTTATATCACGGAAGACAGTGAAATGGGAGAGATGGATACAACCGAGGAGGGATTTTTCTCGTTTTTGACCGGATCCGGTGAGTTGAATCTGGAAACCCTGAGCAATGATACAGCCAAGCTTAATGCGTTTTATCAAAACCACGGATTTATCCAGGTTCGGATCGGGGAGCCGGAAATCGATTATCAAGAGGATGGAATTTATATACGCATTAAGATCAATGAGGGACCTCGCTTTAAGGTGGGCAAGATTGATCTTTCCGGGGATATGATACAACCCAAGACGGAATTGATGGAGAAGCTGAAAATTGGGCATGAAGAGTTTATGAATATGGGCCTTCTGCGAGAGGATATCTTGGCGCTGACCGATATTTACGCGGATAAAGGGTTTTTTTATGCGGATATTTACCCCAGGCTGGATAAAGACCTCGACAATCTGCTGGCAAATATTACTTTTGTAATCAAAAAAGGAAAACCGGTTTATTTTGAGAAGATCATTATCTCCGGAAACGTCAGCACGCGGGATAAGGTGATCAGACGGGAACTTCCATTTGTTGAACAGGATCTTTACAGCAGCAGCAAATTGAAGCGCGGGGTCCGTAATCTTCATCGACTTGATTTTTTTGAAGAGGTTAAAGTAAATAATTTAAAGGGAAGTGCCGATGACAAGATGATTTTGAAGATAGATGCTACGGATAAACCAACGGGAGCATTTACCTTTGGCATGGGCTACAGCAGTATCGAGAATGTTTTTGCATCTGTATCGGTTACCGAAAGAAACCTTTTTGGCAGAGGACAGATTGTGAGTCTTTCGGCGGAAGTCGGAGGTACAACAAAACAATACTCCGTAAGCTTTACCGAACCCTGGCTTTTTGATATTCCGCTTTCCGCAAGTGTTGCATTGTTCAATACCACGAGTGATTATGATGACTATGATCGTGAGCGGCGAGGTGCAAGCGTCGGTTTGGGTTATCCTGTATTTGATTATACCAGACTGTCAGTCTCTTATGTATATGAATTAAATGAGATTAGTAATATCGAGACGTTTGCCTCCGATAACCTTTTCCTGCTTGAAGGAGAAAATCTGACCAGCAAGATGATCTCCAAGCTTCACTACGATTCCCGGGACAAGGTAATCAATCCCACTGAAGGCCAGGACCACAGTATCACCGTAACCTATGCGGGCGATCCCCTGGGTGGGGATATCGCTTTTATAAAATATATTTTGGAAACAGGTGTTTATATACCGCTGTTCTGGGGAACCGTCGGTTTTATGCATGGTGAAGGAGGAAATGTGCGTGAACATGGGGACGGCCTGCTGCCTTCCTATGAACGGTTTTTCCTGGGCGGGATCAATTCGCTTCGCGGATTCGAGTGGCGGGGGATCCCGGAAGAACGGTATAACTCATCCGGACAATTGGCATTAATCGGAGGCAGTAACTATGTTCAGTTCAATTTTGAATTCATTTTTCCGATTCTCAGGAAGGCCGGGATTATGGGGGTGTTTTTTTATGATACCGGAAATGCCTTCTTTGAAGATGAAACGATCAATTTGGGAAATCTGAGAGAAAGCGCCGGTTATGGTATAAGGTGGTACTCCCCAATGGGGCCGATCCGGATTGAGCGGGGGCATATCCTTGACCGAAGGGAAGGCGAGGGTGATGGAAGATGGGAGTTTACCATGGGAGGAGCATTTTAGATTTTGGTGGATTTCAATTTGAAAAAATCGATCGAATACTATATCAACAGAGTAAAAAAGCTATTCAATAAAGGGGATAAACATGAAGTTTAAAAAATCAGCTTTGATCGTAATGGGTTGTTTTTTCATTTTTCCGGTTTTACATGGTTATGCGGCAGATGTCGCGAAAATCGGTGTTGTGGATCTGCAAAGGGTTCTAATGGTGTCCAACCCAGGAAAATCAGCGCAGGCGGATTTGAAAAAACAAGGGGGTGAAATCGAGGAGGATTTCAAAGCAAAGGAAGTCGAAATCCGAAATCTCAAAGACAGACTCGAACGAGAGGCCCTTGTCATGAGTCGCGAAATGCGTGAGGAAAAGGAAAGAGAGTACCGCATAAAGATAGATGATTTCAAAATGTTGCAAAAAAGGCGCATTACAGAACTCAAAGAGCTTGAGAATCACCTGGTAACAAAAATCCGGGACGATCTGATGACAATTATAGAGGAAACAGGAAAGAAAGAGGGCTATCTCCTGATCATAGACAAAGCTGTCGCATATTATTATCCAACGGCAATCGATATTACGGATAAAATTATTCAGACATACAACAATCAAAAAGATTCCAATAAAAAATCCGATTAACGGCGCTTTGTTATGAAGAAAATGTTACTTATGGAAATTGCGAGCGCGGTCGGCGGAGAGATACAGGGCGACCCAAATAAGGTTATTCAAGGCGCGGCTCCCTTTGAGGAAGCCTCTGAAGAAAACATTACGTTTGCTGCATCACCGAAATTTATAAAGCGGATCGATCGATCAAGGGCCGGTGCGGTGATTGTGCCTTCAGGGGTTCCAGAAATGGCTGTAAATCTTGTTGTTGTGAAAAATCCTCTTGTCGCTTTCGCAAAGACATTGGAACTCCTGTATCCTTCCATACCCGGTAAAACAGGTATCCATTCCAGCGTATCTATCGGTGAAAATTTTATTCACGGTTCATCCGTTTCCATCGGACCATCTGTCGTGATAGGGGATAATGTTACCATAGGCGAAAGGGTGGTCCTTCATCCAGGAGTTGTGATCGGAAGTAATGTGACACTGGGAGATGATGTGGTGATCTACCCGAATGTTACGATTTTAGAACGCTGCCGGATCGGAAGCAGGGTGATTGTTCATGCGGGATCCGTGATCGGAAGTGATGGTTTCGGCTTCGCACCGGATGGGGAAAAATGGGTTAAGATCCCCCATAAAGGCACTGTGAGGATTGATGATGATGTTGAGATCGGGGCCGGGAATACGATTGACAGGGGAACGCTTGGGCAGACCTGGATTCAGAAGGGAGTAAAAACAGATAACCTTGTTCATGTTGCGCATAATGTCACAGTCGGTGAAAACAGCGCATTTGCGGCACAGGCGGGTATCGCGGGAAGTACGACGCTCGGGAGGCATACCGTTCTGGCAGGCCAGGCCGGAGTTGGAGGGCATTTGACACTGGGAGACTATGTGACCGTAGGACCGCAGGCCGGCGTGTCCAGAGATATTTCCGAAGGCAGGATCGTATCCGGGACCCCGGAAATGCCCCATAAATTATGGCTGAGGGTACAGCGTACGATACCTCAGCTGCCGGAGCTGAAAAAAAGGATTGATGAGCTGGAAAAAAAACTCAAAGATATCGAAGAAAAGTAAACGACGTTTAGAATCGTTTTGAGGCGGAAGAATTAAAATGATAAAAATACTGGATGTGAAAAAAATTTTGGATATTTTGCCGCATCGATTTCCGATGCTTCTGATTGACCGGGTTCTTGAGATGGAACCGGGCAAGCGAATTCTTGCGCTGAAAAATGTAACCATAAATGAGCCGTTTTTTCAGGGACATTTCCCGGAAGAGCCTATTATGCCCGGAGTCCTCATTCTCGAAGCGATGGCGCAGGCGGGAGCCGTCCTGACATATGAATCTTCATTTCAGAAGCGCAAAGGACTGCTCTACTTTATGGGCATGGACAAGGTCCGGTTTCGAAGGCCGGTTATTGCCGGAGATCAGCTCGTTTCGGAACTGGAAATTCTGAAGGCACGAAAAAAAGCCCTGAAAATGAGCGGAAAGGCGACCGTAAGAGGTAAATTGGTAGCCGAAGCCGAATTTTTAGCGGGCTTGGGAGACAAATAATGATACATCCTACTGCAATCGTTGATCCAAAGGCTGAAATCGACTCTGATGTTGAGATCGGTCCGTATTCCATCATAAAAAATAATGTGCAGATCGCTAAAGGCACAGAGATCGGTTCCCATGTTTCAGTAGATCCTTTCGTATCCATTGGATCGGGGTGTAAAATATTTCAATATGCCTCTATTGGCACAACGCCTCAGGATTTAAAATTCAAGGGTGAAAAAACATATCTGAAAATCGGGCGTGGTACGGTCATCCGCGAGTTTGCAACCATAAATCGTGGAACAGAAGGAGGAGGAGGCATTACCGAGGTCGGCGAAGATAATTTTTTGATGGCCTACACGCATATCGCTCATGACTGCAAGACAGGCAAAAAGGTAATTCTTGCCAATAATGCCACCCTTGCAGGTCATATTACCATTGGAGATTATGCAACTATCGGCGGACTTGTGGCGATTCATCAGTTTGTTCGTATAGGAGATTACGCTTATATCGGTGGAAAGGCGGCAGTCGTAAAAGATGTCCCTCCATATGTAATCGCTGCAGGAGACAGGGCTGGTTTAAAGGGGTTGAACAGTGTCGGACTCAAGCGAAGCGGTTTTTCAGCAAAGACAATATCCGCATTGAAAAAAACCTATCGAATTGTTTTTCGAATCGGTTTGACCCTGAATGAAGCAGTGGAACGCGTAAAGGCTGAGGTTGAGCAGATACCGGAGGTGGTAAATTTTATCAAATTTGTGCAATCCTCGCAGAGAGGTGTAACCCGGTAGCCAACCAAACCGGTAATATCAGATCATCATGAAAATTGGACTCATAGCAGGAGGCGGTCAGTTCCCCATCATTTTTGCCAAGGCAGCACGGGCAAAAGGATTTTCTATTTATGCTGTAGCGCACCAGAATGAAACCGATTCTCTTCTGGAAGAGTATGTCGATGAAGTTCGATGGATATATCTCGGGCAGATCAAAAAACTGATTAAATTTTTCAAATCCAATCAGGTAACAGAAGCCGTCATGATGGGTACGATAGCTAAAGCTAGGCTATTCAAGGAGTTGCGCCCGGATACCAAGGCGATCTCCCTGATCGCGGGCATGCGTCATACCTTGGATGATGGTATCCTTCGTTCGCTTGCCGGGATGCTTGAAAAAGAGGGAATTGTGGTCCGTTCTTCTACATTTTTGCTTCCAAATCTCCTTGCGGAAAAGGGCTGCTGGACCAAGCGCAAACCTTCACGGACAGAAAAGAGAGATATCACGCTCGGATGGGAAATTGCCAAAGAGGTCGGCAGGCTCGATATCGGGCAGTGTGTTGTGGTTGGGGGCGGTTCCATTCTGGCAGTCGAGGCGATTGACGGCACGGACGCCACCATCATGCGTGGCGGGAAACTGGGAAGCGGCAATGCGACCGTCGTAAAGGTATGCAAGCCGGACCAGGATCTGCGGTTTGATATCCCGGCAATCGGTCTGGAAACCATAAAAACCATGCACGCGGCAGATGTAAAGATGCTGGCGATTGAAGCCGGTAAAGCAGTAGTTTTTGAAAAGGAAAAAATGATTGCGCTGGCTGATAAGTGGAAGATGTCGATTATCGCCATGGAAAAATCGGAAGATATAACTGATTCGTACTGACGGTTACACTGTTTACGAACACATCCCGGTTGGCGCTTTAAAATTCTTATGAATCAGGCAGAACATAAAAAATGTGTGCTGATCGTTTCCGGTGAAGATTCCGGTGATCTGCATGGCTCCAATCTGGTCAAAGCCATGAAAAGCAAGGACGGTTCTCTTCGCTTCTATGGTGTTGGCGGGAAGAAACTCAAAGAGGCCGGTCTGCAAATCCTGTTTCCTTCATCCGAGCTTTCCGTCATGGGGATAACCGAGGTTTTTTCGAAGCTTCCTGCTATTTTTAAAGCGCTGGGAATCGTGAAAAGGTTTTTGAGAAGTCAGAAACCGGATCTTTTGATTCTGATTGATTTTGCGGATTTTAATTTGCAGGTCGCCAAAGCGGCAAAAAAAATCGGTGTTCCTGTCCTTTATTATATACCTCCGAAAGCATGGGCATGGCGTCCGGGACGGATAAAAAAAATTAGAGAACGTACGGATCATCTGGCCGTAATCCTGCCCTTTGAGGCTGATTTTTTCCAGAGCCACGGTCTTCCGACCACTTTCGTAGGCCATCCCCTTCTGGATAACTATCCCGTTATGAGCGAGGCAGTCAAAAAAAAAGACCAAAATGCCGGAGAAAGGAGTATCGGACTTTTGCCCGGTTCCCGGAAAAAAGAGATTATAAGGCATTTGCCCGTCATGCTGGATGCTGCCGGATTGATACGCCGCAGAATCGGGGAGGTTCGATTTTTGGTTTCCGTGGCTCCATCGGCGGATCGCATTTATATGGAAGGGGTTGTTAACACTCATTCCGAGGCGCCATATGTCGAGTTCGTGACAGGAGGCGTAAATAACGTATTCGACAGGGTGGATTTTCTCGTTGCCGCCTCCGGAACGGTGACAATGGAGGCGGCGCTTGCAGGCATTCCCATGGTTATTATATATATTGTTTCGGCGGTCAGCTATATTCTCGGAAAGTCTCTGGCCAAAGTAAAATATGCCGGGCTTGCGAATCTGATTGCCGGAAGGGAAATCATACCGGAACTCCTGCAATGGGAGGCTATCCCTGAAAAGATTTCTGAAAAAGTATGTACGATTTTGGAAGATGCGCAAAAAATGGAAAAAACGCGAAAAGAATTGATGGGGATCAGAGAACTGCTCGGAGGCCCCGGCGCTGCTGAGTGTCTGGCAGATATCGCTTTAAAAATGCTGGCCGGGGAAAAAATTTCTTAACACGTTGCATGATCTTCTGAAAAAAGGCGGAGCAACCATTTTTAAAAACATGATGAAACGAATATTCAAACTGGAAAACAGGCATCACGTCCTCATCGGACTGGTAAAAGAAAATGTTTTCCGGCTTTTTCTCGCCAGCTGCTGCATGATTATCGGAGCAGCCACGCAGGCGCTGGCAGCCTATCTGGTCAAGAATGTACTGGATGACATCTTTGTCAATAAGGATGTAGATATGTTGACATGGCTGCCTGTTGCCATTGTTATCGTCTTTCTGATCCGAGGTATCGGAATGTACGGGCAGGAATTTTTCATGAGCTATGTCGGAGAGGGGATCATTCGACGACTTCGGGACATGCTTTACGATAAGATAACCGATCTTCCGCTTGCTTTTTTTCACCGGGAAAAAACCGGTGTGCTGATGTCCCGTGTTACCAACGATGTCAATATTGTAAAGAACATGATGTCAAACGCCGTAACCGGTGCCATGCATGATTTTTTTAAAATTATTTTTCTGATCATAACGATTTTCTACCTGATCTGGAAGATCGCTATTTTCGCAATTATTATACTTCCTCTTGCATTTTATCCAATCATCGTTTTTGGAAGACGCGTACGGCGGGTAAGTACCGGTTGGCAGGAAGCCATGGCGGATCTCAACTCTTTTCTTCATGAAACATTTTCCGGCAATAAAATTGTTAAGGCCTTTGGTATGGAGAAGTTTGAAAAAGAAAGATTTTTCGAAAAATCCGGAAAAGTTTTTCGCCTTGAAATGAAATCCGTCATTGCCAAAGCACTTTCTTCTCCGGTTATGGAGATTTTTGCAGGGATCGGGATCGCTTTTATAATATGGTACGGAGGTTCACAGGTGATCTCCGGTTATTTGACGGTGGGGACATTCATTGCCTTTTTGACGGCGGTTCTCATGCTGTATGAGCCGGTAAAAAAGCTGACCAAGCTGAACAATTCACTTCAGGAAGGACTTGCCGCAACGGATCGTATCTTTGATATCATTGAAATGGAATCGGGCATTAAAGAAATCGATAATCCGGAAGAAATTATCACCCAGCCTCACCGAGTTGTCTTTGACAATGTTTTTTTCAAATATGACAGCGAGATGGTTCTGAAGGGTATCAACCTTGACGTTCAAGCCGGAGAAGTACTGGCGCTTGCAGGTACGAGCGGAGGCGGTAAAACATCTCTCGTCAATTTGATTCCCCGGTTTTATGATGTCAGCAGGGGTTCAATTCAGATTGATGGTATCGATATTAAAACCGCTTCCATTTCATCACTTCGAAAGCAGATCGCTATTGTCACCCAGGAACCGATCCTTTTCAACGACAGCGTTCGCAATAATATTGCTTATGGAAAGCTTGAGGCTTCAGACAAAGAGATCGAAGATGCGGCTCGTGCAGCGTATGCATTTGATTTTATAATGGGATTTCCCAAACAGTTTGATACCAATATCGGTGAATTGGGCAGCAGGCTCTCCGGGGGAGAGAAACAGCGAATCTGTATTGCGCGGGCACTTTTTAAAAATGCGCCCATATTGATTTTAGATGAAGCCACCTCTTCCCTGGATGCTGAATCGGAGATGCTTGTACAAAAAGCCCTTGAAAATCTGATGAAAGGGCGAACCACGTTTATCATTGCTCACCGTCTTTCAACCATTGGATATGCGGATCGGATTGTTGTTATCGTTGACGGCCGTATTGTCGAGCAGGGAAAACATGATGAACTTCTTTCCCTCAGGGGAGAATATTACAAACTGTATCAGATGCAGTTTGGCAGCGGAAACTGATTTTACAGGGCGGCTTTTGAAATGTTATGATGCAGAAACTATCAATTATTATTCCAGCCTATAATGAAGAAGACCGAATTGTCCGGACCTTGGTAAAGACGATTTTTTATCTGAATGAACAGGATTATCTGAGCGAGATACTCGTCGTCAGTGACGGAAGCAGGGACAATACCGGAACGGTGGTCAACGGATTTGATCCCGGAAAAAATGTTACGCTCAAATTTTTTGAGTACCACCCGAACCAGGGCAAGGGATATGCGGTTCGATATGGTATGCTTCAGGGGGCGGCTGAAATTATTATGTTCATGGATGCGGATTATTCCGTTCCCATGGAAGAAGTGGAAAAAGGATTGAATCTGATTGGAAGCGGTGCGGATATCGCGATTGCTTCAAGGGCGATTCAAGGGTCCATTGTTTCGCATCACCAGAATTTTTTCCGGGAAGTTTCGGCAAAAATCTATACATTCATTCAGAATTTCTATCTTGGCATCAACTATCAGGACACCCAGTGCGGCTTTAAGCTTTTCACCCGAAATGCAGCGCAGAAGCTTTTTTCTGAGCAGAAGTTGAACAGTGTAATATTTGATCCCGAGGTTCTGTGGCTGGCTAAAAAAGCCGGTTTCACTGTAGCCGAGTTTCCGGTCGAGTGGAAACATATGGAGGACTCGCGAATTCAGTATGATAGCTTGATGAAATCCCTTTTCGTGTTCCAGGAACTTTTAAGAATAAAAAAACTCCACAAAAAATAAGCAGAAGCTTTTCCAGATCAATGAATCGCAAACATTGAAACCCGGTGTGGTCGTTCGTCAATCGTGATATAGAAGCCAAGGTTATACTCATTGTGCGATATCGAAAAGAGAAGGAGCGGTGGTTATGAAAGCATGGCTGAACGGTAATCTGGTTGACTGGAGTGAAACAAATGTATCGGTTTTGTCACACAGCTTCAGCAGGGGCTCAGGTATCTTTGAAGTGGTCGATATCGTCAAGACGGTTAAAGGCCCTGCCTTTTTTGGTCTTAAAGAGCATGTGGACCGATTTTTCAATTCCGCGCGTCTGACCTATATGGAACTTCCCATGAAAAAAAAGGAATTGATCGAGGCTGTCATGGAAACAGCAAAAGCCAACAATGTCTCTTTTGGCACATCCAAATTTTTCGCATATTACCCGGAAATTGAGATGAGACTGGTGCCTGCAGATCCTCGGGTCAGCATTGCCATTTTCAGTGTTGATTTTGATGTGTTCGGAATTACACAGGAAGAACTGTCTTCTCCCATAACGGCCGGTATTTCTAAATTCAGAAAGAATCACCCGGAAACCGTTCCGGTTCATGCCAAAGTTGTCGGAAACTACGTCAATTCATACCTGGCACAGATGGAGGTAATGAAACGAGGATATGATGATGCGATTCTTCTGGATACACTGGGTTTCGTTGCGGAAGGGCCTTCCTCCAATATTTTTTTTGTGGACAAGGATACCATTGTTACACCGTATATACGGAATGCACTGCCGGGAATTAACAGGATGGCGGTCATTGAAGCACTGGAAGAGATGAGATGTTCTGTCGAGGAAAAAGATATTTTTTCTGATGAGCTGCAGTCCTTCAGCGAGGCGTTTTTCTCTTCGAGCATCATCAAAATACACCCCATCCGTTCAATTGAAAAAAAAGCACTGGGGAGTGCGTGCCCGGGACCGGTTACCGCAGCCCTGATCCATAAAATGGAGGATGTGTATTCCGGGAAAGTTCCAACCTTTGGAAAATGGATGCTCTATCTGTAACCTGTTGAGAGCAGGGGCGTTTTTGCGACATGGGTATGAACCGTTCCGGATTCCGGAAACGGCAGACCCGACAGCGTTTCAAGAGATGATCCGGTGCCGCTGAATCAAAATGAGCAAATCTGACCACAACGAGCATCATGATTTATGCCGCAACCGGATTCCAAATATTATCTTTCCAGCCGCTTTTTGATGTTTATACAGCCTTTTCCTGAAAAATCAATATGTTGAATAATATCTTCCCGGGTCTCGATACTGCATAAACAGCTTGACTGTTCCGCCCGTGCGATCTGTTCCTGAATGTTGATCGTCGAACCATCAAAATCCGTTTTTCTGTTGTAGATAGCGATATCCCCCACTTCTTCGGTGAACCGGAAATAGTAACATTTTTCCGCATCGGGATAATGAACGACACGATCCGGTGCCCCTATCTTTTCAATCGCTTCGGTAATATTTTTTCCAACCCATTTTTTTCTCAGAGTCTGATCAGAAGGAATCGGCCGGTGGCTGCAGGCCATTCCACAGATGACCACAAGTGAAATGAAAAATAGCAGCACTGCTGTCTTCAAGATGTTTTTTCGATACATCACGGTATGCCTTTTTTGTCTCCGGCAGAGCCATTCTTTTGGTGAAAAGCCGGTTTACTGTCCGATTTTGTTTTCAGCAAAAATTTTGTTTTTCAGAACAAACTCTTTTTCTTTTCGTATATATTCACAGACGGTATTCTCGGCCATTGCACCATTTCCTTCTTGAACATACTGGTTTCCGGTCAAGACAATCGTTACGTTGTTCTTTAAATCTTCACCCTTGATCGAAAATGACGCATATAAAATCCTCTGGATACTGGGCATCAGCTCAGAAACCATTTGCTGAAGCAAAGGACTTTTAGTCGCTTTCAAACAAGCCATCGCAAATTCAAAGACAGAACGGTAGTATCCGTATGTATCTCCACTCTGAACACAATGCTGACATGTTTTTGCAGCATTATCAATTGTTTTAAAATCGAGGGCACTTCCGTTCTCCACACATTTTTTTCCAGTGAGCCCCATAAGTGCTGAAAAAATATCGCATAGCTGTTCGATGAAGTTTTCCGACATTTCAGTGACCCGGGCTCCCCTTCTTGGTATCAGTTCAACCAGACGGGTTTTTTCAAGAATACGAAGCGCTTCCCTTATGGGACTTCGGCTTACGCCCAATTCCTGCGCGATATTTGTTTCGAGTACCCGCTCTCCTGGTTTAATTTCCATTCGAATAATTTTATCACTGATATACTCTGCAATTTGCTCAGAGAGGCTGGATGAAACTTTGAAAGTCATATTTGTTTGCCTTTTCTACGAAATCCCATTTCAGATTTTTGGTAACGGCTTACAACCCTTTTCTGCGCGCAAAAATGGCGGCTCCCAGTGCTCCCATTAACTGGGGGTCGACTGAAAGCGGTGTGATTTCCATTCGAAGTCTTGTTTTCAATGCCTTCAGCAGGCCTTCATTCTTGGAACATCCCCCTGTCACTGTGATTTTGGGTCTGACACCCACCTTTTTCAAAAGCGTAAAACTCCTTTTGGCGACTGCAGCCTGGATTCCGGCCGCGATATCGGCAGGTGGTTTTCTTTTTGACAGGAGACTGATGACCTCGGTTTCCGCAAAAACGCTGCACTGGGAGGTCACCGGAATCGCATTTTTGGCCTGAAGGGATAAGGCGGAAAACGCATCAAGATCCATTCGAAATGTTTTGCTCATCATCTCAAGAAAACGTCCGGTGCCGGCCGCGCACTTGTCATTCATGGCAAATTCAAGAACCGAGCCATCGCTGTCGATTGAAATTCCCTTGACATCCTGTCCGCCGATATCAACAATGGTTTTAATTTCAGGATCACAATGATAGACGCCAAGAGCATGACAGCTGATTTCAGATATGTTTTCATTGGCAAAGGGAACTTCGCTTCGGCCATAGCCTGTTCCGACAAGGTATGCAAGGTTTTCGATTTCCATAAAACCATCTAAATTTCTGCATGCCTTCTCAAGCACGATTTTTGCCGTCACTTCCGGATCAATTTCAGCCGGAATAATTGCGGTTGAAACCATGTTGCTGTCGTCCAGGATTACAGCTTTTCCGGTAGTAGATCCTACATCACAGCCCGCATAATATTTTTTTGTTAACGCCACGAAAATTTTCTCCGCCAAATTATTTTATTTATCCCTGGTTTTTTAAAGGTCCAGCCTTTTCGCCTTCATGATGTTTTCCATAAAATGATCGATCTGTTCAATAATGCCTTCCCGTGGCACGATTCTGGGGTCTGAAAGGTCGTAATCAATGATAAGGAGCGGAAGTCCGGCTTCCCTGCATTTTTCACGAAGCATTCCGTTCAGTGCCTGGGTATTTTTGCAGCCGATATGACCGGCTACCCATAACATATCCAGGTCAAAATGTTTATGGATATAGAAGATGTCGTTCAGATAGTTTTCCGCCGGTCCCCTTGTGTGCCGTGCCATTGGACCGTACATCATGTTTCTTCCGAGCCCTTCAAGCATTGTCTGGGGAGAAGCGGTGTCAATAAAAGGCAATCGGTTAAATGACATGCTGTCCATGATCAGAGAAACCCCATACGCATTTTCCGCCCAATTGAACAGATCGATAAAGTGGATCAACGGTGGATTCCATAACAGCGCTCTGTATTTTTCATTTTTTACAGCCGCGATTCCTTCGGAATGGTTCTGCTTTGCGAGTTTTAGGATCTTTTTAAAGATATCGGTGGATTTCTTGCTTCCGGGAAATAAATTAAAAAACCACAGGTGGGTAAGCCAGACAGCTTCCCCGGCAAGGGGTGCGGGCCGTATTCGGACAAGATCCCATAGTTCAAGCTCGTATTCCACCATGCGATTGCGTTCCTCACAGATTTCACGCAGCCGATCCCAGTCCATCCTTCCGGGTGTGTGCTCCTCCAGCCACGTAATCATCCTTCTCAATTCGTCCGTAAAGTAGCGCAGCGCTCTTTCGTCTGTAAAATGGTAGGGGATGTCCAGCCGAAATGTCGGCAGCTTAAGTTGTTTCTCAATAAGCGCATAAGAACACATCCCCCCATCGCATGGAAGATTTGAGGCTACAATCGCAAGCGCAGGCGGAGTCTCCTTTTTAAGGAACATTCCCATCGTGCTTTTGGGAAGACTGCATATGTCAGGTGGAATTCCCGCGCTTTCAGACATATCAATATAGTCCTCCATGGCATGGGGCTCAATCATCGGTAGCATAATCCCGTTAAGTTCCGCCATAAAAGGTGCAAGCCCCATCGCCTTGAATATCTCAGGCGGAACCATATCTTCATGAATAATGATCCGTTCTGAATTAAAAAAAAATTCTCCGAGCATTTCTGTAACACTGGAGACAATGCCTGAAACGATAATAGAAGAAGCCTTTTGGTAGCGCAGGGTTCTGCCTTTTCCGAATTTTCCAAGGAGGCGGTTCACTTTAAGCATTACAAGGATCCATGGGTAGCGTCTCAGATCACGAATCGTGTCGAAAAGCCCGTGTCTCAGCATAAAGGGAATAATTTTGACCCATGTTAGTATCCAGTATTTGCAGTAAATTGTATAATAATTGATTTTTTCTTTCATGATCTGTCTATTTGCCCATACTTTCAATAAATGCCTGAATTCGAGTTCTAAGCTGTCCTTCTCCGGTCAGCCTGTATTCCCTTTCGAGACTGATTACCGGTATACCGGCATCTCTCAGGGCGGATACAAGCATTCCGGCTTCAATTCCCCAAGTATCGCAGAATTTTACAAACTCGATGACGACACCGTCAATATCGTATTCTGAAACGCTTTTTAAAATCGATGCGATACGGGAATCCAACCCTTCCATCATTCTGGGACAGGATGTCCTTCCAAGATAATGATCCGCAATAGAAGTTAGCGGATCATCTTTTATGACGATAGGCATAAGGTTTGGAATAGATCCGGTACAAAGATGGTCGGCTACAACCAGACCGCCGGTGGATTCGATCGTCTTGATATAATTCGGATCATCCAGCTGACCCCCAACGATAAGAAGCCTTGCCCTGTATTGGGAATTCTTTTTTCTCACCGGAAGCGAACGTTTGAATTCATCAATCTTGTCTATCAGAAACTGTTTGGGGGCGGCTTGTGATGCAATCATCAGCGTATGAAATTCGCTTCCTGAAATGGGAGGATGTTTTTCTTTTCGGAATTCGCCAACCGATGCAATCACGCTGATGAATTCATTATGTTGATGGATTGCATCAACCAGGGCTTTTTCTCCATAATCAACATTGAAATGTGAAGCCATCGCCTCTGTGAACCGTTTCAGTTCTTCCGTGTACCAGGAGAGCGGCGCTTCCCCAAGCCGATGAGGCACGTCCAGAATGTGAATAAATTCAGGTTTCAGGAGGTAGTCCAGGTTGTCATAAAGTCTTCTCAAATGATCGCAGCTTGCCGCAAAGACCCAGCCTTGAAGAAAGTCATATCGATCATCCATGGCAAACTCAAGAAGGCTTCGTGTGTATGAGCAGATCACATTTGAGAGATAGATATCCGCCACTTCGGTTCCGGAAACGCCTGGCGCAAAAACTCTCACAGGGATCAGACCGTCAACGGAGAGAAGCACTTCCGGAACATAGCTGCATGTGTATCCGATCGGAATTTTACCGTTATCCAATGCCTTGTCTATCAGGCTGTTATGTGGTTCTTCAAGAAGATCCCTGAAGAAATGGGGAAAATCATCCATTCGCGCTACCTGATAGATACGAAGTCTGTATAAATTCTTGAATGCGTTGTTGAGGAAACATAATGGCGTTGTCATCCGGAAGATCGAAAAAGCTTTTTCCTTCTTTGTCAAAATTCCGGATCAAATTGTTTTCCAGCATCCAGCCGATCATCGACAAGTCTGTTTGAGATTGAAGGCTTTTTACCTCATTTTCATCTCTCATCCGGTTAAAAAAAAGTCCGGCCTGTTCAAAACCCGCATTTTTTCGTGCTACTTTTTCGATTGTGGCTGCGACATTTCGACCCTTTACCGAGGCATCCGTCACGAGCAGCAGGTGGGTTACCATCTCCATTACCCTTCGATTGATCTGTTCAACACCGGCTTCTCCGTCGATAATCACAAAATCGAAATTGCCGGCAATTTCCTGTATAATATCCCGAAGAAGGTTGTTGACCTGGCAGTAGCATCCGTCTGTTTCCGGCCTTCCAATTGCGAGAAAAGCAAGGTTTTCTCTTTCCTCGAGTGCTTCGAAAATCTCGTAATCAAGCTGTTTCAGCAGTTCCTTTTTATCCGTTTTTTCACCGCGTTCTATTCTGCGAATCAGATCGTTCCTTATGTCGTCCACGGTTTTGGTTACTTTGATACCCAGCGGATAGGAAAGACCGATTGCAGGATCTGCATCAATGGCAATCACGCGATTTGAATTTTTTTCCGTAAGCATCCGGGTTATAAGAGCACTGATGCTGGTTTTCCCTACACCACCCTTGCCACAAACGGCAATGATGACGGGCGATTTTTTTTTCCGGTTCATATCGTGGTTCATTTCCCTTTATCAATAAGTGATCGCCGCATGCCGCGTAATTCTTCGGCTTCATCACAAATTTCCTGAAATTCACAACTTTCACATTGAAAGTCCATCTCTTCGACCATCTTTGTCATGGCATTGATATATTGCAAGAAGCGATCCCCGGTTTTTTTTAATTCTCTGACATCTTCAGCAGATGACGTGACAAAGAGTATTTCCACCGCATCGACATAATGTAATTCTTTTAATTTTTGAGACAAGGCGCTTCCCAGGATGGAAAATGAAAAACCGTTTTCAACCGCCTCGCGGCTCACCCGGCTCCATTCTCTCATATACTGGGAGACCGCCCGCATCATGTACCCTTTCAGGGATAGTTCATATCGGGAAAGATCCATTTCCCGGAATCTGTCATAGCAGTTTTCTTCATTAAACCCGCTGCCGCTGATAAGAACAATTTTTCCAAACGGCAGGCTGCCGGACTTCATCTTCCCGATATCCGGACCGACCAGAGAGATCAGGCCGTCACGAACCAGTGACTGGTCATCGGTCCATGCAAGAAAAGAGACGGATTCATCTTTTGGATTTCCCAGTTCGATCCCGGTTTCGGATTTAAATACAATATCGGTAGGCCCGGCTTTGGGCCAGGAGATTTCATCTTGAACTATATATTCCAAAAGGTTGCCAGTTTGAATCCGGGCAGTAATAAATTTTTTTATATCTTCAATAATCGAGTTAAAAAGACGCATAGTTTCTCTTTATCTACTCTCTTCTCATTCAGATCGTGTTGCAACGTCCCTGGCAACAAGGGCCGCACCCAGGGCGCCGTTTATCTGTGGATCGATATCCTTCATCATCTTGAGGGGTTTTCTAAGGGAGCCGGAAAGCGCATTGAAAAGCCCGGAATTTTTAGCGCCCCCTCCCGTCATTACAATATCCTCTTCAACACCGATGCTGAAAGCCATGGCAGCCACTCTTCCGGCCATTGCGTTGTGAAGGCCCCTTATAATATCAGGCACCCCCTTTCCTTCATTGACCAGGGATACCACTTCGGTTTCCGCAAAAATCACACATTGATTTGAAAGAACAACTTTTTCTTTTGAACGGGCTGAAATTTCGCCCATATCTTCGATTTTTACTTCCAGCGCTTCCGCCATCACTTCCAAAAAACGGCCGGTGCCGGAAGCGCATTTGTCATTGTAAAGATATCGAATGACTTTTCCATTTTCATCCAGGCGTATTGCTTTTGCATCCTGCCCCCCAATATCAATTACCGTCCTGACTCCCGGCTGGTTCCAGAATGCGCCCTTTGCATGGCAGACAATTTCAGACTCTGAGGCACTTGCGAAAGGGACCATTTCTTTTCCATATCCCGTGGTCACGATCACGGTGATATCACCCAGGGCAAGTTCTGAATCGCTGAGTGCAATCTTCATGACCTCATTGGCGGATTCAATCGGATTCGTTCCCGCCCTGATAATACCTGTTCCCAGGACTTTGTTGTCTTCCATGATTACCGCTTTTGCCGAAAGGGAACCAATATCACATCCAGCTACAATCATTTCAGGACCTCCTGTTTAAGCTTTCTGTCGCAAATAGGGCCGCACCGATTGCTCCTGCTGTCTGTGGATCGGCCTTTCTGGTTCTTTTGATCTTCCTGCCTAACAGTTTTTCAAGATCACGAACAACACCCTCATTCTTGGCTACCCCGCCTGTCATGATGATATCCTGCTCCACGCCAACGCTGTTTACCAGAATAGCGGCTCGTTTCGCCATGGCACTGTTTACGCCGGCCCCGATATCTTCTAGCTTATGGCCGGAGTTTAAATATTTGATGACGTCTGCCTGTGCCCATACCGTGCAGGTTGAGGAAAGTGTTATCGGAGAAGTCGACTTTTCACTAAGTTTGCCCAGTTCGTCTATGGTAACCTGAAGAAGGCGGGCCATGACTTCCAGAAAACGGCCTGTTCCGGAAGCGCACTTGTCATTCGCAACGAACTTGGCGACATCACCATTCTGGTCAAGCCTCACAGCCTTGCAGTCCTGGCCACCGATATCAATTATGGTTTTAGCAGTGGGAACAAGCCAGCGCGCACCTTTCCCATGACAGGCGATTTCGGATATTGCCTTATCAACAAATGAAATATTTTTCCTTCCATACCCGGTTCCTACACAGAAATGGATATCCTCCATGGAAATCCCCGCCTTTTTTAGGGCATCTTCCATGACCGCCTCTGCTGATAGCTGCGGTTTCGCCTTTGAACGGACAAGTGCCGAACTCACGATTCGGCCATTGTTCATAACCACAGCCTTTGATGTCAGCGAGCCCACATCACATCCTGCAACAAAACTCATAACAACCCCCTTACTGTAACAAATTCATCAAGCCTTGCAGCCGTGGCTTCCCAGGATTCAACCCTGTCGTCAAATGCGTCGCCGTACATGATATGGGTCGGATATCCTGCTTCTTCCAGGTCACGTGCGATCAGTTTTACGTTGGACCATGTATTCCTGCAGCCAGGTGTTCCGTTATACACCAGGCAGTCAGCCTTATACATTTTTGCAAGAGCCAGCGATTCTTCGAGCCACATGTTGGGCCTGTCATAGGGCCCCCGGATGGATCTGACCATGGGCATCCTTGAATTAATCATTGCAATGCTGTCAATCATTGTATCGAGGTTGGTCGTGTCGATAACATAAGCAACTTCCTCCATCCCTTTCAAGTAAGGGGAATCCTCGTTGAAAGAACGGCTCAAGATGCTTCCGATATGGGTAATTTCACGTTTGTCAAGCCATTTCCAGAGGTTCAGGTTTAATGCATAATGGTCGATATAAAAGAAAAACGCTCGAAGCTTTTCCTTGCCCGAGGTCAGTCCGGAGCGCCCGGCCTTTGCATTTTCTTCGACCACCTTTACCATCTCTCGTAAAAGCTCCGTATATTCAGGCATCCCTGCAAAGAAAAATCTTCCTCCATAAATCAGAAAATTGTATGTGACAGGAAGCGGGCTGGGAACGATACGCTGGTATTCTTCCATTTCGCCTACAATCGCCTCCTGCTTTGCGGTTTCATCCAGAATTTCTCTGAGTCTGTCTTCATCCAGTTTTTTGCCTGTCTGCTTTTCCAGAAATTTTATCAGCTCCTTGAAGTCATCACGGTGATACTGATTGCTTTCCTTGTCTGTAAGTCCGGAAGGATAGTTCAGGGAAAAGAAGGGGATATTCAGATAGGTTTTGGCAAAGGAAAAGGCATTCGCATTGGTGTCGCATATTCCGGCGGTATTGAATACCGTAAAATCGATATGTTCTCCCAGCCCTGAAAGATAAGCCCCCAGTGATCCTCGCTGAGAGGAGCAGGAAGTTTCGGTAAAACCGAGCTCAACACAGTAATCCATATAATCGGTTGCGCCGCGCTTCCACATGACAGATCCCAGAACCGTAAGGACTTCCAGGGTAATCGGCACGATATCCATTGCATAAAATATGGAAGGTGAAAAACAAAAGGTCGTCATCGCGAGCTTTTTCCCCTTCTCATGGGCAGTGAGGATGTTTTCCATATACCGTTCAATAAGTTTCAGGAATGTTTTGCCGGTTTCACCCAGGTTGATAAAAGGCTCAATGATCCCGCGAAAGTAGGGGATATACGGCAGCATGTGTTTAAATTCTTTTAGAGAGCCATCACCTGTTTTTGCTGCTGCTCCAAGCGACCGCCAGAGCATCCAGTCGAAATTATATTCATAAACTTCCGGTCTCATGGGTTTCCTCCCGATTTATGATATCCGTTCCAAAAATGCTTCGATACGCATTTTCATCCTTCCGGTTTCCGTTAATGGGCCGTATTCTCTTTCCAGTCTCAGACACGGTATCCCCATTTTTTCAAAATCCTTTTCAAAGAGACCGTTTTCGGAGCCATGCAGATCGCAAAAACGAATATTCTGTAAAATAATTCCTTCCACTCCCGCTCTTTCGGCTTTCTCTTTTAAAAAATCAAACCGCTGTTGATATGCGCCAAACATTCTCGGACACACAGAATTAGACAGGTATCTTTTTGCCATGGCAGCTACCGGCTTTTCCTTTGTGTCTACCTGGTCGGTTTCACTTCGTATTCCAAAACAGATGCTGTCTGCAACGACTGTCGATCCGGCATCTTCTATCAGTTTAACAAGTTCAATATCATCATTTATACTTCCCGCAATCATGATGCGTATACGGCCTTTCGCTGTTTTTTCGTTCTTTTTCGACAGGTTTTCCAGCAGGGTTTCCAGCTCTTCATTAAAGATTTCCCGGGGCATCACCGTTCCTGCAACCGCCACTGAAAAAACATCTTCTCCTGAGATGATCAGATCTTTTGATGCTCTTAGTTTTTCGAGCTTCCAGAGAAGGTTTCTTCCGTGGTTGTAAATTCTGATTGCCTCGTTAAGTTTCTGCTCCGTAATGTTGACGTTAAAATGCGATTCCACACTTGAAACAAGCTTGGCAATTTCATCTTCAAACCACTTGAGAGCGTGCGGATCGGTTTTGTGGGGTACATCAAAATAATGAAAAAATTCAGGCAGGGTACCTTTGAAATCCTCGCCCGCCTTTCGCCAGCACTCATCGAGTCTGCGCATGGCATCACATCCGGTTGAAACAACTGCGCCGCTGAGAAAACGGAATTTTCCCTCTCCGGCAAGCTGAAGCAGACATTTTGGAAAAGTGCAGACAAAGGGTCCGTAATAGGCATCACCGATTTCCATGCTTTCGGTTTCAATCCCGCGAATCCGGTATGGAAGGATTCCTGCGGCATGAAAGATTTCAGGCGGCATAAAAGAGCATGTATATCCCACAACTTTTTTTCCACTCTTTTCCCATTCGGATATATATCTGTTTGTTATACCGGTGGCCGCTTCCCTGAATATTTCCATCATTGCTGAACCTCCTTTGAACGCAGCAGTGAATCAATCGAATTCCTTGCCTTCTGCATTGCATCTTCATAATGACTTTCATCAGGCATCAGCCAGTTGCAAACGGTCGTTATGAAATGAGGAATAACGGCTTGACCTATCGGCTTTACCTTTTCGCCGAGGTCATTCAAGAAACCGCTTACCGCTTTTTCACATTCATCCAGATCGAGACTGTCGACAACCTGGGAAACAACAGAAGGGAATAACGCGGGTTTGAGATTTCGCAAGCGGTTCATCAGAAGCGCGCTCAGATTGATAATCTCCGCGATTTCATTGTAATCCAGTCCTGAAATGGTTTGTGAAAATGCCTCTGCAGCATCTTCTTCCGGAAGTTCATCAATCAAATTCATTTTCATCCCCAAAGACTTTATTGCAGGATTATACAGAACCTGGGATCTGCGAATGGCCTCTATAACCATTTCAGGATTCTTTTTGAGTGAGTCCAAAAAAGCGGCAGATACCGCTTCTTTCCCGGATGCAATTCCTTCCCTGGCCCTGATAAGCTTTTTCACATCGATAGAAGATGTCATTTTTTTCAAAAATTCGGATAGTTCCCTGTTGAAACCCGACACACCGGAATCGCCGATGAGAGAGCTTCCCGTGTCTATTTTTCGTATAAGCTCGTTGAGTTCATTGATTAACCGTCCGATATTCTCCGCATTGATGTCCCGGAAGCATGAAAGGATAACATCTGCCACAAGGTCAGGAGCAAGGTTGTTAAATCTTTCGACACATTCATTGACAATCCGGATAAGAATATTAAAAACAGTTGGCAAAAAAGATAAAAGAAGTACGACCTTAGCAGGATATTTCCAAATCACGTCGTTTATCATCTTTGTGGCTGCGCTTGAGCTCTCAGAGATGCCGATCAGAAGATCTTTTAATTCGCCGAAGTCTGTTTGCTCTATCCATTTTGTGACTCCCGGTTTGAAGGCATCCACGAAAAATTGGGGATCATCGGAGTGCGCTGCTGCCATCATTCTTGCCCAGGTTGTCAGTGTTTTTCCGGATCTTCCACCGGCAACCGCTGATATGATATCCGCAAGGATTTTTTTTCGATCTTCCGGAGGCAGTTTTTCAAGGGTTTCTCCGGCGACAGTTCCCATGTTAAAGAGGGTATCCAGAATTCTCGGCAGCTGATTTGTCAGATTTACAATCTGATCGGGATTGCGGAAAAGTTTTGAAAGTTCATCGTCAGCTGAAATATCTTTCGGCCTTGACATGCTTTTTTGAAGGTTTCTTCCAATTGCTCCTGAAACCGTTTTCTTCGCAATACTATTCCCCGCCCAGACATTGAGAATTTCGGTTACAGCTGAAGAAATGGTTGTGCGGACTTCTCTGGTTTTAACAATTTCAGATATCAGGTTGAAGAGGGGCTCGTTATCGCTGTTTCCGGTTGATTTTTTTTTAACTATGCCGCTGTGCTGCCCGGTTCTTCCGGATTTTGTTTCCATCTGCATCAGGAATACTCCTCCTGTTTAAAAAACCGTTTATGGCTTTTATTGGGTGAATCACCTTTATTTTTTTTATTAGCCGAATAAATGTTTCGCCAGTCTTTTTCCCAGAGCGATCAGTGTAAATGAAGGCGGCAGTCCCCAGGCTTCCGGAATGACCGAGCAGTCGCACACATACAGATTCTCGTACTCTGTTTTAAGATCGGAATCGAGTATGTCGCCAACCTTTACAGTGCCTCCGGGATGGGCAGCTACATACCAGCTCTTGAAGATATCCCTTGCACCTGCATTTTTCAGAATCTGTTTCGCCCTTTCATAACCTTTCATCAGTTTTTCTCGGTCGCTTTCCGCAAGACGCTTTCGCACACCTTCGTTATAGGTGACTCTTCCTCCAAGACTGTCCTTTGCCTTAATCATTATCTGAAGGGTGCGCCCATGTGAAAATAATTTGTGAAATCTGAAAACCTCTGCGGCAAACATCATGTAAAGAGTTCTTGGAATGGTCATGTCGGTCATGAGATAACCTTCCTCTTCCATATGCATCCCGGTTGCCATCGGAATTTCCTTACCGCCTTTTATGTCCTTGACGGTTCCCATGACAGAGATCAAAGGATCATAGAAGTAATCGTATCCTGCACCGTAAATACCGCTTTTCCGCAGAATCACGGGCGAACCGATACCGCCTGCCGATAGTATCACTTTTGGTGCAAAAGCCTGGTATGTTGTGCCCCATTTTTTATACTCAACCCCCACTGCTTTTTTGTTTTCAACGATAACCTTATTTACCTTGGCCCGGTTAATCAGCGTTGAACCGTTTTCCACTGCTTTTTCAACAAACATCCTTGCGTTCCATTTTGCGCCATAGGGGCAGCCATAATCGCAGCGCCAGCAGCCTGCTTTGCATTTGTCCTGGTATACAAACTTGGGAAGCTTGTTCCAGTCATAGCCGAGGTCTCTCGCGCTTTGCATGATTCTTTTGGCCATGGGGCCGATCAGATCATCCCGAAGCGGTTCGGTAGGGAGTTCCGCTTTGATCTCTTCAACTTCTTTTGTAATGTCCATGCCGTAAGACTTCAGCATCTCAACCGGAGGGGAAAAGGCGGTTGCATAATAAAAAATGGAGCTTCCGCCGGTTGTTATGCCCCTGACCATGGCAAGCATCCCGTTTGTTATCAGTAAACTTCTGCCGGGAATGCCTGCTGTAATCGCGGTCTGCCAGTTTGTCCCCCTCACGCGCCAGTTATCACCCCATTCCAGGATGAGGACTTTTTTGTTTTTTTTCGATAGCTCTTTTGCAACGGTTGCTCCACCGGGGCCGGAGCCCACAACGATTGCATCAAACGTGTTGTTTTGAGTGTTCATAAAAAAGCCCTCCCTGAAAAGTGGTGTTTTCGCATTTTTTTACGGGTTTTTTCTGTTGAGCAAACCCATAGCTTGATACCATTTTGAAATTATTTATATATTTCTGTTTTTAAAATCATCGAAAAAACATTCTTTTTCCGCAGCCGGATTTGATAACAAACCTGTCATGACCCCGCGGCAAGTTTTATGGAAACGTCAAAAAAGGGGTTATTTTTGTCGATTGTCGACAATTTATAAGGACAACGAAAATTTGTCAAGAAATAAAAAATAAATTTACCCGGATGGTAACATTTACAATCCGCGTTAATCTTCAAATTTTCCATGTTTGCCGATGCCACGTGTAAAATTTTTGGCACCTGTTAACGTTTCTCCGGTGTTGACCACATCAACCCCCCGATTAAATTCATTTAAAATGGCATCCTCGAGGGAGAGGTTCCATTGCTCATAAGCACTCAGGCGGTCGCTTCTCATGCAGTTCTGGGGAAATTTTGCGATCGCTGCCGCCAACGCTTCTGCTGCCGCTATTCCTTCACCATGGCCTGCAATTCGATTTACAAGACCGATGGCGAGAGCTTCCTCCGCTTCAACCGGCCGGCCGGTAAGAATAAGGTCCATGGCGCGGCTCATCCCGATCAGACGGGGAAGTCGAATGGTTCCGCCATCGATAAGAGGCACACCGAAACGACGGCAAAAAACACCAAGCACAGCGGTCTCTTCCATGACCCGCATATCACACCAGAGAGCCAGTTCCAGGCCGCCAGCAACCGCATAACCGGATACAGCCGCGATAACAGGCTTGGAAAGCATCATTCTGCTGGGTCCCATGGGGCCGTCACCATCTGGATTCAGGTTGTTAAAGCGACCCTTTTCCGGCTCTGAAACCGCTTTCAGATCCGCTCCGGCGCAGAACGTATCTCCGGCGCCGCATAAAACCGCGACATAAGATTCATCATCATCGTCAAATTCCCGGAAAGCCTGTGCCAGGGCTGACGCAGTAGGGCCGTCAACTGCATTTTTTACCGCTGCCCGGTTAATCATAATGGTACAGACCCGTTTTTTTTTCGTAACGATTACGGACATGGTAATTCTCCTGCTTTACTCGAATGATTTTTTTGTTTTTCATCTATTATCAGAAAAACGTTCCGTTACCATAGGCCTGAGATGACGCACCTCGTTCGCTGGTTACCGGATGTTGATCGTTTCGAAACTCGCTTCGCTGAAATGAAAAAACTCGGTCCCGCCTAAGGGCGGGACCTCAAACAGTTTTCATTTCTACGCTCCGCTTCGTTAAAATTGGATTTTTTACGAAGCCATCAAGAATTCAGCCACCGTATGTTTCTGCCAGTTTCCTGTATTTCAGACCGGTTCCCCCAAAAATATCCAGAGCGCTTCCCACGGTAAAGTCGATTCGTCCCATGCCTAGTTGTTCGATCAGCGCAATATCTTTGATGGAATGGACGCCACCGGCATAGGTGATCGGGATTTCAGACCATTTTCCTAAAAGTTCGACCAGAGGGGTTTCGATGCCATCGCATTTGCCCTCAACATCCACCCCGTGAATCAGAAACTCATCACAGTAATTTGATAAACGGTCCAGCAGGTTGGCGGTGACCTTTTCATGTGTGTATGTTTGCCAGCGATCGGTCACAACCATGTACGAATCGTCCCGCTTCCTGCAGCTCAGGTCAAGGACAAGCCTGTTTTTTCCAATGGAATTCATTAGCTGCCGTAATCGATCCATGTCTACTGTCCCGCCATGAAAAACCCATGAAGTTACAATCACGGCGGAAGCGCCTGCGTCAAGCCAGTATTTTGCATTGTCAATCGTGATTCCTCCACCGATTTGCATTCCTCCGGGCCAGGCCTCAAGCGCCCTCATTGCGGCTTCTTCATTGCCCGGCCCCAGTTGGATAACGTGTCCGCCGGTAAGATTGTCCTTCCGGTATAGGCTGGAAAACCATTCCGAAGGCTTTTCAGCCTGAAAGTTGGTTTCCGGAAGCCCGTTGTTGTCAGTCAGGGTGGAGCCGACAATCTGTTTTACAATCCCCTGGTGGATATCGATACACGGTCTGAAACGCATGGGTATGGATTCTCCATAATATAGAATTATCTCGAAGTTTTTAATGCGCCATTTAGAGTGGTTGCCGGAACAAGGTCACGTTTCAATGCACCAGAGATGATGAACCTCGTTTGCTGGTTACCGGATGTTGATCGTTTCTAAGCTCGCTTCGTTGAAATGAAAAAACTCGGTCCCGCCTAAGGGCGGGACCTCAAACAGTTTTCATTTCTGCGCTCCGCTTCGCCAAGAAACGACAGAAACATTCGTAAAAGGCTTCACTCGGTTTCAACATCTCTATCTTCAATCAAAATTATATATAACCCAATAATGCGATATTGAAAATCATTATTGCAAATGATAGGCATGTCTCAGAAGGGTTTTTTTTGATACCGTCATGGTTTAATTCTTTTAAAAACTGAGATCATGAAAAATTCCCGAATCATACCGGCAGCCATTTTCTACAGCATTTCCGTGTTTCTTGCGGAAGTCACATTCGGCAATCCCGAATTTCCGTTTACCTTATGGGTTTTTGATAATCTATCCGCATACAAGTGGAGCGTTCCGGTCCATCTTGCCGGTTTTTTATGGCTTATCTTCTGGAATAAAATGTTTGCCGAAAAGCATGTCATTTTCCCCGCAATCATGGCAACCGTTTTTTTTCTTTGCGGAGAGACCCTGAACCGGTTTTTCTTACATTATTTTAAATATCAGGAAATCTTTTTTAGATCCGCAGAATTTTCGTTCTGGATAATAATCGGCCTTTACTTTATCCTTTGTTTTGCTACCGGTTTTATTCTTCGATCAAAGGATCAAGGGTAGATATTCATTTCAAAGAGATCTATAAGAGAAGGGCATGCTTTTTATTTCTTGACTCATTTTCAGCAGATACACGGATGGCCCTTTTCCCGCTCACCGGGCATTCATGTTCACAGGTTCCGCATCCAATACAGCTCTCCGGATCAACAAAAGGTTTTTGCAGCCGGACAAAAATTTCGACTCGAATTCCCGGTGAAAGGAAACCATTCTGTGGCCCCCCATCTGACAAGGTTATTGAGTCTGACTGGTTATCAGCAACAGGCAGGTATCCGGCTCCTTCAGGGTTGTTTGTTCTCAGGAAATAATCTCCGGTGGCGAATTTTCCAGGTTTCAGAGTTCCCCCGGTAATGGTAACCAGGTTTTTGTCTGCTGCTTGAACCCGGATATCGGAATCAATCCGAATACTTTCAAAGGATTGCCGCGTAAAAATGGCTTTGGGGCTGACCGGACAGTTTTCCTGGCAGACAATGCAGGGCTTGTCCATGGCCCAGGGGAGGCAGCGATTTCTGTCCACAAAGGCAGTTCCGATACGTATCGGCCCTGTTTTGGCATATTGATTTTTTCCGAGTTTTTCTGCCAGGGTTATGGGTCGAATTGCCGCGGTCGGACAGACATTTCCGCAGGCGATACAGTTCAGCTGGCACCCGCTGGTACCGATACGGAAGTTGAGCGCGGGGGTCCATAGACCCTCTATCCCGCCTGTAAAGCCGGCAGGGTGAATGATATTTGTCGGACAGATTCTCATGCACTGTCCGCATTTGATACATCTTGACAAAAAAGTTTTCTCATCAAAAGCTCCCGGAGGCCTTATTCGAGCAGGGTTCCAGTTTGGACCGACATTTCCGCTCAAGCGCAAAATCGGAATCAGTGCCGCGCCGGAAAGCGCTGAAACAATCAACTCACGCCTTTCAATATCAGGGGAACCAATTTCGCCGGAAGCAGAAGTGGACGTAGAGTATTGTATCAGATCGGTCGGGCATTTTTTCAGGCAGTTCATGCAAAGAACGCATTCGCTGATTCTTATCCTCGAAGAGGGCTCACATGCGCCTTCGCAATCAGTTTCGCAAAGGGTGCATTTTGTGCAATTCCCTTCTTTTTGTCCGATCCGCCAGATGGAATAGCGGCTGAATATTCCGAAAAGCGCTCCAAGCGGGCAGACAAAACGGCAATAAAAGCGGGGAACGACAAGATTCAGGAGAACCGCGCTCACAAAAATCGTTCCGATAATCAGTGCTTCTTCATAATAACGCCTGTTAACGGAAAGGAGCAGAGATGTTTTGTCGGCGATCGGTATGAGGATCAGGTTGACAGACCGTTGAAAAAGTGGAATCGGATCAAGCAGTCCGGTCTGGAGGGAGGATGAAAAGGTTTCGTTTGTTTTCAGTAAAGCGCTGATACCTGCCCAGCCGCCCAGAAAGCTTAAAAGAAGTAGTATCGATTTTTTTGAATTTGAAACATGGTTAACTGCCGTTAGAACAAGGAGTGTTATACAGGCAAGAACCGCGAGAACGATGAAAAACCGGGGGGATGATGACGGAAGTGACAGCATGATGTTAATGGAGTCTCCTGCGGCAGCCGCGAGCAGAAAAATTAGAATCCAGTATTTTAAAAACTGACCTTTGTGATATGAATTGAGAGTGCTTTTTTCCGATTTTGATTTATTTCTCTTTCCGATCACCCCGACAAACTGGTGAAGTGCTCCGAAGGGACAGACCCAGCCGCAAAAGAATCTTCCCAGAAGAATTGTCAATACGATGGTTACGAAGCACCAGGCAAGCCCTTTATAAACCGTATGTGAGGTCAGCAAAACGCCGAGGCCAACCAGCGGATCAAGTTGAAGAAACCAGTTTACAGGCCAGCCTCGAAGTTGCCACCAGTTTTCACCAAGTGTGCTGACGATACAGAACCAAAGGAACAGGGCCATAAAGAAAATTTGTGAAATTCTTCGAATCAGTACGATTTTCATAATTAAATTCTACTATCCTGCAACCCGAATATTTTTTTATATCCGTTCAATTAACCGGCGCTGATCATTACCGGATTCAGGGATTTAAAATCGGCATTCCCGGCCCCTGCTTCCTGGGCCTTTTTTATAAATGGAAGTTCATTCAAATCTTTTCCCAAAAGTGTTGCACCAAAAGAATCTGCTGCAACCTGATCCGTGCTGATAATCATGGTATCGGTCTGCTTCAGATCCGAAAGCGATCCGCCTGTCGGGCCGTTTGTCATCATGGTGACCGTACCGTCCAGAATTACCAGCGTGGGTGTGACCATCATGGCCAGTTCCTTGATAATGTTATGAATATCCTGGTGGAAGACATTCCTTCTCCCCCCCAGAATACCATACCAGTTTTTCATGGCCATGGAGGCGCCGCTCCGGTGATGATCTTTTACCGGTGCCATGCCGATTACTTTGTTTACACCCTTGAAAGGATGAAAAAGGAGGGGCCAGTTCTTGATAAGTTGGGCGCCTTCAATCGTTATCGGTTTGAAATAGCTGTTTTTTGGCAAATAAATCTCTGCGCCCGCAGATTTCGCCGCGGATTCAATGCCGGTCAACGTGAAGCAGCTCGCAGGATCGTTGATTGGATTGTCCGTAACTTTCACCTTTTCAGCTCCTGCCTTCAGACAGAGGCGTACTACTTCTCCGAGCAGCTCGGGGCTGGTTGTCGCAGAGAGAATAGGAGGAGTCGCGAACGCAGCATTTACTTTTATAAGAACATGATCCCCTTTTTGAATAAAGGATTCGATCCCGCCAAGTGCTTTAAAGCCCATATTTACCGTTTTGATTCGATCTCTTCCGGCTACAACGGCAATTTTTTCTTTTTTCCCCTGGATTGAATAATCAGGAAGACGGATGTTTTTCTCTTCCGTATCAAAAGGTTTCGGTTCAGATGCTTCATAAAAGCCGTAACCCACGGAACATGCAGCGGCTATCGACAGCCCCGCCTTTGTACATCGACTCAGGAACTGTCTTCTGGTCTCCCTGTCGCCCTTTACGGCATCATTCATTTTAAAGCCTCGTTGATTCCGCTGAAAAGAACTGCTGCGGCTGTTTCCGCTATTTTTCTGTCCGCGGCTTCGTGAACACCGCAGAAATAGGTTCCTGAGGTAAAAAACAGCTCATAAGTATCAAAAATTTCAACGAGAGTTGAATTTTTGATTTGATCAAATTCCGGCATCTCGGTCCCGCCGAAAGCTTTCAGAAACTCCCGATAATCTGAAGAAAGCATCTCCGCGTTTTGAGAAGTTTTTCGATTTGAGATAAAAACCATTACCTCCTTTCCATTCAGATTGCACATGGAAGTAAAGACATTGTCAAGTTTGTCGAACCCAAAGGCACTGGAGGGGATCATCGAAATGCGGTCCAAATCCGCACACGCTTTCGGAAACATCGAAAGTTCTGGAATCGATAAACTTTCCGAAGGCGTTTGCTGAATAAAAAGTTTTGCGAACTCAAGTGAAAATTGTTTCATTTCTTCTGAAGGCTCTGAAGAAATGATCTCAAGATAATAAGAGCCGTGCATCAGAAAAAGGGCATTTTCTGTTTGGTAGGAAAATCTGGAAAGTTCGGTAGGGGTTCCGTCGTCGCGCCGCTGAATGCTGAATACGGTAAAGGCGTTTAATGCGGTTTCCATTTCATAGATAAATGTTTCCATCCATGATTCAGGTTTTTGTTGCGATTTTATCCGCCGGCTCAGTAATCGGTTGAATCCTGCTGAAAGATAGAGTTCAGCCTTTCCATTGATCTTCTCATAAAGGGTGTCCGGAGAAAAAACTTCAGCAGCGGTCATGGGCACCATTCCCGTTGGAATGGGGATCTTGTTTTTTTCATGGGAACGATCACCGGAACCGTTGATTGTATCTTCGGAAAGCAACGCACCATGAAGAGAAATAACAGCGGGGTTGAATTGAAACTGGGTGGTAAAAACACCAATGGCAATCCCCGCAAGTATCAGCAGGATCAAGAAACCCATGCCGGTTTCTAATTTTGAGGGTTTTTGATTTTTCTTTTTCACATGGATCTCATCGTCTTTTACGTAAGAATTCTGGATGCTTTTCTCATCAGCTTTCCGATTTCCATTTTTTGCGGGCACTTTCGCTCTGCGGCTGAAAAATCTGTTGAGGCCATAGCCCTTTTAATTCCGCCCGGGATTTTGTCCTGCATCAGCCTGGCGAAATCTCGCTCTCCATAATTTTGCTGATACATGAGATACCTCATGATATCACCAATCGGAACGCGGCTGTTGATTTCGGCTTCACAGATAGAGGAGCAGCCTTTGCAATACCCGGAGCAGGTTTGAAGAGCGTATTGCTTTAGAAAGGACATGTCCTGTGCTGAAAGACCGGTGTCATCCAGCGCAGCGGAAATATTCGCCATGAGTATTGTTGAGTCCGGCATCTGGGAACAGATGCTCGCGATGTTTTTGTTTTCCCAGACAGCTTTGAGCTTTGCCTGTTTGTCGGTATACCCCTTCCGGACAAATCTGCCGGCCATGCGGAGTTCTGCTTCGGAGTCTGTTTTTACAGATCCGCCTCCCTGGGTTTTCATGGCTGTAAGCCCGATTCCGGCCTCGGCACAGGCCTGGATCGCCTCTTTCATGGGATTTTGATGCATGAGACGGAAATTATAGGCAACCATGATTCCGTCTATCCAGTCGAGTTTGGCGCTTTCCATCAGGCAATCTTCCATGTTCTGGTGGGTGCTGAATCCAAACAGCCGTATTTTTCCCTTTTTTTTGGCGTTTTCAGCCCATTTTCGAACATCACTGCCGACCTCTTTCATGTTGCTCACCGCATGAAGATAATAGAGATCAATATAGTCCGTATTCATGCGATTCAAGGAGGTTTCAAGCTGGCTGGTCATCCCTTCCGGATCTCTTGCTTTAGCCTTGGATACCAGAAATATTTTATCCCGGTCTTGCGGGGTTTTTTTGAAATACTTGCCGATGCCTTTTTCACTCACACCATTGCCATAGACATATGCCGTATCCCAGTAAGTGACACCGAATTGCAGCGCCAGTTTCAGAATGATCTGGTTGGCCGGAATATCGAACATACCGCCAAGAGAAAGCATGGATACATTTTTTCCGGTTCTGCCAAACGGCCGCGTCGGGACGGTTTTGTTTTTAGAACTCTTTGCCTCTGATTCCGCGGAGGCATTTTTCTGCAGCAGATGCTGCGAAAGAACAGCACCGATTCCTGTTGCACCGGCAGTCTTTAAAAAGTTTCTTCTCGAACATCCTTTATCTTTTGATGCCATGATCCATTCCTCCTTTATAGCCATTTACAGATATAAATTTTTTTTCAGGTATGCGCCATCCTTTTCAAAAAAGAGATCCACTTTTTTCAGCAGCCTCTTCGCTTTTTCTTTGGTTGCCTCATTTGCAAAGCTTTTTTCCGGAAGCAGATCTTCAGGAGCTGAAATGATTTTATTGAGGGTATTGACAAAAAGTTCTCTGTCCTGAATCCGAACCGCATAATACTTGGCATATAAATAATGAAAGGGCAGAAATTTGGAATCGGATATTTCAAACGCCTTGTCATAATGATATTTTGACGCTTCCGGATCACCTCCCAGGTGGACAGCGGGAGAAGAATTATAGATGGCAAACATTACATGAATGGTGCCGTAATTAAACGTATCGTCAAGCTCCCTCATCCTGTCCATCATGGCAAGAATCTTTGGCCGGTCATTGATGATTTCCGGATTTTTTTTCCATGAGAGGCCAAGGCATGATAACCAGCTGTTTGTTGCAAAGAACAGGGCCCGGGCATCATCTTTGGTGAGTCTTTTGAGTGCTTCGTTAAATTCATCATTGGAGCATGTAAGAGGATCTCCAAAGTCCTGGCTTTGATTCAGTGCCCTTAACGCATAATTCCTGGCTTTTTTATGAAGCTTCGCGGCACGCGGCTTATCCGCATCTTCGACAAAAAGAAACGCATATCCACTGTAAGCCTCTGCCGCCCGGATCAAAAGGTCCGTGTTGTTGGGCGATACTTCAATAAAACCGTCAAGCTGCAGGAGACTTGCAGGCATGGCCTTTCTGACCGTTTCAACATCAGCATTTCTATTCGTTGAAAGGCTCATTCCGCTCATGATCGGCTTCATCTGGCTGATCATGAATTTTGATCGGTCTTTTCCGCTGCAGCCCCCGACAAGCACAACAGATAGTAGAAAGGGAAATATTCGTTTTCGGATTTTTTTCATTGATGCCTCCTCTTTATAAAATGATCCATAAATCGAACTAGGAAATGAATCTGTTTTCATCTGCTAAAAAGTAAAAACACCCGCTTGAAGGGGAAGCGGCGAGAGCGGGATACCTTGAATCAATAGCAGGATAGTTTTATAAATTCAAGCTCTTTATCCTCCCGGAGTACACCGGCAAAAAAATCATGATTCTACCTGTTTTGTTGATCGGCAAAGTGTATGCTGTTAAAAAACAGGGGGAAATCACGAAGATTTCAGATGGATTCTTCAGTGAAAACGCATCGCGACCTCCTGTCAAACGACAGGAGGATTCGCTTTTGCAAAAGCGGATCATCTGTCTTGCCGGGAGTCCGGATGCAAACCCTGCTTTACAATCTTTGTGGTTATTGATAAATGTTCATGACAACAGGTTCAAATGATATTTCATGAGGTTAAAAGAGATGATGGAATGCACCCCCATAAATAATGTTTTGGATCATTTGTTGGAACTTTTAAAACTTGAAAAGATCGAAGAGAATATTTTTCGCGGAAACAGCCAGGATTTGGGATTTGGCAACATATTTGGAGGCCAGGTTCTTGGTCAAGCTTTATCTGCAGCGTCTCAGACGGTCGATGCTGACCGGAGTGCTCACAGTCTGCATGGATATTTTATGAGACCCGGTGATCCGGCAAGACCTATCGTTTATGAGGTTGACTGTATCCGTGATGGAAAAAGTTTTACAACCAGAAGGGTGGTTGCCATTCAAAAAGGACGGGCAATCTTCTCCATGTCCGCCTCCTTTCAAATCGAAGAAGCAGGATTTGAGCATCAGGCCTCGATGCCCGACGTGCAGGGACCCGATGAAATCAAATCTGAAATTGAGATGGCCCTCAGTGTCAAAGAAAAAATTCCGATTTCGATTCGAGATAAAATATTATGTGTCAAGCCGATTGAAATCCGGCCTGTGAATCCGATAAATCCGTTTTCACCTTCAAAAGAAAAGCCGGAGCGCTATGTATGGTTTAAAACCATTCACAGAATGCCCGATGATATTGCCGTGCATCGATATCTGCTGGCCTATGCCTCTGACTTTGGATTGGTGGCCACTGCACTCTATCCTCACGGGCACACCTTCTGGGAGCGAGCCATGCAGGTAGCCAGCCTTGACCATGCCATGTGGTTTCATCGCGATTTTCGGATTGACGACTGGCTTCTCTACGCGATGGAAAGTCCAAGTGCAAGTAAAGCAAGAGGGTTGAGCCATGGCAACATTTTTACACAAGACGGGCGGCTGGTTGCCTCTACGACCCAGGAAGGGCTGATTCGATATCACAGGTGAACCTTTTCGAGTCGAATCTGTACATCGTTTATCATCTGCTGTTTTGCTGTCTCTGCTGAAACCTGCTTTTCGTGCTTCAACCAGCGACTGGTCGCTGCATGATTTATTCATGCAGAGGCTTTTGATCTAATATTTTTCGAATTTTTTGGGACAACTCGATAAGATTAAACGGTTTTTGAATAAATCCGTCGCAGCCGCGTGATAGAATTTCAGTTGCATCACCGTTGACACTATAACCGCTGGAAAGAAGGGTTTTAACATTCGGATTCAGTTCCCTGAGTCTGTCGCAGGTTTCTCCTCCACTCGTTTCAGGCATGATCATATCGATGATTACCAGTTGGATTGCAGATTGATGTTTTTCGTATACTTCAATCGCCTTTTTCCCGCCTTCAGCAACATAAACGTTGTAGCCCAGCTTTTCCAGCATCTGTCTCCCGACATTGAGCATCATTTCTTCATCATCTACCAGTAAAACGGTTTCCTCACCGGTCAACATCTGCAGCGTTCCCTCTTCCGCTTCAGTGATTTTCCCGGAGGTTGCAGGCAAATAGATTTTGAATGTCGCTCCCTTTCCTTTTTCACTGTAGACCGTAATGACGCCATTATGATTTTTCACGATGCCATAAACCGATGCAAGACCCAACCCTGTTCCCTTACCCATTTCTTTTGTGGTAAAAAAGGGGTCAAATATTTTTTTAAGTGTCGATTCATCCATGCCATGCCCGGTGTCGGTGACCGATATCCTCGCGTACCTGCCGGGTTTCACCTCGAAAGGTTTTATGTAGTTTTCATCAAGCAAAACATTTCCTGTTTCGATATATAAATTTCCGCCACCCGGCATCGCCTGCCAGGAATTTGCATAAAGATTTAACAGTACCCGTTCAAATTGCCCTTGATCAACATTTACCGCCCAGAGATCTTTTCGCAGTTTTCGGTGGATCATGATTCCTTTGGAGGTTCGTCCAAACATTCGAACACTTTTATTAACCAGCGCGTTTAAATCCGTTGTTTTAACCTCATACTTACCTCCTCTGGCAAACCTCAGGAGCTGCCCTGTTAATTCGGTCCCGCTTTGAACAAGCTGCTCAATATTTTTCAGTTTCTCGTAATGTGAGTGATGAGAATCAATATCTATAAGCATCAGAGAAGTATTTCCCAGAATTCCCATAAGCAGGTTATTAAAATCATGAGCAATACCGCCGGCAAGCGTACCTATGGCTTCCATTTTTTGAGCATGCTGGAGTTGATGCTGAAGGGCTTCTTTTTCTTTTTCGGCCCGCTTGCGGTCGGTGATGTCTATTCCGACACCCAGCACGTATTTTTTATTATTCTGTATCAGACGAGTTCCGGTAAAATAAAACAGTCCTTTGCTGCCGTCTTTGGCGACCACATACGATTCACCGGTTGCTTCTCCTTCTTCAAATACCTGCTTCATAAATTGATTGATTTTTTCTACATCCTTGGGTTCAAAAAACTCTTTCTGCGGCTTAAGAAAGGATTCTTCTGCAGTATAACCGCTAATGATTTCATGGTTTTTGTTCCATCGGACAAGACGCTGATTTTCGTCATAAACGTAAAATACGCCCGGCAGGCTGTTTACGATGGCTTCTGTAAAAATTTTTTCCTGCAGGAGATTCTCTTCCGCACGCCTGTATTCAGAAACATCCTTTATGATTCCATCTACATAAATGAAATTTCCATCCTTCTTCGTACTCATCGTCGCGCTTATGGATCCCCAGAAGAAAGATCCGTCCTTTCGTTTAAACTCGGTTATAAAATCCGTGATCTTTCCTTCGGTTTTTAATTTGATTATAACCGCCTGCCTTTTTTCAGGCTCTTTGTAAAAATCCACAATCCGGTAGGCCGACAGATCAACCCTTGCGTCAAATCCAAACAGTTTGGCAGCTTCGGGATTGACATAAAGAAGCTTGCCATTGATAGAAGTTCTGAAGATACCAACAGGAATATTTTCCTGGAGGGTTCGATAACGTTCCTCACTTTCCCTGAGCGCCTCCTCAAATTTTTTACGCTCGGTAATGTTTCTTCCAATTCCCATTATCGCGTAAGGCTTTCCCTTACGGTACAGTACAAAACCTTTGGCCTCAATATATACATAATCCCCATTTTTCTTTTTGGCTTCATATTCAAAAAAAGTATTTTGAACGCCCATTTCAATGGTGCCCTGCAGGGCATTCGATGCTCTCAATAAGTCATCTTCGCTTACCAACGAAGCAAGATTAAGGGATGTGATCTCCTCCCTGGTATACCCGAACAGGTCCAGGGCAACGGGATTGGCGTCAATAAAATTTCCCTCTAAATCATGCAGATAGACACAATCCAGTGAGCTTTGAAATATTTTGTTGTATCCTATTACACGCTCATCTATTTTTTCCTCTGCCTGCTTCAGATTGGACACTTTTTGCTCTAAGTCCCTTACTCTTTGTTCCAATTCTTCATAGGAGGGTTTTTTAGACATTATCAACGTTCCTTCGTCTTCTTCAATGATACCTGGTAGCTGTCACCCCGGTATTCGTGAATTACAGAATCACTCAAAACCGAACAAGAGGTTGCGCTGTATGAAGTTGGGTTTTGATGAAATGATGGAGATGATATTTTTTAAATATAGCAGAAATATTTCAAAAAACAATATCTTGATTGTAAGGGTGGTTGAGAGGAGATAGCCCTGCTCCTTATAGATGGGGCAGGGGTTTTCCAGGTTGTCACTTATTCGTACACTTTTTCATCGGTTTGATCTGCTCCCATGGCATCCTGCTCTGGATTTCGGGTTTTTTGTTTAGAAATGACCTTCTGGTATTCCTTATACCATTCATGCTGGATGATCATCTGCATAATTTCATTGGTTCCAACCCAGATCATGGACAGCCTGATGTCCCGTATAATTCTTTCGATGGGATAGACATTGGTATATCCGATTCCGCCCATTACCTGCATGCAGTTGTTTACAATTTCCCAGCAGCTTTCCGTCGCGAATTTTTTTGCCTCAGATACCATTCTTCTGATGCGGTTTGGGTGGACTTTTTTCGACTGGATCGCAAGGGCGGTATTGTGAACGAGGGAAATCGCGGCATCATAAAGGGTGACGGAATCCGCGACCTTGAAACCAACCGCCTGAAAATTCATTATCTCTGTTCCAAAAGCTTTGCGTTTTGATGTGTATTTTGTGGCGATTTCAATGGCCGGTCTTACACAGCCGATGGCCATGTTCGCGGCACCAAGCCTTTCCGGAATCATCATATGGATAAAAACGTCAAAACCACCATTTATTCCATTGAGCACATATCGGTCAGGCACTCGAACATTATCAAATATCACGCGGCCGGCCCCTCCCCCCCGAGTGCCCATGAGACCATAAAGATATTTGGACTCAACTCCTTTTGTTCTGGGCACCATAAATGCGGTTAGCTTCTGATGTGCCGGTGCTTCCGGGTCTGTCAGCGCATATGCCAGAAACCAGTCGGCTCCTTCGGCGCCAACGATAAATCGCTTTTGACCATTGATAATCCAGTCACTGCCGTCTTTTTTGGCAGTTGTTGTCGCTCCGAAGAAGTCGGAGCCGCCCCTTGGTTCGGTTAAACACTCGGCTGCATACATATCCCCTTTTAAGATCGGCACAAGAATTTCCTGTTTTAGATCTTCGCTTCCGAAATTGAGAATGGCATCTCCGACCAGACCGGCTCCAACACCCCAGAGACATCCCAGCGAGTGGCTTACACTTGCCACCTCATGACAGATCAGCCCTTCATCAACCTCCCCGAGTCCTCTGCCGCCATATTTTACCGGACATCGAACCCCCAGAAGATTTCTGCGTCCTGCTTCTTTGAGGAATTCATGGGGGAAATGTATTTTTTCAGCGTCCATATCAAGAACCATCTCTTTTGGAATCCAGTTTGCGAAATCTCTTGCTTCCTCTCTCAGCTTCAGCTGCTCATCCGTCAATAAAAAATCATGCATGGGGGGCCTCCTTACATTATCAGGTTGATTAAGTGAGATCTCTTTATGTTAAGAAATAAAAAAAATTACGCGCGTATCATTTCAATAAAGTGATCCAGGAGCAATTCAGGATTTGTTTTAAAAGAGGTGATGTCAAAGGAAAGTAATTGCATCATGTTCAGAACAATTCCACCACCGTTCATCAGGAATGAAAGCTCTTCGGTATTCAGATTTTGTTTTACAATGCCCTGCCGCACTCCTTTTTTTAAGACAGAATTGATAAATCCGATATATTTCAGATGGTCCTTTCGGAGCTGCCTGGCAATATCTTCATCATCGATCTCAGAGATGGCCTGAAATTGAACTTTTAACTCATTGGGATGCTCTTTCATTCGTTCATAGTAGACCAGACCCATTTTTTTGAGAGCGGTCAAAGCATCCGGTTCTTTTTTAACTTCTTCTTTCCAGAAGGCGATAATTCTGGCAGACATGTGCGCCAGAATCGCGAGGAAGATGCTTTTTTTCGTTGGGAAGTATTTGTAAACCATCGCTTCTGAAATCGCCACTTCATCTGCGATATCAACTACTTTTGCGCTTCGGTAATTCGATTTCGCAAATACCGTAACCGCGGATTTAAGTATCTGTTTTTTTCGTTCTTCCGCCGGAAGTCTCTTTTTAGGGCGCTGCATGACAGGTTCCTTAAGTTAGTGAGTACTCACTTATATAATGGCATTGCGTGGGTGTCAACTTTTTTCAATGCCGGGGTTTTATTTTTTAAAATCATCCAAACGTTGAAACAGGATATTTTGCTGAAACGGAATTCATCGCAGAGAAAAGGATCTTCTATGTTTTGCAGAGGCCATATGCTCTGAATTCCCCGGATCGTTTTGCCGGGTATTTCATTGACTTTTAAAAAAAGATTTTGTAGCGATAGGGCTGTTCCCGGATTCAATGAACTGATTTTGATTGGCGTAACCATATCATACGATAACGTTTAATCGGGTTGCAACCTATTGATAGGGGCTTTATTCACACATGGGAGAAGAGAATAATGGAAAAAGAAAGACCGATTTATTTCAATGATCCTGAAGCCCTTGTCGATTTTGTGATCGATCGCGTGGGGAAAAATATTACGTTGGGAATGTGTCTAGGACTGGGCAAACCCAACCATTTTGCCAACGCTATTTTCAAAAGAGCCAAAGAAGATCCCAGCCTCAAACTGAAAATTCTGACAGCACTCTCTCTTGAGCCCCCGTCATGGTCGAGTGATCTGGAGAGGCGGTTTCTGGAACCCCTGGTTCAAAGGGTTTGGAACGGCTACGTCAACCTGGATTACATTACGGCTGTGAGAAAAAATGAGCTGCCGCCAAACGTGGAGGTAAGTGAATTTTTTTATAAAGCAGGCGGGTTTTTAACCAACGAGCATATGCAGCAGAACTATACCAGCACCAACTACACCCATGCTTCCCGGGATGTTCGGGATAATGGCATGAATGTCGGCGGTCAACTGGTCGCTAAACAAGAGATCAACGGAAGGCCCATGTTCAGCATGAGTTCGAATTCCGACACGGCGCTGGATGCCTTTGCTGAGTTGCGAAAACAGCGGAAAGAAGGGCGCAAGGTTGCAGCAATCGGGCAGGTCAATAATAACCTGCCCTTCATGTACGGCGATGCGGTGGTGAGTCCGGACTTGTTTGATGCGGTACTGGAAGGTCCTGAATTCGAGTTTACCCTGTTCGGTGCCCCCCGTGAATCTGTGAATGCTACTGACTATGTGATTGGATTGCATGCCAGTACCTTGATAAAAGACGGCGGGACGCTTCAAATCGGCATCGGTTCACTGGGAGATGCAATCGCTTATGGACTTCAGGTACGCCATCAGCAGAATGAAGTGTACAATAAAATACTGCGCGATGTGGGTATTATTGAAAAATATGGGGATATTGTTTACAGGGTGGGTGGAACGGCTGTTTTTGAAAAGGGATTATATGGGTCCACGGAAATGCTGGTTGATGCTTTTTTGCATCTGTACAAAGCCGGTATTATGAAACGGAAAGTATATGACAATATACCTCTTCAGAAGCTTGTAAACGAAGGCAAGATAAGGGTGAAGCAGAAGGTGACACCGCAGATAGTTGAAATGCTTGCAGATCAGTCTGCCATCCATTCCAGGCTGACCCGGAAAGATTTTCATTTTCTTCAGGAATACGGGATTTTAAAACCGGAGTTGACATATGAGAACGGCATGATTGTCAATGGGAAAGACAGTTTTGTCCCGGATTTGAAGGATGAAAACAGCAAAGGCCGGTTATTCGAGTCCTGTCTGGGATCAGAGTTGAAGGAAGGATTCTGGATGCATGCCGGTTTCTTTCTGGGACCGTCCGATTTTTATGATGTGCTGAACAATATGAGCGAAGAAGAGCGCATGCAGATCAACATGACAAGCGTTCTCCATACCAACCAATTGTACGGGAATAATCCCTATTCAAGTGAAGAGTTAAAGGTCCTTCAGAGAAAGGACGCCCGTTTTATCAATGCCGGATTGATGGTGATGCTTTCGGGTGCGGTTGTCTCTGATGGACTTGAAGATCTTCGAGTGGTCAGTGGTGTCGGAGGGCAATATAATTTTGTGGCACAGGCTCATGCCCTTGAGGATGCGCGGGGTGTTTTAATGATCCGCAGCACTCGTGCCAAGGGAAAAGATGTCAGCTCAAATGTTGTTTTTAATTATGGACACACAACGGTTCCACGGCACTTGCGGGATATCATTGTCACCGAATATGGGATTGCGGATTTAAGGGGAAAAAACGACAAGACGGTCATTGCCAATCTTTTGAATGTAGCGGATTCACGTTTTCAGGAAGAGCTTTTACAGCGTGCCAAGCAATCAAAAAAAATCCCGGCCGATTACCGGATTCCGGATCAGTTTCGCAATAACTATCCGGAACGGTTAGAAAGTGTGATTTTAAAACATAAGGAAAAGGGCTTTTTCCCGATTTTTCCGTTTGGTACCGCATTTACGGATGAAGAGATTATTATCGGGAAATCGCTAAGAGAGTTCAAGGAAAAAGCCGCGGATAGTAAAATGGCTTTGTTGTCCGGGATCATGACCCAGATGGTATCTTCGGTTCCGGAATCGGCAAAAAAGTATTTGAAAAGAATGCAGTTGGATAAACCCGGAAATAACCAGGAACGTCTCATGCAGAAAATTGTTGTTTTGGCTTTGAAACAGGCGGGTCAAATTTAGTACCGAGAAAAATCGGAGTGTTGAAAACAGCCACCGCTAATGACAAGTAGTGGCTGTTTGTTTTTTTCGATCCCATTAGAAGAAGAATTTACTGCTCGACAGAGAGCTGATGTCGAAATCACCATCCTCCACAATTTTCAGGGCATCCTGGACGCTTATCCACTCTTCAATTTTATAGGTAAGGCCTTTCACAGTGGAAAACGTTTTGTATCGAAGCTTCAGATATTCAACTGCCTCGTTAAAACGCTCGTAATCAAACTCGAAAATAGAAAATGCGCGATGATCTTCACCTTCGACATTGTAGACATAGGTTCCGATTACCGAAATAAAATCAGGAACAGGTGGAAGATTCCCATAGCATTGGGCAACATCTTTTTCAAATTCCTCTGTATCCGGAAATGCAATTGTTCCAATCAGTATCATTGGTTTTGAATCCTCCTGAAAGGGGTTTGACGCTGCAAGGCCTTTTTGCATCCGGCGGCATTATAGAAATAAAGCCGATCGAGTGTCAAATGAAAAACATTCTGATAACCGGTTGGCTCAGGAAATGGGTTGAATACGATCAATACGCCGAAACTGTTTCATTGCAGGAAGCGTCCGCCATTCCGGATCACTCCGGGCGATACGGCGCTGCGTATCATGGCGGGATGGAATATTGAAATCATATTCATGTTTGCCATATTCGGAATAATTTACTATAACACAATTTCAGAAAACAGGAGGGAAAAGAGATGAGCAAGATTTCACGTATTGAATTGTTTCATGTACGGATACCCCTTGATGCTCCGTTTTATCCCAGTTGGATTCCGGGATATCCCCAGACCGAGAATCGTTTCGACCTGGTCCGCATTACCACAAAAAGCGGTATCCAGGGATTTTCAGCAGGTCCGGCGATATCGACGGAAAGAAAAGGTCTGGGGGAACTGATCGCTCCATATCTTATCGATGTTGATGCCACCGACACAACGCTGATCCAGCAGCGTCTGCGCGAGGTATCCTATCTGGGAGTGCGTGCCAACTGGATGGAGCCTGCTTTTTGGGATATCATGGGAAAGCTTGAAAACAAACCCGTATATGAACTCCTCGGCGGGAAAAATGAACCGGTTGAACTATATGCTTCCACCGGTGAGGTTAAATCGCCTGAAGAACGGATCGAAGAGGTTCAGAAGCGCTGCGAAGAGGGCTTCAAAAGTATCAAACTCAGAGTTCATGACTTTGATATGAAAAAGGATGTTGCTCAGGTGGAAGCGGTCGCCAAAGCCATGGGCGATAGTATAAAAATCGGGGTGGATGCGAATCAGGCATGGCGGGTAACCATTGTAAATGACGCCCCTCTCTGGGATTTAACGCGAGCTAAGAATTTTGCCGATGCATGTGCCGATTTGGGTGTTGCCTGGCTTGAGGAACCCCTTCCCATGGATGCGTATGAGGATCAGGCAGCCCTTGCAGCCTATAGCAGGATTCCGATCAGCGGGGGGGAACTTCACACCAACGGATTTCCAGAGCTGAAGATGATGATTGAGCGCAAGTGCTACAATATTTTTCAACCGGATGCGATTATGACAGGCGGTATCGCCTCGACAATGGAAGTGGCAAAACTCTGCAGAAAGCATGACCTTATATATACGCCTCATACATGGACAAATGGAATCGGCTTTGCTGTGAATCTTCAGCTTATGCTTGCAAGTGGTTTCAATGGCAAAAAGCCGCTTGAATATCCGCTGAATCCGCCGTCATGGGTGGTGAGTAAACGGGATGGATTGCTTGTTGAAAAATACGACCATGAAAAGGGAGTATTATACCCCCCAAAGCGCCCCGGGCTTGGATTTGAAATTGACTCCAATGCATTACGCAAATATGGCAGGCGATTTTTTCGCATGGGACCTATTGGGCTCAAGATTTTTGCAGTGAGGGATAAAGGTCTGAAGACGGCCCTGGAAATTGACCGTAACCGCAAGCGTTATGGCGTGAAAGCGAAAACCAAATAAAAATAAATTGTTAATGCTTTTCTTCGGAAGCTGCATTTTCGAAGACCGGTTTCAGGACTTCGAGTACAAGATCAAAGGACATGGAAGTAGAGATGATGGAAAGTTTGCCAAAACGAGAAGTGTTAAAAACGATGAATTTCGGGTAATTTTTTTCTTTATCCGGCTCTTTTGTGTCAGAAAGCTCCAGTTGTTTATGTCGCTGCATATTGTTTTTTTCTCTTATTTTGGACATCCTTTAAAACAAAGCTTTGCGTTCACTCCGTATGCGGTTTTTTCCCGGTGGCGGTTTGCTTAGAAATCCTCCGGATCAATTGCCCGCTTTTTATCTGGATTCATGAGTTTCTGACATCTTAATTAGTTGAGGCGAAGCATTATGAAAGGCAGCCGGTTGAAAAAAGAAGTAAAACCCATGCCGCTTGAGGGCATTAAAATTGTTGAGTACGGTGTTTTTCATGCAGGACCCGGTGGTACCGCAATTCTTGGGGATCTCGGTGCGGAGGTGATCAAAATCGAATCCGGTTTTGGAGATCCTGAAAGATATTGGACCAAGGTCGCCGGTGTCGATATGGCCATGCCGGATGGTGAAAGCATTATGCACGAAGTATCGAACCGCAATAAAAAGGGGATCTATCTCGATATCAAAACCGGCAAGGGACGTGAAATTTTTCACGAGCTTATTCGAGATGCCGATGTTTTCATGACCAACTTGAGAAAAAGCACCAAGCAAAAACTCGGAATCGATTACAAAACGTTGGTCGAGGTAAATCCGAAGATCATTCATGCAAATGTATCCGGATATGGTCCGGAAGGACCCATGGGCGATATCGGTGCCTTTGATCCGCTCGGGCAGGCTCGTTCCGGACTCATGTTTGCAACAGGAACAGCAGAACCGGTTCTTCTTCATTTAGGGGTCCTTGACCAGTCAACAGCGATTGCCGCAAGCCATGCAATTTTAACGGCCCTTTTGGTAAAAGAGCGTAGAGGGGTCGGACAGGAGATACATGTTTCTTTATACAGCACGGCACTCTGGCTGCAGCATCCGAACATGATGCTTGCTTCCGCCCTTTCCATAAATCCTTGTTTCTCATCTGTTCGAAGCCATCATTCTCCTTTGCGAAACCGGTTTCACTGCAAAGACGGGAATTGGATCATCGGAACTCATCACCCAGAAGAAAAATACTGGAAAACATTTTGTAAGGCCACCGGAAAGGAAGCGCTTCTTTCCGATGAAAGATATACGGATAAGGAAGGAAGACCGGTCACCAGCCCGAAATTAATCGAAATATTTGATGCGGTTTTTATGCAAAAAACCAGAGATGAATGGATGGAGATATTTCAGCCGCTCGGGCTTATGTTCTGCTCCATACTGCACATACAGGAAGTCGCGAGTGATCCGCAGGCGATTGTGAATGACTATGTCGTTCCGTACAAGCATCCTTCCATGGGGAACATCAAGATTCCGGGATATCCGGTACATTTCAGCGAAAGCTCGGCAGGTACAAGATCTTCAGCTCCTTCGATCGGGGAGCATACCGACGAGATTCTTCAAGGAATCGGCTATTCATCAGAAGAGATCGAAGACCTGAAAAAGGAAGGTATTGTCAAATAGCTATTTTTAATTTTTTTGGTGTTTTCTGGAGGCTGTCACAGCATGACGGTTTTTGATTATATTCCGGCTTTAATCCGATTACTGTTCGTTTTTATCATTGTTATCGTTTGCGTGAGAAAAAAAATATCTCTTGGTAATTCCTTTTTTCTCGGTGCAATCGGGCTTGGCCTTGTTTTCGGTCTGAATCCTTCCGGCATGGTAAGATCCATCTTATCCTCTTTTATCGCTCCGAAAACCTTTGCGCTGGCCGTTATTGTTTCACTCATACTTGTTTTAAGCAATTCAATGGAAATGACGGGTCAGATGAAGAAGCTGCTGGAAAATTTCAAAGGCCTGGTAAAAAATTCCAGGCTGAATATTATTGTTTTTCCTGCGCTGATCGGTCTTTTGCCCATGCCGGGCGGTGCCGTTTTTTCCGCACCTATGGTAAAGGAACTGGGGGCGGGAACTGCATATACACCCGCAAGACTCAGTTATATCAATTACTGGTTTCGGCATGTCTGGGAGTACTGGTGGCCGCTTTATCCTGGAATTCTTTTGATAGCGGTGATTGCTGAAAAAAGTATCCTGTCGATTATGATGGTACAGGGACCGTTGACCTTGTTTGTACTTTTTGCAGGCTATTTCTATCTTGAAAAACAGAACGGATCACCGGCGGAAGATTCGGCTCATAAAATTTCTACAGGAGCCATGCCGTTTCTAAAAGAGCTTCTTCCGGTTCTGATGGTTATTTTCCTTGGAATTGGAACCGGTATTTTTCTCTCGTATGCTTTTCCGAAGTTCAATCTCGGCATCGAGACCGGATTGATCTTTGCATTGATTCTGGCGATTATGAATGTCTGGTTTACCCATCAAATGACGGCTTCCGAGATGCGGAAGATTCTGATAAATCCCCAGATGCTGAAAATGATATATATGATTTTTGCCATCCTGGTTTTTAAAGGGATGCTGGAGGATAGCCATGCTGTAGGAGCGGTTACCCGAGAACTTGTTTTTTTGAACATTCCCCTTTTACTGATCGTGGCGATTTTACCTTTTCTCGTTGGCTTGATTACAGGCATAACAATCGCTTTTGTGGGAAGCGCCTTCCCAATTCTGATTCCGCTGGTGGCCTCTCTGGATCCTGCCGGGAACCTTCTTTCCTATCTGATGCTGGCAATGGTTTGCGGGTTTGCCGGTGTACTCATGTCTCCGGTTCATCTCTGCCTTATCCTGTCCAATGAATATTTTGGTGTTTCCATGGGATCGGTTTACAGGTATTTATGGAAACCGTGTTTATATCTTGTGATAATGGGGTTTGTTTATTTTTATATATTGAAACTGTATTAAAAGGAGGCTGTTCTGAAATGATCTCATCTTTGGTAAAACCGTTTGAATCGGCTCTATCGGGGAGTACTGCAAAACTGACGGAACTATCCTCTGAAGGAAAAAAGATTTTCGGTTATTTCTGTACCTTCACGCCGATTGAGATCATCCATGCAAGCGGATTTGTTCCGGTAAGAATTACGGGTGACGCCGGTTCTGTGGAAAGAGCTTACAATCTGATTCCGGATTTTATCTGTCCATTTATGAAAAGATCCATGGAAAAAGCGTTAAATGGTGAATATCGATATCTTTCAGGCATTGTTCAGAGCTATACCTGTGATGCTGCTTGCGGAGTTGTAAATATTTGGGAAAAGAACATCACCGGAGGCCTGTTTGAAATTTTGCCGCTCCCGTACAACGACAACCCCGGATCAAGGGATTTTATACATTCCGTCATCGGAAATCTGATTAAAAAGCTTGATCATCAAGGTGGCGATTATTCGGATGAGAATCTAGAAGCGACCCTGAAGCTTTATGGAAACATCCGAAAAATCCTTATGAATATTTATGACCTCCGGCACAGACAGCAGCTTTCGATATCGGCCGAAGAGCTTTGGTATATCCTGCAGGCGGGTTTTGTAACCCAGCCGGAGGACTATTTGCATCTGCTTGAGAATTTTCAAATCGAGATAAAAGGCAAACCAGCTCAGAGGAACAGCGGAATACCGGTTTTAATTTCTGGAAGTCTTATCGAATCCCCGAATTTGTTCGATTTTCTGGAAACCTGCGGTGCAAGGATTGTTGCGGATGATCTGTGCACCGGTATTCGAAGTTTTTATCCGGCAGAAGGAGAAGGAAAAGACCCTCTGGAGAAGATTATCGACCGTTTGCAGAGAAAATTTCCCTGTCCTACCCGGGCCAGGGCAGAGGAAAGGCTTGTTGAAATTTTGAAGCTTGTTTCATTTTCCGGTGCAAAAGGGGTTGTCTTTATGGTGCAGAAATTTTGTACGCCGCACCTTTCGGATTATCCTTTTCTGTCAAAGGCGATGAAGCATGAAGGGATACAGAGCCTGTTGATCGAAATGGATGAAAATTGGAACGCAGAAGCCCAGCTTCGCACACGGATTGAAGGTTTTTTAGAAATGCTGGAGTAACCGTTATGGAAAAAACAAAAAAATCAAAGAAAAGATTAAAAACGTCAAAAGAGCTGAGCAGCATCGTCGGAGAGTATTATGCGGAGTGCCTTCAGGCAAAAATCGAAGGCAAACCTGTGGGATGGATGCCTCCGATGAACGGAGCCATCGAAATATTTTATGCCATGGATCTCCAGCCGGTATTTCCCGAGAACTGGTCCCCGGTTTGCGCAGCTTTCGGACTCTCTCCCCGTAATTTTGAAGTTTCTGAAAATATGGGATATTCAAGGGATTTATGTGGATATCTCAGAAACATCATTGGTTATGTGAACGGGCCCATGAAGGAAGGTGACAAAACCCTCGGCGGACTTCCGGAACCGGATATTCTGTTGACGCCCGGAGGGGGATGTATTCCAGTGATGAAAATTTTTCATGAACTTGAAAGAAGATTCCCGAATGCAAAGGTTCTGAAATCGGATTGTCCTCAAATAGCAGTCGAAGAGATCACAAAGACTCATATCGATTATGCGGTATATGAGATGAAGAAACTGATACGATTTCTGGAAGAAACCACCAATCGGAAAATGGATTATGACAGGCTGAAAGAGGTTGTTGCCCTTTCAGACAAAGCGTGCGAGCTGTGGGATAACATCATGGCCTATCGAAAGTATAAGCCGTCTCCCATTTCCGCAGCTGAAATCGGCATTATGTTTGTGATGGTTACACGGCAGGGAACACAGATCGCAGTGGATTTTCTGACTAGGGTCTTGGAAGAAGTAAATGAAAGGGCGGAAAAAGGTATCGGGGTGATCGATGACGAGAAAATACGCCTCTTCTGGGACAACATACCGCTGTGGTATAATCTGGGGTTATTTAACTACTTTGAAAAAATGAATGGCGTTGTCGTAGCTGAAACCTATTCCGCTGCCTGGTCTCTTCGGCTGAATGCAAAGGAACCCGTCGAGGCCCTGGCAATAAAGAGCCTTAAATCCTATCCGCTTGTTTCTTGTGTGTCGATCCGGAAACGCATGGAAATGGTATTGAATGCCTGCCGGGATTATTCCATTGACGGCGTTATTCTTCACCGAAACAAATCATGTGTTCCGATAACCCTGGGCCAGATGGACATACAGGCTGCCTTATTGAAAGAACTGGATATACCTTCTGTTATTATCGATGCAGACCACATGGATGAAAGAAATTTTTCTCCATCACAGTTTCAAACAAGAGCAGATGCTTTTATGGAAATGCTCTATGAGAAAAAGAGATGCAACTATCAGCCCTGAAAATATCGTTTAATATCAAACCAGGAGGGAATGCTATGGCTAAATGGATATTTGTGATTCCTTTTTTTATGCTTGTTGCATGCGGTGTCGCGTTTGCAGAAAGCGGTGTAACGGGAAATGAAATTTTATTGGGTCAGTCCTGTGCGCTTAGCGGACCTGCCGAAGAGCTGGGTATCGGAATGCGAAGCGGGTTGAATGCCTGCTTCTCAAAGATTAATGAAAGGGGCGGAATAAATGGACGAAGGATTCGATTGATCAGCATGGATGACAGCTATGAACCTGACAAAGCAATTGTCAATACCAGAGCGCTGATTGAAAAAGAAAATGTTTTTTTGCTGATTGGGGCGGTGGGAACACCCACATCCAAAGCAGTGGTTCCCATTGCCGAAAATGCAAAAGTTCCTTTTTTCTGTCCTTTTACAGGTGCTGAATTTCTCAGAAATCCATTTAAAAAATATGTGATCAATCTGCGGGGCAGCTATTTCCAGGAAACAGAGAAGCTGGCACAGTATCTGATCGATAAAAAAAAGTTAAAGAACATTGCCTGTTTTTATCAGAACGATGATTATGGACTGGCAGGGCTTGAAGGGATTCAAAACGCGCTTGCAAAGCGCAAAATGGAATTGGTAGCAACAGGTTCCTATGAGAGAAATACAGTGGCGGTAAAAAGTGCGATTCTGTCTATACGGAAGGCTCGGCCTGATGCGATCGTTATGGTGGGGGCGTATAAGCCATGTGCTGAATTTATAAAACTTGCCCGGAAAACCGGAATGGGAAAAACAGTGTTCTGTAATATCTCTTTTGTGGGAACCGAGGCACTCCAGCAGGAACTGGGAGATGCCGGTGAGGGCTGCATTATTTCTCAGGTGGTAATATTGCCTTGGGATGAAACGATTCCAATCGTTCAGGAATACATCGATGATATGAAAAAGTATCAGCCTGAAGCGAAGATTGGATTTGTCTCCCTTGAAGGGTATATGGCGGGCAAACTTTTTTGCGCTGTTTCCGAATCGGTCGAAGGAGATCTGACGCGAGAAAATTTTTTATCAGCTATTGAAAAGAAGCAGAAATTTGATCTGGGAGGTTTTGTCCTTCAATTCGGCCCCGGGGATCATCAGGGAATGGACGAAGTTTTTTTGACAATCATTAAAGGCGGAAAAATCGTTTCGATTGAGGGGTGAAATGCAATTTGCAAATAAAATCAAATTGAGATGGCTTCTATTGGGCGGTTTCCTGGTATGCTCTTTACTGACTGCGGTATTAGGCGGCACCGGGATCTGGTCTTTACAGCGGATTCATCGACAGATGGAAACCACAACAGGAGAGGTCGGTGAAACCATCAATCGGCAGAACGCACAGATCCGTTATCTGATGACGCTTCGCAGCACCGTCTTTGATATTGCTTGGGCGCAGAATGAAGAGGCGCTGAAAGAAGTGGGCAGGAGATTCGATGAAATTCAGGAGGCGGCATTTTCAAGGAAAGATGAAAAGCTGGCAGATCTTCTTGCAATGGTTCAAGAGCTGTTGAAGCAAAAGAAAAATCAGATTCAACTGGCAGGTGATCTGCAAAAAACTCGAAAACAGAATGTGCACACACTCGGTATGGTTCAGAAAATAGCGATCAATGTCAGCGATAATGTTGAATTCGATTCGACGCTGAAAGTGGAAGAGGCCGTGGATACCATTCTTGATAATATCAAAAAGATGTCTTCAGAAAAAATCATGAGGCAGGTGAACCGTATTTCAGATGTCGCCGGAACGTCTCTCTCCGCCGTCAAGGCGGCGCAGTCTGTCCGGTATTACAGCCGTGATTTAAATGCCATGATTATAGAATCGCTGCTGGCAAAGGACAGAGACTATGTTGAATATACTGAAAAAGAGATCGTGACAACGCTGAAAAATTTAAAAAGCAGCCTTGAGCAGCTTCCCAGTGATGCAGAAGCTGCAAAATTTATTGTCACGATGCCTTCGCTTCAAAAACAGATCGAAAAAATAATCAGTACACAAAAAACGATTCTGAACTCTGAAATCGACATTGAAAAGAAATTGTTAAAAATCTGGCTTCAGATGGCGGAAGTGGATGATGAGATGATTAAGGCTGCACTTGACTTGAAATCTGAAACTGAGGAAACCTTGAAATCCAGCAGTCGGCTGGTCAGACATCTTCAGACTGTTGAAATTGTACTGGTATTGATTGCGCTTTCGTTGGCAATCGCCATCGGTTTTGTTGTTTTCGGTCTGATTACGAAAACGTTGAATCACGCGGTTAATCGATTGAGAGATATTGCGGAGGGTGAAGGTGACCTTACAAAGCGTCTCGAAGTTGTTCGGAATGATGAAACCGGTGATCTTGCAAAATGGTTTAACCTCTTTACCGAGAAGCTTCGAAATATCATTATGCATGTCGCTGAAAATGCAGCTGCATTAGCCTCTTCATCTGAAACCCTCTACTCCCTGTCCGGGGATATGTCAAAGGGAACCGAAAAGATGTCCATGAGATCCAGTTCGGTTGCTTCCGCATCTGAGAAAATGAACAGCAACATGAATTCCCTGGCAGCCACGATGGAGCAGACATCCGTTAACATACAGATGCTGGCGGTATCCGCAGAGCAGATGACTTCGACAATCAATGAAATTTCTCAAAATACGGCAAATGCCAGTCAAATTTCCGGGCAGGCTGTTTCCCAGGTGCGAAATGCGTCCCTCAAGGTCACGGATCTCGGCAAATCCGCTCAAAATATTGGGAAAATAACGGAAACGATCACAGAAATCTCTGAACAGACCAATCTGTTGGCGCTGAATGCCACCATCGAAGCCGCCAGAGCCGGTGAGGCCGGAAAAGGTTTTGCGGTTGTCGCCAATGAAATTAAGGATCTGGCCCGGCAGACAGCAGAGGCTACAAAGGAAATTGCAAAAAGTATTTCCAGTATTCAGAAGTCATCTGTAGACACGGTATCTGAAATAGGGATGATTTCGAGTATCATTGAAAACGTGAATGATAATGTTACTACCATCGCTTCAGCCGTTGAAGAGCAGTCTACAACAACCAAAGAGATTGCATCAAATGTTTCCGAGGCTTCCCGAGGGTTGAAAGAAGTTAATGAAAGGGTGTCCCAGAGTACGACATATGTTGCAGAAATTACGGCGGATATCCGGGAAGTCAGTGAAACCGCGGACGATATTTTTCAAAGTACGTCCCGTTTGAGAAACAGTTCGGACGAGATTTCGGAGTTCGCGAGGCAGCTCAAGACGCTCATGGGAAGATTTAAAGTATAGGAAGAGATGAGGCAAGGCGGCCTTATCTTTTTTGAATGAATTTCAGAGAGTAGAATAAAACATATGATGAAAAGAATATTCAAACGATTTCTGTATCGTCACCTCTTTCCCTATGGCGGTCTGTTGCTGGTTAAAATGGTTTCGTTGACATACAGGATTAAAATTTGTGATTCGCGGAATGAAAGCGATATTCTTGAAAAAGGCGGCAGCCTTATTTATGCATCCTGGCATCAGCGATTTTTTCCCGGCATAAAGTTTTTTGCCAGCCGGAAACCCATCTCCATCATTATCAGCCAAAGTCGAGATGGTGAATTCATGGCGCACATTGTCGATCTTCTGGGATGGTATCCGGTGCGGGGTTCATCATCCAGGGGTGGAAGTGAAGCACTGCAAAAAGTGAAAGAACTGGCACGAAACGGCTATAAGATCGGTCATATTGTCGATGGTCCGCAGGGACCTCCGGAAATCATCAAACCCGGACTGATCAGAATCGCACAGTTCGCCGGGAAACCGATTGTTCCCACAATTACTTCCAGCCAAAAAAAATGGGTATTCAACAGCTGGGACAGGTTTATGGTTCCAAAGCCCTTTTCACGGGTTATTATTCGGTTCGGAGAAGCAATCTATGTCCCTCCGGAACTCAGTGAAGATGAATTTGAGAAGAACAGGATTTTTGTAGAACAAAAAATGAAGGAACTCTATGAGGATACGGATTTGATCTGGACAAATCCGTCAAGAATCAAAGAGATATATAAAAAGAAGTAGCTATTCATAATAATTTTTCAAAGGATGCCGGATGAATATTCTTTTTGCCGCTTCAGAAAATGCGTGGGGTGGATTTTTAGGCATGATTCGGTCTGTACTTCCTCACCATCATTTTGAGGCTACCGGAGGTTTTGAGGTAGATCGGATAGAGGGATTTGACGTTTTGATACCCACCATGTGCCCTGTTACCGAAGAGATGCTTGACAAGGCGGATCGATTGCGTCTCATTCAGCAGTGCGGTTCAGGATTGGAAGGCGTCGATTTTCAGGCTGCTCAAAAGAGAAATATCTGGGTTGCCAATGTTCCTACCCATATTTCCGGAAATGCGGATTCGGTTGCGGAGCTGGGCATTTATATGATGATCGGGCTTTCAAGGAACCTCCGGGGCATGGCCAGAAGTCTGCAAGACCGGAAGATGGGTGAGCCGCAGGGAAGAGCGTTAAGCGGCCGGACCGTTGGTTTGATCGGGCTTGGCGGAATCGGACAGGCTTTGATCAGAAGACTCAGAGCCTTTGATGTCCGCTTGATCGGGTTGAAGCGTCATCATCTCCAAAGAACACGGTCAGAACTGGATCTGGAATGGGTCGGCGGGCCTGATGATATCCATACCCTGCTGAAGAAATCGGATTTTGTGATACTGTGCCTGCCTGTTACCCCTGAAAGCAGGCACCTGATAAATCATGCGACAATTGCTTCTATGAAACGAAATGCCATGCTGATCAACCTGTCCAGGGGAGGACTGGTGGACCGGGAGGCATTGCTTGATGCGCTTGTGTCCGGCAAAATTGCCGGAGCCGGACTGGATGTCTTCTGGGAAGAACCGCCGGATCCGAATGATCCGATTTTCAATTACAATGTAATGGCGACACCCCATATCGCTGCTTCAACAGATGTATCCATGCAGGGCATTGTCAAGGCTGTTGCGGAAAATATTCAGCGGATCGAGAATAACCAGAAGCCTCTTTATTTAAAAACGTAAGGACCGTTCGGTGTTTGGCAAAAATGAAACGATGTGACTGGGTAACAGATGACGAGGTGTATATCGCTTACCATGACAAGGAATGGGGCGTGCCGGTTCATGATGACCGCAGGTTGTTTGAGATGATGATTCTGGAAGGGGCTCAGGCAGGACTGAGCTGGCTTACAATTCTCAAACGCCGTGATACATACAGAAAAGCCTATGATGGGTTTGATCCCCTGAAGATGTCCAGATGGACCGATGCAACGATAAACCGTCTTCTGGAAAATCCCGGAATAATCAGAAACCGGCGGAAAATAGAAGCAGCGAAAACGAATGCTGCTGCATATCTGAATATCATTCAGGAATTCGGAAGTTTTGCCGCATTCATCTGGTCCTTTGTTAACAGCAGGCCGATTCTAAACTCCTGGAGGACATTGAACGAAGTCCCTTCTGAAACAGGAGAGTCCCGTGCGATGAGCGCCAATCTTAAACTTCGAGGATTCAAGTTCGTCGGTCCGACAATATGTTACGCATTTATGCAGGCTGTTGGAATGGTCAATGACCATATCGTAGACTGCTTCCGGCACAAAGCAATACAGGGAGGCAACGATAAGCGGTTTCATCAATTTGATTAAAGGAGGTTTGAAGATCCATGACCCTTCCGGGAAATCTTTATACAACCGCAATGGCAGTCATGCCCCATCAGGATGCCGAAAGAGCTCTTGACACGGCCCTTTCCCTGGATATTCCTTACTGGCCGCAGCTTCCGAATTTAAATTATTATGAAGACATGTATGTCCAGGCTTCTGAACATTTCCCCGGGATCATTCTGGATATGAAAAACAGGACCCTCAGCTTTTCCATGGATCGGTTCATGTCGGAATATGAAGAAACCATGTCTCGTTTTGAAGAACCGGAATATTTTGATATCAGCCCGGAATATTCACAGGTGTATCATCGGTTCCTGAAAATGGACCTGTTGGACAGGCCTGCAATCCGGGGACAGCTGGAAGGCCCTGTCAGTTTTGGATTAAATGTTCTGGATCAGGATAAACGGCCGATTCTTTTTGATGATACCATAAGGCCGTTTATGTTTGAATTCATGGCAAAGCGCATTAATATACAGCTCTCGAGGCTGAAACAGATCAACCCCAATGCATTTATGTTTGTCGATGAGCCGGGACTGCAATTCCTGTTCAGTGCCCTGTCCGGGTATGACAGCACAAAGGCCAAGCAGGATATGGAATATTTTTTTTCGATCACCGACAGCCCCAGAGGTGTTCATCTCTGTGGTAACCCGGACTGGGATTTCCTGCTGGATCTGGATATGGACATTCTTTCTCTGGATATCTATTCGAATGGGGAAATATTTTCATCCTATGCAAAGTCCATCCGGAAATTCCTGGATCAGGGCGGCATCATTTCATGGGGAATCGTACCGACCAATTTTGAACCTTTCGAACTTGAAACGATGGACTCTCTGGAGGCGAGACTGGAAAGTTTATGGGGGTTTCTGGATCAAAAGGGGATTGATAAGGAGTTTCTGCTTTCAAGAAGCCTGCTTTCTCCGGCTACCTGCTGCCTGGTGAATCCGGACGGCGAAAAAACAGTTGAAAAGGCTTTCAAGGTTGTGAACAGGCTTTCTAAAAAGCTCAGAGAAAAATACAGGTTATAATTCCAGCATCAATCCAACCGGACAGTGGTCTGATCCGAAAATATCATTCAGGATAAAAGGCTCTTTAACCCACCCTTTTTCAAGTATATCCCGTGTTACAAAAAAGTAGTCTATCCGCCACCCGGCATTGCTTTTTCTGGCATTGAACCGGTAGCTCCACCAGGAATATTTTTCGGTATCCGGGTTAAAATAACGGAACGTATCAACATACCCGTTTGCCAGAATGTCATCCAGGACCTCCCTCTCGATTTTTAAAAATCCGGAACGGTTTTCATTCGCCTTTGGATGTTTCAGATCGATTTCGTTATGTGCCGTATTGAAATCTCCGGTGATGATCAGGGGTTTCTTTTTTTTTAGATCATCCGCATACTGAAAAAAGTCTCTGTAAAAATCAAGTTTGTACTGAAGCCGTTCGTCACTCATCTGGCCATTCGGGAAATAGATATTAAAGAGGGTAAAATCTCGAAAATCTATCTCAAGGATTCTGCCTTCTGCATCATATCTGGAAATACCGATTCCGGTTTTTACTTCTTTTGGTTTTATCCGTGTGAAAGCGGCGACGCCGCTGTATCCTTTTTTGACGGATGCGTAAGACCAGTATGATTCATAATCAGGAATGCGGATCATCTCATCTGTTCGCTGATCTTCCTGCAGCTTTGTTTCCTGAATGACAACAATATCTGCATCAAACTGTTTGAAAGATTTTAGAAAATCTTTTTTGAATACAGCCCGCAACCCGTTTACGTTCCATGATATGATTTTGACTTGTTGTTTCGCCAATGAAGATTCCTTCCGGTTGGAATTTTTGCTTTGATGGATGTATCGTTTATCTGAAAACTTAGTATTCCCATGTAAGACGTGTCAAGGAGTTTTCTGCCATGATGATACTATATGGTTTCCGGGGATTAAAAAAAATGGATTCATGTTATCTGTTGATTTATTATATGTGGTATGAGAGAGAATTTTTATTATCGAATATAGAAAGTGATAAAAGGTGACATTTTCAGTGAAGTTTATTCACTGGGCAATCCGATCATCCGAAACATTTCGTTATCAAAGTTACAGGAGATATAATGGGTAAAGTCCAAGGCGGTCAATTGGTGGTTGACGCACTCAAACGGGAAGGAGTTGAATATATTTTTAGTCTCAGCGGAGGACATATCAATCCGATTTACGAAGCATGTCTGGGAGCTGACATCAAAGTCATCGACACCCGACACGAGCAGGCAGCCGCCCATATGGCAGAAGCATGGGGAAGGATTACGAGAACACCCGGCGTCTGCGTGGTGACAGCCGGACCAGGTTTCACCGATGCCATTACCGGTATTGCAAACGCCTATATGGCCAATGCTCCCATGGTCATCATCGCCGGCCGCAGCGGGGTGTCTGAAATCGAGACCCTTGGGCTGCAGGAGCTGGAGCAGATCGAAATCATTCGCCCTTTGGTGAAATGGGCCCAGGTTGTTTATGAAACCAGACGAATCGATGAATTTGTGGCCATGGCATTCCGCCATGCCATGACCGGCCGTCCGGGACCGGTATTTCTGGAAATTCCGGTGGATGTGATTTACCAGCAAGTGGAAGAAACCCGGGTAAGAAGGGCCGATGGATATCGCTTCCAATACAAACCCGCCGGATCTCCTGATGGGTTGACCCGTGCCGTAGAAATGCTGGCAAACGCACAAAAACCCGTCATCATGGCGGGTAGTGGAGCATATTACGCGGATGCCGGTAGAGAACTCAAGGAGTTCGCGGAATTAACGGGCATCCCGATATTCACTAACAACATGGCTCGCGGACTTCTCCCGGACGATGATCCCTGCTGCATCGGTAAGACATTAGGTGGAATGGCAACCCTGGGAAATTCAGATCTGGTTATGGTTCTCGGTGCTCGATTTGGCCTCATGATGTTTTACGGACGGCCACCCTTGATCCCGGCGGAGGCTATCGTGATTCAAGTGGATATCAAGGGGGAGGAGATTGGACGAAATCGAAAAATCGACCTGGGTATCGTGGGAGATATTCGGGAAGTATTGAAAGGGCTGACCCCTCTCACACGCCAAAAAAGGTGGTCCCATTCAAAATGGCGGGATGAGCTGCGGGAGCAGACTAAAAATTTTGAAACCATGATGATTGCAGGCATGGAGCGGAACAAAGAGCTGATTCACCCCATCGACCTCATGCAGGAAATTAATGATTTCATCGATATAGATGCAATCGTGGTCGCGGATGGCGGCGATACACAGAGTTGGACCATGATGGCCAGAAAAGTAAATCATCCGGCACACTACCTCGACTCCGGTCTTTTCGGCTGTCTGGGGGTAGGGATTCCTTTTGGGCTGGCCGCCAAGCTCAGATATCCGGACAAACAGGTGCTGGTTACAATGGGGGACGGTTCTGCCGGACTAAACCTGATGGAATTTCACACCGCTGTTCGATTTAACCTCCCAATTGTTATGGTGATATGCAATGATACCTCTTGGGGGATGATTCGTCACGGGCAGAAGATGACTTTCAAGGACGGGGTATCCGTGGGATGCGAACTGGGGCAGGTTCCCTATGAGAAAATAGTGGAATCACTTGGTGGATATGGTGAAATGGTGAATAAAAAGAAAGATATACGCCCGGCACTGGAGCGTGCCTTTGCCTCAAAAAAGCCAGCTTGCCTCAACGTTTTCGTAGACAGAGAACCCATGTCCCCCGGGAGTGTTTTCCTGGCCGGTCTGGGAAGTTCCCAGATCCTTTAGGTAAAGGAGTCCCCGTATGCCGATTGATGAAATAAAAAATGTTCTGTACGTCGGCGCCGGCACCATGGGCTGTTACAATTCTCTGGTCTCGGCCATGGCCGGCTATGACGTTGTTTTATATGATACCAGTCCGGACGCACTGGCAGCTTCCATCCAAAGACAGAAAGACTGGATTCCTCGGCTGATCGAACTGAAACGGGCCGATGAAAAAATCATTGAAGTGGCCATTGAAAACATTTTCAGGACCACCGATCTTGTCAAGGCTGCCGGTAATGCCGACCTTTTAAGCGAATCGGTTTTCGAACAGAGGGACTTGAAAAGAAAGGTACATCAGGAACTGGACCGGCTTCTGCCTCCCCACGCCATCATGACCACAAACACCTCGACATTGCTGATTTCGGAAATTGAAGACGTGGTCCAAAGAGGCGATAAATTCGCGGCCATGCATTATCATCAGCCTTCGCCCTTGGTAGACCTGATGCCCGGGCCAAGGACTTCGGACAGAACGATGGATATTCTGAAACGGTTTACCCTCAGTCAAGGCCAGGTTTTTGTGGAAATGAAAAAAGAACGACCCGGATACATCCACAACGCTCTTTATAGCCGTCTGCTGGGTTCGGCCATGTTTTTAGCCGCTCTGGGCCTGGGAACCGTCGAAGATATCGACCGGGCCTGGATGATATCTCAGAATACGAAAGCCGGACCGTTTGGCATGATGGATTATGTGGGTCTGAACGTCGTGTACGACGCCACCAAAGCCAACATGGAAAAAGCGGACGGGAATGAAGAAATGAAGGGGTTGATTTTAGATCTGATCAAACCGTTGATCGACCGGGGAGACCTGGGAATCAAAACCGGCCGTGGGTTTTACCACTACCCGGATCCAGCCTTCATCCAGCCGGAATTTACAGCCGGCTGTGAACCGGTTCCCGAACTGAAGGAGGCCCTGGTCTACGCTGTCTTCTCCGAAGCCATGCTAATGGTCCAGGAAGGGTTTGCCGTTGTCGAAGACGTGGACCGGTGCTGGATGCTGACCCATAATCCGAAATGGGGTCCCTTTGGCATGATAGACCGGGAAGGTTTGGAGATAGTCAAGGAACGAATCGAAGAAAGAGGCCGACAGCTTAATTTTTTAGCCGAAGAGGCCGGTAAAATAGCGGACTTTCTCCAGGGCTACATCGGAAAGGGCTATTTGGGAGAAAAGAGCGGTCGGGGTTTTTATATTTATCCTGATCCAGCTTACAGCCGAAAAGACTTCATCAGTTTTAACAACCAACGTTCAGTCCGGTAAAATTATAAAAGATCACTATATCGCGAGCAGTTCCATCAAGATCAGTGATAAAATACCATTCAGGATTACCGTCATTGGAGTGGATCTTGAAAGCGAAAAGAGTGTGATACGCCGATCCCTCTCAGTCTCCCGCCAGACGAAAGTATGCTCCACCAGGAGGATGATCCGGACCTATTGATACTGCATCAACTCGGCACGGGCGACGACCATGCGATGCACTTCGTCGGGTCCGTCGGCGATGCGCAGGGTCCGCATTCCGGTATACATGCTCGCGAGCGGAGTCCATTGGGAAACACCGGCGCCCCCGTGCATCTGGATGGACCGGTCGATAACGTCGCACACGATTTTGGGCACCACGGCCTTGATGCCGGAGATGTAAACCCGTGCTTGCTGGGTTCCCAGAACGTCCATGGCCCTGGCCGCCCGGAAGACCATAAGCCGGCAACTGTCGATTTCCAGACGGGATTGGGCAATCACATCGTAGTTCCCGCCCAGCTTGGCAAGGGGCTTTCCGAACGCCTGGCGGGAGAGGCCTCGCCTGCACATCAGCTCGAGAGCCTTTTCCGCCTGACCGATGGCCCGCATGCAGTGATGAATACGGCCTGGTCCGAGCCGACCCTGGGAGATCTCGAACCCGCGGCCCGGACCGAGGATGATGTTCTTCTTTGGTACGCGGACGTTCTCGAGCTTGAGGTGCATGTGGCCGTGGGGAGCCGCATCGTGACCGAACACATGCATCGGACCGAGAATGGTCAGCCCGGGTGCATCCATGGGCACCAGAATCTGTGACTGTTTAAGCGCACGCGGCGCATCGGGATCGGTCTCCACCATTGTGATCATAATCTTGCAGCGCCGGTCGCCCGCACCGGAAATGTAGAATTTCTCGCCGTTAATGACCCATTCCTCGCCATCCAGAATCGCTTTGGTGCCGATGTTCTTGGCATCCGATGACGCGAGTCCGGGCTCGGTCATCCCAAAGGCCGAGCGGATCTCGCCGTTCAATAGCGGCTTCAACCACTTCTCCTTCTGCTCTTCCGACCCGTACTTGTGAAGCACTTCCATGTTGCCCGTATCGGGTGCGGAGCAGTTGAAGACCTCGGACGCCATGAGGCTTCTTCCCATTTCCGACGCGAGATACGCGTAGTCCAGATTGGTTACGCCCGTTCCGTTCCAGTCAGGCAGAAAGAAGTTCCAGAGTCCTTCTTCTCTGGCCTCTCTCTTCAAGCCTTCGAGTATCTCCGATGATCGCTCGCTCAGCGCCCAGCGATCCTCCGTATTGGGTGTGCCGAAAAACGCTTCTTCCACCGGCAGAATCTTATTTTCAATGAACCGTTTGACTTTCTCCAGCGTGGGTTTAAACTGATGGGACAGCTCCAGATTGTACAGGTATTGTTCGTCAGGCATACGCTCTCCTTTCCGGATACAATTAAATTTAAAATATATGAATGACAATCGGAATTTTCTCTCACATTTCATGCAAGAAATCAACTTTATTTTGTATAGCATAATATACGCTTTTTATATAGTGTCAATATACGCTTTTTATAGAACATTAGGAAGATACTTATTGTATATTAATTTTATTCAAATAGTTATAGTTTATTTTTTTAAAATACAATTGTTGTATTTTTCGATTAAAATATGATTATAAATTAATTTTTTATCTTGACAGAACTCCTGGATACATCATACAAAAATCAGCGGTATCCGATATTGAATGATACGGTTTCGTTTATAAAATTGTTCTTAACCATTATTTAACGAAACGCTTTTACAACTGAACAAACACAGCGACAGGCACTTGACGGAAAGGAGAACGATTCAATGGCACACAGAGAAGTGGTAATCGTTGATGGCGTCCGCACGGCATTCGGCCGCATGGGTGGAACTCTGAAGGATATTTACGCATCAAAACTGGGCAGCATCGGAATTGACGGTCTCCTGCAAAAAACGAAAATCAAGGAAAAGGCGCATGTAGACAGTGTGTTTCTGGGATCAGCCACCGGCTGTTCTCAATCGTTGAATCCGGCACGCCATGCCATGCTTGGCTCTGAGCTCGGGTACGAAACATCGGCGTCCTACGTGGAAATGCAGTGCGGAAGCGCCATTGATTCCATGAACCATGCTGCCTGGAAAATTCTTGCTAACCAGGCGGATATCATCATTGCCGGCGGAATGGAGTCCTACAGCCAGATGGCCATTAAATTTTCCATGTCCACACCGCCCTACAAATTGATACCGCCCATGCCGATCCCGCCCAGGCTTTCACCGGTACCCGAGGAGTGTGTCGGCATGGGAATCACCGCTGAGAATCTTCAGGAGATGTACGATATACCCCGGGAGGCATCGGACCAGTTCGCCTACAACAGCCAGATGCGGGCCAAGGCCGCCATGGAAGCTGGCTATTTTGAAGAAGAGATCGTTCCGGTTATCATCCCTGCCACCCGTAAAACACCCGAGTATGTTTTCAAGGTGGATGAGCACCCGCGTCCCGATTCAACCCTCGAAGGCATGGCCAAGCTGCCGCCGGTCTTCAAACAGGGTGGAACTGTCACGGCCGGCAACTCATCAGGTCAGAATGACGGATCTGCATTTGTGCTGATGATGAGTGCGGACAAGGCCAGGGAACTGGGCTATGAACCGATGGCCAAATGGCTGGCCGGTGCGGATTACGGATGTGATCCGAAAATTATGGGCATCGGACCGGCCTATGCCATGCGCATGGCCATCGAGCGGGCAGAACTGAAACTTTCCGACATGGATGTCATGGAGTGCAACGAAGCATTTGCCGTTCAAAACCTGGCGGTTATCAAAGAGATTGAAAAACGGTCCGGCGAAAAGGTGGAACTGGACAAATGGAATCCCATGGGGGGTGCCATTGCGTTTGGTCATCCCAACGGCGCGTCCGGTGCCAGGATCTGTATGTTCGCCATGCGGTATCTGATCCGTAACAGCGGCCGGTATGGCGTGTTCGGTTCATGCTGCGGAGGGGGACTGGGGGTGGCGACCGTCATTGAAAACCTTCAGCGGTAATCAGACTTCAATCCGGCTTGACCGGGCAGGGGGTACGACATGCTTAAATCAGAATTATCTGATTTCTTGGGGATTAAATATCCAATTATCCAGGCGGGTATGGGACCTTTCAGTAATAATAAATTATGTATCGCGTCTGCGAATGCCGGGGTGCTTGGGTTGTTGTCAACCAGCGGAATCACTTCGAAAGACACCCAGCCGGAAATTTTTAAATCATTCGCGGAAACCGGCGGTGCGAGTCCAGAGGATGACAATCAAACCATTTTCAGAAAAATATTTAAACAGACATTTGAAGGAACCAGGGATAAAAAAGGAATTTTTGGCATTAATGTAATGGTATCAGCGGAAATGAAAGAAAGTGCTGATTTTATCATTGGCGCTGCAATTGCGGCTATAGAAGAAAATCCTGAATTAAAAGAACAGTTTAAAGTTATTTTTACATCCGCAGGAGATCCAATGCCCTGGGGTGAAAAAATTAAAGGAGCTGGTTTTAAATGGTTTCACATTGTGCCGTCTGTAAAAGGTGCGCTGCGATGCCAAAAAGCAGGGGTTGATCTTGTGGTTGCGTCCGGGCATGAAGGCGGATTCCATACCTCCTGGGAGCCGGTTCATTCAATGGTTCTCCTTCCTGCTGTCGTTGAGGCGCTGAAAGGATCAAACATTCTAGTCGCCGGAGCTGGTGGATTTTGTGACGGCAAGTCTCTGGCGGCTGCTCTGGCATTGGGTGCTGTCGGCGCGCAAATGGGAACGAGATTTCTTGCTACCCAAGAAAGCGATTTTGCTCAATTGTGGAAAGAGGGTGTTGTAAAAGCGGGAGATCGCGGGACACTTGTAGCCAGAGGGTTTGTCGGGCCTGCAAGATGGGTCAAAACACCTGTGAGCATTCAACATCAGGAAAACACATTAAAATACACACCGGAGTTGTATCTTGACAGGCCGGGCGAACTGACTGAAGGCGCGTTAAAGCTGATCGAAAATGAAATTGAAGGGTTGAATGCCGTATCCGCGGGTGATGAGAGAAAAGCGCTTTTTGCCGGCGGCGAATGCGCGCAGCGGGTAAACGATTTGCCCGCAGTTCAAGACCTGGTTGATACAATCGTGAAAGACGCAGCAGAGATTATCGGCGGATTTGCCGAAAAGCATTTAACTGCGGAATAACCATAGGAGAAGGTATTAGAAATTCGTATAATATTCGTCGAAAGCCGTAAGCTCTATCCAGCGTTTTTGAAGCCCGGTATCGGTGAAACTGATCAGCAGAATATCATCAACCTGTCCGGCAAGGCGATCCTGCCATTTGATGATTTCATCATTTGAACCCGGACTGTCGATCAGGATTCCGTTAAAATCAGACAGGGCCTCCATATCTTCTCTTTCCGGCATTTTACCGCTTTTCCACCAGAAAATCTGCCGCTTCATTTCTCCATAAAAAAAGAGGCGGTTCTGCTGTGAAACAACCGTAAACAAGACCGTTCTGTTTCCCCGGGACCCGTAAAGAAAATGAAGATCATTATCCAGGTAGTGCGGGCGATGAATTTGAATGGCCGATAAAAGATTTTCTGTGTTCGGGATTGCACGGGGTTCCATAAAAATAATTTCAAACGGAGAATATGGGTTTTCAGAAGAGAGGATTTTCAGCATCTTTCGAATATATTCAACGCTCGACACTTTTCTTTTGATGATGATCTGATAGGGACATGTCATTTTTTTTGATAAGGTTTCAATTTCTTCCAAAGAACGCTCTCTGGACAGAATCAGTTTTGAAACATACCCTGCGCCATTGATCCGAACCGAATGATCTGAATCCGTTATCGGCAATTCTTTCAAGAAGCCGGTTCGGAACGAGATATCCAGATGCGGGTCTGGAAACAGAGAGACATCAAACAACTCTTCGGCATAGTCAAAGGCGAACAGCATCTCTTCCTGTGAGAATTGCGGTGTGCTCAGAACCGTATAGGGAGGGGATGTTTCAAATTCAATCTCGAGTGCTTTGCTTTTTCTCCTGAAATCCGTTCCCGGCAGGATGGAAAGGGGAAAAACCATAATGTCGTTAAACAGATCATTTTCCGCAACAAAATCAGCAGACCGTTTAAATCCTTCAAGTGTATCTCCCGGAAGACCGACAATGAGGTCTATTCTGGGAAGGATGTCCCTCTTTTTCAATAGAAAGGTTCCGTTGAGGAACCGGGAAAGGTCGGTGGGTCGGTTCATGATTTGAAGTGCTTTTGGATTGATACTCTGCAGGCCGATTTCAAACATGGAAAATCCTGCCGACGCGAACAAATCAGCGGCTTCGCGGTCAATGCTTTCAGCACGAATTTCTCCTGTCAGGGTGGTTTGCTTTTCCGGGTTGACGGCCGCTATTTTTTTTAGAAGAGATTTCAAGCCCGGTCTTGTATTCAGAGAGGGGTCCAGAAAACAAAGCTCGTCGATCTTATGTTCGACGGCCCATCTGATTCCATCCACCAGGGGTTCCTCATTCGCATAGATGACTCGATTCATGGATTTATTGTAGTAGCAGAAGCCGCATCGGAAAGGGCATCCGCGCTGGGTTTCCATATACATTATCCTGTCGATCTCAGGCTCCAGAAGCCCTTTACAGTAAGGGCTGAGTGCTGATCTGAAAATTTTTTCAGCGGAAGCTTCTCCTCTTTTTTCCTCCCAGATATTTTTATTTTCAAGCAATTCGATAAAGACAGACTCTCCTTCTCCAAAGACAAGGAAATCCGCGATGTTGTTATTCAGAAGGGTGTTGTCGGGTGTAACTTCAGGGCCGCCGAAAATAATTTTGAGCTCATACGCCTCCTTGATTTTTTTTGCCAGATAGAGGGATCTTTCAATATTCCAGTTAAACAGGGTGAATCCTATGATATCTGGTTTTTTTTCAATAGCTTGTCTGATTAGAGCCGAATCCCCCAGATAGGAGGAGATACTTTCCGGAAGAATTTCAATCCTGCCGTCTCTAAAACCGGATGCGGCCTGCTTCAGGCAGGCGGATGCCATGGGAACATTGCCGGTTCTCCTGCCGAAATTCAGTTGCGGTATGGGAAGCTGTATGAGCAGGATGCGGGTCATCTTTTTCCTGTAAAAAAAATTAAAAGTTTTTGTTTCAGGCTGTCAAGGTTTGCTAACCTGGAAAAAGGTTCATGGTTCAACATTGAACCGGATTGAACCATGAACCGGATCATCACAATCGGATCATCACAATTGGATAGAACCGTTATCATAAATGGTATATAGCCTGATTTCAGTGTCCGAGTCAAAAAGCGAATTCTCAACATGTTGGATAGATGCCGGTTGAAGATTCTGCCGAAATTCGGAGTATTTATCTTCTCGGATTTTCCCCGGCATGCGGAATTTGGAGCCTGTATTTGAAATTGTTATGCTGCCATCAGGTTGATGTTTTTCACGAGAGTCTCAATCTTGAATCTTCTAAAATTAAGCTTGCGCACAAAAAACAGAAAGAATATATTGAAAACTTGGAAAGAAAACTATCTGAAATTAAAAAGAATGTTATAGAACAAGAAGGAGCGGTTTTTTTATGGAAACCTTAATTACAAAACTTTTCGGGATTAAATACCCGATTGTCCTTTCCGGTATGACCGGAATCAGTTCCCCGAAGCTCGTGGCAGCCGTATCCAATGCGGGTGGCCTTGGAATAATGGCTACCGGTGATTTGAATAAGAGTGAAATGAGAAAAGCGATAAAAAAAGTACGAATGCTGACGGATAAACCTTTTGGAGCCAACGTTCCGCTGTTAATACCCGGTTCAGAAAAAAAGGCCGAGATTCTGTTTGAGGAAAAGGTTCCTGTCATTAATTACTCGCTGGGCAAGGGCGATTGGCTGGTAAAGAAAACCCATGAATATGGTGGAAAGGTTATTGCTACCGTTGTAACCCACAAACATGCAAAAGCCGCGGAAAGAGATGGCGCTGACGCACTGATTGTTACGGGCCATGAGGCGGCTGCTCATGGCGGATCTGTTACATCACTTGTGCTGACGCCAAGTATTGCCGATGAGGTCAAAATCCCGGTGATTGCGGCAGGCGGTTTTGCGGATGGCAGAGGACTTGCCGTTGCTCTTGCATTGAAAGCGGAAGGCATTGCAATGGGTACTCGTTTTATGAATACAATTGAGAGTCCGGTCCATGAAAATATGAAAAAGCAGAGCATTCAAAAAACAGTCCATGACACTGTGTATACGGACCGAATTGACGGGCTGCCTTGCCGGGCCATGAAATCAGAGGGCACTGAAAACCTGATCAGAAGCAGGTTTGTTCTTTTGAGAGCGTTGTTTAATTCAAGGGCCGCTGCCAGGGCATATGGTTTCCCGTGGTTTAAACTGGCGTTGGGGATCGCATTTTCCGGATACCGAAAAGCAACCGCTCTTGCAAGAATGGCCAATGCATTTAAGCCGCTTCAGCTCGCCATGGTGGAGGGAGATACAGAGCAGGGTGTTCTGCTGTTGGGCCAGGTCGCCGGAATCGTTAAGGATACACCATCGGTTTCCGAGCTGATCGAAAGAATTGTCCGGGAAGCTCGTGAAACCAATATGGCGCTTTCCGAAAAAATGGCCTCGTGAGAGGATGTGCCCATTATTTCATTAATTCGGGCAGAAATGTTGCAATCTGGGGAAATGGAATCATGATTAGGGTTCCGATCAGAAGTGCCAGAAGAAGAGGGAGTACCCCTTTGAAAATAACCTGAAGGGGAACATCTCTTGCAACCGAATTGACAACATATACGTTAATGCCGACAGGGGGGGTTATCACTCCAATCTGAGTTACCAGTACAATGATCACCCCGAACCACATGGGGTTGTATCCGAGCGAGTCAATTACCGGATAAAATATGGGAACCGTAAGCATGATCAGGGCCAGGGCATCAATAAAACAGCCGCCTGCAAGATAAATCATAATGATCATTCCCATGATTGCAAAGGGCGGCAGGTTGAGTCCGGCCACCCAGCTCGCGATGTCAAAAGGTATTCTTGTGATGGCAAGAAAATGACCGAAAACCGTAGCGCCTGCCACAATCACAAGAATCATGCATGAAATTCTTGTTGTTTCCAGAAGGGATTTTATCAGACCGGCTGCATTAATATTGCGACGAATAAGTGAGATGACGATCGTTCCAGCCGCTCCGACCGCGCCGGCTTCGGTAGGTGTAAACAAGCCAATGAAAAGGCCTCCCATTACAAGTATGAATAGAAGAATTGTCTCGATGAGTCCGTAAAGAGAAGTTAATTTTTCTTTTAAGCTGGCGGAAGGCCCTTTTGGAGCCAGCTCCGGATTGAGGGACACCCAAATAATCACGGCAAGGATAAAGAGGAGTGTCAGCATAATACCCGGGAGGATACCTGCCATGAAAAGCTTGCCGATCGACTGCTCAGTCATGATGCCGTAGATAATAAAAATAACGCTTGGCGGGACCAGGATGCCGAGACTCCCGCCTGCTGCTACCACTCCGGTAGCCAGACTGTCTTTGTATCCGTATTTTTTCATTTCAGGGAGCGTTACGGATGCCATCGTGGCTGCTGTCGCATTCGTAGAGCCACAGATGGCTGAAAAACCTGCACAGGCTCCGATTGTCGCGATTGCAAGTCCCCCGGGCCAATGCCCCATAAATTTATAGGCGGCATTGAAAAGTCTTGTGCTTATCCCTGCATTAAATGCCACCTGCCCCATCAGAATAAAAAGGGGAATAACGGTCAGGTTGTAAGAGCCGAAAACGTCGAAGAGATCCTTTGCAAACATGTTCATGGCGGAATTAAAGGAAACGATGAAGCCGAATCCTCCAAGTCCGACAAGCGCCATTGCAAACCCTACCGGGAGTTTTAAAAAAATCAGCACAACGAGAATCAGGATCCCGGCTATGCCGATAAGGGTCGGTGTCATTTATCTCCCTTATGCAGTAATGTTTTAACAAGCTGAAAGATCAGCACCACGCAAAGTATTCCGCATCCTGTGGAAGTGCCGTAAACAAAGGGATAGATTGGCATCTGAAGGGTAAGAGACACTTCGCCAGCATTTTTTAAATCCATTGCATAAATAGCGCTCTGCCATGCTGCGATCCCAAAAAGGACTGCCGATATGAATAAGTTTAGACTTAAAATGATTCGGCGAGCTTTTCGAGACAGCCGGTTTACGAAAAAGTCGACGGCGATGTGCCCCTGATCCATAGAGGTCTTTGCCAGAGAAAAGGATACAAAGACCGCTCCTAAAAAACCAACCATTTCATACGTTCCCGGAATTGGAAACCTGAACAAACGCAGAACAACATCTGCACAGGTCAACACCATCATTCCCGCGACTGCCGCTGCTGCAATCCAGTTCAGGGCGTTGGCCGATGCGGATATTTTTTTTTCAATGCCGGAAAGCACGATCTAATTAGCCTTTGTTAATTGTTTGTCACTCTTGGCTGTATTGATAAGCTCTATCAGCTCATTGACATATTGTTTGCCGGAGAGGCCCTTTTTGCCGACCTCTTTTTTATAGTCTTCAATTACAGGGCTTACCGCGTTTTTCCATCTGGCATTCTCTTCTTTTGAAAGCTCGATGATGGTATTTTTCAGACCAAGGGTATACTCACGTCCGTTCAGATCAACCTCATTCCATGTCTTGCCGTGCACATCTATCCATTCATCACTTACATCGGAGAGTATTTTTTGTGTATCCGCTGGAAGCGCATTCCATTTATCCAGGTTCATCACAACAAACATGGCTGTTGTATAACCAACGACTGAACAGTCTGTTGTATGTTTGATAACTTCTGCCTGTCTCCATCCTTTCAGAACTTCCATGGGACCGAAAGTTCCTTCTACGACGCCTTTTTGCAGAGACTCATAAGTTGATCCCTGTGGCATGGCAACAGGCACGCCGCCCAATGCTTCCACGACTTTTGCACTGAGGCCCGTGGATCTGATTTTCATTTTTTTCATGTCGTCAAGAGTTTTGACCGGTGTTTTCGTGTGCAGGAGGCCGGGGCCATGCGCATGGATATAAAGAACTTTGACGCCGGAAAGCTCTTCCGGTTTTATTTTTTTGTAGAATTCATTGGCGACCCGAGTCGCAACCATGCCGTCCGGATAGCCAAGCGGCAGATCTACTGCTTCCATTACCGGAAAACGGCCTCGACTGTAAGCAAAACAGGACATCCCGATATCAGATATGCCTTTTACAACGCCATCAAAGCACTGATTGGCTGCTGTGAGTGTTCCCCCCGGGAAGACCGTTATTTTTACTTTTCCGTCCGTTCTTTTTTCAATTTCCTTTGCCCAGTCCATTCCAGCCTGGCACTGGCCGTGCGAAGCCGGGAAAAAGATGCTGTAGCTTAAATTAACGGTGTCTGCTGCTTCGGCAGCGCTAAAGGCAACGAGTTGAAAGGCCAAAAAAACAAATAATACCGGGAGTAAAATTGATTTTTTCATAATTTCTCCTTGCGATTCTGTTTTGTATTTCGTGAATGAAAGTCTTTTTATATAAAGCCTCAAAACCTGATGTTTATATATTTTTTATATCATGAACCTGTCAAGAACAATATTGGATAGCCGGATGTTTTTGATTGTCAAGTAAACCGGAACCCGCATAACTTTGCCCATGGCGGAACAAGCGCGCGGTTTTAATTAACGGGTAGGGCAGAGAAGTAAAGACGTCATGAAATGTCTCTGGTTTAAGTTTGCGGCCCCACGCATCGTGTGTGTGGGGTTGATTTCTAACAATCAAAGGACAGAAAATCACGGACTAAAATCAGGATCAGATGGAATTTCTTGACACACCGAGGGCATCCTGCAATATTCGGTCACAATAATTATGATTTAGATGAAGCGCTTTTGCATTTTGAAGCTTTTTTGTGTTTGCCTGGATCTTTCCCGTGTACAGGAGGATTATATGAGCACAAATCTTCGACCCCTGCTTGCCAATCCCGGACAGCTTGTTTCCGAAGGACGGTTTAATGTTGGGACATACAAAGAACCTTTTAAAATGGTCAATCCGCTTGATGCTGAAATCGGTGGGCTGATCCGCTATCCGCGGGCGCTTAAAAATTTGCGTTTAAAAGAATGGCAGCATTTCGCACTGGTCAACCGTGATTATTACATCAGTCTTGCGCTTTTTGATGCGAAAACACTGGCGCTTGTCCAGGTATGTCTCTATGACAGGCAATCCGGAAGTATTAAATTTTATGAGAAAAAAGTTTTTTCCCGGCAGGTTGTTCTGCCTCAAACACTGTGGGATGATCATGCAGCCTGTGATGTAAAGGGATTCAAGCTGAAGATTCATAACCATCTGAAAGCAGGGGTTCATAAAATTTTTTTTGACATTGAGGCAACAAAAGATCTGCCTGCATTAAAAGGTTCATTTACCTGTTTTGAGGATATCGCTGTATCTGAGCCTATCGTGGTCTGCCTGCCACTGAAAGAACAGCGGGCTATGTATTCGCATAAATATGTCTGCCCGATTGAAGGAAGTCTCTTGATATCGGACGATCGGATCGTGTTTGATCCGGAGGCGAGTTACGGTCTTATCGATATTCACAAGGGGTATTACCCATACGTGATGAAGTGGCATTGGGCTACCGCAGGAGGTTTTGATCCTGATCGCGGTATTGTCGGACTCAACCTTACCGACAATCAGGTAAAGAACCAGGATGCCTATAATGAAAATTGTTTGTGGATAGACGGCCGGATACACCTGTTGCCGCCTGTCAGGTTTCAATTCAACCGGAAAAATCTTTACGAGCCATGGGATATTCGTGATCAAAAAGGTATGGTAGCGCTGACATTCACGCCGGAAGTGATCAGAACCGTGGATATCAATGCGCTCATCGTTAAAACAAAGTACCGGGGGCCTTTTGGATCATTTTCAGGAACGTTGCAACCCGCTGGTGGGGATCGCCTGGAAGTGAAAAAGTTTTTTGGCATGTGTGAAGATTTTTACCTTCGGACGTAATTCTCCTGTTCATGGAGAATTGTAATTATTTTTCATCTGGAAAGAGGGAAAAAAAATGGTGAAAGACTCCAGTCTGTTATGTTGGAATTGCAAGAAGGCAATTGAAAGTGCGGGAATGCACTGCCCTCATTGTAATGTCTTTATTGACAGGGAGATGATCGGCCGTATTTCAACCGGTGAAAAACAGCATTATCATTCCGGACGAATCGTTCCCGGCATTGTCATCGATGAAAGATATGAGATCAAAACAGAACTCGGAAGAGGCGGAATGGGTGTTGTTTACAAGGCGCATGACCGGTATATGGACCGGGATGTCGCATTGAAGCTGATTCCACACGAATTGTCCATGGATCCGAAAGCGGTTTCAGATCTTAAGCGGGAAACCGCACTTGCCCTGGATCTGACGCATGAATTTGTCGTGCGCCTCTATAACCTTGACACGTGGGAAAATCTTACCTTTGTTACCATGGAGTATGTGCCCTGCGGTACACTTTCTCATCTTATGATTGAAAAAGGGGGGACGGTTCCGATTGATGAAGCCCTTCCCTTGTTGCGCCAGGTAGCTGTGGCACTTGATTATGCGCATACCAAGAATCCTCCAGTTGTGCATCTTGACCTTAAGCCGTTGAATATACTCATTACGATTGATGGCTGCGCAAAGATTGCAGATTTCGGTCTTGCCCGTGTTTTGCGGGATCTCGCGACACGGGTATCTGCCTGGGAGGCAGCCGGTTCACTGGCATATATGGCGCCGGAACAGATCAGGGGTAAAGGAATCGGTAAATGGACCGATATCTATGCGCTCGCAGCGGTTGCCTATGAGGTGATTTCCGGACATCCGCCTTTTTATACCGGTGATTTGCGTTGGCAGATCATGCATGAAGAAGTAGACATGATTGAGAGTGTACCGGAGCATGTCAATAAAGCGCTGCTGTCCGGTTTGGCAAAAGACAAATCGCTTCGTCCGGAAAGCGCCGGAGCCTTTGTTGAGATGCTTGCCGGTGAAAAGTCTGCTCCTGAAATCAATTCTGAAGCGGAAGCGCGGGGATCTAAAAAATCGACGGCGGATCCAGTAAAAAAGAAAAGAAAAGAGCGTGCAACAAGCGATGGAGAATCTAAAAAGAGACCGGTATTCATCTATGCGATTATTGCTTTTTTATGCCTGATTGTTCTCGGAGAGCTTGGATGGATACTATACCGTCAGGATTTGCTGAGCAGTAACATAACAGGATATATAGCGGATGTGTTTAAGCAGGATATCAAAAAAGTACTGAAACCAGATAGCGAGATGCTGAAAATACCGGATCTTTTAAGGGAAACAGAAGCTCCGGAGATTGATAAACGTGAACCTCCTGAAGAAGCGAAAATGGTTCAGCAAAGCAAACCAATGCTGCCGCCCACCGGAGAACTGGCAGTGGTCAGTTCTCCTTCACAGGCTGAAATATATATCAATGATATCGGGAAAGGAGTTACACCTTCGATAATAAAAGATCTGCCTGAAGGCCGTTATATGTTGAAGCTGAAGAAGGAAGGCTTTGAAACATGGCAGGGTGAGATTACAATTGCTCCTTTTGAAATTTCAGATGCGGGGGTTGACCTGATACCTCTGTATGGAAAACTTGAAATAAAGAGCATGCCGGAAGATGCTGATGTTTACATCGGCGGGGAAAAGTTTGGGAGTACACCGCTGATGATCGATATGGCGGAAAAAGGGCTTCAGCAGATTGAGGTTAAAAAAGACGGATTTCATTCCTGGAAAGAGGAAGTTGAGATTGCGGCAGGTCAGGTATCTGAAGTTACAGCAGAACTGATAGCCCTTCCCGGGAAATTGTATATCACCAGCAAACCCAGTGATGCAGATGTGTATGTCTCGGGGAAAAAACGCGGCCGGACGCCCGTTAGAATAGAAGGAATTCAAAAAGGGAAAACACTGGTTGAAGTCCGGAAGGAGTGTTACGAGCCTTCCAAAAAAACAGTTATGGTTTCAGCCGGGAAAGAAGAAAAATCCGAATTTGTATTGAAACCCGGTTGTGGAAGTTTTTCGATCACGAGTATTCCGCAAGGTGCGGACTGGTATATCGATGGACGTTTGATGGGGAAGACGCCCGGTGACTCAGGCATGTTGAAAAAAGGCGTATATAAAATCAAAGTAAAGAAAGATAACTTTTCAGACTGGGATGTGGCGATCGATATTCTTTCCGGCAGAAAAGAATCCGTAACTGCATCTCTTGCAGAGATCGCAAGTGCTGCGGAAACGATTTATCGTGACGCTGTTACCGGCATGGAGTTTGTCTGGGTTGAAAAAGGGTGTTTCAGCATGGGAAGTCCTTTGGAAAAAATTGGAAGAGGGTCTGATGAGAGCCCCGTTCATGAAGTATGCGTCGATGGACTTTGGGTTGGAAAATATGAAGTGACCCAGGGGGAGTGGAAGATAGTAATGGGAAAGAATTTATCCTTTTTTCAAAAAGGGGATGATTATCCTGTAGAAAATGTATCCTGGGAAGATTCCCAGGAATTTATTCGAAAGTTGAATCTGATTAATAAGGGTAAAGCGACTTACCGCCTTCCCACGGAAGCGGAGTGGGAGTTCGCCTGCAGGAGTGGTGGAAAGGCGGAAGAGTATTCCGGCGGAGAAGAAGTCGATTCCGTGGCATGGCACAAGGGAAACAGTAAGGAGTCCACTCATCCCGTCGGCCGAAAAAAATCCAACGGCCTCGGTCTGTTTGACATGAGCGGAAATGTTTTTGAATGGGTAGAGGATGTATATATGGTTGATTCATATATTTGGCACAAGCGTTTAAATCCGGTATATAAAGGAGAAGGGAATTATAGAGTTTGCCGGGGGGGGAGCTGGCTTCTTTCATCGAAAGAGTGCCGATCTTCAAATCGCAGCTATTATTTTGAAGACAGTAGAAATTATAATCTCGGCTTTCGTATTGTCAAAAAACCATAGGTGTTGTTTCATTCTTGAAAAAATCTTATTACAATCAGAATCGGGTTCTCTGGGCGGTTGAAACGAGTTCCGGTCTTATCCGGCAGCACAATGAGGATTATTATATTGCCCGTCCCGCCTTTGGGCTGTGGGTTTTATGTGATGGATTGGGAGGCCATGCAAAGGGCGCGCTGGCGAGCCGTGCATGCGCGGAAGCCGTAATGAAAGGCGTTATTCAGGGCAAAGCGCTTGAGGAATCGGTTCAGTGTGCTCATGAGGCTGTCAAAATGATGGAGGCCGAGCGGTCCAATGTATCGGGGAATCCAGGCACTACCGTCGCAGCTCTTTATATTTATGGCAGGACATGGGAGGTCGCCTGGGTGGGCGATACCAGGGTCTGGCTTTATGAGAGAGGCCGCATTCGGCAAATAACCCGGGATCATACGGTTGTAAGGCAGCTTCTGGACTGGGGTGCAATTACGGAAGCGGAATCAATGGTGCATCCTGACAGGCATATGCTGAGCAGCGTGGTCGGAATTGGGGAGGAACGTCTCGAAGTGGGCATTCTTTCAGGAAGATGGAACCCAAGACAGGTTTTTATCCTGGGAACAGATGGAATGGCCCATCGGGATGAACCGGAACGCCTCTCAGAAATCCTTTCCATTTTCAGGAACCCGGATCAGATTGCCCACAGGCTGAAAACCGCCAGTCTTGAAAAGGGCGGTTTTGATAATTTTACCATAGCGGTGGTCGGACGTTCTTTTGATAATGGTTTTATTGAGGAAGCGGTTAAAAAAAGCAGGGAGCTTTTCCGCTTTCAGACACAAGAGGTTGAATGACGTTACGGTGTGTTACAGGCAGACGTCTATATAAAGGAATTTTATTATTGTGTATGAGATGGAACGATAAAAACGTTTACAGAGAAAAGGACGAGATCCTGAAATTGTTTCGGGATCAGAATGTTGTTTATTTAACAAGGACACGGATCGGCTGGGAGCCGCTTCGTGAAATAAATCTGGAAAACAGCACCTACTATCTTGAAAGCAGAGAGGTGTTTCAAGAGCTTTCCCGGAGATACCATGAGGATATTGAAAAGGGAAACCTGGCACCTCTGTATATCAAAAAAATAGATGAAAGACTCGGATTCGGGGTATTTGCAGCTGATGAGATCAAAAAGGATGATTTCATCGGTGAGTATGCCGGTGTCATCCAGATTCCCGGGAAAGATGCCGGCGGAGAAATGGAAGAAGGCGGATACGAGTCCGATTTTTCATGGTATTATCTCGATAAGATTGCAGATGGTCCCGAACTTGAAATCAACGGGAGGCTTGAAGGGAATGAAATGCGTTTTGTGAACCACGGCGATAATTTTAACGTGGATGTTGAGCATACGATTCATGACGGACATTGGATTATTTTTTTCAAGGCAGCGAGAGATATTCAAAAAGATGAGCAGTTTCTGATCAGTTACGGAGATGGTTACTGGGATGAAGATTGTCGTAAGCGCCTTAAACTCTGAAGTCGTTTTGGTATTCTATCGAAATGGTTACCATTTTATGATATGGCAAAAGGTGAGAAGTCTAAGAAACAAACCTGGTTCCCGGTTATTCCGAAAATCGATTTCTACACCGGATGAGGATTTGAAAGCCATTTTGGGGTAACTTGAATCTCTTGAAAAAGGCAACGCGGATCTGCACCCGTAGAATGAATCATGAAAATGGAAATTTTTTTTGTATAGATTGTTGTATCCATCCGCGTCCATCCGTTGAATCAAAACAGGACCAGATGAACCTGTTGAAAATCACCTGCCGCATTCCGTATCCTTGATAAATCCCGGCAATACCTGTATATGTGTGAAAATTATTCAAGTTCAACAGGAAGAGGGGAAATGGCAAATCCAATTCGAATAAGAGCGATTCAGGGGCTCGCGGAAGGTGATTCGTTTTCGTATACACGTGAATTCACTCAGGAGGAAACGGTATCATTTGGAGATATGACAAGGGATTATAACCCTGTTCATTATGATTCCCGATGGGCTGAATTAAAAGGCTTTAAAGATCTTATCTGCCACGGCCTTCTCGTTGGATCGATGCTTTGCGAGTTTGGCGGCCAGGTAGGGTGGCTGGCCACGGGTATGAGTTTCAAATTCATAAAACCGGTCTATTTTGGAGATACGATTCGTTGTACTGTTACGATAACGAAGATAGCGGATCATGGCCGTGCCGAGGCCGAGGCTTTTTTTACGAACCAGAACGAGGAGAAGGTCTGCTGTGCTCAACTGACAGGGCGTGTTCCCCTGAATCCGGAGCAGGAGCTTCTGAAACAGATGATCGATGAAGGAGATCCGGATAACAGATTGTCTCATGAAAATTACAACGATTAAGCTGAAACCATTCCTGAATCAATTCCGATAGTCGTGTTGCCTGCAGGAAAAGCATCGATGGTCAGGAGAGAATTCCGGAAAAAAGATTATAATCGGTATGCTGTGTGCAGGAAATCAGTGACATCAGAAGGCTGTTTGATCCTAAAAGAGGGAGAAGATGCCAATGGAAAACGAACAAGATGAAACGACGGAACGCGTTGAGCAGCTCCAGTCCCAGCGCACGGAAACAGAAAATGTTATCTTAAAAAGGCGAAGTACACGGCTTTATAAAAAGAAACAAATCCCGGAATTCATGATCAAACGAATTCTCGAAGCAGGCCGCTTTGGGCCGTCGGCCGGGAACTGCCAGCCCTGGAAATTCGTGGTGCTGCGTGAACCGGAGATTATTGAGGGGATAACCCGGACGACCGTTACAATCTGCAAAATATTCAAATGGCTGATCGACTACCGGTATACCGGGTCTCTTTGGCGGCGTTTCAATGCAAAGCTGAATATCCGTCTCAAGCCGGGTGACTTGCATCCGGTGCCGTTCGGTGCCGTAACGCTCATCGCAAACGGCAAGCTGGGCCTGTATCATGGTGCGCCGACGGTGATTCTAATTTTCAAGGATGTTCGCGGCATCTCCAATCCGGATCTGGATTGCGGGATCGCCGGACAGAACATGGTATTGGCGGCTCACAGCATGGGGCTGGGAACCTGCTGGATCGGTTTTGCCAAACTGGCCTTTCAATATACCCGCAGGTGGAAAAAGCGGTTGGGTATTTCCTATCCCTACAAGTTTGTCAGCAGTCTGGCCATCGGTTGGCCAATGGCGGATTCGGATGGGATGGTGGCAAGGCCGACCCACAGAATAGACTGGTATGAGAACGGCATCCGGAAAACCGTTTATTAGAGCGAAGGACGAATCTTTTATCCGACAGGGAGGAAACATGAGCGACCTGACCGTTGCCGAAAGAATGCATATTCCAAGATACGATGACGCTGTTGAAATCGAGTACGGCATTGTCATGTTTGATAAAGAAAAATGCAGCGGCTGCGGCCTCTGCGTCAAAGCCTGCCCGGCAGATACATTGGAGTTGGTGGACAAAAAGGCAGCAATGAAAACCCCTATCGAGTGCATGGCCTGCAGCGACTGCACCGCCATCTGCCCGGATGATGCGATTACACTGCATAAGAATTACAGGTACAGCGGGTTCTGCAAAACGGTTGGCTATGGAGAACTGACAATGCCCCGCATGTGAACGCGTCATTTGGGAGATCAGTCAGATCGATGACACTGCTTATGAATCCATAAAACATGTTGCCGCATGTTGCCGATATAACCATCTTTTCAACCCGACTAGATTTTCGCTGGTGCTCAAACCATCCGGTTAAGAGTCCGTTAACCATCACCTTCTTATATGCTGGAATCAGCTTTATAATCATAGGATAATGCTTTGGATTTAGGGTCTTTAACTCCGCATTTTCGACCTGAGATGTAGCTGCTATTATCGCGTCTGCCAGGCCAACGCCGTGTGATTTTCCATAATCGCGTTTGAAAAAGCCTCCAACCGTTGCAATTTCGGAAGTCACGGGGATAACACGAAAAAGTGAAATAAAGCTTTCTAATACAGTTTGCTCCGAACCTTCTTTAACTCCGGCAAACAACTCCGCAACAACAATGGACGAAAGCATCCGGAAATCGATCTTTATTCCGTTGTGCCTGGAACGCCATGATCCCCTGCAGTCCGAAAGCTTACTTTGGAATGAAATCCGCAGCCCTAGCTTCGATGAGGCTTATGGCGTTTTCCGGGCAGGTAACACTGCACAGGCCACAGCCAAAGCATTTTTCCGCGATGACATGCATTACGGTTTCATTATTCTCGTTTTCCGCTTCTTCAATGGCGTTAAAATGGCAGCGCTCCAGACAGGTTCCGCACGCAACGCAGGCATCGGCATCAATTTCGGCCCGAAACCTGCTCGGGTCACAGATGTTCAGCCCGTCAGAGATGATCAGCGGCAGCGCCTGGCAGCAATCGTCGCAGCAATTACAAATAAAATGGCCTACGTGGGATTTATTCATGGTGACATGTACAAGCCCCTTTTCTTCACATTCCCTCAGAATTTTCAAGGCTTCTTCTTTGGTGACCTCGCGACCAGAGCCCCGGTCGATGGTGTATCTTGCCGCATTATTCACCTGAAGGCATACTTCTACGGGCATATCACATTTATGCGCAATCACCCGGCAGGTGCATTTTGTTACAGCCACGACATCAGCGGAATCGATAATTTTGTTTACGCTGTCTGGTTCGAGCACCTGCTGACCGCCGGCGTCGACGGATTCCTGCACCGGAATAACCCGTGTAAACGGTTTTGGAAAAAACTGTTCTGCAAGCCTGGCAAAGCCGGGCCACTCCTCTTCCATAAATTTCTGCCACAGATTCAGATATTCTATCGGGGCTTCCTGCCAGAGAATTGTAGCATCATGAAACTGAATCATATCCCGGCACATTTTGTATCCAACGGTCCCACCTTTGAATGACTTAAAGGCAAGCCCTTTATGATAAAGTTCTCTGCACCCGGCATCGATTTCCTCGATCGGTTTTCCGAGTTTCGCAGCCAGTTGCTCGGGTGTTCCCGGCATCGCCATCATAAGTTCTGCCTCCTCCGGGCTCGCGATCATCTTAAACAGTTCCGGTATGATTTTTGACCCGGTAAGCATGATTTTGTCGGTCATTTGCTCATAAATGCTTTTACTCATCTGTTCCTCCTTAAAGGCCACGGTATAATTTGTGGAATCAGGTTATTAAAAGGCTGCCCCGGTAGTTTCCAATTTATCATCCTGATATTGTTGGGGAAGAAATATAGGCCATCTTTTTTTGTAATGCAAGTACAATAAACGGAATCCGTGGAATTCCAACCATCGAGGGGGCGGCATGTAGCAGATTTCTTTGGAAAGTGGAATTTTTATCTGTAAATGAAAATTGACTTTCGGTTCATCTCGTAATATTGAAACATACGGAATCTATAAAAACAACATCAGGTATCTGGGGAGGGGTCAATGGAGCACGGAAAAATGACCGTGAAAATGGCGGAATTCTGCAAAAAGTCATGCCCCGTATGTACCCGTGCCAGGGAAAAAGGGGAAGGTTTTCTGTATCAGTTTGTAAAGCTTGAAGAGGGCATTTGTCCGGCATGCAGATCCTATAAAAAGGTTTATGGAAAACCCGCACATGAAAAATAGATAATTTTCAAGACCGCCGCATGGATGGTTTTTTCCCGGGCGCATCCAGTTTTGGGGATACCATATCATGCGTAAGGTCGAGGATGATTCTGCCTGCTGATTTTTAAGAAAGATGAATCGTTTCTTGTTTTTTTTCAAAGGGAGCAGAGCCAAAAAATGTCATGCATCTATCCCATAGGAGGCGGCAAAGGGGGCATCGGAAAAAGTTTTATTGCGGCCAACCTTGGCGTGCTGCTGGCAAAACAGGAAAACCGGGTCGTACTGGTTGACCTGGATCTGGGCGCGTCAAATCTTCATACTTTCACGGGAATGTCCAGCGTGAAAACCGGAATCGAAAAGTTTCTGAACAAAACCGTAATTGACCTCACCCAGGTCGCAGTCCCCACTGAAATCGAAAATCTTTCCATTATCAGTTCCGTTAACTGTTCCATGGAGATCGCCAACCTGTTTGCGGCCCAGAAAATTAAAATTATCAAAGCCATTCAAAATCTGCCTTTTGATTATGTTCTCCTGGATCTGGGCGCGGGAACAAATTTTAATACGCTTGATTTTTTCCTGTCATCCAATGAAGGGATCCTGCTGTTGACACCCGAACCCACTTCAATCGAAAATGCATTCAAATTCATCAAGGCGGTTTATTTACGGAAGGTGAGGCAGATTCTCAACCAGAGAGAATTCAGATCGGTTACCGATTGTATTAACAGTAACGATAATTCCATTGAAAGGACGAGCAGAATAATCGATGCGGTAGCAGCGAGTGATCCGGAGAAAGGGGAACTGCTTCGAAAGGAGTTAACGGATTACCGGTTCAATTTCATCATCAACCAGTTCAGGAAAACAGTTGATCCGAAACTCGGTGAAAAAATTGAGAAGGTTTGCAACCGCTACTTTTACTCAACGTTTCATTTTCTGGGAAATGTCTGCTTTGACGAACGGGTTCATGAGTCAATCTACTCAAAAAAGATCTTCATTAACAAGTATTCCTATACGGTAAGCGCGATTGACTTGAGCCATATTGTAAAAAAGCTGGAAAAAAACAAGGTGGCCGGTAGATTGGAGTCGATTGGAAGTTATGGATAACAGTGAAAAATTGACTTATTATGAATTGCTCGAAGTGCCTGTTGATGCATCTTTTTTTGAAATACGGCATGCCTACCGGGACGCACTGTCAATTTATGATGAAGATTCCCTGAGTACCTACTCCCTCTTTCCCGATGAAGAAAGGACCAGGCTGCTGAAGAGAATTGAAGAGGCATTCAATACCCTGATAGATGAAACCAGAAGGTCTGAATATGATGAGCAGCTTGTAAAAAGCGGAAAACTGAAGCCATCGGAACGATTAACAAGGCATCAGGATAAATCCATACCCATATTTCGAACCGGGAGTTCGGCAGAAAAAACCGTTTTTTTAAAAAAAGTTCGAAAAAAAGTTAAAGAATCCGATATTCAGTCGCTTGCTGAAGAGATCCTTGCCGGGGAACTCATATCCGGCAAGGATCTTCAAAAGTTAAGAAAAGCAATTGGAATAGAACTTGACGAGATATTTGAAGTGGCCAGAATCAGTATGTCCATGTTAAAGGCAATCGAAAATGATCAGTTCCATGATCTGCCGTCGCTGGTATATTTAAAAAACTTTTTAAAATCATATGCTGAAATTCTTCATCTCGATTCCGATAAAGTTGTAGACGGGTATATTATTCATCTTACGCTGATGCAAAAATGACGGCTTTTTAAAAAGAGACAGGCCTATGCATGTTTCAGGAAAAGCGGTAAGGCAATGTTTCATCGCGATTCTGATTGCGGCAGCCGCGTATTTGTTCGGATGCTCCCATGGCCCGGTACGGCATTATACGCTTGGTTACTACCGATATGCGACAATTGAATTTACAAAACGTTCTCACTGGGCGTTAAAACCGCTTGCCCTGCCTTTCGGGCTTGTAACGGATGCGGTGTTGATTATGGCGGATACGGCAGCGACCCCGGTGGCTCCGTTCATTCTTCCTCCGATTGAAGTATCGTACAGTGATGATCCGGAGATTAATGGAGCGGCAAACACCTATATCCCAAGTTATCCCTTCACGCTTGTCAAAATCGGATTGTTGGGGATGGGATCCGGCAACCAGGAAGAGTATGAGGAGTTGTTTGGGTTTGAATCCACGCTTTTTAGGGATCAGATGGAAGCTGGTTCCGGTTTAGAGGAAAAATAGCGCCCGGAAGTTGAATCCTGTGATGCCGCTTCCGGATTTTCCTGCAGGGATAAACGATATCTGCAAATAAATTAAGTAGATTTGGAGTTGGGACAGATTCCCGAGGCTGGTTTTTTTGGGGGAAGTTCTGAGAAGGGGGGTAGCGGCATGAGACTTCAGGAGCAGATTAAAAAAGATTTGATCTCTGCAATGAAAGAGAAGGATGAGGAGAGGAAATCAGCGATTCGAGTTATCATGGGGGAGTTCGGGAGGCTTGATAAAAAGGAACTGGCTGATGACGATGTTATCCGGGTCATAAAAAAGCTGATCAAGGCGGAGAAAGAGATGCTTGAAGCAAAAGGAGAAACAGCCGATTCCGTCTTTATCACCACCCTTGAGACATATCTGCCCGGCATGGCATCCGAAGATGAAATCCGGGGTTGGATTCAGCAGAATGTTGATTTTACGGAGTTCAACAATAAAATGCAGGCCATGAGGCCCATCATGAGTCACTTCGGCTCTTCAGCAGACGGAAATATCGTAAAAAAGATTTTGCAGAGCATATAGAGAGTTCAAATCGTTGTTTCTCGGAAGAAGATGTCGTCTTGTAAACCGTGAATCACTTTTGCCGTTTGCTTTTGTTTTTTTTTTTCAGGCAGGTTTTATCTTTCCGCACAATCGCGCAAACCTTCTGATTATCCAGCTCCTTACAGTTGGTATGGGTATACAATGGACATTCAGGATGTTGTTTGGACACATCGCCTCCTTATTTCCGTGTATGTTTCGAAAATGGTGTAAGCCCCCTCCATGTCAGGAGGCGGATTTTTTGTTTCATCAATGCTTATTCATTTACTCTCTTGCGCAAAACACTTGAGCATCGAAAGGTAACAACCTTTCGCGGTTCAAGCATCATATCTTCCCCGGTTGAGGGATTACGGCCTTTCCGTTTCCTTTTCTCCCGCACGCAGAATTTTCCAAATCCGGATACCAGTACATCGTTTCCGGATTCAAGATCTTTTTTAATCAGCTCTAACAGGGTTTCAACGATTCGGGATGATTGATTTTTGGGGAATCCGATCTGATCCTGCACCGAATTTATGATATCAGCCTTTGTAATTGCCATAGCGATAGGGTCTCCTTTGAAAATAGCTTTTTTATCCTGAAAAGCATCCTGTTTAATACGGTTTTTTGACGATTGTGTCAAGAAAATAGACAGGTTATAAAAAAGCATTGAAATGCTTTGTTGAAAAAGCCTTTTTTATACGTAAATTTTGTAAGACAGGGGCTTGCCGGCACAGCATGATTGACACCCGGGTTTTTTTTGAATAATAGAGTGATGGATAATATTTCAGATCAGCACGTCTACCCCCTGCGGATTTTTTAAAGTTGCAGGACGCAAACCCCATAACATTAGCTTTTGGAATTGAAAATGATTGACATTGAGAACATGAAAAAAGACGGTCGACGGTTTTCAGAAATTTTCTGGAAAAACAACGGGAAAATGGTTCAAAAACAGCCTCAGAATCCGATTGCCGCAAGACAGGTTCTTTACAACAAAGACACGAGGCCTGACAAGGTATCACTGGCCCAGGGCATGGTCTTTAATGATGAAGACCGAGTACGGGTATATGACAGGGCAAATAACGCCTGGTATGATTCTGTTGAAGAAGCCGACAAAGCAGGATGCAACCTTGAGCGATGCGATCGGTTCAAGAACAGAGAAGGGAAAATTTATCATTCACCGGCTGTGTTTATTGCGCATCAGCGGGCTCTGGAGCGTTTCGGAAAGGAGCAGTTCAGCGATGATATGAATGAAAATCCCTGCGCATATGGCACGCCGACAGCACCCGCGCTTCAGAAGGCCATTGTTTTCGACGGAGAGGATATATACGGCAAAGGGGGGGTTGATGCGGAAAAAACCATTTCATACCAGACCGTTGGAATGGCCAGCGGGTATAGGCATCTGACGCTCCCGGTGTTGAATTCCGTTCGAAGATCCGTGGACCTCCCTCAGATTGAAACGGTTGTGATGGGGACAAATTTCTACGGTGCTTACCCGGCGACTTTTAAGGATTTTACCATAAAACGATACCGGTATATGAATGAAAACGGAGATTTTGATTTTAAATCCTTTCAAAAAGCTTCTGAAATGGTTGATCCGCAGACAACGATGTTTCTTTTTGACATGAGTACGGGGAACAATTTTATCGGAACCAGAAGAACAAAAGAGGATAACGAAAACATCGCACAAGTGTTGATCGATAAACAAATTTACAGTGAGCATGATATCGCGTATCCCAATTTTGACCCGGACTTTGATCTGGAATGGGAAGTTTACAGAATTCTTCAGAAGGCCGGCGCTCCGCATGGCGTTCAAAGCTCACGGGGCAAAAAGGACAAGTATGCTTCCAGACTGGCGTTTCACCATTTATATCTGGGTTCCGGAGAACAGCGTGCTGAAATTTTCAGCCATTTTGTAACCGAGAACAGAAATACATTCCTTGCCATGCCGGACACCTGGATGCATTTGGCCGAAATCGCCCGTGACCCGTCTCTCCAGGAGGCGCATAAGAGGGATAATCAGATATTTGTAGAGATTGTAAATAATTCCAGGAAAAAATTATCCGAAACGCTGTCCTGGGGATGGATGAAAAAGAGATCTGGAATGTTTGACATGATAAACATCACCCATGAAGGTGCGGATAAGCTGGGGGAGGAATACGGGATATATGTCGTCCCCGCCAGAAATCAGAACCTCATCGGCAAAGACAGCCTGCCGGTGGAGGTGATTCGAATCAAACACGGCTTGTCCAATCCGAAAATTCAAAGAGTCGCAGAGGCGCTGCAGAAGACCATCAAAAAATATCACAGTGAACCGGGGGAAAAAAATCCGGATATTATTATTGCGGACTAAGTCGGAAACCATAGAGAAGCAGGTGTTTTATTTTGAGGCGCCTGCTTTTTTTCATCGCAGCCTTCCTTTTCGTATTATCCTGATTGCCAATTCTCTCTTGACACACCGGTTTCTTTTTTTTAGCGTGCAAAGAACTAATTTTTTTATGAATAGTAGTTTTGACGCACTCATGAAAAGCCTGACAATGACGTATAACTCAGATGGAAGGTGCTTATGCAAAGGATATTTTTCTCATTGCTTGCTGTGTTCATGCTGATTTTTACTGCCCCGTTATATTCGCATTGTCTTGAAAAGGATCTGCCGTCTGAAACCGAGCTCGAGGATGAGATCCGGTGGCTTCAGGCTGAAGCTGTTGTGCGCACCGCCTCAAAACAGGAAGAGTCGCTTCGAAAAGCGCCTTCGGTAATAACGGTGTATACGGCTGAAGATATCAAACGCCGGGGATTTAGAAACGTGAATGAAATTCTGGAGCGGACGGTTGGATTTTTTCCAACTCGAAACGTTGCCAACCCGGTGATCGGTACCCGGGGGGTTGTTGCAGGTGAAAACGAGCCGTTTCTGCTTCTCATCGACGGTCATAACATGAACAGTGTCGTTGATAAAGGTCCTGGAGATTATTTTATCTTTCCGCTGATCACACAGGTGAAGCGGGTTGAAATCGTCCGCGGGCCTGGGTCTACGCTCTGGGGAAGTGATGCGGCGCTTGGAATCATTCATATCATCACCAAGGACGGGAAGGATATCAATGGTTTTCAGACCACTCTGGATTATGCATCGGAGGATGGTTATCGATATGCCAACGTTTTATATGGGAACAGCGAGGACGCGGATCACGATATGATGTTTTCATTTACAAGCGCAGAAGCGGATGGTTTCCCAAAGAACGGTTTTTTCCCATCAGAGGGATTTTTTGAGCTGGGGTCAATGGATGAGATCAAAGATTCCTGGGAATTGTATGGAAAGGTCAGACAGAAACAGTTCACGTTTACAGCAAGAGCTGCAGACCTTCTGGATTCCCGGCTGGATTCGACCATGAACTGGCTCGATCTGAACCATTCCAAACCCGCGGAATATAATCGGAGAAAGCATTATTTTCTTGATCTGGGGCATGTCAAATCTTTCAATAAAAAAACTTCTCTCGAAACCAGAATATTTTCAAATTTTATCGAACGGTGGCAAGGTCAGGCAAATCGGGTGGTTACGCCGGAACTGGATGCGGTCCACGAAGGATATTACAGCAGGGAGATGAATCTGGGTTTGGAAATGATGCTGCGGGCAAAAATTTTGAAAAAACATCAGCTCGTCTCCGGTATTCAGGTGGTGCAGACCGAGATCGATCCGGTTTATCAGACACTTCAGTATTCGTCGTCTGGAAATAATACAGGAGGTGGTCCAGAGATAACGCCGCTTGTTACTCCCGAAGACAAGGATCTGAATCTGGCGGCTTACATCGAGGACAACTGGAGTGTTTTTGATAACCTGAATCTGATACTGGGTCTTCGAATCGATCACAATGATTTACGAGAGGACAACACAAGAGTACTTCCCCGATTTGCGACGATCCTTGGGATCAGCCGGCACTGGACTGCAAAATATCTTTATAATACCGGGTACGTCCGTCCACCGGTAGCAAAAAGTTTTCTGAACCAGAAACCGTTGATCAATACAACCTACATTAACGCTGATGGAGATCTGGTTTCCGCTCCGACACCGCAGTTTGGTGTGGAAGAGTCGGAAGAGGTGGAATCCCATGATATCCAGGTTATCTATTCAACCGGAAATTTGCAGACAAGCATTACCGGTTATTATACCGTTTTTGACAATGCGTTTAATTTCAGCGGCAGGGACGGTCAGATCGATGGCGTGGATCATATCCTGTTCTATGTGAATTCCAATAAGATTACCAGTTCCGGTTTTGAGCTGGATTTACAACACAAAATCAACAGCAGCATAAGCTGGTATGGCAACTATTCACATGTCCTGCGATCCAAGATTGACAGGCTGGAAGGTTTCGCAAACGGGATTGCATATAGTTTTGAAGGTACATACATGGTTGATGATGAGCGAACCCTGACACAGTTTCCACACCAGATGTGGAACCTGGGAACAGATCTGATGCTAAGCCGGACGATTTTCCTGAATTTTCATTACCGGGGCTGGAATCGGATACGGGGGCAGATTCCGAACAACTCCACCGCATATGAAATGCAGAGGCCGGAACACTTTTTTGATATGAACCTTCTTTTTACCGACATCCTTGTCAAAACGCTTGAGGTATCCCTTTACGCGAAAAATATACTGGACAATGATGATTCCAGATATATCCTTCCCCTTGCCGGACACTGGTCTGCAAGAGGGCGATCAGCTGGTATGAGGGTGAGTTATACGTTTTGAATTTCTTGCTTGAATCAGGAGGCTGTCACTTCTACCCTGCTGATACCGCCGGACAAAGGTTTGATTTCAATTTTCGCGGAGATTCTCTCTTTCAATGCTTCCACATGAGAAATGACACCAATGGTTTTGCCGGTCGCGTTCAGGGTTTCTATGGCGGAGAGAGCGGTTTCAAGTGTTTCGGAATCAAGCGTCCCGAATCCCTCATCAAGAAACAGGGATTCCACTGCGGTTTTTTGGCTGCTTAAATCAGAAAGCCCAAGGGCGAGAGCGAGGCTGACCAGAAAGCTTTCACCGCCTGACAGGTTGTCTGTAGGGCGAACCTGGTCGCCATAAAACGTGTCAATGACCTCAATTGCCAGATCGGAAGACTCGCTCCGCTTCAGCAGATAACGCCTGTTCAGCATATCAAGATAGATATTGGCTTTTTCGATCAGGGTTTCCAGGGTAAGACCCTGGGCAAATTTTCTGAACTTCGCGCCGTCTGCCGAGCCGATCAGTTCGTTCAACGAATTCCATCTTATACATTCTTTCTTCTGACGGTTTGCTTCATCCAGTTGTTGACGATGGCTCGCCACTCGTTTTTCATTTTCTTCCAAAAGTGCCCTGACTGCCCCCTTTTCACCGTTTAACTCAGATTTTTGTTTTTCTGCCGAATCTATTTTTTCAAGTATCGATTCCATATGCTCCGGGGCGATCGGGTTTTTCAGGATTTGGTTCAATCTGTCCTGGCTGTCCTGTTGAAGCGAATGATACTCCGTTTTTCTCTTGTCTATATTTTTTTTCAGATTTTGAAGTTTCTCCACCTCCTTTTCCGGAAGAAAGGTGTTGAGAAAATTTTCTTCATCGGGAAAACCGGTTTCCGCAAGTCGGGTGATAAATGTTTCAGATGCCCGGGCGGTTTCCTGCGCGATTTTTTTCAACTCGGACCGATTTTGTTCCAGCGTCGCCTGTTTTGCGGAAAGCCTCTTTTTGATTTCCGTTATATCAAAATCAAGGCTTTTCAGATCCTTTTCAAAAGAGATGGTTTCCTTCTTGAGGTCTTCCTGAATTTTTTGGGGATTTTGATCGCCGAAAAGATTTTTTCGTTTTTCGATCATACCCTTGAGGGTGTTTTGCAAATTTTTTATATGCTGTTTTTTATCTTCCATCTGTTGATGGTCTGCCTCAAGGACGGTTTTGATAACAGCCAGTTCCTCCTTCAGGGGGTGGAGTCTCTCGTTAAGCTGTTCAAGGTTTTTTATCTGATCCTGAAAGGAGTCGGATCGGATGGATAGACGGTGTATCAGATTGTCACCGGCCTCCGCATCCTGTATCTGTTCTTGATAGGGGATTAGAATCGTATTCAGATCCAATAGCGTTTTTTGATAATGGCGATCCTCTTCCTTGAGCTCTTTTCCCAGGCGAGCGGTCTCTTCTTCAAGAGATTTCTGCAGGTTTTGAGCTTTTTCACATTTGACGGCTGCATCTGAGAGGCTTCGGGTTTCAATGAGGATGGTTTCACTGAGCCCGGAAAGATGGTCTTTTGTCTTTTTAATCTCCCGCAGATCGGCAGTTGTTTTGGCGAGCTCTTCGGTGATCGTTTCAAGCATTTTGTTCAGGCTTTCCCATTGGTCGAAAGAGATTTCAAGATTGGTGGATTTCAGCAGATCTTTAAACTCGGCATCTATTTTTTCCAGGCTTGCCTGTTGTTCCTTTAAAATTTTTTCATTTTGTTTTTTTTGGGTTATTAATGTTGTCGCATCTTTTTCAGCGGTTTGGATCTGTTCCCGAAGGTTCTCTAATTCTTTCCGAAATTTATGAAGCCGGTCCGCCGTGCTGGAAGGCACCGGCGCGTGTACCGACCATGGATGTGAACGTGATCCACAAAGAGGGCAGGGAGCATCCTGCACAAGCTCTTTTCTCCTTTCTTCCAGACTTTTAATCGCGTCTTCAAGTTCTTTTGCTTCTTCAAGATGCAGAATTTCTTTTTCCGTTTTTCTTTTTTTTTGTTCGAGATTTCTGATCAGACCATTTGTTTTAGAAAGGTTCTTCAAAGCATGTTCCATCTCAACGATAAGAACCTCCTGCTTTTTTTCCAGATCAACCATCGTGATGCTTTTATCCCGAAGGGTTTTTATATCCTGCTGATTTTTTTTAAGCCGTTCCTCTTTGCTTTCCAAAAACGACAAATCCTTCCCGGATAGCAATGCGGCCATTTTTATGGAGATTTTTTCCTTTTCCCGACCCGTTTTTTCAAGCCTGGATTCAATTTTTTTAAGCAGATCCCATTCTTTTTTGGTCTTTTCAGATGCGGCTGTGTACTCTTTTCTGCAGTTTTCGATTCGGAATTGTTTCTCAACTTTCTTTCTGGAAAGCGTTTTCAGGGCAGATGTCATCTCCTGCAGGAGCGGCAAATTCTTTACAAGGGATCTGTCCGGATCATGATCGGCAAGATATTTCAGGCTGTTCCGAATCTCTTCTTCCGTCTTGAAGTTCTGGGACTCCTTTTCTTTTTTTTGAGAAATGACGGACGCTTTTTTTTCTTCAATTTCAAGCAGCTTTTTTTTCTGTTCGATTATAGCAGATTCTTCTTTTTGAATCAGGCTGTCCTGCCTAACGGTTTCGGTAATCAAGATCTGAAGTTTATCTTTTTCCGTTTTGAAAATTTCAAACTCATCGGATTTTTCTTTGTGTTTCCTCTCTGAATTTTCGAGATCTTTCTCAAGACCGGGGATCGTTTTTTCTGAATCGGTTATTTTGCTGTTTATCGATTCGACCTGCCGGCGAAACCCCTGAAGAATGGCATGGGATTCCCTAACAGGTAAAGCAATCAGATGTTTTTCCAGCCTTTCGAAATCAGGTTGTGCCCTTTCTTCCTCTTCTTGTATTCGGCACATCTTTTCCCGGGATTCAGCCAAGGCGGTTTTCAGTCTGTGAATCTCTTCCAGGGTTTTTTTATCTTCCGAGAGTTGCGCAAGTTTTTTTTCAATTTTCGTAATCTGGGATCCGATTTCGAACAGTTTTTTGTTTTTTTCACGAACGGTCTCTTCGGACAGAAGGCTGAAGTTTTCGAGGATGGTATCCAGTTTGACGAGTTTCTGTTTTTCGATTTTATCCCGGATAAAGGCGGTTTTTGAAATGTTTGTATAAATCTCCGTTCCGGTCATCTTCTCAAGAAGAACCGCCCGGTCATCTTCCGCGGCCTGTAAAAATGCCGTAAAATTTCCCTGAGCAAGCATGATGGATCGTGAAAAGCGCTCATAATCCAAACCAGTAAGCTCTTCCACTTTTAATGGAACCTGTGAAATTTTATCTGCAATGATTTTCCCGGTATCTTCCTCCACAAGCTCCATGATCGGCGGCTGGAATTTGCCATCGGGTTTTTTTCTGGCCCGGTATCGTGCATAGTACGATCGATATTTTTTTTCGTTTATGGAGAACGTCACTTCCGCTTTGCATTCACCAGTATGGTGAGTCATGAGCTGTTCAAGCTCTTTTTTATTGGGAAGTCGAGGGGTTTTTCCGTAAAGCGCGACACATATCGCGTCAAGAACACTTGTCTTTCCCGATCCGGTGGGGCCGGTGATGACAAAGATGCCGGAGTCTCCCAGCGGTGACTCCTCAAAATTTATGGTAAAGTTTCCCTTCAGAGAGTTAATGTTCAAAAAACTCAGCTTACGAACTCTCATGAAAATCCTCCGCACTTTCGTTTACGGTATTCAGGATTTCATGAAATGCATGTATCAGATCATTTTTTAGATCTTCTTCGATCTTCTTCTCCTTTTCCAGCCTTTTTTGAAAGACCGATTCCGGCGTAAAATCATCGAGTGTTTCCGAGGGGTTTGATTTGCGCAAGCTTCTGTCCCGGAAGCTTCTGAGGTTTTTAATGGCCAGAATATCGAGTTCCAGCTCATTCGCGAGATCGTTTATGGTGTTTTCAATATCCGGCTTCCAGGTTTCCTCTAAGACAGACACTTCAACCCAGATGGGGTCGTCGGCATTTCCGCGCCGGAGAGCGTCGAGCTGAGCAATGACCTGTTCAAGACTGCCTTTTGCGGTCCGCAGTTTTTGAAACTCAGGTATCTCAATGGTTTTTATTTCGGGTTCTTTTTTCCCTTCGTCAAACGTTATGCAAACAACCTGTTTCGGTTTATCGGATTCGCTGAAACTTAGGGGTATGGGGGCGCCCGAGTATCTTATTCTTCGGTGTCCTCCTACTTGTTGAGGCCGGTGAAGATGCCCCAAGGCAACATAGTCAAACTCTATTGGAAAGGTGTCGGGCGTTACCTGTCCCAGGGAGCCCACGTAGATTTCACGAAGGCCTTCTTCCTCTTTTACTTCACCTCCCTCAGCGAAGAGATGGCCTGTTGCAATCACAGGGATCTTTTTCCCGGTCAGGCTGGTTTTCTTTTTTATGGCTGAGTTTTTCACCAGCTCATAATGTTGCCTGATTCCTTCCAAAAGAGCCCGGCTTTTTTCCTGGTAGCTTTCGCCCGGAACCGATTTTCGAATATCCCGATCTCTTAGAAACGGCACGGCACATATAATTCCAGCCGGCTCACCGGAACCGTTTTTAATAACGATGACCTCATCGTCAACATTTCCGGAAATGCCTCCTGTTACGTGAACATTTAGCGCTTCAAGGATATTTTTGGGAGCATTCAGTGTTGAAACCGAATCATGATTTCCGCCTACAATGAAGGTATGGCAGGGAGTCGTTGAGGAGACACGTGCCAGAAAGCTGTAATACATTTTTAATGCATAGTTGGGCGGAGAGATGGAGTCAAAGATATCGCCCGCGACAATCAGAACATCCGCGGATTCTTTTTGGATCAGCAGCATCAGCCATTCAAGAAACTTTTCATGCTCTTTTTTTCTGTCCTTGAACATGAAATTCTGACCCAGATGCCAGTCTGATGTATGAATTATTTTCATTCCTGGTGCATTTTATCCATACTTTCCGTTTTTTCAAAAATTGACATCATGTTTTCCACGCTGGAGTCTTCGAGCAAAAAAGCGTAACGGTTCCAGGACGAAATCGCCGGATATTCCTGGCTTTCATCCGTTGCTTTTTTGAATATTGAAAGAGACTGTTCATCGATCCCCCGAAGGTGAACCGTATAAATTGGCTCTTTGAACTCCTCTTTCTCGCCTGGAAGATACCGTTTACATTTGAGGCCTGAAAGGGATGAGAGCAGACTGTTAATTTTTGAGTCTTCAAGGGCTTTCCCGTCACCATCCTGCCAGATTGTTTTCGTTTCCGGGGACGGGCTCATTTTTTCTTCTTTGGAATCCTTGTCCGGTTTTGTTTCAACAGGGACCAGCTGTTTTGAAAAAACAAGGGAGCGATCTCCCCTGGTAAAAGCTATTTCCTGAATATCATTTCTGTCAAAGGAGAGAACCGTTTTGTCTCTCAGGCTGTCAACCGTCTGTTCGAAGTGGGAGCGAAAGTCTTCCCGCGCATGGTAAACTTTTGGATCTTTTCCAATTCTTACAAAAGTGTGCCGGAATGAGGGAGCGGCTTTACCGATATCAAACTCGCGTTCCAGCGCATCGCCTTTGAACGCGCGAACATGAATTCGCTGATCTTCCGAAAGATCATAGCGAATATAGTTTTCCGATTCTGAAACAAGGGCAGTCAGGGAAAGATCACCGATGATATCGAGAATTTTATTGATTTTCCCGGAGTCCGCCGGATATGCATCCGGACCGATTACCCACGCATCCTCCTGCCTTGTGAGTGTAATCGATTCCTTTTTTGTGGAAATTTCGATTCCAGTGATCTCTTTTGGTTCGATCTTTGCGATTTCCGGAAGCGTATAATGAACCTTATCTGATTTATGAATCATAAGATATAATGACAACCCGGCAATGATTGCCGCCAGCAGGATATATTCCTTTTTCATCTTCATTGCTTGCCTTCCCTAATTTTTTTGAAATATCGTTTGTATCTGTTTTTTTCTTGAGCGCCGCCTGAGCCACACAAAAAGTCCGAAAAGAGCTACAAGGACAGGCAGACCGGCAATATTGAAATATTTGACCGCGGTTTTTGTCAACGCTTCTGTTTCGAGCAAAGGATTCAATGTCTGCTCCTTGCTGCGCATCAGGGCGATATCATCCCTGTCGTTCAGATGGTCGATCACATTCAGGATGAAGGTCGTATTGGGGCCTTTGCCTTCGCTGTCCAGAATATTATTTTTCAACATGTCTGAAGAGGCAAGTATAAAAATTTTGGCAGGTTGGCTTTTTGCAATAAATCCTCCCTGTTCTTCGACTGTTGACAGGTCAATGTCCGGCTTTTCCTCTTCAGGCGTTTTGGGACCTATTTTTTCAATATCCTGATCATCTTCTTCCGGATCCTCTGTCCCGGTCGTTTTTACAGGGATCGGTTTTCCGTCAAAATAACTCTGAAATTCTCCTTCAAGCAGAAAGGCCAGGGGCATACTCTTTTTTTCATCATCGGATCTTGGAGGCCTGATAAATCTTGGATTGAGGCTGATCCTTCCCCGCATTTCCCATGATTTGTCTGATGAGGAAAACAGTTTTGTGGCTTTAATATTGCCGGCCCTGATCCGGTCTTCCAGCAGCTCAAGCGGTGAAATTTTCAATGTAATCAGGCCTTTTATGTTTTTCATGAAGGAAGGCCGTGAGTTGATATTCTGCTGCTGAATCAGCGGGGCAAAATAGATCGGCGTTTCACCGCCGCCGAATTGCTGAGAATTGGCCTGTTTGTAACAGTTTTCATCCATGACATAGGATTCTTTTACTGCAACGCCATAATGTTTCAGCAACTTTTCGAGTCCTGTGTTCAGCGGCACATAGGAAGGACCCTGGTTAAAGGAAAATGCCTGGCTTTGCTGCGGCATCACCTCTTTGAATGGTTCTATAATGATGGCAAGGCTTTTTCCCCGCATCAAATACTGGTCAATCCGGTACAGCTCATAGTCGGTGAACGGCTCCGTGGGTCCTGCGATAATCATGCATTTCAGGCTTTCCGGTATGTTTTCATCTGCAAGACGGATGGTTTTAAATGAATAATTTTGTGAAACCAGTGAATTGAAATTGGACAGTCCTTCATCCTGGGGACCCATCATCGGGTTTACCGGCGGCCTTTCGAACAGGCTTGGTGCGCCGTGATCTGAGAGAAATCCGATATTTTCATTGATGTCGATAAGGGTTTCAATGTTCTCATTTAAAACCTCATCCAAAGATTCCATGTCGATCAGCTCATATCGCGTACCGATAAGCGGGAACTGGATGATACTGAGAAGAGGGACATCGATACTCTTTTTTTTGTGCCTCATGCTCAGGCCGATAATACCCGATCCGGGCTCGATTTTTTTTTGGGGAATGGCAGGCCATTTCAAGGCAATCAGGCCCTGCTCCAATGCTGCGGCCTCAATTTTTGGATCTTCTGAAGGATCGAGATGCGCAAATTCGATCTTGCCGTAATTTTTCGAATTTAATTTTTCAACAGCATTTTTTATTTTTTCGGGTAATTGGGGGAGGGTTTTCAGGCCCATAAATGGTGCTACCTGCTCCAGGGACGAAGACAGATATAAGGTGATCCGGATTTTTTCCTTTAAAGCGAGAAGCGAACTGATCTTGTTGTTCAGCTTTTGAATGGATGTTGTCAGTTTGTATTCCAGGCCATCCGTAGAGGTAATGGTTGGTATCTTTTCAATAATGTCTCCATGGATGATCACAAGACCCATGAAAGCGTTTTTGAATTTAATTTCATCCCTTTCAAAGTGGCGAATCTGGACAGGGCTGATTCCATAGTTTCTCGCAATGGCTCGATTTTCTTCCACTTTGTCCCCGATGTCTTCTCCTTCCGGGCTGATGTCATAAAATCGATAATTAAAATAATTGTTATATTTACCGGCATGGATGGCATATTCTTCCAGCAGGTCACGAAGATACTGCTCGGTATTGTTATAGGGAGCAGGAAGGTTTTTGGTAAAGAAAACATTGATGGTCAGGGGTTCTGAAAGAGTTGCAACAACTTCCTTGCTGGCGTCGGATATTGAGTAGATCTTGCTGCTTGTAAGGTCTATCCTGGTGAACAGTGTCATGCCGGCAATGTTGATCAGAACGATAACAATCAGATAAATGAAAAATTTGACATATTTCCCGGATCTGTTGATTCCACCCATTTTATTCTCCTTATTCCTTTTCCTGCATGGCCAGATGTGCTCCGTAGAGGCCGATAAATACGACGCTTAGAAAGTAGATGATATCCCTGGAGTCGATAATGCCTTTTGAAATGTTCTGAAAATGGAAATCCGCGCCCAGGTAACCGATCACGCCAAGAAAGGATCCTGGAAAGAGAAACAGCATCTTGTCTACCAGTGTAAGGCTGAAACAGATTGCCATTCCGATAATAAAGGCGATAATCTGGTTTCGCGTAAGGGATGAAGCAAAAAGACCAATAGCCGTGAAGGCTGACCCCATGAGGATGGCGCCGATGTAGCCACCGATAACCGGACCCCAGTCAAGCTCCCCCAGGAAGGCAACGGTAATGGCATAGGCGAAAGTCGGCAGCAGCATGGCTGCGACCATGGCTACACCTGCAAGCAGTTTCCCGAAAATGACATCCTGGAAGGTCACCGGCATGGTAAGAAGAATTTCATAGGATCCGATGTTCAGTTCTTCGGAAAAAAGACGCATGGTAATCGCCGGAATTACAAAGGAAAAAATCAGAGGAAGGAGCGAAAAAAAGTTTCTGAGGGTAACCTGGTTGTACAGGAAAAAGGTTGAAAAAAACAACCACCCGGTTACGAGAAGAAAAACAGATATGACGATATAGGCAATGGGCGATATGAAATAGTCCTTAAACTCTTTATTGAAAATGTGGATAACCTGCCGCATGTCAATTCTCCTTGGTCAGTTCTCGGAATATGTTTTCTAATGATTTTTTCTCCTGATGAAACTCCATCAGAACCCAGTCTTTCGACTTTATTTTTCGGTAAATTGATCCTCTGAGATCCTCAGCACTCATGCAGGCAAGTCTGAGGTTCAGCATTTCAGGATCATCCGTATGTACTGCAGTGATTTCTGTAACACCGGCAATGGAATCGAGCTCTTTTTTGACTTCATTCTCATCGGCGTTCAGGAGGGAAATGTTAATTACATAGTCCTGGTTGCCCGTCAGTTTAAGGGATTCCGTACTTCCGTCAGCAACGATTTTCCCCTGGTTGATGATGACGACTCGGTCACAGGCAGCCTCGGCCTCACTGAGTATGTGAGTTGAAATGATAATGGTTTTTTCCTTTCCGATCCGGCGGATAATTTCTCTGATTTCGACGATCTGATTCGGATCGAGCCCTGAAGTCGGCTCATCCAGAACCAGTATTTCCGGATCACTCATCATGGCATGGGCAAGGCCTACCCGCTGTTTCAACCCCTTGGAGAGCTCGCTGATGGGCCTGTGCATGATACCGCTTAAGCCGCACAGATCAGAAAGGGTTTTAAGCCTTGAAATTTTTTTGTCCGACCGGATTCCCCGAATGTTCGCCACATAGTCCAGGTAGTCGTATACAAGCATACTGTGGTACAAGGGTGCTGATTCCGGCAGATATCCCATCAGTTTTTTAATATCCAGGGAATCCTCTCGAATCGAATACTCTTTGACATGAATATCACCTGAAGTCGGCAGAAAAAAACCTGTCAGCATCCGGAGAGTGGTGGTTTTTCCGGCTCCGTTCGGTCCTAAGAGCCCTAAGATTTCTCCCTTTCGGATGTGAAGGTTGATCTGATCTACTGCGCAAAATTCGTTGTAATATTTTGTCAGGTTTTCCACACGGATCATGCGTTTCTCCTTTTACGCCGGTATCGAAAAAAAAGATTTTTCAATGTTGTCAATGCAGCTTTTTACGAAGGCATCGACTGTTATTACTGCCGCAGTTTTCGCGTATTCCCGGAAACGCTCTTCCGGGTTTTTTATACAGGGTTTTATTATGCATTTTTTGAACTTGCGTCAAGAGAATCGGAAAAATAATTTTCCCGGATGAAGACTCGGCGGGTCTGGAACCCAATTTTTTATTTTTTCAGAAGGTTACTGAAAACATTTCAGGGTTCAGGATCGGATTTTAAGATCGTTTCCGCTGCAAGTTTTTGAGCCATGGCATAACCGGAAGCATGATCCAGGATGAGTCCTTCATCCTGGGCTTCCCTGATTTTTTCAAGCACACGCCCCAGTTCAGGTCCGGGCTTCATCCCCAGTGAGATCAGATCGTTTCCGCTGATAACATTGTTGCGTTTTAATTTCGTCCTGATTCCACTGTAATATTTCATGACCGTTTTCCGGGACCAGGCCAGGTGAGCTTCCCGTTCAGATTTTTTTGAGGCTGGTCCGCAGGTACTCATGGAATCCGCCATCTCAATGATAATGAGCGGGATGATGTCATCATTCAGCTTTCTGACCCATTTCAGCATTGTTTTTTCTTTTACATCCGGTCTTGAAAGATAAAGGATGTGCATATGTTCCGCCACCATTGACCGAAGAAACTCCCTGTCCCGGCAGGACATTTTAAGCCGTTTGGCGATATCGGAAATGATTTTTTCCCCCTCCCTGTCATGATCGTGAAAATTGATTTCCCGGGATTCTCCGGTTCTCTCTTTTTTTGAGGGCTTTCCAACATCATGGAGCAGCGCTGCCAGTTTCATCAGAGGAAGCCGATTTCCCTCGTTAAGGTTATCCTCCACATGCCGTGATGAATCTGAAAAATAGGTTTGAAGATTGGCTGTGATAGATTCGCACATTTCAAGTACGGCCAGGGAGTGGTTCCAGACATCCAGATGATGAAATGCGTTCTGGATGCAACCCTTCATTGCCCTGATTTCCGGAAATATAACTTCAAGAAGTCCCACTTCGTCCATCGCGCGAACGGTTGAAGCAGCCAGATTTGTTTTAAGCAAGTTCAGAAGTTCTGTCAGAATACGTTCGGCCGATATTTCGGAAAGCAGGAGACAGCTCTCTCTGATTGACCTGATGGTAGACGCTTCAATCGTGAATTGGAGTTCAGCGGCAAAACGAAAGGCTCGCAGGGTTCTCAATGGGTCGGAGTTGAAAACATCCGGTCCGGTAAGCCGGATTGAATGTTGTTCAAGGTCACGCATGCCGGCCAGAGGATCAATAACCCGGCCTAATTTTCCCTGCTTCGTGATTTGAATCGCAATGGCGTTTACTGTAAAGTCCCGCATCTGAAGATCATTTTCTATTGAGCCATTCCGAAGTTCGACAACATCAAGAAAATCATCGGTGTTTTGCCGATTCACCACACGATGGCATACCGCTCTTTTTTCCTTTCCCAGCGGCACAATTGCAGATTTGTGATAGCTTGCCAGAATTGCAGCAGCCTTTTTCGGGTTGTCACAGGCGATATCAATGTCTTTTATTTGCCTGGAAAGGAAGTGATCCCGCACCGCACCGCCGACAAGATACAGCGGCGGCATGGCATCCTTTACAGGGGTTATCCATTTGGATAGCAGATTTTCAAGAGAAGACACGTTTCAGATTCTTTCATCTAAATGCAAACCGTTCTCCACAAAGGATTACGGGGTTTCGGTTATGGTTACCGGATGATAATGAACGTGGACCTTACGCATCAGATCGATGTTTTCGATCAGAACATCCTCTACCCGGGTGGCAATTTTATCCCCTTCGGCTACACTCAGACAACCGTCCACGCAGATTGTGACATTGGTGACCAGATAGGGTCCAAATCGGTGGGCATGGATTTCTCCGATTTCTTTTACGCCCTGAATGGAATGCAAATAGCCGATGATTTGTTTTTCAAGGGTTTTGCCCGGCAGCGTATCCATCAAATCTGCCGTTGATTCACGTAAAATTTCAATACCCGTTCCCAGAATGATCACCGAGACAATTGCTCCGGCCAGCGGATCGACCCAGGGATAGCCGAACCGGCCAAAAAAAATACCGATCGTGGCAGCCATGGCTGAGAATATGTCGTTTCGATGATCAAAAGCCAGGGCAAGTACGGCTGAGTTTTGGGTTTGCCGTCCCACCTTCAGCGTCCAGATCGTAAGCACTACCTTTATCGCCACCGTAAACAGGGCAACCCATAATGCGGTAATCGTGGCACCGCTGTAATCACCTTCCTGGATATAAAGATCATACACATTGTTAATTGAATTCCAGAAGATGGCAATGGCAGTGGTTATTACGAACGAGCCCACAACGATAGCGGCGACACTTTCCATCTGGTTATGGCCATAGGGGTGGTCTTCATCCGGCGGTTTTCCTGAAAGGCGGATAAATATACTTACAACAATCCCGTATGCAACATCAGATGTGGAATTGATGCCATCGGCGAGCAGGGCAGGGCTATGTCCAAAAATACCGATAGTCGTTTTCAGGACAGCCAGAATGAAATTGGCAGCCAATCCGATATAGACCGTCAGAATGCTTTTTCGGTTTCGTTTTTCAAGAATCATCGCTTGGATTCAGTTGTTTTTCCCTGATGGTTTGAAATCAAACCCCACGCGTTTGTTCCGCCGCGGGTGGAGCGATGCGTGTGGTGGTTGACGGCCGGGTATGGCGTTCAGTTGCCAACAATCATCCTGAATGGCACCAACCTCTTCCCGGAAGATTCAGGTAAATGTAATTTCGTGGCTGATTTCTATACAGCCGATCACACTTTGCGCGCCAGGACAAAAAAGAAGGTATGCATTCAGGGCCTCTTCCGCATCTTTTTCCTGTTCATGGTTCACCTGCAGGTAATAGTGAACATGAATACGGACAATTTTCAGGACACCGGCAACATTTTCGATATCTCCTTTAACTTCTGCACGGTATCGTTTTTGAGACGTTGCAATTTTTTTACCGGCAAGCACCGCCGCCAGCGTTCCCATCATTCATCCACCGACTCCTCCGATGATATGATCAAGGGTCGCAGCATGCTCTTTTTTCGGTTCCAATCCGTAGAATTTTTTTATTCCGCCATGAACGCCGTAAAAAACAGGCTCAGAGAAACCTTTAATCATTGCTTTTCGGGTTGGGCCATCTTCCGGGGTAATGGTGATATGCGATGTATGAATCACTTTTGACATCATAACCTCCCTGTTAAATGAATAAGCGGATCTTCATGTTTCGGAATTGATTGCCGGCAATCAATTCCAATGCCCGGATCAGGGGCACAAGTTTAAACCAAAGGCATTTCTGCCGGCTTTAATTTTTATTTATTATCATGAAACAGGATCATGTGAAAACACTTTTAATCCGACCATGCCTGTGACAAGTGATAAGGAAAGACTGGTGAAACTGAAAAGCATGCCGATGGAAGATTTAAACCGTTTGAAGAATAAATATTCCATCTCCTCAAAGGGACTTGAGAACATGGCATTTCTTTTGTTTGGATCAAAGTATGGCGGGTTTTGGATCCATAGAAAAGGAGATCGAAAAACGTCTGAACCTGGGAGAGGGGCTTTTGGGAAACTTAAAGCTGTTTTAGTCTGTTTCAGGCACAAAAAAACCTCCGGTCGTTGATATGGCCGGAGGTTTTTGTCTGGTTCATGTAGAGTTGTTATATTCCGTCTTTCAGTTTTTTTCCTGCTTTGAATTTTACGGCGTTGCTTGCTTTGATTTTAATGCTTTCGCCTGTCTGAGGATTTCGTCCTTTTCTTGCTTTTCTGCGGACCTTTGAAAACGTTCCAAAACCTACCAGGGTTACCTTACCATCTTTTTTCTTTAAAGCTTTTGAAACACCGTCAGTAAAAGAATTA
>JAWOIJ010000047.1:0-42413 GCA_046484745.1 Desulfobacterales bacterium | reverse complement strand
TTCATCCGCCTTTTCACGGCTCATCATCAGAATGGCAGCCGCGCCCGCGGTCAATGGCGATGAGGTGGCTGCGGTAACCCTCCCGTTCTCCTTGAATGGAGATTGCATGGTTTTCATCTTTTCCAGATCCAGCGAATCTCGAATCCACTGATCCCTGTCCACTAAAAATTCAGTTCCATCTTCCTTTTTTCATCTATCGGAATGATTTCCCGTTTGAATTTACCATTATCTCGAGCTGCTGCCGCATTCTTATGGGATTGTGCGGCAAAATTATTCATGTCCTCTTTGGAAATATTGTACTGCTCCGCAACTTTTTCGGCGGTGTTTCCCATGGGAAGCTCCATTAAATTATATCTCTCCAGCAATCGCGGCGGAAAATCCATATTCGCACCCATGCCGACTTTTTCCATGTCCTCGACACCCGCGGCAATCACGATATCCGCCTCTCCGGTCATCACTGCCCTGGCGGCATTCATGGTGGCCGTCATGCCGGACGGACACTGGTTGGTGACTGACTGTGTCGGAACAGACTCGGGAAAACCGGATGCCAGCCAGGCCAGTCGACCGATATCATTCTGCATACCGGACAAATTCGCAGAGCCGACAACGACAACATCCACATCTTCCGGTTGGATGCCTTTATTTCTTTCAAAAAGACCGTTAAATACTGCGGTCAGCATTTCATCCGGCCTGACATCCCTGAACCAGCCTTTTTCGTTATGAGCTCTTGCATTGGGAGTGCGCACATTGTCAATGAAAACGCATTCTTTTAAATTCGCCATGGTTTTTACCTCCTCTTTCCGGATGAACGGAAACTTCCGTTTTTGTCATCCGGATTGGTTTAAATAAATTCAAATTACCATCAACCTTTTACTGAGTTGTAATCCCTCCATCAACCGGAATGATTGCTCCATTGACATATGCACCGGCTCTTGAGGCAAGATAAATTGCAGCTCCGGCCATGTCCTCCGGTGTACCGATGCGACCAAGAGGGCAAGTTGCGACGATCATCTCTTTTAAATTGTCAAGCATCCATCTGGTCATCTTGCTCTCGAATGGTCCGGGAGCGATTGCGTTCACCGTGATGTTGCGGCGGCCTAATTGAGCTGCCAGAACTCTGGTCATGTGGTGTACAGCCGCCTTGCTTGCAGAATACGCATAATTTTCTACCTTGGGCACTGCGATTCCATCAATGGAACCGATATTGATTACCCGTGCCGGATCTTCCGGAGTTGCCGCTTTCTCCAAAAGGGGGAGAAGTTCTCGTGTAAGAACAAACATGGATTTAACGTTCAATGCCATGACTTTATCAAAACCGGCATCCGGATATTCCTCCAGCTTCGCGGCCCAGTTTGCACCCGCGTTGTTGACCAGTATATTCAAAATCTTCTCCCTGCCGATAATCTCCCCGGCAAGTTCCTGAATACCCGCTTCCGAATGGATGTCTGCAGGGATGGAGATGCAGATGCCGCCGGCATTTTCGGACAGTTCTTCCGCAATCCGATCACAGACCTCTTTTGTTCGGGATGAAATATAAACCCTGGCGCCTGATTCAACATACCCCCGCGCGATCATCAAGCCGATGCCCCGTGATCCTCCGGTCACAAGTGCGACCTTGCCTTGAATCGAAAACAGACTCTGAGAGTTCATCCGCTGACTATTTTGTTGTGCTTCTGCCATCACGATCTCTCTCCTTTCTCCCTTTCGTTAAATCAGAAATATGGATCCAGTTCAAATAAGAACCGAAAAGCCGGCCAAAGGAACATACATGATATTCCGAGGATCGGCTTCTTTGTTCTGACAATAAAATTCATGCCATACGGCATTTTTTAAGACAGATTCCATTATGCCTCATCCGCTTTTCTTTTGCTTGAACCATCTGGAAAGGTTCTGAGAGAACATGATATCACCGGCAATTTTCAATTTGCCCGTCATATAAGCCTGCATTCCGTCGAGTTCAAGGGCCATCATGCGTAAAAAATCAGGCAGATTCATCGATAGTGTAACGCGAGCCTTTTCCGCCCCTTCCTTCATAATTGTGCAGGCGCCATTCTCCACCTTGATCTGAAATTTTTGCAAACCAATTGGCGTGTTGATATCATATTGAATAACAGCGGCCTGACCTGAAGCCGCCGCAGGATCAAACGCCTCTTTCATTGCATCAAACAGTCCGTCAAGAAGAGAATCCTCCTGCCCTTTGGCATCTGCAATAATTTCTTCATCGGATTTGCCTTTGATCCATCCCTGAAATTCTTCCGCAGTCATTTTCGCCTCTGTCATATCCTTCCTCCTTTTTTTGTATCACAGAATTTTAAATGGTTTAACCACAACAAAGAACCGCTTCCATACCCCGAGCCATAAACAAACGCTTTTTGAATAGTATAATATACGCTTTATATATAGCGTTAATAAACGCTTTTATATAAATCATTATGTTATTCAAATATTTATTGTCAAGCTTTTTTTAAAAGATATTATTATACTTTTCTATTGACATACATTTATTAATTAAATATTACTTTTGATAACGATGTGATTGCCGGTTTCAATATTCATAACGGATCGGGGAGGGCGCCATGCCCTCTTCCGATTATCAAAAAATTGAATGCGCCTCCCTGAAAGGTAATTTATGAAAATAAGCGAACTCGTTAAACGAACCGGTGTCCCCAAAGAAACCATTCACTATTATATCCGGGAAGGACTTCTTCGGAAACCCAGAAAAAACGGAATAAATGTTGCCAATTATACCGAAAATTATATCGACCAGATACGCCTCATCAAGGGGTTGAGGGATAATTATTATCTTCCGCTTTCCGTTATCAAGAAAATATTGCAGCGAATCAAAAAGCAGTCCCGCACCAGGCAGTCCGCTCTGCAGCTCCTGAGTGAATATTTCCGCCCGATTGACCAGTTTGTAACCAATGAGATCACGGGGAAGGAAGCCTTCCTTGAAGCAACAGGGATGGGATCAAAATGGCTTGATAAAATGGAAGAGTGGGGTATCCTTCGAGCAGAAAAGAAAAACGGCCGGTTATCCTATTCAGTTGAAGATGTCATCATCGGCAAACTGCTTGTCGATATGGATAAAATTGGATTTGGCCCAAAAGATGGCTATAATCCGATTGTTTTAAAACAAATTTCAGACTTTTTTACAGAGTTTGTATCAGAAGGTTCTCGAGAATATTATCAGGAAAACATGGAGCGCCTGTCTTCTGATGATCTCCTGGAAAAAGGTGCACGATATACAGAAATTGTTGGGCTCTTTCTTTATTACCTATACCGCAAACTTGCTCGCGAAAACTTTTTATCTTTTTACAAATCGATCGGAAAGACTGAAACAAAATGACACCGGGCTGAACCGGAAGAATGCGTCTGACCGCCTTTTATGGTTTTTTCGAATTCATGGGCAGACGCCGCTTTTGACTGAGACAGGAAAATGAAACGTTACATTGCCAGCAGACTTTTATACTCTATCTTGATTCTGTTCTTTGTTTCTATTTTGATTTTTACGCTTGCGAGACTGATGCCGGGCGATCCCATCCAGGCCGCCGCCATGATCAATACAGACCTGGCAAACCCGGAGATCATGAATGACCTTCGGGCCAAGTTCGGTCTGGACAAACCCTATTATGAGCAGTATCTCCTCTGGCTGGTGGATTTTGCAAAAGGAAACTGGGGCGACTCGCTCGGAAGCGGCGAAGATGTTTTAGCGATGTTTCTGAGACGACTGCCCGTCACCCTTGAACTTTTTATCGGCGCTACTTTCTGGTCCTTTATCATTGGGTTCCCATTCGGAATCATTGCCGCGCTGAGACGCAACTCATGGATTGATGCAAGCCTCACAACCGCTTCGATTATCGGCGTTTCCATCCCCGTTTTCTGGGAGGGAATTGTTTTCATTTACCTCTTTGCGGTGATCCTCCCGATTTTTCCACCATCCGGATATGTGCCTTTTTCCGAAAGCCCGTGGGAGAACCTTCTTTCAGTTGCCATGCCGACTTTTGTCATGGGAACACATACCGCGGGTCTGCTTGCCAGGTATGTTCGCTCCAGTCTGCTCGAAGTTCTTGGACAGGACTTTATCCGGACAGCCCGGGCTAAAGGCCTGCGTGAAAAAGCCATGCTTATCCGACACGCGGCAAGACCTGCTTTATTGCCTGTCATTACCGTTATCGGCCTTTCATGGGGATATATGGTTGCCGGTTCCTTTCTCGTAGAGTATATGTTTGCAATCCCCGGTCTCGGAAGGATGGGTGTAGATGCGGTTTTTGCCCGTGATTTTCCGGTCATTCAGGCCACACTGGTGGTTGTGGCTCTGAACGTTCTGCTGGCAAATCTTACGGTTGATCTTATATATGGATATCTCGATCCAAGGGTGCGGGTGCATTAGATGAAAAATTCCGGATTTGATATTCCTTGCGGTAACAATGTTGGGAAAAACGATTTTGGAAAATTTAAACCCTGTTGAGGAAATAAACAATTCAGAGAGTCAGGTTAAAAGGAGCGGCATATAAATGAGTGATGGGATAATCGATCCGTTACAGCCGCGACACGCATCCCGGATCGGGATGTGGGCCGTACTGAAGGCGATTTTAAAACACAAGGTTTCCTGTGCGGGTATCATAATCATCCTCCTGCTGTTTCTCATGGCCATTTTCGCACCCTTTCTGGCGCCTCATGATCCGAACGAGCAGGATCTGTATCATGTTCTGGAAGGTCCCTCCCGCAAACACCTTCTGGGAACCGATGACGTAGGGCGAGATCTGCTTTCACGCGTTATTTACGGTTCAAGGGTTTCCCTTCTGGTGGGTGTGGCTGCGACGACTTTTTCAGCTGTTATCGGTGTTCTTCTCGGTCTGATCGCGGGATACAAAGGCGGAATTTTCGATATGGTGATCATGCGCATAACAGATACATTTATGTGTATCCCGGGTCTCATCCTTCTTTTGGTCATGGCAGCGGCTTTAGGCCCGGGACTGCATAATATCATCATCGCCATATCCCTCATCGGATGGACAGGCTTTGCCCGCATCATTCGCGGTCAGGTTCTCATGGTGCGTGAACTGCCCTATATTGAGGCAGCTAACGCTGCCGGCGCGTCCGGTTTTCGGATCATGTTCCAACACCTCCTGCCCAATTCCCTGGCTCCAATCATTATAGCGGCTTCCATCACGCTGGGCGGTGTCATTATGCTGGAAAGTGCCGCCGCATTCCTGGGGCTTGGTGTCCAGCCGCCGACTCCAAGCTGGGGCAAAGAATTGAGAATCGGTTATTCCTATCTGGAAATTGTCCCTCTCTTTTCCATTGCACCAGGGCTTATGATTACGCTGGCGATACTGGCGTTTAACTTTCTGGGCGACGGCATGAGGGATGCCCTGGATCCGCGTCTTCGCGGCCAGGGGAAAAAAATAAAATAAGGCGGATCGATGTGTCCAAATTACTTGACGTAAAAAATCTGAGTACCCATTTTTTTACAGATGACGGGCTGGTAAAGGCAGTAGATAATATCTCCTACAGCCTGAACGAAGGTGAAACGCTTGGCCTTGTTGGTGAAAGCGGTTGCGGCAAGAGCGTTAGCGCCCTTTCGCTTCTGCGCCTGATTCCAAATCCTCCGGGAAAAATTGTTTCCGGAAAGGTTCTTTTTGAAGGCCGGAATCTTCTGACACTCAGCGAGGATGAAATGTGCAGGATACGCGGCAACCGGATAGCCATGATTTTTCAGGAGCCGATGACTTCACTCAATCCGGTGATGAGTATCGGAAGGCAGCTCATGGAACCGATGGAAATCCACCTCCAGATGACACGGGAAGAGATCCAGAAAAGATGCGTCAATCTCTTGAAGCGGGTTCATATTTCGGAAGCCCCCACCCGAATGAATGCCTATCCTCATCAGTTCAGCGGTGGAATGCTGCAGCGCGCGATGATCGCTATGGGGCTTACCTGTGATCCCCGTCTGGTAATTGCCGATGAACCCACTACCGCATTGGATGTCACCATCCAGGCTCAGCTTCTGGAGTTGATGAAAGATCTGACCCGGGAATTCGGTACCGCTCTGATCATCATTACCCACAACCTGGGAATTGTGGCCCGATATGCGGACCGCGTCAATGTGATGTATGCCGGGCGCATCGTTGAAAAATCGACTGCAATGGATCTTTATAAAAATCCGGGACACCCGTATACCATTGGACTCATGGCATCCATACCCCGACTGGATCAGGACATAAAAACAAAACTGGCCCCTATAGAAGGGCAGCCTCCGGACCTTCTTCATCTGCCGTCGGGATGTTCTTTTCACCCACGCTGCAGGTACCGTATCGAGAGGTGCCTGAATGAGACGCCGGAGCTCAGAACCATTAATGAAAACCATGAAATTGCGTGCTGGATAGATGTCAGAAAATAACAACAACATACTTCTATCGGTCAGCAATCTGACCTTGTACTTCCCTGTTTTCAAAGGGCTCATTTTTAAAAAGAAAATTGGAGAAGTCAAGGCGGTCGACGATATCTCTTTTTCCATCACCTCCGGTGAAACGCTTGGCCTGGTAGGCGAAAGCGGCTGCGGCAAAACCTCAACCGGAAGAGCCATCCTGCAGCTTGACCATCCAACCTCCGGGGAGGTTGTTTTTGAAGGGGTGGATATCACCAGGCTGAACAAATATGAATTGCGCCGCTTACGCAGAAAAATGCAGATCATTTTTCAGGACCCGTTCGGTTCACTTGACCCCAGAATGACCGTAAGGGATATCATTGGCGAACCACTGTTGATCCATAATCTCAGCGGAAGCAAAGCCGAATATCGAGAACAGATCGACCATCTGATGAAAACGGTCGGACTGAATCCCCGCATGGTTGACCGCTATCCCCATGAATTCAGCGGTGGACAGCGGCAGCGCATCGGAATTGCAAGGGCTCTTTCCGTTCGCCCCAGCCTGATTATCTGTGACGAGCCGGTTTCCGCCCTGGATGTTTCGATCCAGGCTCAGATCATTAACCTCCTGGAAGAGCTCCAGGAAAAATTTAATCTGACATACCTGTTTATCGCCCACGACCTTGCAGTGGTCCGTCATATCAGCAATCGGATTGCCGTCATGTATCTAGGTGAAATCGTTGAGTTTGCTGACAGGAACGATCTGTATCACAGTCCCCGGCATCCCTATACCCGGGCATTGATTACAGCCGTCCCAATTCCGGACCCCTTGATTGAAGCTGAAAGAAAGCATGTGCTGATTTCAGGTGAAGTCCCCAGTCCTTTGAATCCGCCCAGCGGATGCAAGTTCCACACACGCTGCCCTCATGTAACCGACCTTTGCCGCAAAAAGGCGCCCAGGCTGAATTCGGTTAATGACCGCGGTCACCGGGTGGCCTGCTATTTCGCTGCCAAAACCCTTGATCAGAACCCTATTTAAAGGAGGCACCATGACCCGGAAAAGAAAACTCTCGTACCTGTTGATTGTAGCAGGAATCGTTCTGTCCTGCTCCTTTTATGCTCAGCATGTCATGGCGGAAGAGGTTCCTGCCCCCAAACCAGGCTGGATGGAATGGGGTGACGCATACTGGCCCACAAAGCCGGTCCGCGGAGGACTTTATCGCGCGGCCTCTCCTTTTTATATCGGTGTGATGAATCCCAATCATTTTCCGGTTATGGACTGGATTACCATGGGGTACATCTATGAAAAGCTTGTCAATCATGATGGAACCTACAAACCGACAGCCCCCTGGCTGGCCGAATCCTGGGAGTATCTCGATGAGGTTACCGTTCTCATGAAACTGAGAAAGGGAGTAACCTTTCACGACGGCTCCCCCTTTAACGCCGAAAGCGTCAAATACCAGATCGAATGGATCCTGGACAAAAAAAACGGTGCATGGTCACGCTCCTGGCTGGATCCGTTAAAATCAATCGAAGTGGTGGATACCCATACGATAAAATGGCATTTTCATCATCCATGGGGGGCTTTTCTGGGAACCATGGCCAGTGTTCCGGGATACCAGATCTCGATGAAAGCACTGAAGGCCGAGAGCGCTTTATCCGAATTAAAACTTCTGAATCGAAGGCTGACAAGCGCCAAAAGGAAAGTTGAGAAAACAGAAAAAAAGGCTGAAGAAGCGAGTGATGCAGAAGGAAGCTCCGCCGAAAAATTAGAAGCGGAAGCGGAAACAGCCCGAAAAGAATTGGCCGGCATGGAAGAAAAAATCCGGGAACTGAAAGCGCTCAGCAAAGACGCCCGGCCCTTGGATGCCTATCCGGTTGGAAGCGGACAGTTTATGATTGAAAAAAACAGCCCGGGAAACTACGTCCAGCTTAAACGGAATCCAGACTGGTGGTTCGGCAAAAGTATCGGAATGCCTGACATGCCTTATTTTGACGGGTACAAGGTATCGGTCATCCCGGACTCGTCCGTCCGGCTGGCGAGCCTCAAGGCCGGAACCCTCGATGCCATAACGATCAATCCGTTCCAGTACAAAATCGTCGAAAAGGACAAAAAGCTGGACTTAAGAACCATGCCGCTGAACTGGCTGATATGGCTGATGCTGAACCAGGCGGAAGGCCCGTGCAAAGACATCCGGGTCCGCAAGGCCATATCTCATGCCATTGACCGCAAAGCCCTGATCATGGGGACTCAATTCGGAATGGGCAGGGAGGCGAGCTGCATTTTTCCCGACAACCACTGGACGCATAATCCGAATTTAAAGCCGGTAAGCTATGATCCGGAGCTGTCTAAAAAACTTCTTGCCGAGGCCGGCTACGCTGACGGTTTGACACTCAGAGGCGTCACGGCAAACTGGCCGGAAGCTCAGGCATCTGCGGAAGCCATTACGGCCATGCTCAAAAAAGTAGGCATCAAGTGGGAAGTCCAGTTTTTGAGCATTGCCGGCATGGGCAAGCCGTTCATGAATAGAGACTATGACATGGCCGGAGGGATGTTCCAGTGGATATTCGAGCCGGACTTGATCTCCACAGCGCTGTATACACCTGGCGGCGTATTAAACTACGGCCGGAACAACAATGAAGAGGTTATCGCGCTCATCAAGGCGGGCCGCCGGGAAACCCAGGAATCCAAACGGATCAAGATCTATCACCAACTGGAAAAACTGCTCTACGATAATTACATGGACATCTATCTCTTTTACCCCATGATGATTGTTGCTTCCAACAAGAATCTACAGGGATTCAATACCGACATGTACAGGCAATACGGTGAAGTTTTTGTCCGGTCGCATCCTTATTGGTTTAAAGACGGCCGGCCATAAAGAATCCGGATAACCCTTGCGGAGGCTAATAAATAAAATTGTCTTGAATTATTTTCTTCCATTTACGCTGCCGGTGCCGGTAAAACAGATGGGCAAAAGTCCAGATGAACAATGTCAATGCGCCTGCCTGTATCTCAATTTCATCGGTATACCTGCAGTGCCCATTGGTTAATTCCTCAAGGCGAATCTCATGGTTCCAGACTGTTGCCATTGTACCGTTTTCAACTGTTTCAAGACGCGTCCTGCTCAGGTTTTTCACGTATATTTCATGTCTGCCCAGGTGGATATACTTGAAAAGCTTCAACTTAAACGTATAACTGCTGCCTTCTTTCCATGAACCCACACCTTCTCCCTCAAAAAAAAGAATTGGCGCGGCGATATGCTTTAACAGATCGATCTTTTTTAATTCTTCAGAGATTCTCTCCGGAGTTTCCTGAAGAACAGTAGTGATGATTGCAATCATTTGGGTGCTCCTGATTCTTGATTCAGGGTATCATACAAAACGTTGACGATCTTTGGCGGTTATGTCATGCTTGGTCAATATATGAGTAATTACTCGCAATTTCAACTCGCATTATAAAAAAGAGAATCATGTCTGGGCAAAAGAACGTAACACCCCGAAAATATCCAATTCAAAAACGATCAAGGGAAACCGTTGAAGTAATATTGGAGGCAGCGACTCAGGTTTTCATACAGATGGGATACTCCGCCGGGACCACGAACCGTATTGCCGAAAGAGCCGGTGTGTCCATTGGGTCTCTCTATCAATATTTCCCGAACAAAGATGCGATCCTGGCAAGTCTTGCGGAACGACATTTAACGGAAAGTTTCAATGAAATTGTTCGAATGCTGGATGCTTTCCTGAATGAAAATGAAGGAATGAACAGGCTGGTCGAAAAGATGATTGAGGCAATGCTTGATATGCATTTAAAAACACCGGAACTGCATCGTGTACTTTTTGAAGAAGCGCCTTTGCCTGAAAAATTATGGAAGAAGCTTCTTTTATTTGAATCCAATATAGCTGTGATTATCGCCGAGATATTTCAGAAGAGCAATCAGATGGAACTGAAAAATCCGGTTCTGTCCGCCCGGCTGCTGGTACAGATGGTTGAATCCATGACACACTGGTATGTGTTATATGGGCAGGCATCTTTTCAGAAAGAAGAATTCGTGTATGAATTCAGCAGGATGATCAAGAGCTGTATAGCTTCACAGCCGGATCATGGAAACCGCTCCAACACATCCCCTCCCTGATCTGCCTTCCTTTCTCCGCCCTGTCCTTTTTCAGCCAGGCTGGTCTATCCTGTTTCAAGAGAGGGTTTCTCTATTCTCCTTTATTCCGTGATACCCCGTGATCGCCCTCCCAGTCAATCCGGCTGACCGATTCGCAGAAACGGCAGATCTCTTTTTCTATCTCCTCTATTCTTTTGGGCACCTCTTTGACGTTATTCTCACGACATGCGGTTTCAAGGTTAAATGCCGCCTCTGCAATTGGGTTGGCACTGAGATTTCGGGCCGCCCCTTTCAGGCTGTGCGCCTCTTTCTGTAAAGCATCCAATCCCTTATCACTGATCAATGCCTTTAATTTGTTTACCGTTTCCGGAAGATAGTCTGTAAATTGCTGCAATATCTCCTGCAGTGCCGCTTGATCTCCCACAACCCGCTCAAGGGCCTCTTCGAAAAGAAAAGGCGGATTTTCATTCTCTTGACCAAGATCCGTGCCTGTCAGATGATTCTGTTGAGATCTTTTTTGCGGACCTGTTACATTTAAACACCACTTTCCAACCTTTTCAATCAGTTCAGCCGCCTTGATCGGTTTTGAAAGATAATCATTCATGCCCGATTCCAGACATTTTTCATGATATCCGCTCATGGCATGAGCGGTCAGGGCAATGATGGGAAGATCTTTCCAGTCTGACGTCAAACTCCTGATTTTTTCCGTAGCGGTAAATCCGTCCATTTCCGGCATCTGGATGTCCATCAGGACAAGATCATATGGTTTGCCGGCAATTGCATCTACAGCCTGCCTTCCGTTTTCCGCGATATCGACATTATATCCTGATTTTTTCAGGATATTCATCGTCAAAAGCTGATTTGTCTTGTTATCCTCTGCAAGCAAAATCCTGACGCGCTGCTTTTTGTTTTCCGCGATAGAATATTTTGTTAAAATCGGTGTGGTTTTCTGGGTTTCATAATTATCGCTGACACTGCACAGTGCGGCAATACTGTCATACAGTTTCATTTTTTTGATCGGTTTTCCGAGATATGCCGAGAAACCGATATCGTGAAGACGTCTTGTATCTCCCCGTCTGCCCAGGCTGGTCAGCATCACCAGTTTTGTACTCTTCAACATCTCCTCATTCTTAATACGCAACCCCAGTGTTTCACCATTCATGGAGGGCATCATCATATCGATAACTGCAATTTCATAAGGTCTGTCCATTGCGGCGGAGCGCAGTTTGGTTAATGCCTCATTTCCATCACCAGCCTCGTCGACACTGCATCCCCATGAAAGAAGATGTTCTCTGATAATCAGTCGATTCAACGCATTATCGTCCACAATCAGAATGCGTCGGCCTGAAATGTTTTTTGTGTAGCAGATTTCTTTTTTCCGGCTCTCATCCTGTTTCTTAAAAATCACAGAGAAAGAAAATGTTGATCCTTTTCCGTTTTCACTCTTGACCTGAATCTCCCCTCCCATCATCTCAACGATCTGTTTTGAGATTGCAAGACCGAGACCTGTTCCGCCATATCTTCGAGTAATAGATCCGTCTGCCTGGCTAAAAGAACTGAATATGCTGTCAATTCGATCTGCTGGAATGCCGATCCCCTTATCGGAAACCTTAAAACCGATTTCAGCTTCCTGATCATCCTCGTTTTCGAGAAAGACCTCGACAACAACATCCCCTTTTTCAGAAAATTTTATCGCATTGTTTATCAGGTTAATTAAAACCTGGCAGAGTCTTCCCGGATCTCCAATAAGAAGGCAGGGCACCTCATGGTGAATATAGCAAAGAAATTCTATGCCTTTTTCTACTGCCCGTAAAACGAGGGGCTCACACATATCCTCTATGGTCACCCGTAAATCAAACGCGATGTTTTCCAGATCAAGTTTTTTGGCTTCAATTTTTGAAAAATCCAGGATATCATTGATTACCGATAAAAGAGAATCCGCGCTTTTCAAAATGGACTGCATATATTCTCTTTGACCTGCATTTAATTCCGTATCGAGCATCAGCTCTGCCAACCCCATGATTCCATTCATGGGGGTGCGTATTTCATGACTCATGTTTGCCAGAAATTCACTTTTTGCCTTATTGGACAGTTCAGCCTGAATCGCCATCTCATTTGTCTTTTTGATCGATTCATCCAGGATCCGATTTGTTTCCTCCAGTTTGCGATTAATCGCCTCGACTTTTCGATATTCATTTCCAAGCATTTCATTTGTATCTGAAAGCTCTGCCGCAGCCACGTCGGTCATGAACATGGACTCTCTTAACTTTTGATTCAAATCCATCAATTCATGTTCCGCATCCTTCATTTTGGATACATCGATAAAACTGTCGACAATCAACTCATTCCCGTCAATCATTACCCGGCTTATCCGCCGGAGGACAGGAACCCTTTCACCGTTTCCCCTGATAATCTGATCTTCTATTTCGTTTCGGATTGCACCCGGACTGGAATCGGACATTTTATTGTCTGCAGAACTTTCAAAAAGGTCTGTATATTTTCTCTCCAGAAGTTGTCTCTTTGAAAGGCCGAACATCGCCTCGGCACTTTTGTTTGAATAAATGATGCTATGATTTTTGGTGTTCGTGATGACAAATCCATGCTGGATGGCTGCAAGAATGACTTTGAGGCTTCCATCAGATTCGAATGGGAATTCTTCAGACATTGTTTCTATTTTTCCAATCCTGCCGGGGATTATCAGACACCATCTCAACAATGGAGATAGGATTCAATACTGACAATAGAGAAAATGAATTTTTTCAAAACCACTCACGCTGAAAGAGAGAATTTCTTTTTTTTTAAGCGTGATACGAAGTCACTGTAATGAGCAATTTATTACACAAAATCATTCGAAAACAAAAGAGTTTTTTGAGACCATTCGAAAAAATCATTCACCATCCAACCAAAATTTTGATATGATCCCCTCATGATGAAACCCAAAATAATCATTATCTGCGGACCAACCGGTGTAGGGAAAACCACAGCGGCAATCAAATTTTCACAAACGTTCAAAGGAGAAATCATTGGTGCGGATTCGATGCAGATTTACAGGGAGATGGATATCGGCACGGCAAAACCAACCCGAGCCGAACAGGCTGCCGTGGCACATCATCTGATCGACGCGGCAAACCCAGATGAACCGTTTGATGCTGCATTGTTTGCTGAAAAAGCGGATCAGATTATCCATTCTCTGCTGAGTCGAAAAATCACGCCGTTTATCGTCGGCGGAACCGGACTCTATATCAAGGCCCTTATACACGGATTATCCAGAGCAAGGCCTGCGGCCCGGAACGTTCTGAAACGGCTGAAAAATGAGGCTGAACAATATGGTTCGGAAAATCTGCATCGCCGTCTTTCAGAATGTGACCCCAAAACAGCTGAAAAAATTCATCCAAACGACACATTCAGGATCATAAGAGCGCTTGAAATATTTGAGGTCACCGGAAAACCGATTTCCGCAATTCATGATGAGCACCGGTTTTCCCCAAAAAAATATCAGGCATTAAAAATCGGCATACATCTGGACCGGGAAACGCTCTATGAACGCATCAACCGGCGTGTTGACGCAATGATGGAGGATGATTTCCTGGATGAAGTCAACATGCTGCTGAAAAAAGGATACTCGCCGAATCTGAAATCAATGCAATCCCTTGGCTACCGTCACATGGTTGAATATCTTTCAGGTGGCGTTTTCTGGGAGGAGGCGATTGAGACCATGAAACGGGATACCCGAAGATATGCAAAACGCCAAATGACCTGGTTCAAAGCAGATCCGGAAATGAAGTGGTTTACCCCTGACCAGGTTGAACAGATGCAATACGAAATTGAACGCTTTTTACGTGACCATTCATAAATGACTTTATTTTTGACACCTCTATTTCGTGTTGAAAAGAAGGATACCCTTACACTACCATGGGTATTTCCATCAATATTATCTTTGACATACAAAAAGCATTTCCCTATAGTCTCTCTCAAAAAAGCAAGGTCTTATCCTAAACCCGAACGGGCTTGGCAGAACCTGTCATCCAAACAGAGCGCGAAAGGCCTGCTCCTGCCTCATTCGTGGATATCTCTTATACCATTAAAATCTCAGGCAGGAGGCATATAGGGGACGAAAATGGGAACAACCATTGCGATTACGGGTGTGAACGGATATGCGGCATCCACCATTCTGCCGTTGCTTGAATCCGATCCGGACATTGAAAAGATTGTCGGGATTGATAGTACCCCATGGAAAGGAGGATTCAAAAAAGTATCGTTTATCCGTGAAAAACTCCAAAGCAGCCGGATAGCAGAAATAATCGCAGGAACGGACATTGTCTGTCATCTGGCGGTTGACGACGACCCGGCACATGATCGTCAGGCAGCCCATGAGAACAATATCAAAGGCGCAGACAATCTGTTTTCCGCGTGCGCGAAATGCCGTATCAAAAAAATTATCTGTCTTACCAGTACATCGGTATATGCATTTCAAGACCCCCCCGCACCGCTGTACACAGAAGAATATCCTGTCTCCACAGAAAAGCTGGAAGATGCCTCCCGCTCAACAGCCATAAAACTTGAAAAAATCGCAGATCAATTTGGTCGTCACCACCCGGACATTATCGTTACCATGATCCGTTCAGCCATGCTCATGGGGCCGAATATCGATAATTTTCTGGAAAAAAGCCTGTCGATGAAACTGTTTCTCCTGCCTGCGGGAAATATCGGCAGCATTCAGTTTGTCCATGAATCCGATTTCGGCAGCGTTCTGCATCTTTTGATAAAAAACAATATTCCCGGCATATTGAATGCGGCAGCAGATGACACGGTTCCCCTCAAGTGGTGTTTTCAAAAAACCGGAGTGAGGGTGATACCTCTTCCGGAATTTCTGGCTGCCTGGATTGCCGATATCGGTTTTATGCTGCGAATATATCCACTCAACGGCGACCGGGTCCGCCTGCTCAATCAATCCTTTCGCGCCGGTAATGAAAAACTCAAAAAGGCTGTTTCATGGCGGCCGGTATATTCTTCGAAAACCGCTCTCATGACTTATGCGGACAAACTGGTCCGGCGCCGGTCACAGGACAACGTTCTGCAGGCGGCATTATCTTGGATTATCAAAAGCGGAAAACGGTTAAAACCTTTTTTGCCGGTTCTGGCGACCTTCCATCTGGGAAAGGTTCCCGGGGTCCGGCGCCTGGTTCCATGGCTGAATCCTGAGGAAAACAGCATTAATTATCTTCCGGTAAATGAAAAGATTGAAACTCAAAACAATGTCCTTCCGGCGCAGGTGGTTCATGATCTGATTGAGAGTGCTTCCGGGCATGTAATTATGGATAAATGCGGCTGTCGGATGCTCAGGAACTGCTCTCGATATACCCAGGATGTGGGCTGCCTCTTCATGGGAGAAACCGCATTTAAACTTCCCCACGGTGTCTGCCACCCGGTTACAAAAGCAGAGGCGCATGCCCATGCAGACCGCGCCATTGGTCTTGGACTTCTGCCGATGACCGGTAAAGTCCGTATCGACAATTTCATTTACATGACCCCGGACCGGAGCAAACTGCTGAGTCTATGTTTCTGCTGCGACTGCTGCTGCATTCTCACGTCTTACAAACATGTGCCGGGAAAATATCTTGACGGTATTATTCAGCCGATTGAGGGATTGTTCATAGAGATTTCCGACAACTGCACTGGATGCGGGACATGCCTGGAGACATGCGCCTTTAATGCCATTTCCATCATTGACGGGCGGGCGGTTCACAACAGTCAGTGCCGCGGCTGCGGCCGGTGCGAGAGATTCTGCCCATCCAATGCGGTTTCAATATCGATCCGCAATGCTCATTATGATGAACAGGTAAAAAAACGAATCCGGTCTCTGGTCGAATTTTAGTCAGTACAGTTAATAAAGCAGTAAGCAGGTGCTGCATCGGCACGCAGCGGATATGCCTATGCCATGTATGTGATCAAAACAGACGCAAACGGAAATGTCTCATGGGAGAAAAACGCGGTTTCCGGTGATCATTCGTATATCGCAAGAAAATTTATACAGGCAGAGGACGGCGGATTCGTAATCGTCGGACAGGGAACGGATGCTGGAGGAGCCGTGGTAAAATTGGACGACAGCGGAACCAGGGTCTGGGAATATAATATGCAAGGTCTGCCAACCGCCATTACAAAGACCTCTGACGGCTACATCGTGGCCGGCCATGTGACCCCGGATTTCGCGGTGGATAAGATATTTGTTCTCAAGCTCGATGCGAACGGGAGCAGAATCTGGTAGTGGACAGCATCTGTCTGCCGGCACCACAAAAACCACATATGTGAAGAGGCAGTGAAATTTCACTGCCTCTTCGATTTCAGCAGCCCAGGGAAATCATGAATTACCCCTCATAAACAATCCCCCGGGTTACCATGAGGGCTTCCATGTAACGGCTTTTACTTCCGGGACCTGCTCTGACAGGAATAGCGCTTTTTCTCTTTCTTTGCGGAGGTGGAACAGACGATCTGTCTTCGTTCGTTTTTATTTTCAAAATCCCGCGACGAGGTTAAGGTAATCAACAATAATCCCGCGCCAAAAATACGAGGAATTCAGAACCTGTAGTCATTTTATTCTTGACACGTATATTTCGTATACGTACTTTCCCGGACGATGGATATGTTAAAACAGGTGCTGGAAAACGCACAGGAGGCAGGCAACTCATGAAAACAGAAAAAAAACATAAACTTGGATTTACCTGTGCATATACACCCTTGGCGATACTGGATGCAGCAGGCTTTCTGCCATTTCGCGTTCTCCCGGTGAGTGACTCACCGGATCAGGCCGGCCACCTTCTTCATGACAATCTTTGTCCTCATGTCAAAAGAGTACTGGATCGTGCACTTGAAAACGACCTTCCGGAAGATCTTGCCGGAATGGTTTTTATGAACAGTTGTGATGCCATGAGGCGGCTGGCGGATGCCTGGATGGAAGTAAGACCCAAAGACAGGGTGATTCTTCTTGACCTCCCGACCACACATGAAAAAACAGCGACGGACTTTTTCTCCGGTGAGCTGTCCCGATTGTCGAAAACACTTGCCCAATGGTCGGGGAACCCGGTTACCGAAGAACAAATCACCTTGTCCGTGGATCAATACAATGAACTGTCGGATCTGGTGAATCAAATGAACGATTTGCTGAATGAAGGAAAGATAGAGGGCTCGGGTGGCCGGATGCAGGAACTCATTAATCTGGCAACATCCCTGCCGGTAGAAAAGGCACTGGACCTCTTCCAAACAGAAATCACAAAAGCGGAATCAAATTCACCGTTAAAAAATGGCCTCCCGGTCTTCCTCTTTGGAAATGTAATGCCTGATCCCGAATTTTTTTCCTTGTTCGAGTCCTGCGGAGTTCATATTGCCGGGAATGATTTCTGCACAGGTACAAGGATGTTTCCCAGCATGCGGGTTGCAAAAAATCAATCGGTCTTGATGCAGCTTTCCAGGCATATTCTTGAGAAGCCGCCCTGTGCAAGAAGCTTCGATCCAGCGAACCCGGGCAGTCTTGCAGAAAGTGTCTATGAAAAAGCAACCGCATGCGGTGCCAGAGGAATCATCGGCCATTCCCTGAAATTCTGTGATCCCTACCTGGCACGTCTCCCGATGGTCAGGGACAAACTGCAGGGCACGGATATCCCCCTGCTTCTCCTTGAAGGCGATTGCACGCTTCGCTCTATCGGTCAGCAGCGAACACGAATCGAAGCATTTGTAGAAATGTTGAGGTGAATTCATGATGAAACAATATTTTGACGATCTTGTTAACGGGATAGAAGCCAAGATTGAAGCAGACCCGAGCAGCCGGAGCCCAAGAAAAGTATATGCGCTTGAAGTCGCGAAGCTGGGAAGGCGCCTGTACAGCGGAGAGGAGGAAATTGCCTGGTGCGGCGTTACCGCTCCATTTGATCTTCTCGCAGCCATGGGCGTCACATCCTGCTTTGTTGAATTTGTTGGCGCAATGCTGGCTTCAACCGGGATGGCATCTGATTTTCTTGTCGAGGCTGAACAGGCCGGTTTTGCGGGAGATACATGCGCATACCATAAATCGGTGATCGGAGCGGCCAGGAAAGGTATGATGCCGGTGCCGAGTTTTTTAATTGCAACCAGTTGTCCCTGCACCGGCGGTCTTGCCGTTATGGAAAACCTTGCCCATCATTTTAAAAAGGACCTCTTTGTCCTGAATGTACCCCAGGAGGAAACCAGACAGAGTGTCCAATATTTAGCGGATCAGATAAAAGAGATGGCTGCGTTCGTAACCGCTCATACCGGTGAAAAGCTTTCGGAAGACCGTCTCCGATCTGCCATTTTGAATACCAATCAGGCAAGAGAAATCATGGTGGATGTATTCAAAATGGCCATGAACGTTCCTTCACCTGCAAATGGGCGCCTTCTCAGCAATTTCGGAATTGTGATCGCTCTTCTTTTGGGAACAGAAGCTGCTGTTGATATCGCAGAAGCCTACCGGAAAGGGTTCAAGGAAGCGCTTGAAACAGGCATCTCCGGCATTCCTGATGAAAAAATACGGCTTCTCTGGATTCAAAACCGAATCCAATTCAAAAATCCCATCGTGGAGATTCTGGAAAAAGAATATGGCGCATCCATTATATCAGACGAATTGAACGATATCACCTGGGATCCCATTGATCCGGAGGATCCGTACACCGGTCTGGCAAAAAGGGCCATCTCCATCCCCTTTAACGGAAATGGAAACAGAAGAATCAAACATCTTCAGGAAATGGCAGAAGCCTATCGAATAGACGGCGCAATCAACCCCTGCCACTGGGGATGCAGGCAGGGAACCGGCGCAAGAGGACTAATCAGCAAAGGACTTGGCGATATCGGTGTTCCGGTATTAAACCTTGAAGTGGATTGTGTTGATTCAAGAAATTTTGCAGAAGGCCAACTCAGAACAAGAATCGAAGCGTTTACGGAAATGCTGGAAAGCCGCCCTTCCCCCTGGACGGTCTGAACCGGAAAAAAACAGGCTGTTTCAGCATAAACGCTTCTTTCCGCCGGGATGCTCCTTGAAAATCCGAAGCTGCCCGCAGGCGGCCGATATATCCCGGCCTTTGCTGTGACGAATGATGGCCGTATACCCGCTGTCATGTAATTCTTTCAAAAACTGATTCACGACTTTGTCGTCCGGCCGCTGGAATTCGCTTTCCGGGCTCTCGTTAAAAGGGATAAGGTTTATTTTTGCCTTGACCGGCCGTAACAGTTTTGCCAGACACCTTGCGTGATCCAGTGAATCATTAATCCCTTTAATCAATATATATTCGAATGTCAGTTTCTGCCTCGGGGAAAGCGGATATCGCCGACATGCCTTGATCAGATCCTCGATAGGATACTTCCGGTTAATAGGCATCAGCATGCTTCTTGTCTTGTTATCTGTCGCATTTAATGATATAGCAAAATTTACACGTGTATCACGGCCCAAATCCGGAAATTTCGGAATCAGGCCTGCTGTGGAGACGGTAACCTTCCTTGTAGACAGTTTCAACCCATGATCACCATCGGTTATCGTGTCAAGGGCTTTGATAACATTGTCATAATTTGCAAGAGGTTCCCCCATCCCCATAAGCACTACATTTTTCAAAAGCTCGGGATGTTCCATGCTGTTTTTTACATCCCTTATCTGAGCAATGATTTCACCGGATGTGAGGTTGCGGACAAACCCATCCCTTGCTGTCAGGCAGAATCTGCAAGACTGGGCGCAGCCTACCTGAGTTGAGATACACAGCGTGTGATGGTTTTTTTCAGGGATCAAAACGGTTTCAATATGATTGCCGTCCATTAACCGGAAAAGGATTTTCTCTGATCCATCAACAGATCTTTCAGTTTCAACTGTTTCGAGGCGATCAACTGTAAAGTGGGAGGACAGAAGCGTTCGTGTTTTTTTCCCGATATCAGTCATGGTTTCAAAACTGTCTGCCTGGCGGATGTAAATCCATTTAAAGACCTGCCCTGCACGATAGGAACGGATTCCCTTGTCCTGAAGCCACTGAATGAGATCTTTTTTTGTCAGATTTTTAATGTCGCTCTTTTGATTCAATTGAAACCGCTCTTTTTCAGAAAAATTATTTTTCTTGACATACCATTGATGAAATATTATTTTCAAGAGTTTAGTTTTTAATTCAGCAAGGTATCGGTTTTATGTTCGACAATTTAAATGAAAAACTTAATTCTGTTTTTAAAAAGCTGAAAGGACAGGGTAAGTTAACTGAAAAAAATATAGAGTCGGGACTCAAAGAGGTCCGCATGGCTCTTCTTGAGGCGGATGTCCATTATAAGGTGGTTAAAACCCTTATCTCCCAGATCAAGGCAAGGGCACTTGGAGAGGAGGTCCTCACAAGTCTAACCCCGGGGCAGCAGGTTGTCAAGATCGTCAATGATGAACTGACGGAGCTCATGGGGTCGGAGCATGAAGCGCTCTCTCTTTCAGGGTCAAAACCCGCCTCGATTATGCTTGTCGGGCTTCAAGGTTCCGGTAAAACAACAACAGCCGGGAAGCTGGCGGTTTTTTTAAAAAAAAACAATCGAAAACCCTATCTTGTTCCGGCGGATGTGTACCGCCCGGCGGCAATTGAACAGTTAACCAAGCTGGGTTCACAGTTATCGGTTCCAGTGTTTGCGTCAAACACCGAAATGACCCCGGTTGATATCTGTCGGAATGCAAAAGAGGCGGCCCGCCTGGCAGGATGTGATACCCTGATTTTTGATACCGCAGGGAGGCTTCACATTGATGAAGCGCTGATGGATGAACTCAGCCGTATCAAAGAAGCGACAAAACCATCCGACATCCTTTTTGTCGCCGATGCGATGACCGGACAGGATGCTGTAAATATAGCCCAATCCTTTGAAAGCCGGTTGAATATCGGCGGGATTATTCTGACCAAAATGGATGGTGATGCAAGGGGTGGAGCAGCGCTGTCCATCAAGGCGGTTACAGGCAAACCGGTCAAATTCATCGGTGTTGGAGAAAAACTGAAAGATCTTGAGCCGTTTCATCCGGCCAGAATGTCTTCAAGAATCCTCGGGATGGGAGATGTTCTTACCCTGATTGAAAAAGCCCAGGATATGGTAGATGAAAAAAAGGCGATCGAGCTTGAAAAAAAGCTTAAGAAAAATCAGTTCTCCCTCGAAGATTTCAGGGATCAGATGGTTCAGATTCGGAAAATGGGCTCAATCAAGGACCTGCTGAACATGATCCCCGGAGTTTCGAATAATAAGCATTTTAAAAAGCTTGATGTAGATGAAAAAGAATTTGTTCGAATAGAAGCCATTATAAACTCAATGACACCCAAAGAACGGATTCGTCATACAATTATCAATGGCAGCAGGCGTAAACGCATTGCAAAAGGAAGCGGAACCCAGATTCAGGATGTGAACAAACTGTTGAAGAACTATGCTCAAATGCTGAAAATGATAAAAAAATTAAATCAGGGAGGCATGCGGTCTCTGGGCCGGGGCATGCTCCCGTTTTAAAAGGAGAAAAAATCAAATGGCAGTGAAAATCAGATTGGCCAGACACGGTGCGAAAAAAAAACCTTTTTACAGAATCGTTGTTGCAGATAATGATTCTCCAAGGGATGGACGGTTTATGGAGATTGTCGGTACATACAATCCGCTGCAGGACCCGGCAGGGGTGACAGTGAAAGCCGATCGGGTGGAATATTGGGTGGAAAAAGGTGCAATTCTTACAGATACCGTTCGCACCCTATTTAAAAAACAGGGTATTTTTGCAGAATCAGCCTGAAAGTGGATATTCCCAATTCTCAATCGCCAACGAAGGAGATGAGCCATGAAAGATCTGATCGAATATATTGCACAGGCACTTGTTGATAACCCGCAGGAAGTAAGGGTTACAGAGGTTGAAGGTAATCAGACATCAGTACTGGAGCTTAAAGTGGCCAAAGAGGACTTAGGGAAGGTTATCGGGAAACAGGGCAGGACAGCACGTGCCATGCGAACCATATTAAGCGCGGCATCCGCCAAGGTTAAAAAACGTACCGTACTTGAAATTATTGAATAACCGTTCGATAGAAGACGATTTTTTGTCTGTCGGCAAAATTGTTGGCGTGCATGGAATAAAAGGCAACCTCAAGCTGTACCCTTATGTAGAATCCCTATTGATCTTCAAATCCGGCCACAAAATTCTGCTGCGGAATCCCGACGGCAAAAGAAAAAGCCATGTCATACAAAGCGGAGAATTTTATAAGAAGACGGTTCGTCTGGCCCTGAAAGGCATAGACAACCGAAATGACGCTGAAAAACTGATTGGAAACGAAGTTTTTATTGAAAAAACAGCTTTACCGGATTTGGAAGAAGATGAGCATTACTGGTTTGAAATTATCGGGCTGGATGTTTTTCTCGAGGATGGCACCTCTCTTGGAACTGTTGAGTCGATCTTTCAAACCAAAAGCAACGACGTCTACGTCATCAAGAATTCCGAAAGCGGCAGAGAGACACTGGTGCCCGCGATTCAATCCGTGGTAACGGAAATCGATCTTGAAAAAAAACGGATGACAGTCATTCTTCCGGATGGCCTGTGATGGCAGGATCCTGTTATCACGGCATGGGTTTTGATGAATGGATTTTACGGTATTAACGATTTTCCCGGAAATGATACATCCCTTTCTGGCACACGGGATTATCAGGCTGGCGGTTGAGCGGGAGCAGATCTCGGTTTCAAGTGTTGATATAAGAGATTTTGCCGAAGGAAGACACAAAGTTACCGATGACAAGCCCTATGGCGGGGGTAGCGGGATGGTCATGAAACCAGAACCCCTGGCAGGTGCGATTGCATCGGCTAAAAAGGCGTCGCCCAAATCGAAAACGATTCTTCTTTCTCCCCAGGGAAAACCATTTAATCAACAACTGGCCCGGGAGCTCGCTGCTTTGGAGGGGCTGATTTTTATCTGTGGACGCTATGAAGGGGTGGACGAACGAATTGCAGGCAGTCTGATCGATTACGAAATCTCCATCGGTGATTATGTAATGACCGGCGGTGAACTGGCTGCCATGATCATCATAGACGCCGTAACCCGATTAATTCCGGGAATTCTGGGGGGAGAAGACTCGGCTGAAAAGGATTCTTTTGAAGACGGACTGCTGGAACATGCCCATTTCACAAGGCCCAGATTGTTTCAAGGGGATGAAGTCCCGGAAGTTCTTTTATCCGGCAACCACAGTGAAATTGAGAACTGGCGGCTTGAGTCATCACTGATGAGAACATTGATGAAACGGCCTGATCTTTTGAGGAAAAAGCCCCTGAGCAGCCGTGAAATCGAAATACTTAAAAAATGGGGCCGCTACATTGAAGAAATCATACGCATCTGATCTTTATGTGGCGCTTTTGCATTATCCGGTGGTCAATAAAAACGGCGAAACCATCACTTCGGCGGTTACCAATCTTGACCTGCACGATATTGCAAGAACCTCAAAAACATATGGAATCAAAAGGTTTTACGTTGTGACGCCCCTTCAGGATCAAAAAAAACTTCTGGAAAAAATTCTGTCTCACTGGATTTCTGGAAGCGGGGCATCTTACAACCGGATCCGGGGAGATGCACTTGAGATTGTCCGGATAAAAGATACGCTGCAGGAGGTTATGGAAGATATTCGGATAAAAAGCGGCAACCAGGCAAAAACGGTGGTCACCACCGCAAAAAAAAACTTTCGGAACATCGATTTTCAAAGTCTGCGGAAGATGCTGGAGGATGGGACCCCGCATATTCTGCTTTTTGGAACCGCCTGGGGACTCACAGATGATTTTTTAGAACAAGCGGATTTTATACTTGATCCGATTATGGGGGATGCGGATTACAACCACCTATCCGTCCGATCGGCAGTATCCATCATTCTGGATCGTCTGAAATGGGATTCGGTTCGTTCCGTATAGATTTTTCTGGACATTTTCTAAAAAACAGAATAGATAATTCAGGTTTAATATTTTATGATACAAAACATCCGCTTTGCAGACAGTATTGTCCTGTCTGTGGATGAAAAAAATTTTGGGGGATATTATGCAGATTATTCAAAAAATCGAAAAAGAACAGGTTCGGCTGGATCATCCTGAATTCTTACCGGGCGATACGGTCACGGTCTATGTTAAAATCAGAGAGGGTGAAAAAGAGCGCATCCAGGCTTTTCAGGGAGTTGTCATCAGCAAAAAAAGAGGAACCACAAATGCCTCTTTCACCGTTCGTAAAGTTTCCTATGGCGTCGGTGTGGAAAGAATTTTTCCGCTCAACTCCCCGAGCATCGACAGAATTGAGGTCAACACACGCGGTCGTGTCCGCCGTTCAAAAATATACTATCTGAGAAACCTAAGAGGAAAGGCCGCAAGAATCAAAGAACGCCGATTCAGATAGTCTGGTTGACGCAGAAAAATTGAATGATCGTTTGCATTGTAATCAAAGGCTGCGCGTTGGGTTCACAAACTTAAACCAGAGGCTCGTTGAGCCATCTTCCAGTTAGGGCTTTGCCCATAAATTAAAGCCACCTGCTCTGAAACCATCTTACTGAATGGAAAATTCTTCCGAACCAGACATCTGGGCTTTTGAAAAAAAAGCCCGGAACAGAGGCTTCTCAAACATTGCCGGTGTAGATGAGGCAGGACGAGGGCCTCTTGCCGGTCCGGTTGTTTCCGCGGCCGTTATCCTGCCGAGTTCCCTGCCGACTTTAGGAATTACGGATTCCAAGAAATTAACTCCTCAAAAAAGGGAATCGCTGTTCCATGATATTTCACGGCACGCTCTTGCCATTGGCATTGGTATTGTTGATCCTGAAGAAATTGATCGGATCAATATTCTCCAGGCTTCCCTTCTCTCCATGAAAATGTCGGTAGACAATCTGAATCCCCTGCCGGACTGCCTTCTGATTGATGGAATATTTAAAATTTCCTCGGATCTTCCCCAGGAAGCCATCATAAAAGGAGATTCCCTGAGCATTTCGATCTCGGCGGCATCCATTATCGCGAAAGTTACCCGTGACCGCCTGATGGAAAAATATCATCAGCAGTATCCACTGTTTGATTTTCACAAAAACAAGGGGTATCCTACTAAAACACATAAAGAAACGATCCGGCTCCACGGATGCTGTCCGATCCATCGAAAAACATTCAAGGGGGTCAGGGAATATTTATAAAAAAGGCTAACATAGAAAAAACGGGTCAGGACAGGGATCAATGCGAAACAGGCAGCAACAATTCGGAGAGAAAGGCGAATCCCTGGCGGTAAAACAACTGAAAAAAGAAGGGTATAAGATACTGGAACGGAACTACCGCACAAGGCTGGGTGAAATTGACATTATTGCCGAAGATGGAGAGGTGATCACCTTTATTGAAGTAAAAGCCAGAAAATCAGAAAGTTATGGAACGCCTCAGCATGCTGTCACGCCGATAAAACAGAAAAAAATTTCCATGGTAGCCCTTTCCTATTTAAAAGAAAAAAATCAGTTCGGCAAAAGAGCCCGGTTCGATGTGGTAACCATTAACCCCGAAAGCAGCAACAAGGTGAGCATCATCAAAAATGCGTTTGATCTCGCCTACACCTGAACAGGATATGGATAAAAACGGCCATCTTTACGTTGTAGCAACTCCGATCGGCAACATGAACGACATCACGATAAGAGCACTCAAGGTTTTGTCAGAGGTCGATTTCATCGCTGCTGAAGATACCCGTGAAACCGGAAAACTGCTCGCGTACCATAACATAAAAGGAAAGCTGATATCCTGTCATGAGCACAATGAAACCGAAAAAGCGCAAGACCTGATCGAAAAGCTTAAAAAAGGGGCATCCATCGCCCTTGTAACCGATGCGGGGACACCCTCGGTCTCAGACCCCGGGTACCGGATCGTGCAAACCGCGCTTCAAAACCGAATTCAACCGGTTCCGATACCGGGGCCATCTGCGGCCATCGCCGCCCTTTCTGTTTCCGGATTACCAACCGACACATACAAATTTGTCGGTTTTCTCTCCAAAAAAAAAGGAAAACGTCTAGAGCAATTGAAAAAACTTGCAATAGAGCCGGGAACTATCATATTTTATGAATCTCCGAAAAGGATCAGCCGTCTTTTGCGTGAAATGCTGGAGGTTCTTGGTGATCGAGACGCTGTTTTTGCAAGGGAAATCACAAAACGATTTGAGGAGTTTCATAGAGGCAGGATAACTGAAATCATTAAAGAAATAGAACAAAAAGAGGTTGTCAGGGGAGAGTGTACCCTGCTTGTTTCAGGAAGCATGAGATCCGACCCGGTCTGCCTGCAGGATATTCGAAAGGTTCTTGCCGAAGAACTGAAGAAAACCGGGAAAAAGCCCTCAGCCCTTGCGCGTGAGATGGCCGAGGAATACGGACTCCCCCGAAAAACCATATACCAGGAAATATTAGAGATGAAAGACCGGTGCCTGCCGGAAACAAAAAAATAATCATGATGGCAATGGAACATTCGATCCTGTTTAAGATCCGGGATCGGCAATGGGTTGCCCCCCGGGGATGACCCAAAAAATCTCATGGGTTCAAATGTAATGCTGCAGCCAATTAGAACCGTAAAGGAATTGGAGAAAGATATGGAAAGGCTGGATGCGATTTTTTCACCGAAGTCGGTAGCAGTTCTGGGTGCCTCGACTTCTCCCGGAAAGGTTGGGCATGATATTTTCAAAAATATTCTGAAAGGCGGATACACGGGAACACTTTATCCGGTAAACCCAAGGGCAAAATCAATTCAGTGCATAAAAGCCTATCCTTCTCTTCTGGATGTTCCCGATCCGGTGGATCTCGCCATGATCATTCTGCCGCCCGATAGCGCCCTTGAAGCGGTAAATGATTGCGTAGAAAAAGGCGTTAAAGGCATTGTCATTGTCTCGGCCGGTTTCAAAGAAGTCGGCGGAGAAGGGCTTGAGATCGAAAACAGAATTGTCGATATCTGCAATAAAGCCGGCATCCGCGTTGTCGGTCCCAATTGCCTTGGTGTGATCAACCCCCATAAGGATATTCGCCTGAATGCAAGCTTTTCCGCGAGGATGCCCCATGAAGGAAATATCTCCTTTATTTCTCAAAGCGGCGCCCTTTGCACCTCTGTCCTCGATTTTGCCGCAGATCGGGGTTTCGGTTTTTCAAAGTTCATCTCCATCGGCAACAAGGCCGATGTGGACGAGCTGGACCTGTTGAACTATCTCCATCAGGATCTTCATACGGAGGTCATTTTGATTTACATGGAGGAACTCAAGAGATCCGGCAAGGAATTCATCAGAGTGGCCAAAGAAATCACTTCCGGTGAACGACCCACCCCGATACTGGTAATCAAATCCGGACGAACAGCAGCAGGCGCTCAGGCCGCGGCATCCCATACCGGATCTCTGGCCGGGACAGAAGGCCTTTATGATGCTATTTTTGACGAAGGCGGAATCATTCGTGTGGATTCCGTTGTTGAACTGTTTGACTATGCCAATGCGTTTGCCTCCAAAAAATTTCCCACCGGAAACAAAATCGCCATCGTGACCAATGCAGGTGGGCCCGGTATCGTGGCAACGGATGTAACGGTAACGTCCGGTCTGGAACTTGCGACATTTGATGAAGAAACCGTTGAAGTGCTTGCCAGCCATCTTCCGCCGACTGCAAATATTCATAACCCGGTGGATGTTATCGGTGATGCGGCACAGGATCGGTATGAAAACGCGCTGAATGCCGTTATACGAGATGAAAACGTCCACGGCGCCCTGGTCATCCTGACTCCCCAGTCCATGACCAACGCGATTGGAACTGCGGAAGTCATTGTAAAAATAGCAAAACAAACACCCAAGCCGATTTTATGCTGCTTCATGGGGATTGTGGATGTCTCTGCCGGCGTGAAATATCTGCAGGGAAACAATATTCCGGTTTTTAAATTCCCGGAAAGCGCGGCACGGGCACTGGGGAAACTCTATATGGCGACAAAATGGCTGAACCGCCAGCGGCTTGCCCAGTTTGAATTAAAACACGACAAAGAAGTTGCTGCCGGAATCATTAAAAGCTGTCTGGAGAAAGGAAAAACATATCTCGGAGAATTCGAAGGTCTCGATCTGCTGAAATGCTATGGTTTCCATACGCTGCCCACGCTGCTTGCCGAAAATGAAAGCCAGGCGATAGCGATGGCGAAAGAGATGGGATATCCGGTTGTCATGAAAATTGTATCCTCCCAGATCATTCATAAATCCGACGCCGGCGGTGTAATGGTTGGGTTGCAAAATGACGACGAAGTCAGAGCCGCGTTTTCAAAAATCATTGAAAACGCAAAAAATTATGACCCGGATGCGGTAATTGACGGTGTTCTGATTCAGGAAGTGGCGGCATCCGGCCGAGAGGTTATTCTGGGAATGAACCGCTATCCGGATCATGGGCCTCTGGTGATGTTCGGACTTGGGGGTGTGTTTGTAGAGCTGTTCAAAGATGTTGTCTTCCGTCTCGCTCCGATCGGACGAAACAATGCCAGAAGGATGGTTCGGAGCATCAAAAGTTTTCCCCTGTTGAACGGATTTCGCAGCAAACCAAAGACCGATATTGAAGCAATCCACAAACGCCTCGTCAGCCTGTCGCATCTTGTCAGCGATCACCCGGAGATTAAAGAACTGGACATCAATCCGCTGCTGGTCCATCCCGAAGGGAAAGGAACCACCGTGGCGGATGTCAGGATTATCCTGAATGAACCGGATTCCAAGATGTAACATGGACACCCTGTTTCCGGTCATACTGTCGGTTCCTGAAAACAAACAGAAGCTCCGAGGCCGCGAACGCGTCGCTTTCCTTAGCCGGTTTGCAAGACGCGCCGTGGAACAATCGTCCCAAAAAATCGGTGTTCATCTTGACCCCTTGAAAAAGGATGAAAAAGGAGCGCCCCTTCCCTCAGGAGGCGTTTACTGGTCGATCAGCCACAAACCGGAATACGTTACCGGTGTTGTTTCTCTGGGAAAAGTCGGGATCGATATTGAAAAAATTCGCCCCTATTCAGATGGCCTTGAGAAAAAAGTGGCGGATATCAAAGAATGGAAACTGGATACACGAGATCGATCCGAACTTCTTTTCCGTTACTGGACCGCCAAAGAAGCGGTCTTAAAAGCAGAAGGAATGGGGCTCTCCGGGCTCTCTGACTGCAAAATTATCAAAATAATTGATGAAACCAATCTTATCGTAAGCTTCAGAAACCGCAACCGGCTTATCGAACACCTCTTTTTCAAAAATCATGTGGCAGCAATCGTCAAAGATACCTATCGAGTGGAATGGACGATTCAATAATTCAATTTTAAAAAGCTCTGCGCGGCGATTCCTTCTGTCGCTGTTGCCAAAAACAGGTTCCGTTAAAGGCTTCATTCGGAATATAGGGATGACAGACAGTACAATTTGACTTTAAGCCGTTATATGTATATCTTTTAGCTGAATTGAACGATTATCCATGCTGCCGCGACCGCGCAGGCAGTACGCAGTGAACCTCCGCCCTGCGGGTGCAAGTTTTCAGAATTTCAATCCATGGAATCCTCTGAAAATGTTTCCGGAGATCAACAGGAAATGGAAGTTTTAAAAAATATAGAAAATGAATACCTGGGATTTGAACAGGGGCCGATAAGGCCGCCAAGCGAAGCAAGCAGCCTTCTGATTCGCGTGACAAGAAACTGCCCCTGGAACCGATGCACCTTTTGTCCGGTTTACAAAGGAAGCCGTTTCTCTTTGCGGCCGGTCGACCATGTAATACAAGATATCGATCTTCTTTCCCGGCTTATCATGATGATGAAGGAGGCAGGGGAGAAAGCCGGAACGATCAACCAGGCGGAAATCAGCAGGCAGACCCGAAACCTGAGTTCAAATGAACTTCAGGCATACCATGCCGCTTTCAACTGGATGGCAGCCGGCATGGAATCTGTATTTATTCAGGATGCCAACAGCCTGATCATGAAGCCCTCGGATTTGACGAAAATACTGAATCATCTCAAAAACAGGTTCCCCTGGGTAAAACGAATCACCTCCTACGCGCGATCACATACCATTGCCCGGATCAAAGATGTAGATATGAAAGCCGTCGGAGATGCAGGACTGAACAGAATTCATATCGGACTGGAATCCGGGGCAGATGCCGTTTTGAAAATGGTTGAAAAAGGCGCGACTCAGGAAGTGCATATCAAGGCTGGTCTCAAAGTGAAAAAAGCGGGTATCGAACTTTCTGAATATGTCATGCCCGGTCTGGGAGGAAAGGCGCTTTCAATCGTTCATGCAATTGAAACCGCGGAAGCGCTTAATATCATCAATCCGGAGTTTATAAGGCTTAGAACCCTTGCGATACCGAACAGCGTTCCGCTTTTTAAGGAGTACGAAAGCAAGCATTTTGAGAAATGCACGGATCTTATGATGGCTGAAGAGATTCTTCTGTTTCTTGAGACACTGGATGGAATCACCAGCACCATTAAAAGCGATCATATCCTGAATCTCTTTGAGGAGATTGAAGGCCGCCTTCCGGATGAAAAAGAAAAAATGCTTGCCGTTCTTCGCAAATTTCTACGCCTGCCTCCTCAGCGACAGATGCTGTATCAGGTCGGAAGACGGTTGGGGCTTTTTTCCAGGCTGAAGGATCTGGAAAACAGTCAGGCAGCTTCAAGAGTTGAAGAGACATGCAGAAAGCTTGGCATTACACCTGAAAATGTTGATGCCACGATTGATGAGTTGATGAAACGATTTATCTAATTTGAAGCCGATTTTATCGAAGAGGAAGCCTCCATGGGGAAGCCAGAACTGAAAGAACTGATTATCAGACAAGAATGGTGCAAGGGGTGCGGGATATGTGTTCATTTCTGCCCGACCAACGTGCTGGAGCTGAATGAAAAGGACAAAGCACTGGCAGCCCGTCCTGAAGACTGTACACGCTGTCTCCTTTGTGAAATGAGATGTCCGGATCTTGCAATCGAGGTGATATTGGAAACCGAGGAATTACCATGGGAAAAAACATAAAATTTATTCAGGGAAATGAAGCATGTGTGGAAGCCGCTCTGTATGCAGGCATCGATTTTTTTGCAGGATACCCCATCACGCCTTCAACCGAAATCGCAGAGCAAATGGCGCTAAGGCTTCCCCAGATCGGTGGAAAATTTCTTCAGATGGAAGATGAAATTGCTTCTTTGTGTGCAATAATCGGCGCATCCCTTACCGGCAAAAAAGTTATGACCGCCACCAGCGGTCCTGGATTCTCACTGATGCAGGAGGCTCTGGGCTATGCGATTATGACGGAGATACCCTGCGTTATCGTAAATGTCCAGCGTGGCGGCCCTTCCACGGGGTTACCGACACACGCCAGCCAGGGAGATGTTAACCAGGCAAACTGGGGAACGCATGGAGATCACGCGATCATCGCGCTGACGGCTTCCAACCACCAGGATCTGTTTGCGATTACCGTTGAAGCCTTTAACCTTGCGGAAACTTACAGGACGCCGGTTATTCTCCTTTTAGATGAAATCGTCGGCCACATGCGGGAAGGTTTTGTGATTCCAAAACCAGGAAACATCCCTCTTGTCGGTCGGCTTCGGACCTCTGTGAAGCAGGGCGTTGATTATCACCCTTATCTTCCACGGGAAGACGGCCGCTTGCCCATGTCGGACTTCGGCGGAGTTCACCGATATAACGTTACCGGTCTGTTTCATGATATGTGGGGATTCCCGACGGATAATCCCAAAACCGTTCATGGACTCCATCGCCATCTCATCGATAAAATATTGAATAACGTTCATCTGATTGAAAAACACAAGGAATACTATCTGGATGATGCGACCACGATTCTCATATCCTATGGGTCTTCGGCGCGGTCCGCCCGGCACCTCGTAGAGAATCGGAGAAGCAGAGGAGAGTTGCTCGGGCTTCTGGAACTCCAGACCCTCTGGCCGTTTCCGTATGGTCTTATCCGGAAAAAATGCGCGAAAGCGCGGTACGTCGTTGTCGTTGAAATGAATATGGGACAGATTCTCCGGGAAGTTAAAATCGCCGTCGATGATCCGGAAAAGATATTTCTGGCCAACCGGGTTGACGGCTCCTATATCACGCCAACCGACATCCGTAATATACTGCGTCTCATTCAGGGAAAGGGGGTATGAAAAATGGCGATAAGAGATTATCTGCGAGAACGTTTTTTCCCTCATATGTGGTGCCCTGGATGCGGACATGGCACGGTATTGAACAATCTGATCCGGGCGATAGAAAATCTTGGAATCGAAAAAAACGATATTGTAATGGTATCGGGGATCGGTTGTTCCGCCCGCATTTCCGGGTATGTTGATTTTCACACGCTTCACACCATTCATGGCCGGGCGCTCGCTTTCGCGACCGGAGTTAAAATGAGCCGCCCGGAACTGAACCTGATTGTCCCCATGGGAGACGGCGACGCCCTTGCGATTGGCGGAAATCATTTCATTCATGCGGCAAGAAGGAATATTGATATCACAGCCATTATCATGAACAATCGCATCTATGGGATGACGGGCGGGCAGTTCTCACCTCTCACCGGCACCGGTAAACTGGCAACAACCGCTCCTTATGGCAATATTGACCATGCTTTTGATACGGTTTCACTGGCAATTTCTGCGGGGGCAAGCTTTGTGGCCAGAACAACAACCTATCACGTGAGGCAGATGGCGGATATTTTTCAGAAAGCCATTTTGCACAAAGGATTTTCCGTGGTTGAAGTCCTAACCCAGTGCCCAACCTATTTTGGACGCAAAAACAGAGAGGGCAGCGCCGTGGAAATGGTTGAAAACTATAAAAACATCACCACACCGGTTGGCTCCAAAGCAAGCCAGACAAGTTCCGAGCTTATCGAACGCGGCATTTTTATCGAAAAGGAGATGCCCGAGTATTGCAGCGAATACGGTAAAATTATTCAAAAAGCCATAAAAGGGAAATAGCCATGGAAAGATGCAGAATCGTCATGTCAGGCTCCGGCGGCCAGGGGGTGATTACGGCAGCCGTGATCCTTGCTGAGGCGGCTGTTGTATATGAAGACCTGACAGCCGTCCAGTCACAGGCCTATGGTCCTGAAGCGCGCGGTGGTGCAGCGCGCTCCGATGTGATTATCTCGGATTCGGAAATATTTTTTCCAAAGGTTACACAACCCAATGTGCTGGTATGTCTTACCCAGATGGCATATAATAAATTCGTTCCGATCATCAGGCCGGGAGGTCTATTGGTAACCGACAGCCGGTATGTCACGATAGAAAGAAAAGTCGATGCGAAACAGATAGAACTTCCTCTTTACAACCGCGTCATGGCTGAATTTGAAAATCCCATTGTGTTAAACATCTGTATGCTGGGCGCCCTGATCCGCCTGATCAACATCGTTCGCCCGGAATCCATTTTAAAGGTCCTCGAGAAAAGACTGCCTCCCAATTTCATTGGAATGAACAAAAAGGCGCTGGACCTGGGATATAATCTTGCTGAGAATTATTAAATTTTTTGAAAACAAAAAAAATTGAGAGGGGGCATTATGTCATTTCCGGATCGCAACAATCCCTATACGTTTAACGAATTCCTGGAATGGCGCAAGAATGTTGACTACTACCGGGATGACCATTTCATTCAGAAGGTATTGCAGCATTATGCCGGTGACGATTGGGAAGAAGTCAACCGGGAAGCGCTTCAACTATCCCGGAAGGCTTCCCGTCGATGGAGAGATTTTTCCGAAGCAATCGCTCTTCCGGAAAAAAGGCCCTTTATAATGCATTATGACGGCCATAGGAATCGTATTGATCGAATTGTCCGCCCATTTGAAACCGAGGTTATGGAAAAAGAAGTATTTTCGGAAGCGCTTTTTTCATCCCGGACTCCTTTATGGGTGAGACTGATCAAGATGTATCTGATTTATCAGAACGGCGAGGCATGTATCAGCTGTCCCGTCACCTGCACGGAAGGACTCGTGGCCCTCCTGGAGAAGTATGCCGACTCAAAAGAACTGGAAACCATCCTCCGGCATTGCAAGGAGGGCATTGACGGTGAATTCGGCATCGGAGCTCAATATCTGTCGGAGATACAGGGTGGTTCCGATGTGCCGGCAAACGTTCTGGAGGCGATTGAAGAAAATGGAAACTGGAAGCTTTACGGCCAGAAATTTTTCTGTTCCGCCACCCACGCAGATTATGCGGTGGTTACCGCAAAACCAAAAGGATCGGAAACGGTCGCCATTTTCATTGTCCCCTCATGGCTTCCCGGTGATAAGAAAAAAGAAAAACGAAACGGATATACGATTGACCGGATCAAGTGGAAAATGGGCACAAGCGAACTGACTACCGCTGAACTGACCTTCAACGGCGCATTGGCCTATCCGGTCGGCCCCCTGGAACGAGGACTCGCCAACGTTGTGGGCATCGTGCTGACCTATTCCAGGCTTACCGTCGGTCTTTCCGCTGCCGCGAACATGACACGGGCACACCGGGAGGCCCGAAAATACAGTGAATTCAGAATCGCTTTCGGTTCCGGCATCGCGCAGTTCCCCATGGTTGCCAATCAGATCCACAAGATGGAAAGGTACGCCAAAAGAACCACCGCTGCAGCCTTTAAACTATACAAAGAAATCCTATCGCTGAACGGAGGCCTGCATGGAAAACGTTCCCAGGATGAATCCGAAGACGAAAAGAAAAAAAGATTCAACATACGGGAACTGATCATGCTTCAAAAAATTACCGCTGCCTGGGACAACATGGATATAACCAGAATGGCCATGTCCATCTTCGGCGGACACGGCGTAATGGAAGATTTTTCATCCCTGCCTCGTCTTTTCAGGGATGCGGCCATCAATGAGCTCTGGGAAGGGCCTCGAAACGTTCTTCTGACCCAGATCCACAGAGATCTTCAAAAAAACTCGAACTGGTATTCACCGGCTGAATTTGTGACAAATATTCTGACAGGGGCCGATCGTGAACTGAGTAATTCCCTTTGCAAAGAAATAACGGAGCTGGTTTCTCATCCGAACCTTTTCCAGATGGATGAAAAAACACTTGAAATCTGTGAACGCTGGGACAGGTTCTGTCATACGCTTTTCCACGCCTACCAGGATCTTGCTTACCGGGAAGTCGAAAAGTAGTATGGTGTACAGGGAGGCGGCCGCAAAACAAAAAGGGGGGATATACATCCATATCCCCTTTTGTGTTCAAAAATGCAGCTACTGTGACTTTTATTCCACCACAGATCTGTCTCTGACCCATGATTTTCTAAACGCCCTCCATACGGAAATCCGAATCAGAAGGGCCGCCTCTCAAGAATTCGATACCCTGTATATCGGAGGAGGCACCCCGTCTGTTATGCCTCCGGAGCAGATAGAAGCACTGCTTGAAAAAGTATATAAAAATTTCAAACTTGTTCAACATTCTGAAATCACGATTGAAGTCAATCCGGGCACAATCAATTTATCGGTACTGAAACAATACCGAAAGACCGGGATCAACCGGATCAGCATCGGCATCCAATCCTTTTCTGAAGAAAATCTCCGTTTTCTGGGGCGAATCCATTCCGCATCAGATGCGATAAAAACAATTCAGGAAGCACGAAATGCGGATTTCAGCAACATAAGCCTGGACCTGATCTACGGCCTTCCCGGACAGACCTCGAAAGCCTGGGAAGCGGACCTTGCCAGGGCGCTTGAATTCACTCCGGAACATCTTTCGTGCTATATGCTTACCTATGAACCGCGTACGCCATTGACCGCTGCCCTGAACAAAAAGCATTTTTCTCCGCTTGGCGAAAAAAAAACCGGAGAACTGTTTATGGCAACCTCTGCATTCCTTGCAGAAAACAGGTATCGTCAATATGAGATATCCAACTATTCCTTAAAAGGAATCTTTCCCTCCATGCACAACCGAAAATACTGGTCATTCCACCCCTACACCGGTCTTGGACCATCGGCCCATTCCTTTTCCGGCAGCATCCGTTCCTGGAATCACCGATCCGTGACGCGTTACATTGAAGACCTGAAAAAGGATCAGCTTCCGGTTGAGAACAAAGAAATTCTGAACCGGGAACAGAAAATGATCGAGGCCATCTATCTGGGTCTCCGACAGACAGATGGTATTGATCTGGAAAATTTCCACGCAAACTTTCACCAGCGGTTTGAGAAAATTTTTGAAAATGTTATTGCGATTCTGAAAGATAAAAAATATCTGGAAATGGATCAAGGGCGCTGTTTTTTATCGCTGCAGGGGATGCTTTTTCTGGACAGCATTGCCGGCATGTTTGCCGGAACCGACTTTTAACAGGAAGTATGGAAAGTCTGAAAATCAACGATAAAACCCATCATCCTGGCTAAAATCGGAATGATGGGTTTTATGCGGCCAAGACTATGTGGAAAGCGTCTTGATCAGTACGGCGATATAAAATCGGGCATGACTGATATGCGCTGCCAGGTTGGCTCGGTGGTTGGCAAAAATGCTGCTCAAATCACTGTTGATAACGAGAATCGGATCAATACGGAGTGCATGTTCACAGGACGCAATTGCATGATGGAGTTCTTTCAGGCTGTTCCTGCGATCCAGTGTCTGATGAAAGTCCATTTCGATCGCTTTTAAGATTGTCGACATGGAACTGACAACGCCTTGGGCGTAATAAAAATAGTCATCCGCCTTGAAAAAGCTGACCTTGCTCCCGTCATCCTCCTCGAATTTCACAAGATTATCATCACAGCTTCCAAGAAGATGCTCATACTCGATGAGCAGCGGTATCAAATTATCCGCGCGTGTATAAAAATTCGCCTCTCCTTTCTTCAGTTTCTCGACATATTTCTCAAGCTCTTTCAGACCATCATTGTATTTCTTCTCCGAAGATGGGAACATGAAGCTTTCAGCTTCAATTACAAAACACGTGCTTCGGGCGTTTTCAAGATGCTTGTCAAAAGCGGAAGCAGGGCCGGTGCGGGAAATATTCTCCGTAAGCTTTTCCACTGTCCGTCTTGTGACCTCGACAACACCCAGCTGGAAGTTATTTACATTATCGGTAACAAAACTGAAGATGTCGTTTGGACGCCACCCCCAGAATCGCTCGCTTAATTCATATCTGAGAGGCTTGATTGTGGCCTCCACAAAGGCGACACCGGCCGGAAGCTGTTGGGCAAGATCCTTTTCATCTGTCAGAGAATCATGCTTTACCGTCTGATTCGGATCCGCTTTTTTCATTTCCGGGCCTGAATCTTTGGAAGAAGAGATGTGCGAATTGTCTGCGGTCGCGGGTCTTTTTTTCAATCCTTCTTCAAGGGCTCTTTTTTCCGAATCCCCCATATCACTCGTTACGGATTTCTGTTGCGCTTGAATATCTTCTGAAGCCGGGGGTTGCATTGGATTGGTAAAATAGCCAAGAACCAACGCGCTGACCAGCAACACAATGATAGCAAGCAATATACCGACAATAATCCGTTTTGCGGCAAAACCCTTGAATCCTCCGCCAGCCTCATTTTGATTTTCCATAATACCCCCGCCTGTTAATGATCCATTCTGATCAGAAAAACTTTTTTCTTAATCGTAATGCCTTATATGATAAAAATTCAATATTCAACCATTTCTGAGTTTGCGGCTGTCTCCCACGCGTATGGTTACATTTTTCGAATCAAAATATTCAATAAGAGGAATTAAATATTTTCTCGATATCCCTGTCATCTCTTTAAACTGGGGAGTGGTCATTTCCTCGTTCTCCGTGAAAAAGTCAACCAGCCTTTTTTTCAAATCCGCAACCGCCTCGCTGTAAAAATACAATTCTTCCTTTACCTTTACGATCTTTCCCTGCTCCACAAGCAGCATAAGAACATCTTTTGCTACAGAGGCCTCAATATCAAGGGATTTGCTGAGTTCCTTGAAGTATGGAGGGGTAAGACCGTTTTTTTTATAAACTTCAACAATTTTTCTGCTGAAGTCCGCCTGGTCTACCTGAAGAGAAACCTTATGGACGGCCAGACGAACCATATCCTCTTCCTGCACGATTTCATTGTCTTTTATCATCTGGAAAAGCAGAAGATTGAATAGTTTCGAGCTCACGGAAAGGGGCAGCTTGGATTTCAATTCCTCCTTGGACATACCCGCCCGCAATGGGTTTTTTGAATGATAACGGCCAAGACCGCCGACTGCCTCTTTTCTCAACTTGTCAAAGCTGTTCTGATGAACATAAACCCGATTTTCCTTATCAATCTGAATCAGTGTTCTTCCGGATAAAAGTGTGGAGATTGAATTCTGAAGCTGTTTTTCAGATAAATTTGTCATCAGTTTCAGGTCTGAAAATGAAACGCCTTCATAACCGGACTGATCCACCTGAAAGCTGATCACTTCGTCGGAATTGCTGCCGGCAAGATTTTTCAGGCCGTCAATAATGTCCGACCTGAACCGCTTGTGTTTCGTCGGGATAGGATTCAGAACATATCCGCCGCCGATGGTGCGCACAGGCGAATAGCTCCGGATAACAAAACGGTCATCTTTTACAAGCGTTACGGGTGTATCGAGCCTGACCTGGGCTTCGATGGTATCTCCGGGCATCAGTTCTTCCCGGTCCAGAAGAATCAGGTTTCCCATGATCTCACTGGTACCGGAATGGAACCGGACCCGTGTTCTGTTTTTAATTGGCTTCCCATTGCTTGCCAGAAAGGCGAGGTGGATATCAATCATGTAGCTGGATTTGAGGGTGCCGGGCAAAGCCAGAACATCCCCACGGTTCACGGCTGTTTTATCCAGTCCCTGAAAGTTGATCGCGGTACGCATGCCGGATTCCGCCTGATTGACGCTTTTGCCGTGAACCTGAATCCCGCGCACTTTGGATGGTATTTCTGAAGGATAGACCATGATGGTATCCCCTACATGGATGCTTCCGGATACAAGGGACCCGGTGATGACCGTACCAAATCCTTTCATGGTAAAAACCCTGTCAACCGGAAGCCGAAAAAGACCGGAGGGCGGATGGTCCGGAATTTCCGAAGCAATCGCATCCAGAGCTGCGATAAGTTGCGGGATCCCCTCGCCTGTGGATGAAGACAGTGGAATAACCGGGGCCTCTTCCAGAAATGTTCCTGCGACAAACCCTTGCACTTCCTCTGTTACAAGCTCAAGCCATTCTTCATCCACGAGATCTTTTTTGGTCAATGCGACAACTCCGTACTGGATACCCAGCAGCGTGCAGATTTCCATGTGCTCCCGGGTCTGCGGCATGATCCCTTCATCTGCGGCAATCACCATCACAACCATGTCGATTCCGGTTGCGCCGGCAACCATGTTTTTGACAAACTTTTCATGGCCCGGAACATCCACGACCCCAAGGTGCAGTCCGCTTGGAAGATCCAGGGAGGCAAAACCGAGTTCAATGGTAATTCCCCTTTCTTTTTCTTCCTTTAAACGGTCTGTATCGGTTCCGGTGATGGCTTTAATCAGGCTGGTCTTGCCGTGATCAATATGGCCGGCTGTCCCGAGAATGATCTGTTTCAAAAAAAAGCTCCTGCATGATAAACGTGAATTTCGAATTTCGTGATTCCGGGCATCAGGATTTGGTCTTGTTTTTACGCAAATATTCGAAAAAATAGGCCATTCCCAGTAAAAAAACAGCAAGCCCGATAACATAGGCGATCTTGGTTCCAGGATAAAAAAAGCGGGACAATATCACCGCAAAAACAATACCGAGAATTGCCCGAACCATAAAAATATTAAAACGACTCACTCGTTAACCCCTTCTTCTTATCTCTTGATCCCATCGTATCGATACTAATAAGGATTATTAAATAAACTATATGCCAAAAATGGTCAACAACAAGTTTCCCTGCATTCCGGTAAGCAAGGCTACCGAGATGCTCATTGTTCCTGATATCGAAGGGCCGATCTGATAACCCTGTATGCAGTTGCTGAAAAAATCGGAATTCATATAAAACTGCTTGAAATGAGCAGGGCAATCTGTTAAACAGGACGTCTCATTATGGTGGGTGTAGCTCAGTTGGTAGAGCACTAGGTTGTGGCCCTGGTTGCCGCGGGTTCGAGCCCCGTCACTCACCCCATGAACCAACAACACCATTTCAATTCTCATCGTTTGCAATGGTTCTACTCATTTAGCGCCCGTAGCTCAGCTGGATAGAGCGCCGGACTTCGAATCCGTAGGCCCGCCGTTCGAGTCGGGGCGGGCGCGCCAATTATTTCAAGGTGTTAGCTGATTTTGGCTGGCCCTTTTTTACCTCAAAATCAGCAATTGTGCCCGAAATTGTGCCCATCTGAGATTCTAGGTACAGCTGTTGCTTCATGGCGGCAGCTTTCAAATCCGCATCGCTGACGATGTTGTAACGGTCAAAAACCGACCTTGTTTTGTGACCGGAAATCATCATCGCCACTCGCTCAGGGATACCGGATCGGACCATATTTCGAACTGCAGTGCGTCGGAAGTCATGGAAAATGGGACCAGGAGAAAACTTACTCTCCCACTCCTGAACATACTTATCGCCCACTTTATATCCATAACCGAGCCCTGATTCACGACAGGCCGTGTTCCACGCTTTCCTGAAATTAACAATCATCCCAGAAATGCCTTTATTGGGAAACACAAATGGCGTCAGCTTTCCGTTTCGCTTTCGATTCTCCCATTGTTGCTGGAACATGGATTTCAATTCGTCATCAAGATACACTGTCCTGGCCTCATTATTTTTCGTCTCCCCAACTTTCAGGGTGACTATACCGTTTTGAAGATCCACGTTGCTCCATTGTAAAGAAGCGATTTCCTGATCCCTCCATCCTACTTTGTAGCCGAAAGTAACAAACGGTTTTAAATATTCAGGCAGAGCACCCCGTAAGGCTATAAATTCGGAATGCTCGAAGAATCCCTTGCGGACGTTGTTCTCTTTCAGCATCGGGATGTAGGGAACCCGATTTACTTTCGGCGGTGTCTGTTTTGCCCCAAGATTTAAAATTCGCCTGAGGGCTGACAGTTCTCTATTGATCGTTGCATTTTTAGCACCTTTTTTCAAAATGTCGTTACCGCATTTGGGGCAGTGTTTTTCGCCATTAAAATGGAACTTGCTTTCACATGCTTTACAACCCCATTTCATTCTATCAGCAACGTATTTTTTGATCCCAGGTGTTGTAATGTCAGGAATCTTTGCCCCTTCAAATTCTGTCCGAAGGTGTTTGACACTCAGTTCCGCACGATCGAGGGATTTCTTATTATTAATTCGGTAATCAGTGATAAACTCATCTGCCAACTCATCAAAGGTTACTTTTTCAAAAAGAATCCCAGGGACCTTACCCTGTGCAATCTCACCCTCCCTTCTGTCTAAAAGTTTTTTTGCGACCATTTTTTTGGTGCTTTTTGAACTTTCCCGATAACTTTTGCCATTGCGATAATACTTGAGCCACCATGTATTACCTCTTTTATACAGACATCCCATAAAACCTCCATCCTGACCTTGACGGGCGACAAGATGGGACTGGAAGGCTACCCGGTTTCCGAATAGCCTATCCAGTGTCCACATTATTTCACGAATGAATTGACCGATCAAGTCAATTGGTCACAAAGTATTTTCACAATTTTGATTTAGTCTCCTCATCATAGGCGATTCGTTCCGGCTATGGGTTGTGTTGAATCCAGTGCTCTGTCCGGCATTTATCGTTGTCGCAAGCATAGTAAAACACCCAATAACCATCATTATACCATTCCTTATCATACATAGTCATCGTTTCCCCACAATTTGGGCAAAGTTCATCCCCGTTATTTTCACTAATTTCTGTCATGATATTTTCTCCTATTTTTAATTTTGATGTTTGTTGGTTGCGATGAATTTTCTATTTACTCATCGTAGACTATTTGATCAATTTTCATAGTGTGCTCCATGTAGATTGTACACCCGCAGTCCGAACATCTATATACAGCGCAAAAATATCCATAATCGCCATCTTCATAAACTGCATCGTCTGGAT
>JAWOIJ010000018.1:0-39008 GCA_046484745.1 Desulfobacterales bacterium | reverse complement strand
CGGTAAATGTGACCGTAAGCTAGGCTGTCCATTCTAAGTACAAAAAAGGGGTATTTCATCGGATGATCCGAGAGATGCCCCTTTTCTTCTGATACTGACCAGACGAATCCTGCTTTCGTTCATTCAGGATACTGCCGGTTTTTCTTCCGCTTAGATTGGGTTTCCCTGAATCCAGACCGATCCACCTGCATTTCAGGCTGAATATCGTTCAATATCAGGTTGCCGGCCTTTCTCATGCTTTTCCATATCACCGCGAAAAGCATCCAGTGCTGCCCCAGCAGCACGATCGCGAAAAGTACCGTCAATGGTGCAGGCCCCTCGTTCCAGTGGATCACTTTCCAGACAACTCCCGTCAACAGAGCACAAAACATGATCATTTGCGGTGCGATTGTGCGCAAATCAATACGATTGTTTCCAGATTCTTTGGGTGTGCTTATAAACGGTATCCGGATCCGTGCGAGTGTGCAAATCAACGACAGCACATAAATCGGCCAGATCGATAAAACCAGTGATGCGCCTTTAAAATGAACTCCTTTTCGGGCAAGAGGTTCCGTTCCGCATGCACGAAGCATAACATACCGGATCAGCAATGAGATAACGGACAGAGACAATAGCCTGGCCAGAAAGCCTTCATACACAGCTGCATCCTGCCTAAACAGGTAAAGCAGTGTGAAATTCATCCCGCAAAAAAAAGAAAACCCCACGATATAATAATAAAACCGAACTCCATAGGATAATTTCTGATGCCATGTGAGCTTAAAAAACGATTTTTCCCGAAAAGAATTCCAGGCAGCTTCAAATACACCCCGGGACCACTTGAGCTGCTGTTTGCAAAATGCCTGAAAACTGGAGGGCGTTAATCCAGGGGCAAGGGGTTCGCAGACATAGGCCGATTTCCAACCCTTGCTGTGAATCGCGATGGAGGTCTCCAGATCCTCGGCCAACCCCGGACGATAACCGCCTATCGACTCCAGGGCTTTTCTCCGGATGACGGCATTGGAACCATGATGGCTGCAGGCCCCCACCTGATCTTTGCAGGTCAGCGTAATGTTGAAGTATTCCACTGCAGTCTGTGCGGATGCCTCTGCAATCAAATTTTCTTCCGCATTGCAGAAACTTTCCATCACCTGCACAAAACCAATGCGTTCATCATCAAAAAAACCCAGTGTCCGATCAAGAAATTCCGGATCAGGCGCATGATCAATATCAAATATGGCGATCAACTCTCCGGAAGTTCTTTCCAGGGCATTGTTTATATTTCCGGCTTTGAAATGAAGGTTGCCCTCCCGCGTGAGATATTCTGTTTTCAATCTTTCGGCAAGGTCTTTATAGACACCTTCCGGACTGTCATCCAGCAGGTAGGTGTTATGGAGGTAATCGATATTGCGGGCTGCGTGAAGCGCCCTTTCAACGATCCACATGGGCTCATTATAGGCGGCAACAAAAACATCCACGGACAATCCGATGGGTGCTTCCGGAACTTTTCGCTTTTTAAACCGACTGTACAGGTACCACACAAAAAAAAGCTGAAAAATACAAGCCACGAAAAAATAGACAAACAAAAAAAGCCACAGGATGGATATCCCTCTTGCAACCAGGTGCCCCCACAAGTAGGTTAGCAAGTTCACGCCCACCATTACCCCAACGGCAACCAGTACGCAGAAAATACTTTTTTCAAGCCATCCCGGCATGCGGTTTGTCTGATTCTTCATGGACATTTTGTATTACAAATCATAGAGATACGCAAGCTTTCCCCAAATTTTCACATTGCTGCCCTGATCAGGCACCGAGGGAAAACATGAGGTTAAAACCCATACCTATTTTTTGATCCGATAAATTTTCACACCAGGAAAAACGGCTGCAAGCTCCGCTTTCTGATTCTTTGCCAGCTCTTTTTCCAGCAGACCGTCTGGATCTTCCTCCCAGTCACGACTCAGAACCAGCCATGTCTGTCTTTGGTTTTCTGAAAATACGTTTAATATTCGATGAACGTCATCCTCTGTTTCAACCGGCCGAACAGGCAAAAACTCAATTTTATGTGATCCCTTATAATAATACTCGAAGACCGAACTGACACACGCTGCACAAGAATAAATGCGGTCCTGTTTTTCAACAGCCGTTTCCAGGTATTTGGAGGATGACCTGATATCCTCACGGGCATACCGGGGGTTCAATCGGTCCCGGGCAATGGACACAAAAGAGATGATAACAAGCAGAGCAAGTCCCGTAACCGCAAACAGCCGCCCATGTCTTGCCAGTCCAAATCCGACCATAAGGATAAATGCCGGAAGCGAAGTTATCGCGTAGCGCACATTATACGCTGTTCCGGCAGTCCAGCTTATAAAAATGGCTATGGCAGGAGGCACAATGAGCCAGAGGAATAAATATAAACGCAGTCCGGAGGTTTTTTCTTGAAAAGAAGCCCGCAACCCTGCTGTTCCGACTATTGCACCGATGATGATAACCAAAAAAACCTCCGGCCAATACCCAAGCACTGCAGAAAAGCCTGGAACCCGGTGCAGTTCTTCTAAAGGGGGCCCGATTCCAAAACCCGATACGAATGTAAAAGCGGTGTATGGCAATGAAAAAAGCCTGAATTCGCGCGGCAGGCCCAGCGGCCAGTGAATAATAGCTTCTTTTACGATCGGGTATAGTGCCCAACTCAACGCAGCAATTGCGATCAACGATATGACGAACCATCGCAATTGAATCTTTCGAAAAGTCAGCCGGGTTAACAGATAGAGAAGCTGTGCCGCGATCATCCCGGCATAAACATAATGAATCAGAAGGCCCCCAAGTGCAATGCCCAAAAAAGCGGCACGAGCCCCCCATCTCCCCTTTCTGGTTATATCCTGAAGCAACAACGATGACAGAATGCTCAAGAAAACCATCACTGCATACATGCGGCCTTCCCGGGAGTACCATACATGCAATGGTGACAGCGTAAGTAATAATGCGGCAAAAACTCCTGTTCTCAGATCATACAATCTGGCCCCGAGCAGAAGGATAATCCCGACAGACAACACACCAAATACTGCTGAAAGTTTGCGCACGGAAAAATTGGCTGCTGCCTGCGGGCCCAAAGCCTTCACCAGGAGAGCATACAAGGGCGGGAAACCGTCTTCCACGGTTAAGATTTCACCTACCGGACGGGAAGCGAGATTTATACTGACAATTTCATCCGCCCAGTAACTCTGCTCTCCAATACCCGGAAGTCGGAGCAGTGCCGCAGCAACCATAAAGATTGCCGCCGCAACGATCATTGTTTTTCTTTCCGTCATTTCATCTATAAGTTCCGACAGGATCCCTGTTTAAACCGGTAACAGAATTTTCTGAATATTCGTTATTATAATGACAACTGAAGTCAAGATCAACAGGACACCCCTGAACCATCCTGCCGTATTTCGAGGACTAAAATTTGAGTCTGACGCAACAATTGGACGAAATTGCCATTTATGGGTGGGCACTTACCAGAACTCTGTTCTAAGGGGTGTAGAGCACTACCAGACACCGGGAAAGGTCATCGGAAAAATTTCTGAGTTTGTGAGGAATCTCGGAATTAAACCGAAGAGACTCTCCTGCATTCAAAATCTGAGGTTTTCCGGATAGTGTGAGTTCAATTTTCCCCTCTAAAACAAATACAAACTCTTCTCCTTCATGCTTGTAAGCAACGGGTTTATGATCCTGTCTTGACTCGATGGATATCATGAAAGCACGAAGATGTTCATTTTCTGCGCCCGGTGTTAATGTTTGATAAGAATAATTCTCGGTCCGTTTGATGTATGCTTCGGTCCGCCGATCACGTATCATGGTCTTCTGCTCTTCTCCCAGAAATGTGCCTGGATCGACTTTAAACGCTCTGGCCAGGCGCAAAAGGAAACTTACGGAAGGCGCCACTTCATCATTTTCAACCTGCCGGATAAAATCAGGAGACTGATCAGTGGTTTCCGCCAGTTTCTCCAGAGTCCAGTTGCCGGCTTCCCGGAGTTTCTTTACCATCTGGCCAAAACCCGATTTTGCTTCCGGCTTCCCGGTATGGGCAATGTCATCCGCAAGCCGCTTCATAACAGACGTTTTCACAAGAGAAGTAAATAGCGGAACAAAGGTATCGGCATTCGCGACAATACCGATATCCGCCATCTCAAAAATAGACGCTTTTTTATCGCGGTTTACAGCGACGATTGTTTCTGAATCTTCGATACCGGCTGTATACTGCACCGCGCCTGATGTTCCGACCGAAATAAGCAGACTGGGTCTTATTGTTTTTCCAGTTTGTCCGATGAGCCGTTTTTCATCTATCCAGTGGTTGAGTACAGGGGGACGGGTAGCGCCAAGCTGCCCGCCCAGAGCAGCGGCAAGTTCACTCAATACGGAGAATCCCTCCGCACTTCTCATTCCCGCTCCGCCTGCAACCACGATTTCCGCATGCTCTATATCGCGAGGATCCTTCTCTTCCGGCGAACGTGAAAGAAGCTCAAGTTCCTCTTGAAAATATGGACAGTCTACTTCCAGTTCTTCAATGTTACCTGGTTTTCCTTCCTCGGCAGAAGGAGTCGCAATATTCTGGGCAACGGTGGCAAACCCGGTCCGGCTTTCATCACTGTATGTAATTTCCGCCATGATCCTTCCTCCCCACGCAGGGGAGGTCGCGATTACCGAACCCTTTTTGATTGTGAGGTCCACGCAGTCGGCGATAAGCCCACCGCCATGACTCCTTGCTAACCGTGCTGCCAGCTCTCTGCAGAAATCGGTAAGGGGAAAACAGAACAGCATTGGATTGTGTTTTGCAACCGCCTCTGAAAGGGCAAAGGCAAAGGCATCCGCCCTCAAAATATCAAGGCCGCAGCCGTCTATGATATAAACCGTGTCAGCACCATGCTTGACAGCTCGTTCCGCAGCATCGGATATGGCGAGCAAATCATTTTGGGACATCTTCTCATTGTCAGAAGTCTTCAGAAGAACCATGGCAGCCGACGTATCAACTGATTGGGCGAGCTCTCCGGCCTTGGCCAGAATGTTCAAGCTCAAACCGAAAAATTTTTCATTTCTCAGGTCTCCATACACCCAAATCTGTCTTGTTACCTTTCTCATAATCTCTTTCTCTAACTTATCAATCCGGATTTTAAAAGCATTTCCATTAAATCAACAGCCTGTTTTTCCTCGTTGCCGGTCAGAAACACGCATTCCCTTTTTTTAACCGATCGCTTCAGGGAAATCACTTTTGTCGGAGACCCGACCTCTCCCACATCTCCTGGAGACAGGCCGATATCCTGAAGGTTGAAATGGGTGACTTTCTTTTTCTGAAAAGCCGATTCGATTCCGGCAAGTCCGACATCCCTTACTTGAACTGCATCCGGATGGATGGTGAACGCGACGGGAAGGTTTATCGCATATTCTTCCAGAAAACCGTCGGCTCGGCGTGTTGCATGAAAACGGCCGCCACTCCGCTTAATCCGGGTGACCCATGTAACCAGAGGAAGGTCAAGGCCCACAGCAGTCTGAGGACCCACCTGACCCGTATCACTGTCCGCTGTGCGTGCTCCGAAAAACAACAGGTCAAAAGGCTTGAGTTTTGATACTACAGCACAGAGCGCCTTCGAAGTCGCCAGCGTATCTGAACCGACGAGCGCAATATCATTCAGCAGAAAGGCCTGATCAGCGCCCATGGCCATCGCCTCAAAAAGAGCCGGTTCAGAAGCGATCGGTCCCATGGACAGGACCGTAACAGATCCGCCATTCTCTTTTCGAAGAGATAAAGCAAGCTCAAGCGCGGGTCTGTCAAACGGATTTAAGATACAATTTTCAGCAGTCCGGCTGTATTTTCCGCCCGGCGCATCAATGATAACGGACTTAATGCAGACAATAATATTGAGTCCCATTTATGATCCTTCCATCACGGAACGTGCGATAACCATGCGGTGTATCTCGGAGGTTCCCTCATATATACGGGTTACCCGCGCATCCCGGTAATACCGCTCAACCGGATATGATTTGGAGTAACCATAACCGCCATGAATCTGTACGGCCATATCAGCGACTTCACTCGAAATTTCAGATGCATATAGCTTTGCCATGGCGGCGGCCCTTGTGAACGGTTTTCCCTGATCCCGTAAAAATGCCGCGCGATAGACCAGAAGACGTGCCGCGTCAACTTTGGTAGCCATATCTGCAATATGGGAGGATATGGACTGATGCCTTGCTATGGGCACACCGAATTGTCTTCGCTGTTTTGCATAACGGACAGATTCCTCCAGCGCGGCCTGAGCGATACCCAGTGCCTGGGCAGCAATTCCGATCCGGCCTGTATCCAGGGCTTTCAATCCAATCTCCAGTCCCATGCCTTCTTTTCCAAGCAAATTCTCTGCTGAAACACGGCAGTCCATAAGCCGGATCGAACTTACCGGATTCGCCCTCACCCCGGAAAGATCTTCAAGTTCACCCGTCACGAATCCCCTGGTACCCCTTTCCGCGACAATTACGGAAATCCCTTTGCGGCCTGCCTCCGGATCAGTGCGGGCAAAAATAAGGCATGTATCCGCTACTCCCCCGTTCGTCACAAACACCTTGTTTGCGTTGATGACATAGCTGTCACCATCCCGCAGGGCTGTCGCTTCTATGCCGGCGGCATCCGAACCCGCATTGGGCTCCGTCAGGCAGAAGGCTCCAATCTTTTCACATCTGGCAAGGGACGGAATCCATTTTTCTTTCTGTTTTTCTGTTCCAAACTGCATGAGAGGATAAACGCAGACACTGTTGTGAACGGAAACGCAGAGCCCGAGAGCTGCGGAAACTCGTGAAATCTCCTCTACCGTAATTGCGCTGCTTACCGAATCCATTCCAGCGCCGGAAAGGCTTTCAGGCACCTGAATTCCGAAATAACCGAGTTTGCCCATTTTTTCGACAACTTCCCATGGGAACCTGGCTTCCTGGTCAATATCCTTGGCGATCGATGCAATATTTCTTTCACAAAAAGCCCGGACCGAACGGCGCACCGCCCGATTCTTTTCTGATAAAAACGTGTCCATTTTTCTCGTTTGATGCCTCTTAGCTGTTAATCCAAACCGTTTCCCAGAAAACCTATGTATCGATTATGATATCAAAACTCAAGTTCTTTTAAGTTTTTTATTCCAAGCCGCCGTGCCTGAAACAAACCGGTGATACGGCAACAGCATGCCTCTATCTCCATCATCAATCTTTCTAGTCATTGAAAAACTCCGTCTGCATTTCGACGGTTACCTGGTCAGCGTCCATCAAGCGTTGCGCAAGGCCATGAATTTTCGGAAGCTCATAACTGTAGAAATAACGAAAAGCCATCATTTTCCCCTGATAAAACTGCTGGTCTTTTTTCTGTGTTTTGCTTTCCAGCGCCCTGCAAACGGCGATCGCCTGCACAAGCCACTGCCAGGCAATGGTTATAATGCCGAAAAAATCGAGATACAGGGTGGCATCAGCCAGAAAAACCTCCGGTCCGCCTTTTCCTGCCAGAGACTTTAAATGGCCGGTAACTTCCACCAGTCCATGGAGTGCGTCAGCGAGCCTGCTGCTGAATGGAGTCAGTCTGTCGATCGTGGCAGCCGCATCGATCGTGCTCTGAACCTGCTCCAGATAAAGCGAAAATGCCCGACCGTCTTTCATCATTACCTTGCGACCCAAAAGGTCCAGTCCCTGTATGCCGGTGGTTCCTTCATGGATCGGATGAATTCGAGCATCACGGTAGTACTGCTCCAGCGGGAAATCCTCGCAGTAACCATAGCCTCCCAGACATTGAAGTCCCTGGCTGACCGACAAAATTCCCATCTCGGAAGGATAGCTTTTGGCTACCGGCGTTAAAATATCGAGCAGGAGGGCATATTTTTCCTTTTCATCACCCGTAGAAGCTTGCTCCAGGTCTGCATAAAGAGAGCTTTGCAGCAAGAGCGCCAATGAACCCTCGACAACGGCACGCTGGAACAGAAGCATCCGCTTGACATCCGCATGCTGAATAATGGGAACCTGCGGCAGAGAAATGTCCTTCCGGTTAAGGGGGCGGCCCTGGGGACGCTGCCGGGCGTAATCAAGCGAGGCATAATAGGCTGCCGATGCAATGGCCGCGGCACCTATTCCAACCCCGATCCGGGATTCGTTCATCATCTGAAACATATAAGAGAGTCCCTTGTGCGGTTCTCCAACAAGATACCCTCGGCAATCGTCCTGATCACCGATGCTCAATTCGGTGATCGGCGCGCCCCGATAGCCCAGCTTATGATATACCTGTGAAACGATCACATCATTGGATTCCAGCTGCCCGGTTTCATCCGGTCTGAGCTTTGGCACGACAAAAAGGGAAATCCCTTTTGCTCCTGGAGGCGCGCCATGAATTTTGGCCAGCATCAGATGAATCACATTGTCAACCCCGTCGTGATCACCGGCGGAGATAAATATTTTCTGGCCTTTTATCCTATAATATCCGTCCCCGGTTGGGGCTGCCGCGGTAGTGATGTCTGCCAGCGAGCTTCCTGCCTGGGGCTCGGTCAGTGCCATCGTACCCTGCCATTTACCGCCAAGCATATTCGGAACATATGTCTCGACCAGATCTTTGCTTCCAAAGGAGGTGATCAGCCGCGCGGCCCCGGCTGTCAAATCCGGATAAACAGCAGCCGAATAATTTGCCGCAGAAAAGATAAACCGGCAGACCGAACAAAAAAGAACCGGAAACTGCTCCCCTTCAAATTCGATCGGAAAACCCGCAGCGATCCACCCTCCCTCACCGCATTCACGCATGACATCAGAAACAGACGGATGTACCTTGACACTGCCGCCGCTCATTTCCGGGGGTTCATGGTCCATATCCATCAGTGTGGGCCACATCAGGTTTTTGGCCAGTTTGATTGTGGCATCTAAAACCATGTCAAACACTTTTCGATTGTGCATATCAAAACAGGAATACCGGGTCAGAGACGGCAGATCATACACCTCGTAAAGCAAAAACTTCAAATTTCGTTCACTGATAAATTTTGCAGCAGCCATGTTTGATATCCTTTTAAAAATTAACGAAATATGACCCCGGCGGCAGAACCGGGTTTTTCCATCTTCAAATAAACCTTTTTTCAGACAAAAAACGATACCACGCCTTCCCGCGCGCTCTTCCATTGAACACCATCCAGTGTCCACCGGTCATAAAACGATGAACCGGCCAGCCCCATCTTTCACAAAGCAGCCGGACAGATTCAAAAGGGCATAATCGGTCACCGCGTGAAGCGATCACCAGAATATTTTCACGGCCTATTTTGGGTTTCAGTTTCAAGGGAGAGTGGAATTCCCAGACCCGATCTATTTTTTCACGTAACAGCGGGTCTACCTGAAACGGCATCTTGATAAATCCCGGGCCAAAGGGCTTTGATAAGTTTACAGCCGGGACCATCATTGCGGTGAACGCAATCCGGTTTGAAAGGCATGCAAACAGCGCCGCGAAATATCCTCCCAGACTCGCACCGATAATACCGGTTTCACGGCTGCCCATGGCAGCCAAAATCTGAATCGAGCTGTGGAGATCAACCATGGCCTGTCCAATGCACTCACAGGTCATGGCCACATCATCCGTCTGAATGAAAATTCCCCGTTGACGTTTCGATTCTGGTGCCCTCCTCCAGTGAAACGGTGTGATAAAAAGAGATACATCCAGCCCCATGCGGTAAAGATTTCTGACCCGGAACATTTTTTCAGCCTGGGCAGGGTCTCCCAGCATGTACCCGTGGAGGCACAGAACTGTTTTTCTACCCTTATCCCCATGGGCCCATCTTACCAGATACCCGGTATGGTTAGACAGATGAGAATTATACAAATCCCGTTTAAGCGGATTTTTTACCTCGTAACCGCTTGTAAAGGATACGAGCTGGCGTTTGCCGTCATCAAACGGAATTTCTTCGACAACCTGATGTCCGGGGGTCGTGTCCGGAAAATCAAAAAACCTGTCAGGATGATCCGCGTACCCGTTTTCGATATAAAAATCGACCTCCTTTTCATAGGTATTCCGGTCAATATCCCTCACCGGCTTCAGGGGTTTCAAAATTCGAGGTATGGTCAGAAACAGGCTGTCGATAAAACCGCCGACTTGATCCAGCCCTCTTTTATACAAGCTGATATCCATCCGGTAACTCCTTGTATGCCGCTGTCTGAAATCAAAAAAACAAAACAGACGATGATCTCGAGCCCAGCCGGTGATGAACCGGGATAGAGTGTCTGAAACATTCAAAATGAAAAAATATAGGATATACAATTAAAAAAATCTTGACAAATGCAAACTTACTAAGTAAGCACTTACTTAGTTTCTATCGGTCTAAATGTCAACAGGATAATTTCTTTTGGAAGATCCATACTGGTTTTCGGTTATTTTCTTCTCATCCCTGCAACGGGGAATCGTTGAAGACGTCAATTTTTGATGACAAAATTTCCGGAATTCAAATATTTCTTATTTGAAAACAGGAGAAAGCGAAATGGCGGACAATATTTACATTATCGGCGTGGGAATGGTCAAGTTCGGAAAATACCTCGACAGAAACATTAAAAGCCTGACAGGAGAAGCGCTGGACCTTGTGCTAAAGGACTGCGAACTTGAAAGAAAAGATATTGAAGCTGCCTGGTTTTCAAACACCGGATGGGGAATGACCGATTTTCAGCATTGCATCCGGGGCCAGGTTGCGCTTTCAGCAAACGGAGTCGACAAAATTCCCATCACGAACGTTGAAAATGCCTGCGCGAGCGCCAGCACCGCTCTTCATGGGGGATGGACGGCAATCAAAGCCGGCCTTTATGATTGTGTCCTCGCGATCGGGGCGGAAAAGGTATACAATGAAGACCGCCGACTGATGATGAAAGGCTTTTTGTCCGGTACCGATGTCGAAGTTACAACCCGGTTTATTGAACAGTGGAAAAAGGATCAAACGGCAAAGGCCGCTGCTTCAAAAGATCAAGAATCAAAAGGACAGGAAAAAAAAGAAAAAGAAGGAGGACATTCGGTCTTTATGGATTTCTATGCCCATGGCGCCCGGGGACATATGAAAGAGTATGGAACGACACAGCGGCAACTGGCAGCCATAGCGGCAAAAGCGCACAACAACTCCACACTGAATCCTCTTGCCCAGTATACCTTTCCGCAAACAATCGAGCAGGTGCTCGCGGACTACGAAGTGGCTTATCCTCTTACCCGTGCCATGTGCGCCCCGGTGGGAGATGGTTCAGCAGCGGCAATCCTCTGCTCGGAAAAATTTTTAAAGAAGCACGCAAAAAAAAGGGCTGCCCGGATACGCGCCTCGGTCATCAAATCCGGTTCATGGGAAAGCAAAAGCGATATCTCCCAGCGGGCGGCAAAGGCGGCATACGAGATGTCCGGCATGGGACCGGAAGACATGAACGTTGCAGAAGTTCATGATGCCACTGCTTTCGGAGAGCTTCATCAGACTGAACAGCTCGGATTCTGTCCTGTTGGTAAAGGCGGGCCTTTTGCCGAAAGCGGCGCAACCTCCCTTGCGGGTAAAATTCCGGTAAATCCAAGCGGAGGTCTGATATCCCGCGGCCATCCCATAGGGGCTTCCGGTCTCGCGCAGATTTTTGAACTGGTGACCCACCTTCGAGGAGAGGCTGGAAAAAGGCAGATCGAGAATCCCAGGGTCGCGTTAGCCGAAAACGGAGGAGGAACCATCGGATATGGAGAAGCAGCCATGTGTATTCATATTCTGGAAAAAACCTGAAATTTTTCGAAATCTTAGCACACAGCTATTTGACCAAAGCTGCGAAACCAGGAGGAGAAGTGGCTCGAAAACGGATGAGCGCTGAGCAGCGCCGGAAATCAATCATTAAAGCAACCGTGAAAGTTGTGGCTCGACTGAGCTATGACCGGGCAACCACTTCCCTGATTGCAAAGGAAGCCCGTATTAACGAAGCCCTGATATACAGCCATTTTAAAAGCAAACAGAAACTGCAGCTCGCCATGCTGGAATACATCTTGGAATACCGGCTCCGGATTTATATTTCCAATCCCATTTTTCAGGCCACGGATCAGAAAAAAAGCATTATCAAAGCGGTGAATGAACAATATGTGGAAGAAATCCAAAATCCCGATATTGATATGTACGCCTGTATCTTAAAGGCGTTGTTTGCCTTTGATTCTGAAATACGCGAAAAGGGCTGGGAAATCGTCAAGGCTTTTCAGAATTTTAACCGGCAGAATCTGGAAGAGGATATTCGGCGGGGCTTTTTAAAAGAACAGATCGATCCGGACATTCTTGCATGGGAAATGCTGGGAAAGGTCACCATGATCTCGATCATGGCGGTCAACGACAAAATGAATGACTATGATATTCAAAAAGTCAAAAAATCAGTGGCGCTTTTTGAAGAGCTTTTTTTACGTAAAAAACCAAAAAAAAGCGACAAATCATCTGTCTGATCATGATCGCCGCTTCTCCGGAAAAATCAAAGCACGACCATCGGCAAAATCAGTGTAATGAGAATCAGAACAGAAAGGAAATCATATATGACAAATCAAGAGGCTGCTGAAAAGCCGACTCTGAAGGAGTGGACACCGGTTGAGAAGGTGATTCTGGAACGGCGCAGTATTCGGGCATACAAAAAGGAGCCGCTTCCTGATTTCATGATACGTCGTATACTCGAAGCGGGGCGGTTTGCTCCTTCTGCCGGCAATTCACAACCCTGGAAATTCATAGTGATAAAAAGCCCTGAAATTCTGGCAAAAATGGAAGAAGATGCGCGCAAAACAGCCAGGCGTCTCATGTGGTTTCTTGATTACTCAAGGAGCGGTTTTCGCAGAATTTTTCTGAAACCATGCACCCGCCTTCTGATCCGTCTGAGTCCCAACGAACTTCATCCGGTTCCCTTTGCCCTGATGCGGGAAGTAGCATATGATCGGGCTCCTGTTTTCCATTCAGCACCAACACTGATTCTCCTTCTGGAAGATACCCGTGGTGTTTCGTCTCCCCCAACGGACATTGGGATATGCGGACAAAATATGATACTTGCGGCCCACAGCATGGGAGCTGGAACCTGCTGGATCGGGCTGATCAAACTTTTAACGGTTGACCGCAAATGGAAAAAACAGTTCGGCATAACATATCCCTACCGGCTCAACAACTGCATCGCTGTCGGATGGCCCAGGGTAAAATCGGACGGATCGGTTCCCCGGGAAGTCCAATTGGTGGAATGGTTTGAAGGCGGTATGGATGATAAACCCCGGATAGAAAGACAGGGGGAATGATATGATTCAGAAAAAACTGAGCAGATGGACCAGAATTCCCGAATACACAAACCCGGCCGAAATGAGCACCGGCCTGATCGCTTTCGATGACAAACGATGCAAACGCTGTGAGACATGCATGTTTATATGCCCGGCAAGGTCTATTCTGCGGAATAGCGATCCCATAAGCTGGAGAGATGGACTGCCGTATCTGAAAAGATCGGAACCGGGAATTACCGACTGTGTCGCCTGCGGATGCTGTCTTGCGGCATGCCCCCATGAAGCCATCCGCATCACCAGAGGATTCAATGCCGGACACTTTTATCAGCGCCTGAGCCAGGTGCCGGAGATGGAACCTCCCCACCGGTATCTGCCGGGAGAACCTATAAAAATTCAGACAACGAGGTCAACGATGACTACCACGAAAAGCAGTTCACACCTCCCTGAAAAAAAAAATCGAAACTTCAAACAGAAAATTCAAACACTCCGGCTTCTTTTGAATGCCGTCAGCGGTCTGATCCGGTTTGTCCGTGAAGAAGCAGGAAGAAGTGGATGGCGGACGACCTTGAGCGGCCTTCGGCAGGGTGCCCTGGAAGACATGTCCTGGGCTGAACTGCTGGAAGAAAGAGCCCGCCAGGTTTCGAATAAGTCCTTTCTGCTCTACAAAGATGAAGCCATAACCTATAAACAGATGGATCAAAATGCCAACCGGGTTGCCAATTTCCTCCTGGAAAACGGGGGAGGACAGGGCAAAGGAATCGGCATATATATGCGCAACTCACCACGGTATATTGATACGTTTATCGGAGCACAGAAAATTGGAATGTATGTGGTGACCATCAACCCGGAACTCAAGGGTGAGGGGCTTCTGTATATCATCAATCACAGCGATATTGACTTTCTGCTTCTTGATGCGGAACTCATCGATGCGTATTCACCTGTCGCAGGGCAGCTTGAAAACGTAAAACATGTAATCGTAAACGATGTGGAAACCGAAGCAGAAGGGATCAACCTGCCTGACAGCATGCTGAAATTCAGCCGGGCCTATGGCCTGTCGACCGAAAACCCGAAAATCGGCTATAATCCGGATGACATGTGCCTTATCATTTACACTTCCGGAACCACGGGTCCTCCCAAAGGGGTGGTCTACCGCTATCGAAGGTCGACGGTTAAACGACTCAGCCTTATCGCATATATGCTGCTGAAAGAAAACGACGTATATTACACCTGTCTTGCCCTCTGCCATGGCAATGCCCTTCTGATGACCCTTACCATGACCATGGCCATTAAAGGAACTATCGCGCTGTCGCGAAAATTTTCCGCCAGCAGGTTCTGGGAAGATATCAGGCACTATCATGTCACGCTGTTCAACACCATCGGTTCCATCATTCCCATTCTTATGAAACAGCCTAAAAAAGATACCGATTCCAAAAACAACGTCCGGTTTGTCCTGTCGGCGGCATGCCCCGCGGAAATGTGGGAGGCCTTTGAAAACCGTTTTGGCGTGACCCTATACGAGGGATATGGCGCTGTTGACGGTGGCGGAAAAGGCATTTTGAATCTCGGTACGGCTCCTGTCGGATCCCTGGGGAAACCTTCCGGTGCTCTGGGAAAAAATCTTCGCATCATCGATGAAAACGGGCTGGATACTCCTGTCGGAGTACCCGGTGAGCTGATTTTTAAAATGGAAGATCGAAAGAGTCATGTGGAATATTATAAAAACAAAGACGCCTCAAAGGAAAAGGTTCGGGATGGCTGGCTATATACCGGTGATCTTGTTCGAAAAGATAGTGAGGGGTATCTGTACTTTGTCGGTCGCAACACCGAATCCATGCGCAAAGGAGGAGAGAATGTCTCCGCCTATGAGGTCGAACACGTTATCATGAAACATCCCGCTGTCGAGGAAGTGGCTGTGTATGCCGTTCCTTCCGAAATGGCTGAAGATGAGATCATGGCTGCCATAACCGTTGTAACAGGGAAAAAACTTCTTCCGGAAGAGTTGAACGCCTTTCTCTCCGACAAACTGGCGAAATATGCAATTCCCCGATTCATCAGAATCGTGGATGAATTCCCCAAAACCAATTCGCACCGGATTATAAAAGGGGAACTTGAAAAGGCCGGTGTGACGGAAGACACCTGGGATTCCTCGAAAAAGTAGAATAATAAATCAGTCGATTCAACAGAATGGATAATCGATAACAGGAAGATAAAACATGATCTCAACATCTGAAATGAAAAAATTTCTCGACCAGGAACCCCGTTTCAACGACATTACCTGCAGTCTGCAGTCAGTTCCAAAACTTCCAAAGGCCCTGTTAAAAGAAACCCGGGAGACTGTGGCAATTGCCCGAAAATTCAATGAGGAAGTTGTTCGGCCCTATGCCCTGGAACTGGATCTTAAAATGCATGCGGATCCGGATTACCTGCCCTATGATTTTGTTGAAAAGGCGAATGACTGGGGATTTTATACCATGTGGCTTCCACGGGTTTTCGGCGGCAGAGGATACAGCGCTCCGACCATGGCGCCTTTCTCTGAAGAACTGGCTTCTGTCTGTCTCGGGATGGCAAACCTTGTGGGTGTGCACTACCTCGGGGTTGCCTCTCTGGCAGCCACACTGAATACAAGATTGATACATAAAATTTTTAAGGAAACGGTAAATGGAGAAAAAACCGGACAGCCATGTCTGATCTCAACCGCGATAACCGAGCCGGGAGCAGGAACCGATGTAGAAGAGGTAGAACTGGTCGATAAGGGGAACGTCTCCTGCTATGCTGAAAAAGTTAAAGGCGGATATCTGGTAAACGGAACCAAAGTGTTTATCTCGAGCGGTCACCTCTCCACCTGGCATATCCTGATCGCCTATTCCGATCTGAAAAAACCATCTGAGAACACGGTGGTGCTGGCGATAAAAACCGGCATGAAAGGATTTTCATTCGGGAGGATAGAAAAAAAGATGGGCCAGAAAGGATGCCCGGCCAGCGAGCTTGTCTTTAAGGACTGCTTTGTCCCGGAGGAAAATGTCTGCCTCGACATGCACCAGACCCGGCTTTCAAGATCGAAACGAGCGGTTACGATGGCGCTTCTGGACGACGTCCTCTCCGCATCCCGGGCAGGCGTCGGGGCTTTTGGAACCGGTGTTGCCCGGGGAGCCTTTCAGGAAGCAGCGGCGTTTGCGGCGAAAACCGAAGTTTCGGGGAAGTTATTGATCAATCATGAATGGGCTCAATCCATGCTTGCTGAAATGTATAAAAATGTTGCCCTTGCGCGGGGAGCCTATGTGGAAGCAAACTATGCGATCGGCCTGTATGGTGCGACAAAAGACCTACTGTCCAAGCCCATGTATTACTATTCCAGATTCGTTCCCCGGTTTTTTATCGACAGGGTAGTCGCGCCGCTTTTAAAAAAACCTTTCATGACACAACTGGCAAGGAAAAACCGGTTTAAAAGCATCTCGGAAAAAGATCAGCAGCTGACTTCCGGAATGGGATCAATGGCAAAATTTTCCGGCACGGACGCGGGCGTGAAAAACTGCCAGATGGCGCTTGAAATGATGGGACAGGCTGGTCTGCGTCATGATCACCGGACAGAAAAACTTCTCCGAGATGCGAAACTGCTCCAGATTTATGAAGGCACCAACCAGCTCAACCGGTTGAACCTCTTTAAATGTCTGGTTGCCAGAGATATACCGCAGACAAAAATCTTTGAAGAAGATTGAAAATATAAGGAGAATCCCATGCCGAAAGCAAGTGAGAAGGAGATAAAACTGCTTGAAAAGGCTGCCGCCGACTTCGCAAAGAAAGAACTGGTACCAGACAGGGAAGAGAATGACAAATACCCTTTTGGGCCATTTTTCGATTCTGTTCTGGATAAAGCCTATGAACTGGACTTTTTCCATATCGTTCTGCCTGAAGAAGCAGGTGGTATGGGACATGGAATGAGGGCTCTCTGCACTGTTCTGGGCTGTATTTGTCAGGCTGACAGCAGCCTGGGCGGAATTATTTTCACCACTGCGGCTGCCCAGGAAGTCCTCATCGCGGCAGGGGAGAACGAGGTGTTGAAACGAATCACTTCAAACGCGAAAAAGGTTACCGACTTCCTGATCGCTTTTCCCGTTTTTAATAACCCGAACGAAATAAAACCCGCTGCCGGCGCTGTCAAAAAAAACGGTCAATACCACCTTTCGGGAAAACTGGAATATGCTGTTTTAGGTGACCTGGCCGCTCAAGCCCTGGTAACCGCAACAACAGATGGACAGGAGGGATACTCCTACTTCCTCATCGACCTCTCCGAACCGGGTGTTCAAAAAAGCAGCCCGATTCACAGCCTGGGGCTGCATGCCTGTCCGGCTGTCGATCTGGAACTGAATGACGTCCCGGCTGAACGGATCGGAAAACCCGGAGAAGGAAAACAATATTTCAAAACCATGGCGGATCGTCTGAATATTGCCTCGGCAGCCATGTCGGCCGGAATCATGAAAGGATCGTTTAAAGAAGCATTCGAATACAGCAAGATGCGTTCGCAGGGCGGGAAAAAAATTATTAACTGGTCCGAGATCAAAATGATCCTGGCAAACATGGCCGTGCAGATCAAAATTGCGGACATGTGCATAACGGGCGCGTCACAGGATGTGGACAGACAGAGTTCAGGATGGGCCGCCGGGTCAAGGGCCGCAGCCATTCATGTTCAGAGCGCGGCATGCGACCTCACCACCGATGGAATCCAGGTGCTTGGCGGTGTCGGGTATATGAAAGATTTTGGTCAGGAGAAACGGTTCCGGGATGCCAAACACCTGCAGGCGCTCTTGGGGATCGCGCCCCTGAAAAAAATCAACTATCTTGACGACATGATCCGATAATACCAAAATGAACTTTTAATTTTACGAGATTATAAAATATTATGAATGCGCCGGCAAAGAAAAACGTTCAAATTCAAAGCGTGCGAATCCCGAAGAATAAGTCATCATTTTACCCTGCGTAAGCCTTTCGGCAAACGCTGCAAAACGCTTCGCGGTAATGACAAGGGATGACACGCAGTGCGGTTTTTCAAGCCGATAGGCGCAACCGTCAGTGCTAACCGCAACCCCGAAATTGGACTGTTTGCGAAGCCGGCCAAGAGGAGAAACTATGGAAACTGCTGTGATCATCGCGCTTGCCGCTGTTTTGCTGCCGGCACTCCTGTTTTTTGAAAAAAAAGAGAGTACTCCGGGAAAACTGCTGACCAAAACACCGCTTTCTCTTCTTTTTATCCTTGCCGCGATTCTCCAGAACCATACGGCTTCGGACTATTATCATTTTCTGCTCGCCGGCTTGATACTCTGCATGGGTGGAGATGTGCTGCTCATCTTCTCTCAGAAAAAGGCTTTTCTGATCGGCCTGGTATCCTTTCTGCTCGGACATGTCTGTTATGTTTTCGGTTTTTTTCACCTATCCCAGGTCAGCACCCTGGTATGGCTCATTGCTGCCCTGGCATCAGCCTTCAGCGTTTTCGTCTTTATCTGGCTGAAACCTCACCTCGGTTCCATGATGGTACCGGTCATACTGTATATCGCCGTGATTACCGCCATGGTAATCGCAGCAGGTTCAGTTCTGCTGGATACCAGCCTCCCCCGTAACGCACGGTTGGTTGTCTTCACAGGCGCGCTCCTGTTTTACTTTTCCGACCTTTTCGTGGCGCGCAACCGTTTTCTGGAGAAAGCCTTTATAAACCGCCTGCTTGGCCTTCCCCTCTATTATTCCGGCCAGTTTCTGCTGGCGTTCTCGGCAGGGTTAATGAATTAAATTTTAAAACACCGTATGAGATCTGTTTTTGAATCACTGAACATGATAACCCTTTATGTCTGATACGATGAGGTCTCGGGAAGTTGATAGTAAAGTTCCGCCCCTGCAGCGGAATGGATGGTTTTTTTAGTTCGTTAATCATTCCGTTTAAAATCCATGGAGGAAAAAGAGATGATTGCACAGCTATCCGTATATCCCATTAGTGATGGAACAAGTGTAGGGCGTTTTGAAAAGGAGAGATAAGAACATAACTCTCTATTATTATGTTTCTTTAACAGTTTCCTTGTAAAGGATGGTTTTTTCGTGTATTGCCTGTTTATAAATGATCTTACGATTTTGAATGGAGAAAACAGCGGCTGATCAATATGGACATGGATTTGAACGATATGGCAAAATGTTTTGTGAAGGTTTTTATCGTTTTTCCTTTCAATAAAAGAAAACAGTAAAGAGGTTTTTATGGTTAACATGACAATTATCGACTTTTTGAAGGACCGCGCCACTAGAAATGCAAACGATCTAGCCTTTCGGTTTATGGACAACGGCGAATTAGACGGGCCGATCACAGAGTGGACCTTTTCTGAACTCTATCACCAGAGTGCCGGAGTGGCTGAAGACCTGGTTGAACAAGGCCTCAGGGGTTCGAGCGTCCTGCTCGCCTTTCCGCCGGGGCTCGACTTCGTGAAAGCGTTCTTCGGCTGCCTCCTCGCGGGGGCGCGGGCGGTTCCTGTCCCGCTGCCCAATCCCCGCAGCAAGAACCCTCTCGGCAGGATCCTGAACACCGCCGGGGCCTGCGGCGCTTCGACTGTCTTGACCAATCAGCAGCTGGCGGCAATGGTCGAGGCGATGGGGACTGAGCTGCCTGTTTGCTTGAAAGCAGTGACCGACCATGTTGCGACCGGCTGGGCCGGCCCGCGATCTGAGATGGACGAGGTTGCCTATTTGCAGTTCACGTCAGGTTCCACCGGTCACCCCAAAGGGGTCGCTGTCCGGCACGCCAACATCGTGTCGAACCTCCGCGTGATGGGCCAGATGCTGCGCATCAAGTCGACGAATCCGGCGATGGTGTGGGCACCCCACTACCACGACCTGTGCCTGGTCGGACACGTGCTGGGACCAGCGTACTATGGGTATGAGTCCACACTGATGTCTCCGATGGATTTTCTCCTGAAGCCGCTGCGGTGGTTGCGCGCGATGAGTCACTACAAGATCGTCAACACCGCCTGCCCGAACTTCGGCTACGAGTACTCGGCGCGGCGGATCAAGCCTGCAGACTGCGAGGGTCTCGACCTGAGCCATTGGGCAATAGCGGGAAATGGGGGGGAGCCGGTCCTTCAGCAGACAATGGAAAAGTTTATCAAGAAATTCGGGCCGTATGGTTTCCGGCCGCAGACTTTCATGCCCTGTTATGGCATGGCTGAGTCCGTTCTCTTCGTGGGCGGGTTGAAGCCGCTATCCGAGCCGCCCAAGGTGCTCACGCTGAGTACAGCGGACTTGGAAAAGCATACCGTCCGTGTCCTGGCCGACAACGAGTTCGAAGGACGCAATATCGTAAGCTGCGGAAAACCGGGATCCGATCATCAGGTGATCGCCATAGACCCCGTAACGCTCACCCCGTCCGAACCCAATCAGATTGGCGAACTGTGGGTGCAAGGCCCCAGCGTGCCCGGCAGCTACTGGGGACTGCCGGAGGAATCCGCAGCCACATTTGAGGGGCGTCTCGCCGACACGAACGAGGGACCCTTTCTCCGCACCGGGGACCTGGGCTTTGTTGCGGACGGCGAAATTTACATAACCGGCCGGTTGAAAGACATGATTATCATTGCCGGACGAAACCACTACCCGAGCGATATCGAACTCACGGTTCAGGAATCCGGTGCTCCGGTTCGCATGGGGGCCTGCACAGCAATCTCGGAAACGATTGATGGCCTTGAAGAGCTTATTATTATTGCAGAAGTCGATGAACGCCGGCTTCCTGCCGATGCGCAGTCCAATGGCCCGGGAGCAGAATCTCTAGATACATTCTGGGCTTCGGCCGTAAAGACAGTCCAGGGAGCAGTCACCAAGGTGCACGGCCTTTCGGTGCGATCCGTGGTGTTCGTGGAACCTCGGAGTCTTGAGAAGACCTCCAGCGGGAAGCCGCGGCGGCAACGCTACAAGGAACTCTTCCTCAAGGAAAAACTCGCGGTGCTCCATGAGCAACGGTCCCCCCGGATCGGATAGCAGATGCTTGCTTCATAGACAGCCAGCGCACATGATGTCGAAGGTTTTGATTGAAACCAGGTCTACGAAACAAACGGAATCGTCAACGGGCCAAGGGGCATCACCGCAACCGGCAGGGACCGGGTTCCGTAAGATCGTCTTTCCGATTCCAAAACTTTTTCAATATCATCGATAAAAGCAACCCGGGTTCTTTTTTGCAGATGGCGGCTCATCGAAGAATAAAGAAAAACTCTGCATTTTGAGAGTATCTGCAGCAGCGCCTGCACCTGCCACTGATCATAGGCTGTCTCATGACTTTTCAGAATGGCTTCCAGAAGCTCCCTGGATGAAACCGGCTGCATCAGCAGCTTCTCAAAGGAACTCCCCGCTGGAATCCCATTGCCGCATTCACTGGCGATGATAATGCTTCCGCCATCTTCAACGATGCGCGCCGCGGCAGAGATCCCCTTTACTGTCTGATAAAAATTCATATCCAGGGGGTATCCGCTGTTGGTTGTGACAACCACCGGAAACTTCCGGGGCACCGCGATGAAGCTTTCCTGTGCCACATAGCGACAGCCCTTTTGATGCGAAGAAATAAAATCACCCATAAAAAACTCGGTGATCTCTTTTTGATGATTCAGGGATACATTGACAATGAAATCCGGAGGCAGGAGAGCGGCCATTTCCCGGGCCAGATTCAAAAGCGGGTTATCCGCTGTTTCTCCCCAGGTGACACCCGGATGAGCAATCAGTTTGGCCCGGTGAAAATGACGAATCGTCTCCAATCCCGCAATGCCCGGCACAATCGCCTTGGCTCCGCCGGAAAATCCAGCGAAAAAATGGGGTTCGATAAAACCGGTGGCAATTCGAATATCCGCCTCGCAATAGGCCCGGTTCAGCAGACATATTCCGCCGCATTTTGTTTCACCGACATGGATCAGCCGGGAGCTGTCCGCACAGTCATGGCACAATACCCGGAACCGGTCCAGATTCTCCCGGCCCAGCATCCGCAAGAGTTCATCATTCGAAGGCGGACGATGGCTCCCGGTTCCAATCAGTATGGTGACATCCCCATCTTTTACGCCGAACCCCTCCACAATCCAGGGAACCAGCAGATGATCCGGTACCGGCCTTGTATGGTCGGAAATCACAATCACGACGCGGGAGGAAGACCTGCCTTTATGTGCCGCAAGATTCGCCGGCGGCAATGCGCCTGTCGGGTGGGAAGCCCTCTCTCTGAAACATTCCAGAGGCTTGCCGAGTCCCGGCTGATTTTCTGGAATCAGGGTCGTCACATCGAAGCGCGTTTCGTCAAGCGATAGATCCAGAAATCCTTTTCCATAAGCCAGTCTGATTGGCAGGGACATGATTAAAGTCGAACAAAAGGGTTAAACTTTTTTTCCTGGCCGATGGTTGTCTGGGGTCCATGCCCGCAATATACCCTTGTATCATCTCCCAGTGGAAAAAGACGTTTCTGAATGCTGGAAATGAGGGTATTATAATCCCCGCCGGGAAAATCGGTCCGGCCGATCGATCCGGCAAAAAGAGTGTCTCCTACAAAAACATGACCCTCGGCGTACAAAGAAACCCCTCCCGGCGAATGTCCCGGTGTATGGATAACCTTCAACGCCACCTTTCCAAAAGAAATGATATCGCCGTCGACAATCTCCTTGTCTGCATCCGGAGAATTTTCAACCGAAAGTCCGAAGGATGAAGCCGCAGATGTCAAAATTCCCAGCATGGGAGCATCAAGCGGATGAATCATCAGTTCCGCTCCTGTGGCTTCTTTCATCTTTCTGTTTGCGCCGACATGATCAAAATGGCCATGTGTATTGATAAGATATTTTACGGTCAGTTTTGATTCCGCGAGAGAAAGCAGTATTCTGTCCGCATCATCTCCCGGATCGATGACAACCGCCTTGCGCGTATCTTCACAGCCCACGATAAAACAATTGGCCATAATCGGTCCCACAGCCAGTTCCTTAATAATCAAATTTGCCTCCTGCAGTTATGGTGATGCTATCTGTTTTTTGCCTGTTCAATCAATTCCAGAATGCTTGTTATTTTGGGTTTGGGCTTTTTGTCTAAAAGCTCTTGAAATTCTTCTTCAGACAGTTTTTCCTGCAAATAGGTCTTTACGTCGAAAGTTTCCCACCAGCAGTCAATCACTTTCCAGCACGGAAGATTGCTTTCACCTCCTTCCATGCAATATGAAAAGGATACCGGCCCTCCCAGCCTTGGGCACCGTCTGATTTTATTGTCTCTGTCTTTTGTCATGGCAGATAAGGTGAACCGGAATCCGCAAAAAACCGCTGATTCCGGTTCACCGCGATTTGGTTTTCAAATTTCACGCGCACGCAGCACATAAACTCAACGCTTGAAAGTTCAGGGACTTTCGTCTGCTCAACGGCTTTTGATCAATTGAGGCTTCGGGTAATTTTCAAAAACCTTTTCAGACGCAAGCATCTCTTCGTCGGTTAATTCAAAATTTGCCAGCTCATTTGAAAAATATTTGTCATACGCCATAAGATCCAGCAGTCCATGGCCGCTCCAGTTAAACAGGATCACTTTTTCACGGCCTTCTTCCTTTGCTTTCCTCGCTTCATCCACGACGCACGCCAGGGCATGGTTCGTCTCCGGCGCCGGGATCATCCCTTCCGATCTTGCCAGAAGCACTCCCGCCTTGTACGCATCAAGCTGCGTAACCGCCTTGGGGGTGATGATTCCTTCCGTTGCAAGCTGGCTTACAGTCGGGGCCATACCATGATATCTCAATCCTCCTGCATGAAAAGGCGGAGGCACAAATGCATGCCCCAGGCTATACATGGGCAAAAGGGGTGTATACTTGGCAGTATCACCATGATCATAAACAAAAGGCGCTTTGGTCAAGGTCGGGCAGGCAGCCGGTTCAACCGGATAGATTTCAATCTCTTTTCCATTGATCTTGTCATAAACAAAAGGAAAGGCGATGCCTGCAAAATTGCTTCCTCCGCCCGCACAGCCGATAACGATATCCGGATATTCTCCGATTTTCTCAAACTGCTTTTTGGCTTCAAGCCCGATAATGGTCTGATGCAGCATAACATGGTTCAGAACAGACCCCAGGGAATATCGCGTTTTCCCGGTTTCATCCGTAACCGCAGCTTCAATGGCTTCACTGATAGCGATACCGAGACTACCCGGCGTATTGGGATCTTTTGCAAGGGCATCGCGACCGGCTTTGGTTTCGGTACTCGGACTGGCGATACAGTTCCCGCCCCATGCTGCCATCATCGATTTCCGATAGGGCTTTTGATCAAAGCTGATTCGGACCATATAAACTTTACACTCAATCCCAAACTGGGAACAGGCAAAAGACAGCGCGCTCCCCCATTGGCCTGCGCCTGTTTCGGTGGTCATTTTTTTAATACCGAATTCTTTATTATAATAAGCCTGAGCAACGGCTGTATTGGGTTTATGGCTGCCCGGAGGGCTAACACTCTCATTTTTAAAATAGATTTTAGCCGGAGTATCCAATGCTTTTTCAAGTGAAAACGCTCTCACCAGAGGAGAAGGTCGCCACATGCGAAGAATATCCAGAACAGGTTCCGGAATATCGATCCATCTTTCCGTGCTTACCTCCTGTTCGATCAAATTCATGGGGAAAACCGGCGCAAGTTGATCCGGAGTAACCGGATTGCCGTCAGGGCCAAGTGGCGGATTCATTTTGATGTCTGCGAGTATGTTATACCACTGCCGAGGCATCTCCTCTTCACTTAGAAAAATTTTTCTGGCTTCCATTTTATGCTCCATTTTTTATGGTTAACTGCACGAATTACTTCTTTTCCAGTTGATTATCCGTCTCCTCATTTTTTTCAACGAGTTTGCGGATACTGTCCAGTATGCCATTGATAAAGGCCCCTGACTCATCCGCACCGAATCTCTTTCCGATATCAATCGCTTCATTGATCGATACTTTTGCGGGGATATCGCTGCAATGAAGCATCTCATAAATTGCTATTCGCATGACATTCCGGTCAACACAGGATATCCGGTCTATTTTCCAGTTGCTTGAGAAACGATCTATCAGTAAATCGATCTCGACCTTATTCTCCATAACACCTTTGAACAGCTTTATCAAAAACGGCATGACCTCCTGCGGAGGCTCAAAATTCCGGCAAAAAAGGTCAAATCGATCCTCTGTATCATCATGACTCATGTCCATGTCAAAAAGGGCCTGCATGGCGAACTCTCTCGACTGACGACGAATACCCATAAGGTTACGCCTGATCCAGCGCTTCCATGAGATTAGCCATTTCAACTGCCGATATTGCAGCGCTCCAGCCTTTATTTCCGGCCTTTGCTCCTGCCCGTTCAATGGCCTGTTCGATCGTATCCGTCGTGATAATACCGAAAATAACCGGAATCGACGATTCCAGGCTTACCATTGCGATCCCTTTGGAGACCTCGGCACTGACATAATCAAAATGAGGGGTTGCGCCTCGAATTACGGCGCCAAGGCAGATAATGGCATCATATTTTTTCTTTTCCGCCATTTTCCCGGCCAGAAGCGGAATTTCAAAAGCACCCGGCACCTTGACGATTTCAATATCGGAATCCGTTGCGCCGCTTCTTAAAAGAGCGTCAACAGCGCCGCCGACGAGCCGATCGGTGATAAAATCGTTGAACCGGCTGACAACAATTCCGAACTTCTTCCCATCTGCGTTAAGACTTGCTTCAATAATCTTAGGCATTTCTTCTTTCCCCTTCCGATAATATTTTCAGATAAAAAATGATGGGTAACGCCCTACTCCTTATTATGAAAGTTCAAGAGATGTCCCATCTTAAGCATCTTGCACTCCAGATACCCTTTATTGTATTCATTGGGTTCCGTCTCAATCGGCACCTGCTCTACAACACTCAGGCCATATCCTTCAAGCCCGATCATTTTTTTCGGATTGTTGGTCAAAAGCTTCATCTTCCTCACGCCCAGATGCACAAGAATCTGCGCGCCGATCCCATAATCCCGCATATCTGCTTTAAATCCCAATTTTTCATTAGCCTCAACCGTATCAAACCCCTGCCGCTGGAGTTCATAAGCCTTAAGCTTGTTCACGAGGCCGATCCCCCTGCCCTCCTGACGCAGATACAGGAGAACACCCGAGCCTTCCTTATCCATCATCTCCATGGCTTTAAAAAGCTGACTGCCGCAGTCACATCTCAAGGAACCAAATATATCGCCGGTCATGCATTCCGAATGTACACGGACCAGCGCCGGTTTTTCAGGATCCAGTTCTCCCTTTACCAAGGCGATGTGAAGGAGATCATCCAGATCATTATCATATGCAATCATCCGGAAATCGCCGGCATGCCCGGTTGGGATGATTGTCTCAACGGCCTTATGGACAAAACATTCTGTACGTGTCCGGTATTCAACAAGATCCGCGATCGTACAGATGCCGAGGCCATGCTTTTCACTGAATTTTTCAAGAGCAGGCATCCTTGCCATGCTCCCGTCTTCGTCCATGATTTCACAGATCACACCGGAAGGATTCAGGCCCGCGAGCCTGGCAAGATCCACGGATCCTTCGGTTTGCCCAACCCGTGCCATGACCCCTCCTTTTTTCGCCCGCAGGGGAAAAATATGGCCGGGCTGAACCAGATCACCGGGTTTTGCGTCTTCCGCGACAGCCGTCAGGATGGTCGTGGCACGATCAGCCGCGGAGATTCCTGTCGTTACACCACATCTAGCTTCAATAGACACGGTAAATCCCGTTTCAAACTGGGATGTATTTTTATTCACCATCATGGGCAGGCGAAGTTGATCAATTTTTTCACCTGTCATGGAAAGACAGATCAGTCCCCGGCCATACTTGGCCATAAAATTGATGGCCTCCGGGGTAATCTTCTCAGCGGCCATTGTCAGATCACCTTCATTTTCACGGTCTTCATCATCTACCAGAATCACGATTTTTCCGTTTCGGATGTCTTCAATGGCTTGTTCGATTGATATAAGTGGCATTCTCTAAATTAAACTCCTGTAAATTAAACTACAAAACAGATCCGGCGGTCTATTTAAGAAATCCGGATTTTGATAGAAATTCCATATCAATAACCGAGCCTTTGGCATTATCGCCCTGATTTGAGGCCGGTGTTACAGATATAAACCGTTCAACATATTTTCCCAACATATCCGTTTCAATGTTGACACGTTCTCCTGCTCTTTTAAACCCGATTGTTGTCAGTCCGGCAGTATGCGGAATGATGCTCACTTCAAAACCATCAGAATGCAACGCGTTGATCGTTAAGCTGATTCCGTCAACCGCCACCGATCCTTTCTGGATCATATATCGTAAAAGAGGTTCAGGCACCCTGATGGATACGATGATTGCATTGCCCATGGATCGTTTGTCTTTTATACTTCCAACGCCATCGATATGCCCGGAAACAAGATGCCCATCCAGACGATCCGACAGACGCAACGCACGCTCCAGGTTAACCCGCTCTCCAATACCGGCCTGGCCAAGGATCGTTTTGGAAAGTGTTTCTGGTGCCACATCAACCTCGAACCGGTTCCCGCGAATCCCAACCGCTGTCAGGCAAGCCCCGCTCACGGCGATGCTGTCGCCAATTCCCGTCCCTTCAAGGCTGAAATCAGCTTCTACCGTAAGACGCTTGCCCTGGCCTCCCGAGGAACGGATGCTGATAATGGTTCCAAGTCCCTCTATTATCCCTGTGAACATATTTTAACCCGTTCCTGTTGCCTCCTGCATCAGAGTGCACAGAATATTCTCTGCAATCCGTTATCAATTTATACAGGCCGATTTTTGAACAAATGGTAATATAATACCGAATCCATCATTTAACAAGGTATCCTTCAATCAGAATATCATTTTCGATCCGTTTTACAACCATATCCCTCACCGGGAAGGCCTGATTCATTTTATCCGGTCCCGGCCCCCTGCATATGGGGAACCCATCATCACCGCCAAGAATCTTCGGGGCATAAAAAAACAACACCTTGTCAATGATACGGGCATTAAGCGCGGATTGCACTACCCGGCTTCCCCCTTCAATCAAAAGACTGGTTATCCCCATCCCTCCTAAAAGCGGCATCAGGTTAACAAGATCGATTCCGCCGTCTTTTTCTCCAGCTTCAACGACTGTAACACCTTTTTCTTCCAGCGCTTTTTTTTTCGTCTTTAAAACGGACTTTCCGCAAACAACGATCGTATCGGAATCGGATTCACTTTGTACCAGATCGGCATCCAGGGGTATGGAAAGCCTTGTATCCAGAATAATTCTCCGGGGATCACGCCCTTTCATTCCAGGCAGCCTGACAGTCAGACGCGGATTGTCTGCTTTGACGGTACCGATACCAACCATAATGGCATCTGCTTCATGACGGATTTTATGCACAAAATGCCGCGCGGCTTCGCCTGTCACCCACTTTGAATCTCCTGTATGGGTTGCAATGCGTCCGTCAAGGGTTGCTGCGGTTTTCAAAATAACAAAAGGCTTTCCGGTCCGTATATATTGAATAAAAATTTCATTCTGTTTTTCCGCCTGCTTTTCGCATACCCCCGGGGTTACCTGAATGCCCGCTTTTTTTAAAACCTCGATACCGCCGCCTGTTACATGCGGATTTGGATCCTTCATCGCAATAACCGCCCGTTTAATTCCAGATTGTATGATTTTTTTTGTACAGGGAGGTGTCCGTCCGGTATGATTGCATGGTTCAAGGGTTACATAAATCGTCGCCCCTTTTGCAAGAGAGCCCGCATCATCGATTGCGTTCACTTCCGCATGGGCCTTTCCGGCCATCTTGTGCCAGCCTTTGCCGACTACCCGACCATTCTGAACCACAACAGCGCCAACCATGGGATTGGGGGAGGTAAATCCACGGCCCTTTTCAGCCAGGGCCAGAGCCATTTTCATAAAATATCGGTCATTCATTTTGAAAAAACCAGGCCGAGGCGCACGGGTCAACAACCTCGATTTTACTATTTACTCAGAAGGTTTTTCAGTTCTGAAACAAAATCATTAACATCCTTAAATTCACGGTACACAGATGCAAACCTGACATAGGCGACATCATCGAGTTCATGAAGCTTATCCATAATCATCTGCCCTATCCGGTTGGCCGGGATCTCTTTCTCCCCTGTTTCCCGAAGATCGCGCTCCAGATTTTCAATAAACTGTTCAATCACATTCATGCTGATTTTTCGTTTTTCACAGGCTCTCTGCATGCCGGTACGGACCTTTTCCTTATTAAAAACCTCACGACGTCCATCTTTTTTAATGATCATGACCGGAATTTCTTCAATGTGCTCATAGGTTGTAAACCGCCTGCTGCAGTCAATACATTCCCTGCGCCTCCGAATAACGTTTCCGTCCTTGCTTAACCTGGAATCAATCACCTTGTTGTTGGTTTCGCCGCAGAATGGACATTTCATGGATTTCCCCCTTGCATGCTTGTAGTGTCAAGTCGTATCAAGTCAACATCCGCCTCCAAAAGCATTTTTTCCGCCATTTTATCCGCATATCCGTTCAGATAGAAAATATTTTTAATACCGGCATTGATGATCATTTTCGCGCATATGGAACAGGGCATATTGGTACAGTAGAGTGTTGATTCTTTAATGGAGACGCCATGGTATGCAGCCTGAATAATGGCATTCTGTTCCGCATGAATGCCCCGACAGAGTTCATGTTTTTCGCCGGAAGGGATCTTGAGTTCCTCTCGCAGACATCCGATATCGATACAGTGTGCGATTCCGCTCGGAGCGCCGTTGTAGCCTGTTGCAAGTATCCGTTTATCTTTCACGATCACCGCACCCACACTCCGCCGGGTACAGGTGGAACGTTTTGCAACCAGAAAGGTGATATCCATAAAATATGCGTCCCAGTCAGGGCGCGAGATTCTTTCAGGCATGATGCGTATTAGACCTCCTTATTCTCATAGATCGGAAAGGCTTCACAAAGCTCACGCACTGCCTGCCTTGTTCGCCTGATGACATCTTCATTGCGGCTGTTTTTTAAAACCGCAACGATGAAGCCTGCGACTCTTTTCATCTCTTCGGGTCCCATTCCCCTTGAAGTGAGAACCGGCGTACCAAGGCGGATTCCACTTGTAACAAACGGCTTCTGGGAATCAAACGGAACCGCATTTTTATTTGCAGTAATACCGGCCCTTCCAAGCGCATCCTCGGCATCCTTTCCGGTGATGTTCAGACTGGTCAGATCCGCAAGCATCAGGTGAGTATCCGTACCTCCGGACACCAGATTTACACCTTCGGCAAGCAGGCAGTCAGCCATTACCCGTGCGTTCTCTATGATGGATTTCTGATAGGAAACAAATGTTTCTGTCAGCGCTTCCTTGAACGCTACCGCTTTTGCGGCGATGACATGCATTAAAGGGCCGCCCTGAATTCCGGGAAAAATCTCCTTGTCCAGTTGTGAACCGAAATTTTTTCCGGCCAGAATCATTCCGCCGCGAGGCCCCCGAAGTGTTTTATGGGTTGTCGTGGTCACCACATCCGCATGCGGAATCGGAGACGGATGAACCCCTGCTGCGACAAGCCCGGCAATATGGGCCATATCCACCATAAAATAGGCTCCAACCGAAGAAGCTGCATGTGAAAAAGATTCAAAATCAATCGTCCGCGGATAGGCACTGGCGCCCGCGACAATCAGTTTCGGGCGATGTTTTTTCGCAAGATCAGCCATTGCATCATAATCGATTGTCCCGGAGTCTCTTCTTACACCGTAATGGATAAAATTAAAGATTTTACCTGAAAAACTGACCGGGCTTCCGTGGGTAAGATGGCCACCATGCGCCAGATCCATTCCAAGAACGGTATCCCCTGGTTTAAGCAGCGCAAAATATACAGCCATGTTGGCCTGGGAGCCTGAGTGGGGCTGAACATTGGCATAAGCCGCTTGAAACAGCTCTTTTGCACGGCTGATGGCCAGCTTCTCAGCGATATCTACCTGTTCACAGCCGCCATAATATCGTTTATCCGGATACCCCTCCGCATATTTATTCGTCATGACACTGCCCTGCGCCTCCATAACCGCCAGGCTCACGATGTTTTCCGAAGCAATCAATTCCAGGTTGCACTGCTGCCTTTCAAGCTCATCTGCAATCGCGCGCGCAATTTCAGGGTCTGTTTTTTTTATGATACTTAAATTCAAATCTCATTTTCCTTATTGGTTATGTTGTTTTAGAAACATGGTACAAAAAAAACGCTGTCTATTCACAGAATATCGGCAGCTATGAGATATCATCAAACTTATCCAGGCGCTGTTGATGTCTTCCGCCTTCAAAACGCGTTTCAAGCCATGTCTTGACCAGTTCAAACGCAAGGGCATCCCCCACAACCCGGCCTCCCAGAACCAGAATGTTGGAGTCATTGTGTTCCCTGCTCATTCTCGCGGAAAACAAATCACTGCAAAGCGCTGCCCGGACATGCGGGAACCGGTTCGCGACCATGGACATGCCGAGTCCTGTGCCGCAAAGCAGGATTCCCCGCGTATATTCCCCTTTGGATACCGCCTCTGCAACCTTTATCCCAAAATCCGGATAATCGACCGAACTTTCACCATCCGTACCTGCATCCCGGACTGCAATGCCCTTTTCAACGATAAACTGTTTCAGCTTTTCTTTTAGCGGAAAGGCTGCATGATCGCTTCCGATGATAATCGGACTCTTGTCTTCTGTCATTTTCCCTCTCACATCAAATTCATCCGGATTTCAACCAATTTTCCCAAGCCAGTGCTAACAATATCATTCCGCCCTGTCTGGATATGACCGTTTTGGCAAACTGCCCCCTTTCCAATAGACAAACTTAATCCATACGCTATTAAATAACCGCCATAATAAAAATGCAAGGTTTGATCAAGAGACAATTTTGTTCATATGAATTTATTTTTACTAAAAAATCGGTATTCTGTTCGAAAATTCTCCCGGCTGCTCATCAGGCGTTAGACGCCTTGGGCGGAAAAGATCGCTCGATTGAATGCACTGCAAAAGGTCGATGCTGTCCTTTGTTTCGCGACAATACGATTGAGAGGTTCTTCTCATTACCGGCATTTTTACGGCCCGCACACAAGGGGTAATCTGGATGATATTTGTATCCAAAATGATTCTGTGATATGTTCCGATTGAAATTTTCAGCTGTTTCAAATGGAAAATTTCCTTTTTTCTCTTGCGAAGTTTCAACTTTTAAAACAAAAAAAGAGTATGATTAAAAAAATTATATCCGGGGGGCAGACCGGCGCAGATCAGGCCGCCCTGGACACGGCTATCAAACTTAATATCCCCCATGGCGGATGGCTACCGAAAGGCCGTCTGACAGAGGCAGGCCCGCTGCCCGCGAAATACCAGCTGAAAGAGATGGTTTCATCAAGCTATCCAAAACGCACGGAACAGAATGTTATCGATTCCGATGGCACCCTGATTTTTTCCCACGGGGAACTTACCGGCGGCTCCAAACTTACAAAAGAGCTTGCTGAAAAGCACTCCCGTCATTTTCTGCATGTGGATCTGAATCAAACCACTTCATTTGATGCTGCCCGCGATATCAACTCATGGATACAGAAAAACGGCATTGAAATCCTTAATATAGCGGGGCCGAGAGCCAGCAGTGATCCCGGGATGTATCAGGCCGTGGCGGATATTCTTGAAGCATTGTTTTATCTGGACCTGATGGAAACGGGAAGTTCAGCAACAGCCGAGGATTTCAGGCGGCTGGAGGAACAGGAAAACAAGGACAGCATCCCGGATTTTCCGCAAACGATAGAAGATGCGGTTGAAAGACTGATTCACATCATGGATCTAAAAGATAAAGTGACCGTGGCCAATATGACGGGAATTGAGATGGAGTCGCTGTATCCCCGTTTCGGAAGGTATATCATCGCAAAATTCGGATTACTGAAAGGCAACGACAACCTCTTTAGATCATGCAGTCATGAGTCAAAACTTAAAAATCCGGATGAACACGATGCAGCAGAAATCATCATCAAGGCATTATGGATAAAACTGCGCGAAACGCATCGACTGAAACTTGTAAGATAATGCATTTGAATGCAAAATAATATCAACATAGAACTGGTTTCAAAATCTTCAATCGGATTGAAGGTCGCGGCGGGATGAGAGATTCAGTTCGAGGGGAGGTTTTGAAACCAGTTCTCAGCCGTCTTGCATATGCTTTACAATATGTCCCAGCTCGGGAAAAATGAGCGCTTTGCAGGCAAGCTTGCACGCTTTTAAGCTGCCGGGTATGCAAAAAATTACGGTGCCTCCCACAATTCCGGCGGTTGCACGGGACAAAATTGCAGCGGAATCGATCTCTTCAAAGCTTAGCTGGGAGAATATTACCCCAAATGCAGGCAGTTCCTTTTTGAACAGGGGCCGAACCGCTTCAATCGTAACATCCCTTACGCTGATTCCGGTTCCCCCTGTAAGAAGCAGGGCCTGCGGAGACAGTTCCTCACAGACCGCCATTACCGTCTCTGAGATCGCCTCGACATCATCCGGTACAACCTTATGACAAACAACCTGGTGGCCTTCTTTTACTGCTAATTTTTGAATCCAGGCGCCACTTTTGTCATCCGCCAGGCTTCTGGTCGTGGAAACAGACAAAATCCCTACCCGGAGTTTTCGGGGAGACTGTTTTTTATGCTCACGAGTCCCCATGGACGGCCTCCTGATCAATGACCACCATATCCTGACTGTCGTTTTCGGAAAGAAGCACATTCACCCGATCGGATCGATTTGTTTTAACAAATTTCCCAACATAATCAGCCTGAATCGGCAACTCGCGAAAACCTCTATCCACAAGGACGGCCAGTTCAATCCGATCCGGTCTGCCGAAATCCATTACAGCATCCATTGCCGCCCGGATCGTACGCCCGGTAAAAAGAACGTCATCGATAAGCACAATCTGTTTCCCATCAACGGAAAAAGATACATCTGTATTCTTTACAACCGGATGGTAACCGATCATGGTCCAGTCATCGCGATAAAGAGTGATATCCATATCTCCTGCAGGCACCCTGATCCCCTCTGCTTTCAGAATGTTGGCCTGAATCCGTTTGGCCAGAAAAACCCCTCGGGTCTGAATTCCGATCAACGCCAGGTTGTTCGTACCCTTATGGGTCTCCAGAATTTCGTAGGCCATCCGGGTAATAATCCGATCAATATCAGCAGCATCCAAAATTTCCAGACGATTTCCCATCTCCTTTTTTCTCCGCAAATGGTGTGTGTGACCTTTTTAAACAGCAAGCAGAACTGTTCCCTTTATATCATGAAACCATAGGGATTGACACGTAAAATATTCGAAATCCATTGCAGAAGGAAACGATCCTGCCTTATCCTGCCGGTAAACGCCATCCGGACAGATAGTGGTTTGATTTCAAATAATCAAAGCACCTTGCTTTTGCCTGTTTTTTTTTCTATATCAGGAGAGGTTGAAGTTCTTTTAATCATAAAAGGAATACGAGGTCCCATATCTATGAAACATGCCTGCACCGGAGTAATTCTTGCAGGAGGACTCAGTACCCGTTTCAACGGAAAAAACAAGGCGTTTTTCTCCATCCGGAAGAAACCGCTCCTCAGCTATATTTATAATGTATATAAGGAGTTGTTTGACGAAATCCTTCTGGTAACCAATGACCCTCTTGAATACCTCGACTGGGACCTTGAGATCGTTACGGATATCTACCCAATCCGGAGTTCCATGACCGGGATTCATACCGGACTTTTCTATTCAAAACATCAATATGCCTTTGTTTCCGGATGTGATACACCTTTTTTAAGAAAAGAACTTGTTGAAACCATTCTATCAGGCATAGACAACAAGTCGGAGCTAATCATCCCGGAAACCAGTTTCGGCCTGGAACCTCTGTGCGCGGTCTATTCGAAAAACTGTCTAAAAAATTTAGAACACTGCTTGAATCATGAAAAATTTAAAATTATGAGATGCCTCAAAAAGGTTCCGGTCAAAAAAATCTCTGAAAAAAAACTGCTTCAAAAAGATCCTGATTTTATCTCCTTTTTCAACATCAATACTCCCGAAGATCTGGATAAAGCCGAAGCCCTTATACGAGATGAACAGCCATGAATATTGCGCAATTAATCGAAAAGATAAAACATCATCCGAATTACCACAAGGCGGGAATGATTCTGTGCCATAACGGGGTTGTCCGGGAGACCGCAAGGGATGGACGCAGGGTAACCGGCTTGAAGGTCAACGTGGATCACGAAAAACTGGACCGGATTGTTGCTGAAAATAAAAACAAACCCGGCATTATTGAGATTCTGGTTGAAATCGCCGAGGATCAAACGCTTTCCGTCGGTGATGACGTAATGGCACTTGTGGTGGCAGGAGATATACGGGAAAATGTAATTTCCGCTCTCCAAGACACGCTGAACGCGATCAAGACAACGGTTACGAAAAAAACGGAATACTATGAGAAGTAATTCCAGGACCGTTTTATCCGTTTCCAGTAAAGGAAAAGAAAATTATGCCAGACTTTACCCATCTTGATGAAAAAGGCAATGTCCGAATGGTGGATGTCACGGAAAAAGAGCCGACGGTAAGGAGTGCGACAGCACAGGGAATCGTCTCCATGAATCAGGATACCTTTGAAAAAATCGAAACCCAAACGGTTAAAAAAGGAAATGTTCTGGAAACGGCAAGGATTGCGGGTGTAATGGCGGCAAAAAAAACAGCCGACCTGATTCCCATGTGCCATCCGTTAAACCTTTCCCATGCAAAAATCGATTTTTTCCCGGACGCTAAAGCCGCATCGATTCGAATTGTTGCTGAAGTCCGCCTGACCGGAAAAACCGGTGTGGAGATGGAAGCACTTACCGCTGTCTCGGTGGCGGCCCTCACCATTTATGATATGTGCAAATCCCTGGATAAAGGAATGAGAATCTCGGATATCGTTCTCCTGTCAAAAACCGGAGGCAAGAGCGGAACATACACCCGGGAGAAGTAAAAAAATATTTTTATGCAGATTACCACGGAAACGATTATCCTGTTCAGCATTGCGCTGGGTCTCGGCATCCTCATTGGCCATGTTTTCACCCGCTTGAAATATAAAACCGAAATCAGGCTGCTCACCGAAGCCCTTTTCCAAACCGAGAAGGACCTGAAATCGCTGAACGAACATTTTCTTCAGGTATCGAATGCCCACGCTGCGGCAAAAGAAAAAATCCTCCTTCTTGAAGATGTCCGTAAAAGCATGACCGATTCATTCCGTGCGATTTCAGCAGGCGCGATTCAAGAAAACAACCGCTCATTTTTAGATCTGGCGAGAATGACCCTTTCCGAATATATCACCGCCGCCCGGACCGATTTTGACTCGCGCAGCAAAGCAATCGGAGATGTTGTGAAACCGGTCCGGGAAGCCCTTGATCGATACGACCGGCAGGTAACCGCCATGGAGCGGGAAAGGGAAAAAGCATACGGCGGCCTGTACCAGAAGGTGGAGACGCTTGCCGCTTCCCAGAACCTTCTGCAAAAAGAAACCGGACGACTCGCAACCGCCCTTCGAATTCCTCATGTACGAGGAAGATGGGGAGAGATAACCCTGAAACGCACGGCCGAACTTTCAGGCATGCAGAACCGGTGCGACTTTATCGAGCAACCCACAGCAATGGATGGCGACAGCCAGAAGCGGCCGGACATGATCGTCCGGCTTCCAGGCAACCGTCTGATTATCATCGATGCAAAAGTTCCCCTGTCAGCGTATCTGGATTCACTTGAAGCGGAGACGGAGTCAAAACAGGAGGCACTCCTCGAAACCCATGCAAAACAGGTGCGGGCCCATATTCAGAATCTATCCAAAAAATCATACTGGGCCGGTTTTGATCCAACCCCGGAATTTGTGGTCCTTTTTATCCCGGGTGAAAACTTTTTCAGCGCCGCGCTTTCTAAAATTCCGGAACTGATCGAAGAAGGAGTTCAAAAAAAAGTGATTCTCGCGACCCCGACGACCCTGATCTCCCTTCTAAAAACCATTGCATACAGCTGGAATCGGGAAACCACCGCTGAGAATGCAAAAGCCATTGGGGAACTTGGCCGGGAACTTTATGAACGGCTTTTTTTGATGACCGATCACCTGAGCAGACTGGGTGATGACATTGAAAAATGCATCGGAACCTATAATCAGATTGTTGGTTCGTTCAACCGCAGGGTTCTTGCCTCTGCCCGAAAATTTGCTGAGCTGGGCATCCCTGCGAAAAACGGGGAAGAAAAACTTCAAATCGAGCCCGTGGAGGGAATGCTGAGAAAACCGCGAAAATCGGAGTAAGCAACCATCCGTTTATGAATTGCGTTTTCACCCCAATACTGGCAGGAACAGTTCTTGTTTACTTTCACTTATCATTAGGCTTAGAAAATACTGATCTCATCTAACAATTAGAATGATAAAATTTGATCCTTCCTGACAATACAGCAAAAGCATGTTTTGAGATTTAAATTAAATCTACGAATAAATTCTTTTCTTTAAAACCCTCGTTCACTGGAAAATATCCTAAACCTTTGAGGCATATTGAAATCTTTGTGATCGGTAAAATTTCAAAACTCCCCTTGAGATCTGTTTTGCAAATTGCCAAAAATGAAAAAAAATCCTAAATCTGACAATATGTGAGCAAATTACAGAATTGACACTCCATAACATCTATAAGAGAATCAACAATTTTTTATTGATCATTCCAAATCCATATTGTATGGTTCATCTAAACCAACCAATTGATATAATACCCTTTTGAAGCTTATTGTTATTTTTAAGCGCGGTTTCAAAACGATCAAACGAAAGTGCAGGCTATCCCAGTGAACTGCAATCAACCATCTGGAAAAATGAAACAAAAAACGATAACACCCGAGTACGATGCACAAAGGCTGCAAATCTCTGTTCAAGATTTTAACAGGATCATAGGGTCTATGCGTGAACCCATAGTGATACTTGATTCTGATTTGAAGGTGGTAAAAGCCAATCCTGTCTTTTATCAGACATTCAATGTCTCGCCAGAGAAAACAGAGGGAACATTGGTATATGATCTTGGCGACAAGCAATGGGACATCCCAAAGCTCAGAGAATTGCTTGAAGATATCCTTCCTGAAAATACCGCATTTTATGACTTTCAAGTGGAACATAACTTTGATACCCTCGGCCGAAAGATCATGCAGTTAAACGCCAGACGAATTTATAGAAAGTCGGAACAAACCCAACTGATCCTTTTGGCCATCGAGGATGTGACCGACCGGGAGAACTATCAAAAAAATCTTGAAAAACTGATCAAAGAGCGAACATCCGAACTTTCTGTTGCAAGGGACGAGGCGGAAAAAAGAAGACAAGTAGCTGAAACTGCCTTTTCCGAAATAAAAAAGTTAAAAGATCAACTGGAAGCGGAGAGAGCCTATCTGCAGGAAGAAATTAAACTGGAATATAACCATGAGAATATTATCGGTCAGAGTGACGGGCTCAAATACGTGCTCTATAAAATTGAGCAGATTGCCGACAGCGATACTACCGTATTGGTTCTTGGTGAAACAGGAACCGGCAAAGAGCTGGTCGCACGGGCCATTCACAACTTGAGCTTGCGTAAAAAACGGTCTTTGGTAAAAGTAAATTGTTCCGCGCTTCCCCCGAGCCTGATTGAAAACGAATTGTTCGGTCACGAGAAAGGTTCTTTCACCGGTTCTCATGCTAGAACACTTGGGCGGTTTGAGGTCGCCGACGGCACAACACTTTTCCTCGATGAAATCGGAGAACTGCCTCTGGAACTCCAACCAAAATTGCTCAGAGT
>JAWOIJ010000036.1:0-3375 GCA_046484745.1 Desulfobacterales bacterium | reverse complement strand
TGTTAGCACCGGTGTGAAAATGTCATAATCCTTCCGGTTTAAAAATGTAAGATGCAAAAAAGGTCAGCCGGGCATGTTTTCCTCGACTGACCTATTGTATTATCTTCCTTTCACTTCTTTCATTCGATAGCTATCACCTTCAATGACAGAAGCCTCGGTATGGTGCAGTAACCGATCAAGAAGCGCAGATGTCAGGGTGCTGTCATTGTTAAAGATTTGCGGCCAGTCCTTAAACACACGATTGGTTGTGATCACTATGGAACCTTGCTCATATCGCTGGCTGATGATTTGGAACAATAAATCGGCTCCGGTTTTATCAATAGGCAAATAGCCCAATTCGTCGAGGATAATCAGTGACGGCTTGAGGTATTTTTTCAATTCCTGTTTCAATCGTCCTGCATGCTGGGCCGAGATCAGATTGTTAATGGTATCAATGGCGGAGGTAAATACTACCGTATGACCCTTGAGACATGCCTGATAACCCAGTGCAGATGCCAAATGCGTTTTCCCTAACCCAACACCTCCGATAAAAACAACGTTGCTCTTATCTTCAATGAATTTCAGGCGGAACAGATTCTTGATTTGCGCTTGATTGATTTTTTTAGGCCAGGACCAATTGAACTGATCCAGTGTCTTAACGACCGGGAACCGGGCCATCCGGATACGGCGCTGGATGGTACGGTCCTGGCGCAGATTGGCTTCCTGTTTGATTAACTCGGATAAATAATGAACATGCGTCCATTGCTTCCGTGCCGCCAGTTTGCCAATTTCTTCATAATTTTCTCGTATATAGGGGAGCTTTAAGTACAGTAATTGTTTTGTTAAATCATCGTCACTCATGTTAATCCTCATTGATGGCTTTATTGTAAATCGAAAGATCCGGACGAGCGATTGTCAAATCCAGCAAATCACTGCTGCGGGTCAAATGGAGAACACCGGGCTCCTGAACAGGACGGGCGCGCTGCTCCAGCAGATTGGCAATGTATTCGCAGGAAAATGCCGCAAAGGAAAAGGCATCCTCGATCGCCATGGCAACCTGTTCTTTGGAATAAATTTCACTTAACGCAACAATCTGGCGGATATGATGAAACGGATTCATACGGCGTTGTTCCAACTGCCGGTAATATTCCTGTGCTTTGTCGGACAGCGTGAGGAACCGCATAAATATTTTCTGGTCTCTTGCTTTTTTCCGTTGCGCCAGAAGCTCTTTGGGATGATCCGGATGTTCGAAGTCCTGACGGCGGTCATAGCTTCTCACATGCCGGGCAACCAGCTTGTTCTCATGATAAAAACAAATCCGATCCGGATACATCTTTGTGGTCAGACGCACGCCTGCAAGCTGGGCCGGGACGCTGTACCGATTGGTATCAATGGTAACCCGGAACTGCCTGGATGCCCGCATCTGGTTGATAACACCAATATCATAGGGTTCCACCGGAAGCGGCTGCAGGCTGCTTTTTTCTTCATGGAACATATCGATCGGTCTGTTGCCGGTTTCTCCATGGGTCCTTACATTGGCCACCGTTTCCAGCCAGTGCTGTGCAACCGGTTTCATAATCTTAAAATCCGGGATATCCAAACCGTTTAAGAGATTTTTTTTAACATATCCGACACCGCTTTCCACCTGGCCTTTTTCATTGCCCTTGCCCACATTGCAGGGAACAATGGAAAATCCATAATGTTTGGAAAAATCCAAATATCGGGGGTTAAACACCGGCGCATGCCCCACGATACGCTTGAGTACCGCGGACTTGAGATTATCCACCATGATTTTTTGGGGAACTGAACCGAAAAAGTGAAAAGCGTTTTGATGACATCCCAAAAAGTGCTCCATGGTCTGCAAGACCGTAAACTCGACATACATCATGCGGCTGTGGCATAACACCATCACAAAAAAACTCAGCCTGCGGGTGGTTGTACCCACACGGACGGTTCCATAAGAACCCCAATCCACCTGGGCGCATTCTCCCGGCGCAAAGACCAGTTTTAAATAGGCCCTGGTTTTGGGTGGCCGAACGCGCTGCACATAATCGGCCACAATGGTTTTACCGCCGTCAAAACCATCTTCACTGATGCGTTGAAAAATCTGTGCCGCGCTGTATGGATGCTTTTCCAGCATTCGTAAAATGTCATTCTTAAAAGGATCGAGCTTGCTTTTGCGTGGGGTTGATTTTCGGGGCTGATATCGCTTTTCATTAGCCCACCTTGCTACCGTGCGTTGATCCAGATCCAATGCAGCTGATATCTGGCTGTAGTTCAATCCGTCTCTCTCCATGTAATTTCTGATTTTTACATAGGTCTCATAATCAATCATTACGCTTCCTCCATGGCTTTTTTAAGAATATCGCCCAACTTCATTGTCGTGCCTTGGCGTCGTTTTTGTTCCACAACAACCGGTTCCAGACAAAGCACTTGGTAGAGGGGCTTTTGCCATGCAATCAGCCCATGAAGGATCAAGGCTGATCGGGCATTTTGAAGGGTCTGCAGATCCATGGAGAGTTTGCCCATGATGGTTTGATCACCGTAATAACTGAGTCCCTTGTCATCCGCTACGCAGACCAGGAATAAATACAGCGTTGCTGCCGTGTGACTGAACCGGTCAATATATTTGTCACTGACCAGCCGGTGATCGATCCAGCTGAAGCTTTTGGGGACTTTACGCACCCTGTTGCGTACAATCGGGGATTTGACAATCATCTTTTCCTCCTCGTTTTGGGGGTTGGCAGTATAAAATATCCTGCCCGGATTGTTGCATACGAAGGAGGGTCTCTGCGATGTCATCTTGTAACGCAGATCCGATAAAATTAGATATTAAACCTATTATAACGGGCTGTTGTGCATTTAAGAGATCTTGTAACGCACATTCTGCAAATTCATGATTATCCTTTTTGTTATCAGCTTGTTGTGCCGTTAAGGGCTCTTGTAACGCAATGGCCTTGCTTGCGTTCTTTGGTTTCCAATAGCCGGGATGCCGTCTTCTCCACTCCCGAACCCGCTGGATATTTTCCAGTCCCCGGAAGTAATCTTTGTTCTCCGGTTTATGGAGCCATTTCTTTTGACTGGCGGCCTTGCTTGCATTACGGCATTCGGCCTTTTTGCAGTACTTTTGGCTATTACGATTTCTGTAATCCGGTATAAATAACCGTCTGCAATGACGGCATCTTTTCTTTTTTATTATTCCCATTCACAAAATACCTCCCAGTTGCTCAGACTATTGATGAACGGGAGTATTTTGAGAAGAAAATTTTAAAGAAAAAGACGGAAGAAGAATGAAGAAAATGGTTTAAAAATGATTCTTTTTGAAGAAAAATAAGCTGAAGAAAATTGACATGTTCATTCCGGAGATCTGGCTACATTATAAAGTCGGCCCTGACA
>JAWOIJ010000107.1:0-4984 GCA_046484745.1 Desulfobacterales bacterium | reverse complement strand
TTGGGTGATATATACTGCGCGCCGTTCTGGACAATTTTTTTGATGTTGATGCTTTCCATATGGACCAGATCCGATTCCGACAGGCGGTTCTTGATCCGTTTCTCATAATGGCTCATCAATTTCTTTTTGATCATAAATCCCAATCGTTCTTTAATGGACATCTTGTCATAAACCAGATCATGATCAACAAGATAATCCGAATAAAGAATCCATTCGGCGATGGGAGAACATATGGTCGCGAACCCTTTTTCAGCAAGGTATTCCGTTACATACTGCCGTGACAACCCATCTCTTCGGACAAATATCTCACCTGCCAGGTAAATCGTCGGCACACTTTCCGGAGGACGTTTCATCGCAACGCTTTTCAATTTTATGCTCAGATCCGCAAGTTCTTTTTCAATTCCGGAGAATTTTCCCTTTTCAAATGCACCCAGAATCTTCTGCCACCCACTTTCAAAAACTTCCAGTCCCTCCTGAATATTTTCAGCATTCGCCAGAATCATTGAGCGGATATCCTCCATCGCGTCTGAAACAACGATCGCCCACCAGGCCTTGAGCTGCATATCATTTCCAAGACCCGCGTAACTGTTTTCAGACGTCAGGGACAGAAGCGCCACATCCTCCAGCTCGAGCCTTTTGATCAAATCCTCCATAAACACGAAATATTGACCAAATCGACACGGCCCGGCGCCTGTGGGCATGAAATACACAAGGATCTCATCCTCTTTTTTGGAATTTTGAATATAATCCAGAAGCGATCCGGTTGTCAGTATCAGGGGCAGGCATTCCTTGCAGGAAGTGTTCGCCCTTCCCAGTTTCAGAACTGCTTCATCCGAAGGGGGGTGGACAATTGCATTAAATCCTTTAGACCGGAATACGGCGGCGATGGATTCCGTCGTAAAGCGCCCCATTGAAGGAAAGAGCAGTGTCACCTGTGGATCTCTCATGGAAAGGATTCTGTCTGATGAGGTTCTGACCTGAGGATCACTGCCATTGAGCAATAACACTGCGGGAACAAACGCAGAGCTCTTTGGAGAGACCTGATTCCGGGCCACAAGCTGCCGGTATGCCGTAACAATGTCGAGAAACGCTTCGATCCTCGTTTCCAGTCCGGCATCCGCTGTATGACTGTCCAGCTCAAGCGTGAGAGATGGTTTTTTGCCCATGATGCTTCTGAAATATCCAATAATAAAGGAATCCGGGCCGCAGGAAAAATTGGTGATATAGGTTCCGAAAAGCTGCGGGTGCCTTTCGACAAATCGGCTTGCCTTGAGAATCCGTTCTCCCATGCCCCAGTACATGTGACGCTTCCCGGGTTCATCCGCGCAGGGTAAAAAGTCATACGGAACAATCGTAATGCCTCGCGACGCGAACTTATGGGGAATGCCCATATTGGCTTCATCCACGAACCCGTTATAGGATCTTCCAAAAAGAACTATTGCTGTGCGTGAAGGGTCCGCCTCCAGTTCGGCGATTAATTTCTTTCCGATCTCCTGCATTTCGTCGATACACTGCTCCTGAATGTGTACGGCTTTCTGAAATGCATTTACAGCTTCTTTTTTTCGATTTCCCATCTGGAGAGCCATTTTAACGAGAACCTGCTCAATCGAAGCAAGTCCGTCCTCTAAATCAAGAAACGGCGTTAAAATTTTTGTGCCCTGCTTCTTCAGCGTATCGAGCTTCTCCCGGAAGGTGGTTTGCAGGTAGAATGTCTCTCCTTGCACAAAAGGGCATAACTGGGAACTTAATTGTCCGTTTGTGTTGGGAACTGCTTTTAAGTGCGGCAGAAAAATAAAATCAGGCCGGTTTTCCATCTCCAGAAGGGAATCAAAAAAACCGTGGGACAGCTCCGCCGGATAGCAAAAAGGCGCTTCTCGCTGATCGATCCCGGACTGGGAAACGGTATCCGGAAGAATTGTCTCATATCCCAGTTCCCGGAAAAAAGCAGCATACAGCGGATAGTATGTGTTCATTAAAAAACTTTTGTTGATTGCAACCCTTCCCTTGATTTTCGTATCCGCATCCGGCATCCGGTCTGCGCCATACTTCTTGAAAACAAGCTGCTGGCGAAGCCTTACCAGATCGAGATTTTGCACATCAAACTGTATTTTCTTCCTCAGGTTATAGTAACGGTTGCAGGCGCCTCCAAAGGGATATTTTATACCCTCGAGTTCAATCATCGCGATCTCGCAGCGCCTGTCACATTTCTCGGCACCGCCGCGGCAGACAAATGATTTTCCGTATTTCACCTCTCGTCCGGCAAGGACTTCCAGATCAAACTGCTGCTGCTGCATAAGACCATTATCAATACGCATTCCGATCTCGAGGGCAGCCCCGAATGCTCCCATCAAACCCGGCTCCGGGGGGACAATGATTGGTTTTCCGACCAGGGAAGCCATCGCAAGCGGTACCGCGCTGTTATAGCAGACACCTCCCTGCATGAATATTTTTTCGCCAACCGGCCGGTTGCTTTTCACCCGATTGGTGTAGTTCATACAGATGGAGTAAACGAGCCCCGCTACAATATCTTCGTGCTGAACCCCGTCATGAATGGCATTCTTGATGTCCGACGCGATAAAAGCGGCACACTGATCGTTAAAATTGGGTGGTCTGCGCCCCTTCATGGCAATACCCGCGATCTCCTCCATTGGAACCCCAAGGGACTCGAGAGCCGATTCCTCCAGGAAAGAGCCTGTTCCCGCGGAGCAGGCTTCATTCATGGCATAGTCAGAAGAGACGCCGCTCGTGATATAGGTGTATTTGGCATCCTGCCCGCCGATTTCAAAAATCGTATCCACTTCAGGATCAAAATATACAGCCGCTGCCGCATGCGCGATAATCTCATTGATAACGCCATCGGTCAGCGCGTGCAGCCCCGCGATCTGCCTGCCCGATCCGCATACTCCCAGCCCGTCGATTGAAATTTCAGAGGGATCAACGGTTTCTTTTATTTTTTCCAGTATGGAACGGTAGCACTTTCGGGAAGCTCCAACCGGGTCTCCATTCGTTCTCAGGTACACGGAGGCAAGAATGACATTATCCGGTTTTCTCAACAGAACCGCCTTGGTGGTCGTTGAACCGACATCCAGTCCCAGAAGGCACTTGTCTCCGCTTTTGATCTCACCCTTTTCAATGGTTTTAAACGTAACCATATTCGCGTAATCGGTTAAAGGAGGAAGGGCTTCAAAGGCTTTCACTTCCGTTTTTAAAAGCCTGTCAACCTCTATGCGGGAAGTCGAGCCATTTTCAAGGGCCCATAATGCGGTTCCGAGCGCCTCGAAATATGGTGCTTCAGCCGGAATAATCATCCCCGGAATTTCCTTTTCAAGGTTTTTAATCATCATCTGATTCAGCGAAGTCCCCCCTGCCAGCATGATGTTTTCTCGCGATACCTTTTTAAGAAGTTCCAGAATCTTGTCCGCCATCATTTTACACAGCCCTGCGGTTACATTTATTTTTGGAACTCCCTTGTTGGTGGCATGCGTGCAGTCTGATTTGCAAAAAACAGAACATCTCCCGGAAACATGATGAAGATTTTCCGTTTCAGCCCAGCATGAGATCTCCTCCAGAGAAAGATCCATCCTGCGAAGCTGCTGAACAAAAAACTCTCCGGTTCCGGAAGCACACTTATTCCCGGTTAAAACATTCGAAATCCTCCCCTGGTTATCCAGCATATAGACCATAAAGGTCTCCCCGCCCGCGGAAACGACTGCAGGGCAGGTAATTTTGGGCGGTTTCAGAAACCGGTAGGCGTACTCTACTGCCTCCGGCTCCGATATGGCCGGCAGGTTGACAAACTTATGAAATTTTCTTCCGGTAACCGCAACCGTATCAAATTTGCTGGTATCAAGTTCATCAAAAACAGACAAAAGAACTTTTTTGGGATTTCCTCCGTGAGGATAAACAGCATGGCCGATAACCCTCGTGTTTTTGCTTAGAAAGACACTGTCATCCTTATTTCCGTTCGATATATATCCAACCTGAGCTACCGAAACAGTCGATGCGCCCAGACAAATTCCAAGAGAACGCTTTTCGCGTGACACCTCGGTTTTCAACTCCTTCTCATTCATGATCTTTCTCTCCATTATCACACCTTCTGAACTCCAGCCTGATTCACTTTCTCAGGAACAGAAACAGATATAAAAAACAAAATAGTAAATTAATCGGTTCATCGCCTTTTTTCAACCAAAAAGATCTGGAAAAATGCCGATCAATCCCGGGCATAAGCAGTTTTTAAAAAAGTCAAAATGTAAGTTTGACCTGAAAATCGGGCAACATAGCCGGTTATGGATGGGCACTCAATCACTTTCTTTGCGAAAATTTACGTGACGGATACGTCAAGGAACGGGAAAACCCCGATATAGACCCCGAAAAGCATCATAAACAGTCCGCAGCAAATAAGAAAGCCAAAATAAATTTTTTTATTTAAACGCCGCAGACCAAAATAGGCCAGAACGGAAACAATAAGGTACCATACAAGGTCTCCTGCCTCATGACCCAGAAAAAAAACAATCAGTTTGGTCCATTGGTTGAATGAAACATCAAACTGAAGCATGAGTGCAAAGCCGATGGTGGCCCACCAGACCCACCAGTAAGGATTGGACATGGAAACCACAAACCCGCCGATTACCGGATTTCCAATTTTATTGCCTTGATTCCGGCTTTCTTCCGCAGAAGATGCTTCGAAAAAGTCGGCTGACATCCGGCCCTTCCAGATATCTCGAATAATCGAAAACCCAAATAAGACCAGTACCAGTCCGCCGATGACGCCAATCACCCGGACCACGACAACATTTTTCAGAACAAATGAAAATCCCAGAAGAATCAACAGAACAATCAGCATCTCCAGCAGCGCATGTCCGACGATGACCCACAACCCGGTCAAATAGCCATACCGCGGCGTCTGAACAGATTTTATGATCGTATAGGTCAGCAGGGGACCGGGCGCCATGGCTCCGGTTAACGCCACAAAAAAAGAAAAAGA
>JAWOIJ010000001.1:0-24514 GCA_046484745.1 Desulfobacterales bacterium | reverse complement strand
CTGGGTTATGGCGTTCAGGGTCCTGCCCAGGCACTTAACCTGAAAGATAATGGATTTGAAGTGATCATCGGCCAGCTTGAAGGTGACGAGTATTGGAAAAAAGCTGTTGCGGACGGATTCATTCCCGGCAAAACCCTTTTCCCGATTGAAGAAGCAGCCCGGAAAGGAACCATCATCAAAATGCTGCTTTCAGATGCCGGTCAGGTAGCTGTCTGGCCGAAAGTAAAAGAATGTCTCAACGAAGGAGACGCGCTTTACTTCTCTCATGGTTTTTCAATTGTCTACAAGGATCAGACCGGAATCGTTCCTTCGGAAAACATCGATGTTATACTGGTTGCTCCAAAAGGTTCGGGGACAAATGTCCGAAGAAACTTTATTGACGGAAGCGGCATCAATTCCAGCTACGCGGTTCATCAGAACTTTACCGGCCGCGCGGTAGAGAGAACACTCGCACTCGGAATCGGAATCGGCTCCGGATATCTGTTTCCGACCACTTTTAAAAAGGAAGTATACAGTGACCTGACCGGTGAAAGAGGTGTTCTGATGGGCTGCCTTGCCGGAACCATGGAGGCCCAGTACAATGTGCTGCGAAAAAATGGTCATTCTCCCAGCGAAGCTTTCAATGAAACCGTCGAAGAACTCACACAAAGCCTTATCCGCCTTGTGGCTGAAAACGGAATGGACTGGATGTTTTCAAACTGCAGTGCAACAGCGCAGAGGGGAGCTCTTGACTGGGCTCCGAAATTTCGGGATGCTGTCGCGCCTGTCTTTGATGAACTTTATGACCGGGTCAAAACCGGCAAGGAGACCGAAAGGGTTCTTGCCGTCAACAGTGCGTCCGATTACAAGGAAAAACTGACGGAAGAACTGGATGCCATCAAAAATTCCGAGATGTGGAAAGCGGGTGCCGCGGTGCGTTCACTGAGGCCTGAAAACAGAAAAAAATAGATTATGACTGTATGCCGGAAAAAATCAAAATGAAACCAATTCTAATATATGATACAACGCTTCGAGACGGATCCCAGGGAGAAAACATCAGTTTTACGGCTGAAGAGAAAATCAGGATCGCGCAGAAGATCGATGACCTTGGTGTTCATTATATCGAAGGAGGCTGGCCTGGATCCAACCCAAAGGATATGCAGTTTTTCGAACTGGCGAAGAAGGCCTCCTTTCAGAATGCCCGCTTGACGGCATTCGGCTCAACAAGAAGACCGGGAATCGCGCCGCAGAAAGATCAAAACCTTCTCGGTCTTCTTGAAAGCAAAACGCCCGCGGTAACCATATTCGGCAAAACATGGGCTCTTCATGTCGAGCAGATGATGGGAAATACGCTGGAAGAGAATCTTGCCATGATCAGCGAAAGTGTTCTTTTTCTAAAAGAGCATAAACGTGAAGTCATCTATGATGCGGAACATTTTTTTGACGGATACAAAGAGAATCGAGATTATGCCCTTGAAACCATAAAAACAGCCGTCAAAGGAGGTGCCGATTTCATCGTATTGTGTGATACCAATGGCGGCACCCTTCCCTTTGAAATCGCTTCGATCACCAAAGAGGTTCGCGGCGCCCTGAAAATGGGATGCGCTCCTTCCGGAACGCCTGTAAAACTTGGGATCCATACCCATAATGACTGTGGAATGGCAGTCGCGAATTCAATCACGGCTGTGCAGGAAGGGGCCACCATGGTTCACGGAACCATCAATGGATATGGTGAAAGATGCGGCAATGCGGATCTTATGGCAATCATACCCATTCTTTGCATTAAGATGGGATATGCCGGCATATCAAAAGAAAATCTGAAAAAACTTCGCAAGCTGTCAAGATTTGTAAGTGAAATCGCCAATATGATTCCTTTGAGCAGTCGTCCTTTTGTAGGCAGAAGCGCGTTTGCCCATAAAGGTGGAATTCATGTAAGCGCGGTCATGAAAAATCCAAAAGCCTATGAACACATCGATCCGGATCTTGTCGGAAACAAACGGCGTGTGCTGGTATCCGATCTTTCGGGAAAAAGCAACATTGAATACAAGGCAAAGGAAATGGACATCGAGATTGACGCGAATGGTGTCCACAGCCAGAAGATTGTTTCTGAAATCAAACGCCTTGAAATGGAAGGATATCAATTTGAAGCCGCAGAAGGCTCATTCCAAATTTTAATGCAAAAAATCGCGGATCGATTCAAACCCCTTTTTGAACTGAAATCATTCCGGGTTACCGTTGAAAAAGACAAAGATCGGCCCTGCTCCTCCCATGCGACGATCAAAATTGCTGTTGCCGGACAGGAAGAGATAACTGCCGCAGAAGGTCAAGGGCCGGTAAGCGCACTCGATAACGCTCTTCGCAAAGCACTTGGAAAATTTTTCAAAGATTTAGACGAGATGCATCTGGTTGACTTTAAAGTCCGTGTAATGGACGGACGGGATGGAACATCCGCGAAAGTCCGGGTTCTGATTGAATCAAGGGATGAAGATAATATCTGGAGCACGATCGGTGTATCAGAAGACATTATAGAAGCAAGCTGGCAGGCGCTTGCGGACAGTTTTCATTATAAACTGTCCAATAAAAGTCGATAGCAAAAACCGTTTACAATGGAGCAAAAAATGAGTGACAGAATAATCATTTTCGATACAACCTTGCGCGATGGGGAGCAGTCTCCCGGTGCAAGCATGAATACCGCGGAAAAGCTCAGACTGGCGACACAACTTGAAAAACTTGGAGTGGATGTTATTGAGGCGGGTTTCCCCGCTGCCTCGGAAGGCGACTTTGAGGCTGTGTCGGAAATTTCAAAAAAAATTACAACCTGTGAAGTCGCGGGCCTCTGCCGGACTTCCAGAAATGATATCGATCGTGCATGGAAAGCCATATCCCATGCCGCGAAACCAAGAATTCATACATTTATCGCGACCTCGGATATTCATATGAGATACAAATTGAAAATGGATCGTGAGGAAGTTATCCGGGCAACGATAGAAGCGGTAACCTATGCGAAATCTCTTACGGAAAACGTGGAGTTCTCGGCAGAAGACGGCTCCAGAAGTGACCGTGATTTTTTATGCCGGGTATTTGAAGCGGCAATATCATCCGGCGCCACCACGGTCAACCTTCCGGATACCGTCGGCTATGCCATACCCCGGGAATTTTCGGATCTTGTCCGATATGTCATGGAAAACACATCGAACATGCAGCAGGCGATCCTGAGCGTGCACTGTCACAATGATCTGGGGCTTGCCACCGCCAATACACTGGCCGCAATTGATGCAGGGGCCAGGCAGGCCGAGGTGACCATAAACGGCATTGGCGAGAGAGCAGGCAACACCTCCCTGGAGGAAGTCGTGATGGCTGTCAAGACAAGGCCCAATTTCTTCCCGATGCATACAAACATTGAAAGTACTCTCATACACCCCATAAGCCGCCTTGTAAGCATGATTACCGGTATTATGGTACAGCCCAATAAGGCGATAGTCGGCGCGAATGCGTTTGCGCATGAAGCCGGAATTCATCAGGACGGTGTTTTGAAAAACCCGATGACCTATGAAATCATGCAACCGGAAACAATCGGCTTGTCCAGCAACAAGCTGATACTCGGCAAACATTCAGGAAGACATGCCCTGAAATCCCATTTAAAAGATATGGGGTACGAGCTTTCCGATGAAGAGCTGAATCTTGTCTTCACAAAATTCAAAGAACTTGCCGACAAGAAAAAACATGTTCACGATGAAGATCTGGAAGCGCTCGTGACCGAAGGAATCCTGAGGACCTCGGACATCTTTTGCCTTGAATATCTTCATGTAAGCAGCGGAACGACCGTTCGTCCCATTGCAAGCGTCAAAATGTTGATAAACGGCAGATCAACCGAAGGGACCGCGTATGGAAACGGACCGATCGATGCCGCCTTTAACGCGATTGCCGATCTTACCGGGACAACGTCGGATCTGCTTCGATTTTCAGTAAGTGCGCTGACAGGAGGCACGGATGCTCAGGGAGAGGTTACGGTCAGATTGCGGGAAGACAGTTTAATCGCATTGGGAAAAGGCGCTGATTCCGACATCATCACCGCAAGCGCGAAAGCGTATATAAACGGTCTTAACCGGCTTGAGTACCTGAAGAAAAATCCGTTTCAGGCTTCGGAAGTACTTTAGTTGATCAACGGATTGAGCCTTTTTAATGAAGATTTTAATTTCCCGAATACCATTTTCATGTCACGCTGCCAATCAGGCTAATACGATGAGGCTGCCTGGAATATGCGATTGTCATGACTTCGAAATATCTCTTTATATCCATATTTCTCCAGAAGCTGTATCTGGTTCCCTGTTGTATTATGAACGTTGTTTTCATAAAATTCCGTGATGAGCAATTGGGGGAAAAGACTTTTGTCGGCATGGTTATAAAAATGATTCAATATTTTATACTCATATCCTTCAACATCGATCTTCAGCATTTTGATTGCCTTGATATGTTGCTGTTCAAGAATATCAATCAGCGGAACGCATTGAACTTCAATACCATTTTCACAATTTCCCATGAATGACATTTCACCTGCATTGGTTCCGGTATTGGGAGAAAGCCGCAACAATTCTTTTTTGTCACTTACGCCCGAATGTATCGCGGATATGGCTGCATGATTCAGCTGTATATTCTTCCGGAGTCTTTGAAACGTTTCCGGGTTTGCTTCGATCGCAACAACAGTTTTGCATTTCCTTGAAGCCATTAAAGAATAAAAACCGATATGAGAGCCTATATCCACAAACACATCATCGCCCTTCAAATTTTTATCCATGAACATCATTTCCTTGTAGTCATAAAGCTGGGGGCAAAAAAGCAAATTGCCGTCAACACATTCTCTGGGATCCAACTCCATTTTGAAATCAAATACGTCGGAAACGACAAGGCCTCTGTTTTTTCGATTATATATTGGTTTAAGTATCCTGTTTATAATCCCCGAAACATGGGGGGCCCTGGGCAGCCTGTGACCAATGTACTGGTATAATTCCAATTCGTTCATTCTGTTTGTTGTCACTCCAAAACGATACATTGATTCTGATTAAAAACCAGGATTGCTTACGGAATCAAAGATGGCAGGAGAAGATGCTTCTTGTTCAAGTTGATGAACCCCATACAAACAATCCACCGCACTTTTTTTAAAAAATAGAATGCTGCAGACACCATTCATATGTTTTTTTGATCCCTTTCCGAAGCGATGTTCTCGGTTCCCAGCCGAGTTTTCTGATTTTTGAATTATCGAGCAGCTTTTGCATTGTACCATCCGGCTTTGAAGGTTCAAACCGGATGTCTCCTTCGAACCCGACCACTTCCTGTAACAATGAGGCAAGTTCTCGAATTGTAATGTCCTGTCCATAGCCGATATTGACCAGCGGTGTCTGGCCGCCCTCCAGCATTGACTCGTATATCGCTGTATCCAGATTCATAATATGCAGACACGCATCCGACAAATCCCTTACATATAAAAATTCTCGGCGGGGCTTCCCGGTTCCCCATATTTCAACGGCCTGCCTTTGTCCTTCTTCCGCATGTTTTACTTTTGCTTTATGGAATTTACGAAGGAGTGCCGGGAGGACATGACTTTTTTCCAGATCAAAGTTATCGTTCGGCCCGTAAAGATTTGTCGGCATAACGGCAATATAGTGTGTACCGTATTGCCGGTTATAAGACTGACAGGTTTTTATGCCCGCGATTTTGGCTATCGCATACGGTTCGTTTGTCTCTTCAAGCGGCCCCGTGAGAAGATACTCCTCTTTCATCGGCTGGCGGCATTCCCTTGGGTAAATGCACGAAGATCCTAAAAAAAGAAGCCGTTTCACGCCCGCACTCCACGCGGAATGGATGATATTGTTTTGTATCGCTATATTCTGATAGATGAACTCAGCGGGGTAGGTGTTGTTCGCAAGAATGCCGCCGACCTTTGCCGCGGCCAGGAATACATATTCAGGCTGCTCTTCCTTGAAAAATGTCTCCACCTCCAACTGACGTGTCAGATCCAGCTCGTCCAGAGATCGCGTAATCAGGTTATGATAACCTTCTTTGATTAATCTCTTGATAAGTGACGAACCCACAAGGCCCTTATGTCCTGCAACATATATTCTCGAATCCTTTTTCATAACATGATGTCTCTGTTTAATTGATTTACTTTTCTATACCTTGAGAACACACAATCGAATCACATGTTCGCTTCAAGGCTGTTTGGAATGGAAAAGCCTTGTCGGATACACACATCATCACGGGATGCGTCAACAAGATCGCTTTCAACCATTTCCCCCACCATCTCTTCAAATGAAATTTCAGGCTCCCATCCGAGTTGTTTTTTTGACTTGGAAGGATCACCCAGAAGCGTTTCAACCTCTGTCGGCCTGAAATAACGGGGATCCACTGAAATAATCACATCCCCTGTTTTCAAATGGCTCAGGGGATTCTTTGATTTAAGGCCTTCCAAAAGAGAGGAAGGCTGGATCTCATGAATAATCCCTTTTTCATCAACTCCTTTCCCCTGCCATTTAATTCGAATGCCCACTTTCAAAAACGCCCTTTCGCAAAACTCTCTTACAGAGTGCTGCTCGCCTGTCGCAATTACAAAATCATCCGGCTTATCCTGCTGAAGGATCAGCCATTGCGCCTTTACAAAATCTTTTGCATGTCCCCAGTCCCGGAGAGAATCCAGATTGCCGAGATAAAGATATTTCTCAAGGCCCAGAACGATTCTGGCAGCAGCCCTCGTGATTTTTCGGGTAACAAAAGTCTCTCCTCTCAAAGGTGATTCATGATTGAAAAGTATGCCGTTGCATGCATACATTCCATAGGCTTCACGATAGTTCACCGTACACCAGTAGCCGAACAGTTTAGCGCATGCATAGGGAGATCTTGGATAAAAAGGTGTTTTTTCCGTCTGCGGAACCTCTTGAACCTTACCGTAAAGCTCAGAAGTGGAAGCCTGGTAAAACCGGACGTCATGGGTCATTTCCAGCATTCGAATCGCTTCCAGAATTCGCAGGGTGCCGAGAGCGTCCGTGTTTGCCGTATATTCCGGTGCCTCAAAGGATACCTGGACATGGCTCTGCGCGGCCAGGTTATAAATTTCATCGGGCCGGACCTGCTGAATGATCCTGATAATATTGGTAGCGTCTGTAAGATCTCCATAGTGCAATCGAAATTTCAACATTTTTTCATGGGGATCCTGGTACAGATGATCAATGCGCTGGGTATTAAACAAAGAGGATCTTCGTTTGATCCCATGCACTTCATATCCTTTCTGTAATAACAGGTCAGCAAGATAAGCCCCATCCTGACCCGTAACCCCTGTTATCAAAGCTTTTCTATTCAATTGTTTTCTCCTGTGCTGAGTTTCATCCATACCGGCGTACATAAACAGATTCAGCGGAACTCGGCGGCAATCTGTTTAAAATATGCGATTGTTTTTTCAAGTCCTTTTTCCAGTTGAACTTCCGGCTGCCAGCCGAGCTTCTCCCGGGCAAGGGTGATATCAGGCTGCCGCTGCAAGGGGTCATCATCCGGAAGTTTTCTGAAAATAATTTTGGATTTTGACCCGGTCAGTTCGATAATCTTCTTTGCCAGTTCGAGAATCGTAAACTCATTTGGATTCCCAAGGTTCACCGGACCGATAAAATCATCCGAGCCATCCATCATCCGTATCAATCCATCGACCAGATCATCAACATAACAGAAGGAACGGGTTTGAGCGCCATCCCCATATACGGTGATCTCTCTGTTCTGTAAAGCCTGTACGATAAAATTACTGATAACCCTGCCATCGTTTGGATGCATCCTGGGGCCATATGTATTAAAAATTCTGACAACGCGGATATTCACGCTGTTCTGGCGATGGTAGTCAAAAAAAAGGGTTTCCGCACACCGTTTTCCCTCGTCATAGCATGACCTGAGACCGATGGTGTTAACATTGCCCCAGTAATCCTCTTTCTGGGGATGGACTATCGGGTCCCCATAGATCTCACTTGTCGATGCCTGAAGGATTTTGGCATTAACCCTCTTGGCCATGCCGAGCATGTGTATGGCACCCATTACATTGGTTTTAACTGTTTTCACGGGGTTGTGCTGATAGTGGATTGGAGAGGCCGGGCATGCCAGATTATAAATCTCATCCGCTTCAATGAAAAGCGGCTGGGTAAGATCATGACGAATCAGCTCGAAATTCGATTTTTCAAAAAGATGCGCGATGTTGCTTTTACTGCCGGTGAAAAAATTATCCAGGCACAGAACGTCCAATCCCTTTTCGACCATCCTGTCACAAAGATGTGACCCTAAAAACCCTGCTCCGCCTGTAATCAGAATCCTTTTGCTGAAATGATATTTCAAAGCACCCTTTCTTTAACTTTAATAACGATTGTTTAGCTGTCTACCCCTGTCGCTCGTATCAAAAAATCAACGATCCGATGGCAAAAACCAGTGATCTAAAATCTGCTGAGAGCCGGCTTGCCGATCGGATATACATTGAACCCGATCTCATATAACTTCCGATGATCGACAATATTTCGACCATCAAAAAGAAAAGCCGGTTTTTCCATACAATCAAATATCATCCCATAATCAAGATCCGCATATATGGGCCATTCCGTTAATATCGCAATCGCATGACATCCCTTTACCGCCTCATAGGGATCTTCGACATAGGCGATATCACCATTTGTCTCCCTGAGATCCCTTTGCGCGTTCTGGAGGGCTTTGGGATCCGATATGACAAGCCTTGCATTTTCCTCAAGCAGCTTTTTTGCGATATACAGCGCCGGCGTTTCACGGGTGTCTCCGGTGTTGGCCTTAAACGCAAAGCCCATCAGGCATATTTTTTTATCCGCAAGCGTATTGAACATCGTCTTCAGCATATTCAATACAAAACGCTTTTTCTGATACTCATTGATGCGTACGACACTTTCCCAGTAATCCGCGACCTCATGAATACCGTAGTTCCGGCAAAGATAAACAAGATTCAAAATATCTTTTTTGAAACATGATCCGCCGAAACCGACACTGGCGTTTAAAAACCGGCTGCCGATGCGGCTGTCCATTCCAACAGCCCGTGCAACCTCACTGACATCCGCGTCCGTCTTTTCACACAGGTCGGATATGGAATTGATCGATGAGATTCTCTGCGCCAGGAATGCATTGGCAACCAGTTTGGAAAGCTCGCTGCTCCAGACATTGGAAGTGATAATTTTTGAACTCGGAACCCAGTTTTCATAAATTTCAACCAGTTCATCCCTTGCCTTTAAACCGGTTGTTGTCTGGGGGGAGCCGATCAGGACTCGGTCAGGGCTTTCAAGATCCCTGATGGCCGTGCCTTCCGCAAGAAATTCAGGATTGGAAAGAACCTCAAATTGAATGCGGCTGTCTGAAGTGGATAAAATTCTTTCCATGGCAAGAGCGGTTTTCACCGGCAAAGTGCTTTTTTCAACAATAATTTTGGAGGATTCAGAACACTGGAGGATTTTTCTGGCTGTTTTTTCCCAGTATTGCAGATCGGCAGCCATTCCCGCTCCTGCACCGAATTCTTTGGTAGGTGTATTGACACTCACAAATATAATCTCGGATTCTCGGATTCCTTGATCAATATCCGTATTGAAAAACAAATTTCTACCCCGGGCCGTTTTGATGATGTCATATAATCCCGGTTCATAAATCGGAAGGGTATCTGAATTCCATTCATTAATGCGTTCGCGATTGATATCAACAACGACAACCTTGTACTGAGGGCATTTATGAGCGATCATCGCCATCGTCGGGCCGCCTACATACCCGGCTCCGATACAGAGAATGTTCTTTTTGAATTTCTTCTTCATAGGATTTTTATCAGCCGCCATCGGTTCCATGTATTAAAAGGATTTTTATCACTATTATTTCAAGCTGTTTAATATATCAGCGCCTTCGGGTTTCTTCAAGCCCTATTTTTTTATAGAACTTTTTGGTTGGTCATGATAATTCAGCAATGAACCGGTCAAAGCCTGAATCAGAATGAATGATCCGCGTGTTTGAAACGATTTCGAAATACAGATTCAGCCATTGGTAAAAACCAAAAAAGAGGCCATCTGCCTTGAAAGCACGAAAAACATTTGAAAATCTTTCCAGAAGCAAGCAGGACCGTATAACACAGGCGGCGATAAGCGAGTTCAGTGAAAAAGGATATACAGGCGCCAGTATTAATGCTCTTGTGGACAACCTTGGAATCGCAAAGGGATCGATTTTCCAGTATTTTGGAGACAAAAAAGGTCTTTTCCTGTTTATTTTTGAAAAATCGACAGAACTGGTAAAGGGACGGCTCCGGGTTATACGGGATCAGACCACGGAAGACAAGCTGTTTTCACGCCTTGAAAAAACGCTGCATGCCGGCGTATACTTTTTAAAAGATCACCCCCTGATCTATAAACTGTACATGAAAGTGCTCTTTGACTCCAAAATTCCGTTCAGAGATGAAATCCTCCTGTCGTTGAGAAATTACAGCTTTCAGTACCTCCGTTCCCTCCTGGAAACCGCCCAGAAAAACGGTGAACTGAGAGAAGACCTGGATCTTGACAAGGCCTGCTTCATACTGGATGCGGTTATGGACAGGTTCCTCCAGACCCAGACAATCCGCCATCTGGATGCAGGACTTGGTATTTATCAGGCAGATGAAAAAAAAATCAAATCCTGGATAACGGATATTGTGGAGATCGTCAATATCGGCATCGGAGCGGAGGGCAAAAAGCATTAATCCGTAAAATTCTGTAAGAAGATGACGGTTCACCTGTATATCAGGTCAGGTAGTTGAGGCATCGGGGAGTTTATCTCAGAATTCGATACCGTTAGCTGAATGGATGATTTTTTTATATCGATAATAAACTCTCCAACCACTGAGGTAGTTAATTTTCTTTTCACCCATGGGGAATTTATACAACCTATCAATGCACAGGACAATTCATGCTGCCTCACATTCTCATTACCGCTGCAGTAAATCAGGAAATCGAAACGCTTCTTCGGATTACGGAAAAATTGAGCGTGGTCCATATTGGCGGCAGAAAAACCTATCAGGGATCTATCAAAAACCAAGCGGTCAGGATCCTGGCAACCGGCCCGGGTTCCGTTAATACCGTTCAGGCCATTACGGCCTGTATTGAAAATTCAAAGCCGATTTTGATACTCCAGACAGGCTGTGCAGGCGCATTTCAGGAATCCGGCCTTCAAAAAGGAGACATCGGAATTGCAACGGAAGAAATCGATATCCATCTGGGGTTAGAATCGGAAAAACCAGACGCACCTCCTCTTGAACTGCCTTTTTCTGTTCTCAGAAAAGGAGACACGGAGATTAAAAACCGCTATCCATGCAGTGAATCTCTTTCAGATTCCGCCTTTAAAATCATCGCCGACACCCTTTCAAAAGAAAAAATAAACGTTCAAAAAGGCCCTTTTATTACGGTTGCAACCGTAACGGCTACCCATAACCGTGCAACAAATTTCTATCGTCAATTTTCAGCGGTTATGGAGGCGATGGAAGGAGCGGGCGCGGCGCATCTCTCCATTCATTACAATATTCCATTTCTGGAAATCCGGTCGGCAAGCAACATGGTTGGGAAGAGAAAGAGAGACGAGTGGGATATTGATCTGGCCTGCAGAAACAGCAATAAGGCCGTCCTTGCTTTTATTCACTTATTCAAACCGGAAATGATGGAGTCATTTGGTAACTGATGCCTCGGGGAGTTTCTATTCAAATTACATCCCTGCAACTGAATGGATGATTTTTTCTCCCGTTTTTTCAGGAGCCGGACGCCCTTTCCTTCTGTCCTTTTTCCGGTCATGCCTTTGATTCGGTATAGCGGCATCGGAATCATCGGAACGATGAACCGTTCTCCGTTCAACCCCGCCGCGTCGATCCGGAGCTTCTTCTTCTGCATACACCCGGATAAACCTTTCTAACCTCTCTTTCTGATGAAGATTGAGGTCGCCGAATTGAATGCCCCTCCTCATGATTGTTTTTTTTGAGTTGAGTTTTGCAACAACAAGTTCCGATATCTTTCGAAAAGGTATCCTGTAAACCGTAATACCGTGTTCCGGAACGAGAATCGACAACTCATCAAAATCTTCGAATCGTTTTTTGTTTGCAAAATATTCAACGGAAAGTCCACCCCGGCTGATATCTGAAAGCGGCCCCAGTTCAATGATTCGAGGCTTTCCCATATTGAATACCCGGGGGCGCTCGAAAATGGCAAGGGCGCTGCCCATCAACCTGTAACGTTCATGCTTTCTTCTCGGAAACATAGGCTCACACCATGCATTTATGCTGTTTGTCATGCCGGGGCTATATCAACGATGCTGTCCAGTAAAGATCTATAAAATGAATTAAAAGATTTATCAACCGGTTTGAAATCGCCTGCACACGGACCCGGCACTCTCCAAAGGGATCCGGGCAAAGAAAATGGTTCAGCATGCTGCGCATCGATCCATTTGCACAAGTCGTGACAAAAGAGTATACTCCGGAATCGACAGGCAATGATCCGACAACCATTCACAGGTAAACCATTATGATGAAACCATACAAGGTGGGAATCGATCTCGGCGGAACCAAAACAGAGTCAATTCTTCTTGATTCCGAAAATAATGTTATCTTCCGCAAACGAATTCATACCCCGAGATCCGATGGGTATTCCGGCATACTGGAATCCCTTCTCGATCTGATATCCGATACGGAAAAGCAAATTCCCCGGAGAACGGAATATTCACTCGGCATCGGCATTCCAGGCGCCGTTGACCCTGAAACAGGACTTGTCCGCAATGCAAATACAACCTGTCTGATCGGAGAGCCTTTCCAAAAAGATCTTGAACGGTTGTCAGGACGGCCGGTGGTTATGGAAAATGATGCCAACTGCTTTACACTGGCCGAATGCAGATCCGGAGCGGCAAAAGGTTACAATCTGGTATTCGGTATCATCATGGGAACAGGATGCGGCGGTGCTTTTTCCATCCATGATTCGATTCGAAAAGGGAGACACTCAATCGCGGGAGAATGGGGGCATTTCTCTATCGATCCTTACGGCGACAGATGCTACTGCGGCAACACGGGCTGCATCGAGACAAAAATCAGCGGTTCCGGTGTTGCGTCGTCTTATTTTAAAAAATTCGGAAAACCGGCTACAATGACCGAAATTGTAGACGGTTATCATAAGGGCCGACCAGACTGTGTGGAAATATTTCTTCAGTTTCTGGATGATTTCGGCCGCAGTTTAGGCGGTTTGATATCCACGGTTGACCCGGATGCGGTCGTTATTGGAGGCGGACTCTCAAACATCGATGAGCTCTACCTCGAGGGGCTTGAAAGAGTACGACATTACGCGTTTCACCGGAATATCCAGACCCCTGTTTTAAAAAATAAACTTGGAGATTCCGCAGGGGTCTACGGTGCTGCCTGGCTTGGCGCGGAAGCATCCGAATGATAATATTAGAATAGCTCCCCCCATAGAGGCGAAAAGCCATGTCAAAAATAGAAATATTGTTCAAGTTCAAGGAAGAACTGAGAAGGTAACCGGAGGAATATATGGAAATATTTCGAGGATTACCTTCTCTGTTCTGACAAAGAAATTGGGCAATATGGCATTTTTGAGATGGCTTTTATTTAACGGCCGGCAAAAACGGCATCAACAGCAGGTGATGGATCTCAAGCTTTTTTTCCTGAATATGGCCGTCCACACCCGTCCAGATTTGATTCTGGTTGATACCGGTAAGCAGCGTTCCGAAAAATCGATCCCATATCGAAAAAATCGTACCGAAATTTGTATTTCTTTCTTCAAGGTCGACAGAGTGATGAATCCGGTGCATTGCAGGCGGCACAAAAAATACCCAGTAGATATTTTCAAACCAGGATGGAAGTCTGAACCGGCTGTGCCGGAAAAAATCGGTCAGTAAAAAAACACATTCAAATACCAGTACACCGACAGGGTCAGCGCCAATAAAATATATGGCTCCTGTAAATACAAGGAATTGAGGGATTACCTCTCCGATATGAAATCGAACCGTGGTTGAAACGTCCATATCCAGATCGGAATGATGAACACGGTGAAAGCGCCATAACAGGGGAACTCGATGGGTCATGATGTGCCAGAAATACATCACCAGATCCATCAGGATGATTGTATCGATAATTTTCAGCCAATTCGGAATCGGAATTAAATTGAGCAAACCAATCTGTTTGTCCGAAACATAAACAGCTGTTGAAATCATGAGCGACACAAAGATGATCTGGGCTATCATGATATTCATTACCCCCAGTCCCAGATTGTTCATCCACCGCTTGAGCTTGGACATGGATTTGTCCTTGTATGGAATTATAAGTTCCAGAACAAGAAAAAAAACAATCCCTCCGACAACCATGCCGATTTTAACCATGTTATAATTTATCTCCGACATACGTTTTCACCCTGTTCAAAAGTTGATGGCTTCGAAAAAAGTCCAGATCCGTAATGATGATTCACTTCGTGTCTTCGTCACAGCATCATTATGATTTAATTTGACCTGGAACCCACAGGCTGCTATCTTTAACCCGTTATCTTTTTTTTGGAGCATTATAGTCATGTTTTTCAATAAAGTCAAAGTTGGAAAAATTCGATGCGATTTCGCGGAATCCGATACAATTATTACCGGTGTTATCCTGTTTTCCGGAAAAATTGATGGCAGCAAACCATAAAAATCCGCTGTTGACGGTTGACATCATCATTGAAATCGGTGAAGGAATTGTTCTGATAGAAAGGAAAAATCCTCCCTATGGCTGGGCTTTGCCGGGAGGGTTTGTGGATTATGGCGAATCACTGGAAAAAGCCGCGGTCAGAGAAGCCAAAGAAGAAACCTCTCTTGACATTACCCTGAAAAAACAGTTTCATACCTATTCCGATCCAGATCGTGATCCGCGGCACCACAGCGTTTCAACCGTTTTCATTGCCGGTTCAGACGGTATTCCCAAAGCAGGTGATGATGCCAAAAATCTCAATATTTTTTCACAAAACACGCTCCCTGAACCGATTGTTTTTGATCACCGGGATATTATAGCGCACTATTTTATGTACAAAAGCGGAATCAAGCCGGAAGATATCTTTTAGCTGAGGAGGAGAAAATGACTGCCATAGGTGTAATGCTGTCAGGTTGCGGCGTAAAAGATGGTTCTGAAATTCACGAGGCGGTTTTGACACTTCTCTTTCTGGACCGAAGGGGGGCTGAGATCGTATGTATGGCTCCCGATATTCAACAGCAGCAGGTAATCAATCATCTAACCGGCGAAAAATCCGATGAACAGAGAAATGTGCTGGTTGAATCAGCCAGGATCGCCAGAGGAGAAATTAAAGACCTTAAGCAGGTCAGCGCAGACGATATTGACGGACTCATCCTGCCGGGAGGGTTTGGAGCGGTTACAAATCTCAGCGATTTTGCATCCAAAGGAAAAGATACGCGGATAAATGAAGAGGTGAAGAGGCTGCTGAATGAGATGGTTTCCTCTGGGAAGCCTGTTGGTGCCATCTGTATCGCACCCGCAACCCTTGCCGGGGCAATTCGCGACAGATCGCCCGTTGTAACCATTGGCAATGACATGACAACTTCCCGGATTATCGAGGAAATTGGAGGAAGGCATCAAAATTGTTCTGTAAATGAAATTCATGTTGATGAAACCAATAAACTGGTAACGACACCAGCATATATGCTCGGACCGGGGATTAAAGATATTGCCGTTGGAATCGAAAAACTGGTTGATAAAATAATGGATATGACAATAAATACTTGACATTCATGCTTCCTTCGATTATTAGCATCAGGCTTTGTTCTCGTTCGGATTTAAGATGATTATCCGCAATTTTTTACAACCGATGAAACAGGATTTTTTTACTATCAGGCACAACATAAAGAAAAGAACCAATCGATGATGGTTCCGTAAGAGATTTCCGGTGCTGCGGGACAACTTATCAGAAACACCTCACTTCGTTTCAAAAAACAATCTTTTCTGATCCGGCTTTGCGTAAGTCATGGGCCGCGGGGTTTTGCTGACGCATGCCTGGTTTCTGTTTTTCTGTTTCATATTGTCGGCTGTTGTTTCCCGATTGAGTGCCAAGCGATTTTAAAGACAATTGGTCAAAGGAAAAATAAACCATGAAAAATGACTTAACAAAACTCCGAAATATTGGAATCAGCGCTCACATCGATTCGGGGAAAACAACATTGACGGAGAGGATCCTGTTTTATACCAAACGAATCCACGCCATCCATGACGTCAAGGGAAAGGATGGCATCGGCGCGACAATGGATTCAATGGAACTTGAAAAGGAACGAGGCATAACCATTGCGTCCGCAGCGACTTTCTGTCAGTGGGAAGGCCATGAAATCAATATTATCGACACCCCCGGCCATGTTGACTTTACCATCGAGGTTGAACGCTCACTCAGGGTTCTTGATGGCGCGATCCTCGTTCTCTGTTCCGTAGGCGGCGTTCAGTCGCAATCCATAACGGTTGATCAACAGATGAAACGGTATAAAGTTCCTTGCATCGCGTTTATCAATAAATGTGACCGAAGCGGAGCCGACCCATTTCGGGTAATTAAACAACTGAAGGAAAAACTCGGTCACAATGCAGTTGCCATGCAGATACCGATAGGCCTTGAAGCTGATGTAGAGGGCATTGTGGATTTAGTCACCATGGAAGCGGTTTATTTTGACGGCGAAAACGGTGAAATCATCCGCACGGAAAAAATCCCGGAACCACTGCTGCAGAAAGCTGAAGAACAGAGAGAGGAGTTGATCGACCGGGCGTCTCTTTTTTCAGATGAACTGACGGAAGCGATCCTCGGGGAAAGAGAAATCGATCCGAAAATGCTTCTGAACGCGCTTCGAAAAGGAACGCTTACACGCAAAATAACGCCCGTATTTATGGGTTCTGCCTATAAAAACAAGGGGATACAACCCTTGCTGGACGGCGTAAATCACCTTCTCCCCTGCCCCGCGGATATTGAAAATGAAGCCCACGACATGAACAACGATGAAGCACCATTTATTCTATCTACAAGTCCGGACGATCCGGATGTCGCACTGGCATTTAAACTTGAGGACGGCCAGTATGGACAGCTTACGTATATAAGAGTGTACCAGGGTAATCTTGCAAAAGGCTCCACAATACTGAATGTCCGAAACGGGAAAAAAATTAAAATCGGAAGGCTTGTGAGAATGCATGCAGACCAGATGGAAGATATCGATTCCATATCCGCCGGATATATCGGGGCAATTTTCGGAGTCGACTGTGCATCCGGAGACACTTTCGTAAGCCCGGAAATCAATGTTTCCATGACATCGATGCATGTGCCGGATCCGGTCATATCACTGGCCATTGTTCCAAGCGACAACAAATCTCAAATCAATATGTCCAAGGCTTTGAATCGATTTACAAAGGAAGATCCGACCTTCAGGAGTTATATCAACGAAGAAACCGGTGAAACCATCATCGAAGGCATGGGAGAATTGCATCTTGAGGTTTATGTTGAAAGGATGAACCGGGAATACAATGCGCAAGTCACAACCGGAAAGCCCAGGGTTGCCTATCGAGAGACCATCACACAACGGGCTGAATTTAACTATATCCATAAAAAACAGACCGGTGGTTCCGGTCAGTACGGACGTGTGGCCGGATACATGGAACCCTGTTTTGATGAAGATTTTATCTTTGAAAACAAAGTTACCGGAGGGTCAATACCGACCCAGTATATTTCTTCATGTGAAAAGGGTTTCAAACAGTGTATGAGTAAAGGTCCCAAGCTGGAGTTCCCGGTAAACGGCGTCAAAGTGGTCATCAATGACGGTGCCTCCCATTCGGTCGATTCATCGGAGATGGCATTCCAGGCCGCTGCAAGGGGAGCTTTCAAGGAAGGCTATGCCAAGGCAAAACCGATTATTCTCGAACCTGTCATGAAGGTTGTGGTGGAAACCCCCACAGAGTTTCAAGGTCCTGTAATGGGTTCCTTAAACCAGATCAGAGGGATGATTGTGGGTTCCCAGGAAGATGGCCCCATGAGTGTGGTCGAAGCGAGAGTGCCTCTTGCGGAGATGTTTGGTTATTCGACGGTTATTCGATCCTTAACCCAGGGTAAGGCCCAGTTCACCATGGAGTTTCAATCTTACAGACAGGTCCCGATGCAGATTGCAGAGGAACTCATTAAAAAGAGAAGTGAAGAAAAAGAAAAACACAAAAAATCGAAATAATTCTCAAAAGTTTTTATATTTAAAAACAAATTGTTATATATTTTTAACTAAAGTTTTAAATTAACATTAACCGAATACCGGGAGCGGATCATGCAACTAACAAACCAAATAACGGATAACCCATTAAAAATATTAGGATATGTTTCAGATGACATTCTTTCAGATCAAGGTTTCGGTGCGGTACTGGCTCGCGCAGGGGTCGGGAAGACCTCATTGCTGGTTCAGATTGCCTTGAATGCCATGTTGAGGCATAAAACAGTTCTCCATATCAGCCTGCACGACCCTGTTAACAAGATCAATGTGTGGTACAAGGAAATCTTCCAGCTTCTGACGAAAAAGTTCGAGGTCGGACAGCATCGGCAGTTGTGGGAGGAAATCCTTCCTTTTCGATTTATTCTGACGATGAAAGTTGATGGATTCAGCATACTGCGGCTTGAAGAACGGCTGAAAGACCTGACGGAGCAGAACATTTTTCTGCCCCGGATGATCATCATCGACGGTCTTCCATTTGATCAATCCACGCGAAATACACTTCTTGGTCTAAAGGCGCTTGTAAAAGACCTGAATGCCCATGTCTGGCTTACCGTACGGACTCATCGACACGAATCACCCCAGGCAGACGGTCTGCCGATTCAGATGGCGGATGTGAAAGACCTTTTTGACACAATCATTCTGCTTCAGCCTGAAGGAAATACGATCTATGTCAATTCATTAAAAGGGGGGGCGGCCGATTCCCATGCCACAAAGCTTGAAATCGATCCATCGACAATGCTGATCCGGGAAAAAGGTTAAAAGACCTTCTTCTGAAAAGGTTTTCCGTTTCATCCCGGCTTTGGTTGAGCAGCCTCATTTTCCAGCCGCTCCATAAAATCGGCGACAGCCTTATAAACCCGTTCGCATTTTGCCCCCAGAATAATCCCATGCCTTTCATAGTTCACCAGAAGATATTCCTTTTCTATTGATCCGAGAAGCTGAAATATCCTTTTGGAACCCTCTGGATTGACAACAGGATCTCTGAAAGATTGAACAATAAGAGCCGGTATGGTGATATCCGCGAGTTTTGCCTCCAAAGAGTCCATCAGTCTTCCAAGTTCAAGAATACCGGACACGGGATTCCGTTTATAATTGATATGAGGATTTTCAGGAGTGTTAATTACAAACTCCTTTTTGGCGGATTCAATCTTCACCCGGTCCATCAGCCAGTTCCAGAGATTTACGGCAGGCACGAATCTGGCTGAAAAATCATGAAGCTTAAGCGGCGGTGAAATCGCGAAAACACCATCCACGTCTTTTACGCGCGTGCAAAGGTCAAGAGCCAGGCCGGCGCCGGTGGAAAATCCACCCACAACAACTTTTTTACAGTTGTTCCGTATAATCGCATATCCTTCTTCTGCAGATTCAACCCATTCCATGTAATTTCTGGTTGCAAGGTCATCCGGTGACGTACCGTGCCCTTTAAGCCTCGGAGCATATACACGGTAACCGATCCGGCCCAGAAATTCAGCAAGCCCCTTCACCTCCAGAGGCGCCGCCATATATCCGTGGATCAGAACCACGCCGGTTTCTCTTGATTTTCCCCGGATAAAAACAGGCATGCCAACCTCTTTGCCTTTTGATTCCCCTTCAATGGCAAAATTGGCATAATCACGCTCATAATCGAACAGCGCTTTTTCCATCAGATGATTTACGATCCAATTTTTTATCCGGATTGCCGGCTGCCGGGCGATCTTGATCAGTTTATCCCGATAAAATGTCAGCGGTTCAATCTCGTTCGCAATGACGGTTACCGGATTGTCGATCCGGCTGCGATGAAATTCCGAACTGTTCGTGTAATCCAGGTCTTTCTGAATTGTCTTTTCGTTTTTCTTTATCACACCCTTTTCAACGGCAATCGTATAAAAATTTTTGTATTTCTGATATCGATCATCTGTCAGCAGATGGATCTGATTGCCGTTCAGCCCAAGATGCCGGTGGTGGATGTTTGCTTTTCCCGGATTCAGTATTGACGCGAGATAGGCTCTTCGTCTGAAATCAGATTCATCAATCTCATTGGATTCCAGATATTTTAAAATGGTTGCAAAAATATGGTCATGATTGACCGTAGTCATGCTGTATATCGCGGACATGTAACGATCCATAAGCTTGTGTACAGCGACTTTCATCATTCGCTTGGAAGAAATCGCGTCATCAAAGTTAATCTCCGATGTATCGTTAATATCCTTCTGGATGATCTTACTTTTAATATACTGCTTTATTCTGATGGGCTCACCAAACCGCATATCCACATCAACTCCTGAAAGAAGCATGGTGCCCTCTGTCATAATTTCTTCCATCATCCTTTCAGACAGATTTTCAACAAACCTTTCTGCAAGTCGGCTCAGAAGGTTTTCCTTTGCGCGTATTGGATAATAGGTAAGATTCACCGGGACAATATAGGTTTCGATTTCAAGAACGGGCTTTATATCCTCGATGTGATACAGCCTCTTCAAGCGCTCAGCCTCCGCAGGCGCTTTTTCAATCATCCTTCGAAGCCGCTCCCGGTAAAATGCCGTCCGCAGAGCAAGCGTTGCAGCCCCGGTATGGGGAGAACGCCTCCCATCCGGCGAAGCAATCATAAAGTGGCCTGGTTCTTTGTCTTTTTGCTCGAAAATCTTCTTGCTTTTTACCATTCTCCCCTCCGGGAAAATGATCCAGCCGGCCTCGCCCGTCAAAAGACTTTTTACGATCAGGAGATCCCGATCAGGGTCTTTTGTTGAAATCGCCCCCACTTTCTCCAGAAACGCGCTGAGCCCACCCACAAAAAGACTGTAATCCGCCAGAGACCAAATGGTTGAACCGGTAATTCGGTTGATATGATAGGGAATAAAAATCGTCTCCATTCGGGTAAAATGATTGATTGCATAAATTACCGCCCCCTTTTTTGGAATATTTTCTTCCCCGTGGATTCGTACTTTTGCTTTTGAAATTCCGGACAAGGCCCTGACGGCATAACTGGTTGTGCGATATGCGAAATTATCCAAAACCTTCCCTCCATCTCCTGCAGGGTTTATAAAAAAGCCAGGCGCGTTCTATGAGCTGCAATGTTTTTACATACTGAAATAATAGTGTAAAAAATCAATTGAGTCAAACTCGAATATCATATAAACCCTTGGCGTCAATGCTTCAAGACAATCAAATCATGCATTTCATTTTAAAATGATTGATATTCACATTATTCGTGTTTATAATCACACGGTTTGGTATTTTTTTCGATACAGTAAACAAGCCGGATTCAACATGATTGAAACAGCTTCATGTATCAAAACCCGTAAAAATCATCTGGAGGTCTGGATTGTACTCAAAAATTTTAACACTCCGTTTTCCTAAAACCGGTGTATCAAAACCAACCGTATGTTACCTGGCCAAAGACTATGACCTGATATTCACCATCCTGAAGGCAACGGTGCTTCCCCGGAAAGAAGGCATCATGGTGCTCGAGGTTTCCGGTCAGAAGAAAAATTTCAAAAAAGGGATCGCTTTTTTGCAGGAACAGGGAATCCTGGTGCAAAACGCTTCCCAGGAAGTAAACCGAAACACAAAAAAATGTATTCACTGCGGTGCATGTACAGCCGTATGCCCTACAGGAGCCCTGTCGATAAAGCACCCGGAAATGAGTATTGAATTTAATATAAAAAAATGCAGCGTATGCGAACTATGTGTTCCCGCCTGCCCTACAAAGGCAATGAAGGTCCAGCCAACCTCTGAAACTTTTTTTTAAATGAAATCTTTAATTGCAGTTGCAATAAGCGGTGGTGTTGATTCTCTGACAGCAGCCTTTCTCCTCAAAGAGAAGGGACATGAAGTTATCGGGATACATTTCATTACCGGTTTCGAGAAGAATGACGCCGTTGGATTCAACCATGGGATGACCGGAATTCAGAACATGGATACGCGCCGCGATATCGAAAATATCTCTGAACAGCTTGACATTCCCATCAAAATTTTCGACTGTCGCGAGGCTTTTAATAAAAAAATCATCGCCTATTTCAAAAAAACATATCTTGCCGGAAAGACTCCGAACCCTTGCCTCGTCTGCAACCCGGAGATAAAATTCGGAACGGTTCTGCAATACGCAAAAGAAACAGGAGCTGAAAAGCTCGCAACCGGTCATTATGTAAAAACACAGCCTGACGCCAAAGGACGGCAGCAGTTACTTAAAGGCGTTGACCCGCATAAAGATCAGTCCTATTTCCTTGCATTTCTCTCCCAGCGTCAACTGGCCGATGCCTGTTTTCCCCTGGGCGATATGAAAAAATCAGATGTAAAAAAAATAGCTGAAAAAAACGGGTTGAAACCCTTGTCAAAAAAGGAAAGTCAGGATGTGTGTTTTATTCATGAAAAAGGGTATGCTGATTTTTTAAAAGACCAGGGAATCCCGTCATCCCCCGGTCCCATTATGGAAAAAAACGGTAAGGTAATCGGCGAACACAAAGGCCTGCATCTTTTTACAATCGGCCAGCGGCGAGGAATCAACTGCCCTGCCCCTGAACCATATCATGTGTTGCGCCTTGATACAAAAAACAACCGACTGATTGTCGGCTCCAAACAAGACCTGCTTTCTTCGACGTGCATTGCAGAAAAAACAAACTGGATCATTCGAAAACCATCCTCTCCGGTTCATGCTCAGGTAAAAATAAGATATCAGCACAATCCAGCCCAGGCAACGCTCATTCCTCTTTCCGGTCAAAGAGTGGAAATTCATTTCAAAAAACCGCAGTATTCCATAACACCCGGTCAGGGAGCTGTTTTTTATAGAGATGAAGAGATTCTTGGCGGAGGGTGGATAACCGATAGCCAATGATGAAAAAATACAAAATCACTACCCTCGGCTGCAAGGTCAACCATTTTGAATCAGAAGCGATAGACCAGTATTTAAAAAATTCAATGTGGCGTGATGCAGCAGGAGAAAAAGCCGACGTGGTAATCATCAACACCTGCACGGTAACCCAGAAAGCCTCGATGCAGTCCCGCCAGGCAATCCGCCAGGCGATCCGTTCCAATCCGGATGCTCGAATTATTGTTACAGGCTGTTATGCGCAAACCAGCATCAACGAGATAACAAAAATCAAAGGCGTTCATGATATTATTGGATCTGCGCTGAAACATCAAATCCCCCAGGTGATACTTTCATCTCCGGACAGCGAACGACCCGATGCTCCGGTCATCATCGTTCCGGATATCAACCGGGAACAGACTTTCCAACAGATTCCCGTCGGGATTTCGAGCAAAAGGACAAGACCTTTTCTGAAAATTCAGGATGGGTGCAATGCCTTCTGCTCATACTGTGTTGTTCCGTATGCCAGAGGTCGAAGCAGAAGCATGGCTGCCGAAGATGTATTGAAAAAAATCAACCTGCTTGCCGATTCCGGATACAAGGAAACCGTTCTTACCGGTATCCATCTTGGCTGCTATGGAAAAGATTTTTCATCCGGAAACGACGACCTGTACACCCTGTTAAAGCGCATTGACGACTCCGGAGCCATCAACCGGGTAAGGTTGAGTTCCATTGAACCGCTTGAGTTGACAACCGGGATAATCGACCTTGTGGCTTCCTCTTCCAGGCTCTGCCGCCATTTTCATGTTCCACTTCAAAGCGGAGATGATCAAATTCTTAAACTGATGAATCGTCCGTACACAGCGAAATATTTCAGAGAACTTGTTCTTCGAATCCGGAGTTCCATTCCGGAGGCGGCTATCGGCGTCGATGTTCTAATCGGTTTCCCCGGAGAAACGGAAGAAGCTTTTGATGCCACATATGAAATGATACAGGAGCTTTCGGTCTCCTACCTGCATGTCTTTCCTTTTTCACCCCGGAAAGAGACACCGGCTTATCGTTTTCCAAATCAGGTAGACCATGCGGTGATCAAAAAAAGATGCAAAAAAATGCGAGAACTCGGGGAATTGAAAAAAACGAAATTTCTGCGGCAGTCTATCGGAAAAACAACCGAGGTTCTGATCGAAGAAACTCCGGATAAAAAGTCCGGCCTGTTGAAAGGGTTAACAGACAACTACATTACCGTCCTGCTTGATGGCCCCCGGCATCTTTCCAATACGCTTGTTAACGTGCATATCGATAACGTATTTGATGCAAACTCCGTTATGGGCATTCTGCTTAAATAGTTTCAATCGAAGTATTATAGCGAATGTCATCAATATGTGCCGATTGAACGGTGATCAAGAGCCTCCTCGTTCGTTGATTGCGGCATTTGGATAAACTTAATATGTGTGTGCAAAAACCGAAAAA
>JAWOIJ010000098.1:0-32648 GCA_046484745.1 Desulfobacterales bacterium | reverse complement strand
ATGACATCACAGTGAAATCCCCAGTTTTTCATTTTTCTTTGAAATGTATACCCATTGCAAGAGGCTTCATAACATGCTTTGATTTCATATTCTTTGGATATTTTTTTTAGATATTTGTGAATATTTTTGTCGATATTTTTCATTGTAATAGAAGTTAGAAAATCCTTTTCTCCATCAATGATAACTGCAAGAGAAAGGGTTTGAGTATGGTAATCGATGCCAAGATATGCTATTTTCTTTTCCACGGGCTGGTCTCCTTTTTAATTTTATTTTTTGCCAAAAATGCATTCATAACACATTATCGTGGTTGATGCACTGGAGTCCGGCCCGTTTCATATTATCTAATTATAAAAATGGGTGATGCACTGGGAACTTTTCATTGTTGACCTCCATTTTCTTTTGGGTTTATAAAATGTTTTGAACCCCAACGTTCGGACCTGCTATTATTCAGTATACAAGAAAAATGCTTGAATTTAAATTTGAGGAGAAATATTCTCATAAAATGCAAGCTATGCTTAGAGATAAACAAGATCATGCATTATAGGATTTTATACATAAAGAGATGGCCTGGATTTGCTGACTTATACAGACTGTAAAAATATTATTATACCGAAGTAGAAAGGAGAATAAAATGAAAACATTAATACCCGCTATACTGGTGGTACTGATAATGACAGTTTCAGCATACACAGCCGAGGGTATGGTTGACGTTAAAAGTTCTTTCGGAGTGAAAGAAACGGGAGACAGACTAGAAAGTGTTCTGAAAGAGAAAGGCATGACAATATTTAATAGAGTTAGGCACTCTGAAGCAGCTAAAAAAGTTGGGGTAGAATTGCGAGAAACAGAACTAATAATTTTTGGAAATCCTAAAGTAGGAACTCCTCTCATGAAGTGTCAGCAAAGCGTTGCCATTGATCTACCCCAAAAAGCTTTAATCTGGAAAGATAGTGAAGGTAACACATTGATATCATATAATAATCCAAGATATTTGAAAAAAAGGCACAATATTTCCAACTGTGAGGAAGTGATTTCAAAAATTGAGAAGGCACTTGCTGGTATAGCAAAGGCTGCTGCAATAAAATAGAAGGTATAACAATGCTAATTCAGCCGACGCAAAAATTCGCGCGGCTGATTAGTGACGTTATCCGGAAGGAAAAATTAGGCAGATGCGTTGGCCTGCGTCGATTGAATGGCATTTTGTGCGGCATGAACCAAGAAAGACGATCTTGACATACCGCGTTTCTTAGCAGCGGCATCTATCTGTTTCAGCGTCATTTCCGGAACGGTTACATTCACCCTGACCGTGCGGGGTTTGGCGTCAGGAACTGAAACGACCAAATAGGCAATTGCATTGGCGAAATCGGGATCGTTCATGATATCTTCAAGACTGGAGGGAACAGGCAATTGGTCGCCGTCTTCGAGCATGCCTTGGATGTGAAGGGAGAGAGCTTCCTGAGCCATGTCCTTGGCTTCGTCGATATTTTTTCCAGCAGTGATACACCCGGAAAAATTCGGAAATGATACACCGAAATCTGATTTGGATTCTTTATGAACGATAGCAATATAGTTCGCCATGGTAATACCTCAACTGAATTTGATACCTGACTGGCGCTCGATACTTTTCAATGTGCCAATCGGTATGTCCTTTTTGGGATGTGGAACGGTGACTCGCCCTTTCCGCTCAGGATGCCGGAATTGAGTGTGCGAGCCGACTTTTGTAATTTCGTACCATCCGTTCTGCTTGAGTATTTTAATAATTTTTTGCTCATGCTGTACCTAAAATATCGTTCATTTTTGTTGCCGGGTAATCGATGTCTTGGCATTTTTTACCGTTAGACTTGGGTTATCGATGTCCTGGCATTTGACATATAGCCTCTAAAAGCTGATCCAGCCTTTGATACTGACATAAACATTCAGTTTGCTTTCTTCATCTTCTTCAACAATTTTATCCGGGGCATATGCCACGCCGAGACCCGGTGCAAAATTGAGATAACGCAGCAGTGTCATGGAAAAATTCGCCTCTGTTCCGATTGCGCTGATCCATCCGGAATGATCGCCATTTCCGTTTTCATTCCATGTTCTTCCCCCTTCATAAAACACTTCACAGGATATCTGCCTCAGATAGGAGGGAAATCGATTTCCGTATCCTTTGAAAAAATTAAATACCGGGAACCGATACGCAGCCATGGTTTTTGCAATGCTTTCCCCTGTCTGATAATTTTCTGTATACCCCCGGAGGCTCTGATTTCTGGATATGCCGAACGCATCGCTCTGAAAATAGGAGCTGCCCTGCCCTCCTCCCAGCCCGAAATAACCCTGTGCCACACGGTCACCATCGCCAAACCCGTAAAAACCGGATATCACAAACACATGGTTCTTCAACCATGGCATGGAAATATATTCCCGCCACTCTGAAGTAAACCGTTTTCGATCATATCCGCCTCCCAGTGCTTCATCTGCGATGTCAGCGGCAATGGAAACATAGCGTCCATCCTCTATCGAACTGCTGCTTTTAAATTCTGTTCCGTCAAAATAGGAAATTCTTGCCCATACACCGCCTTCATCCTCTTCGGTCGGATATATAGAAAGCGTTCGATTGCGATAGGCGGCAGCCTCCTCCTCGATGACTTCCCGCTTTGTAAATTCATAACCGAGTTTTAACGAAATCTGTCGTTCCATTTTGATATAGGGAAATTCGAATGCTGCCCCTGCCTGAATCACCTCTTCCGCATGATCAAAACGTCGCCCCGTATATTGATCGACCAGCAGGTCCGAATAATATTCCTGATCCGCAAGGCCGTACAAATGGATGTGAGGGTAAATTCCTCTGTACACATAATGTGCCGCCCCGATCATTGAACCGTGCTCCGCTGCATACCCTCCTGAAAGGCTCAAATTCTGATACCCTGCCGGATCTGAAAAGAACACCCCGATCCCGGCTTTAATCCCATAGGAATCGGCCTCCAAATAGGGAGACCAGAAATCAGGCTGAATTTCCGTAAAGGAATGATATGTTTTGGGTGCGGTCAGGCTTTTTCCGATCCCGGTTTCTGTTTCTGCACTGCCGTTATCCATGGACTCCGTCAAGAAGCGTTTTGTTTTTCCATTCCGCCATGAAGGACCGATATTCGGCAGAACGCTTACATCGATGCTGATCAACGGATACGGGATAATCGTCAGATACGGGCCCTTTGAATCATATCCGATTGCGGCAATGGTTTCAGCCTGTTTTGAAACAGCAGGAGAAAAAAGTCCTCCGGTAACATGGGTCAGGGAAACCGGCTGACAATTTTCTTCAGCCTTTATGTGGAACAGGTTGTAAACCCCGTTCATGTCGCTGCTGAATACCAGGAGATTTTTCAACGGATGCCAGTCAGGGGTAAGTATCTGACTCTTGCTCTGATAAATATTCGTTTCAACGGCTGTATCCAGATTGAAAATTTTCAGGCCGTAGCCATCTTCGCGCGTCTCGGTAAAGGCGATCCTGCTTCCGCAAGGAGAGAACCGCGGGGTTGAAAGTATTGTGAACAGCGGTTTTACGCTGAGAACTTTTTCACCGATTATATGATCCTCTTTGTCAAGATCGAGCAGGAGAAGATGACTCCTTCCACGACGCTGGCTTACGGCGGCAATCTTTGTTCCATCCGGAGAGATATCAATGGAAGTGTATCTCCCGCTTTCGGTTACAAGTGTATCCCTGTTTTCCTTTGTATCAAATTTTCGAATTTCAGCATAGACATTCTCATTCCGCTGCACTTCCAGAAGCGTGTAATACACATACCGGCCATCCTTGGAAGCCGTCATGCTTCCGAAAACAGAAGTTGACCGTGTGCCGGCGATTTTTTCCGTTTCCTGTTTCTTCAAATCATAGGCGTAAAGGGATTCACGATTTTCCGGCTCCATCCCCAGAAAGAAAATACGCCCTCCAGCAAAAACCGGATGATGCGCCGAGAGATCCGAAGGCGTGAGCCGTTTGTTCTCCGTAAGAATAAAATTGTTCAGATGCTCCAGTTTTGCTTTCTGGTCTGCTGTTTCATTGGCCAGCATCTCCTCTGCCAGCTCCCATGCAGGTTTTCCGATTGTCTTCTGCGTTGCGGAATCGATATTGAAAAGAAATGACCCGGCCAGATGCTGCGTCACTTCACCAACGGAATTTTTTTTTGGACTGCTTTCATAAAGTCTCTGAAAAAATTTCATCCCATACAGATACGCCCCCTCTCCATAGGGCCAGGTTGGAGTTTCAATATACCAGCGGGAATACGGCAGAAGATTGTCATCCCGGACAGCGCATCGAAATACCATATCCGCATAGGTGGATCTTCCTCTTCCAGGCGGGCAGAACTCTGTTTCGGACCAGATTGACAGGCCTTCAAGAAACCATCGCGGCGCAAGCATCACCGGAGATGAAGTAAAGAGGAAAAGCCCCATGGAAACCGCATCAACCGGCGAAACTTTTCCGAATACAGAAGACAGAACCCTGCTGTATCCAATCCGGATATCGGTGCTGATCAGATGTGTCATCTCATGAAATATGGTCCTTCTGATATAATTCCCATCCTGAAAAATTGCCGTCCCCGGTTCAGGCCCCGCGATATAGATGCTCATTGTATTGTGAGATATGGGTGTAGCCCATCCATTGTGGGTATCAAAACCGTCCTGAACAAGGACTGTCGTTTTCTCAAGCGGTTCCCAGTCAAAAACACGTGTCAGAATACCATAGGCCTCTTCACAGTATTCCGAGATCAATGGGACCGCCTCTGCCAGGGGTTTCTGATAAATGATCCTGAAATGTTCGGTTTCCCTGACTTCCGTTTTTTCATGCACCGGAAATTTCGGCATTTCATATGCCGAAGATATCCGGGGCAACAAAACAAGCATCAAAAAAAACAGGCCTCCGGCAGCAGCATTCAATTTGAAACGGCCATGAACCATGTGGCTGATCCTCGTAAAGGAAATGGTTTTCGATGGTATTGCGTTCAGCATCCGAGAAAGCATCTCTATGATTGCGTATTGATATCGTTACCAAAAGAGGAGAGGATTATAAGGGGATATCATAAGCAAGTCAACGGCCATTCAGAACGATATTGTCACATCGTTTTTTTTTTGATAATTGTTACGCCGTTTGTGCATGTTCATTTCATCCGGATTCCGGCTTCCAGTTGAAATGATGCGGGACAGGCACACCTCTGTATTATTTCCGGAGGGAGATTTTTTATTGGATATTTCGAAAAAAATTGCAGGGCTTCTTCTAAAAACGGATTTTGCACAAAAGGCTGTTGAAGAGGAGGCGGATTTAAGCTTGTTTAAAAAACGCCCGAATCTTCGAATCACCTTCGGGCTTTTTTTGATTGCAGTCAGTTATATCATCGGTTGGCCCGCAGTGGGTGTGCTGGGAACCGTTTCAATATACATGCGGGAGCCTTTAATCATTGCAATCGGAGGCCCAATCGTATATGGATTCTCCCACCTGGTTTTCCTCTGTGGAATGTTTTTTGCCGGAAGCCGGTATGCTTCCGCTTTCTCCAGATGGCTAACCCGAATTGTGATAAAAAAATTGAACGCTGAAAAAGAGTGATGTGGGCTGGTTAACCTTTAAACAACATTCCGGTTTTAAATGCTTAACGAAAAAAACAAAAGCGCTGAGACAAACATAATCGTTCCCTTTCATGATCTTGATCCGCTTCAGGTGGTATGGCATGGAAATTATCTGAAATATTTTGATATGGCCCGTTTTGATCTATTCGAACGACTGGGTGTCGACCTTCAGGAATACTATAAAGCAACAAACTGTATTTTCCCCATCATCAAAACATCAACCAAATATATCATTCCGCTTCGTCACCGGGATCATGTCATATGCAAAGCCACCCTGAAAGACGCCCAGGCAAAAATCATCATCGATTTTGAAATTCGGCGCGCTGAAAGCGGTGAAATATGCTGCAAAGGAAGAGGAGAACAGGCGGCAGTGCAGCTGCCGGAATCTGAATTGCTCCTTAAAATACCGGATGATATTCGCTCCGCGCTGGGCTTTTGATGATGAAAATGAATTTCCAAAAGGCCTTTGTTTCCGGAGTCGAACGGATTGCCGCCTGGGCCGATCTTCTGGACGCTATCAATGTCTTTCCGGTTGCTGACGGGGATACCGGACGCAACCTGATTATCAGCCTGACTCCCCTTCGAACGCTTGACCATCATTCTGAAAAAACCATAAAAAAACTGTTGCTTTCAGCCCGCGGGAATTCGGGCATCATCGCCGCCAGATTTTTTTCCGGGTTTCTTACCGCGGATTCACTGGAAAAAATTCCTCAAGCCGCAAAACTGGGACGCGACCTTGCCTGGAAAGCTGTCAGAGATCCCCAAAAAGGGACCATGCTGACGGTTTTTGATACACTGGCTGAAATCACCGGTAAAAAAAGCATCGAGGCCACTCCTGAATGCATGTCGGAACTGGTCGACCATCTTCAAAAAACAGTATATTCAACGACCGAACATCTCTCGCGCCTGAAGGAGGCCGGTGTGATCGACGCCGGAGCGTTAGGCATGTTTATTTATCTGGAAGGCTTCTTCAACAGTCTCATCGGAAATGTGAACCCCTTCCTTCCGCTGACCGAGCTCTTTAAAAACCGCCTCAGGATTTCAGCCTCGTTTGAAGAGGGAGAGCACAAGCACTACTGCATTGATACGGTAATCCGTTCCGGAGAGGATCTTGAAGAGCAGATGAAAAGTCTTTCGGAACTGGGCGACAGTGTGGTCGTCATTCCGGATAAGGATATTCTGAAAATTCATCTGCACTCGGATGACAAGGAGCTGGTGCGCAAAAAGGTCGAGTCTTTCGGCTCCCTGATACAGTGGTCCGACGAAGATCTTGAGTATCAGATCCAAAAATTTAAGCCGAATCAAAAAGAAAAGGCAATTCACATCATAACCGATGCAGCCGGCTCTGTGACGCGGGAAGATGCCGTCAATCTCGGGATGACGCTTCTCGACAGCTATATTACGGCGGGCGAGGAATCGATGCCTGAAACCTTTTTTAACCCATCGGATCTGTATCACATGATGAAATCCGGGGTAAGGGCCTCCACCTCCCAGGCATCTGAATTTGAACGGCACCAGTATTATCAAAGCGCTTTGGACCAATACCGAAACGTATTGTATCTCTGCGTCGGCTCTTTTTATACAGGCAACTATGATATCGCGGCTGACTGGAAGCGTAAACATGATCCGGAAAACCGTTTCTCGATCATCGATACCGGGGCCGCTTCAGGCCGATTGGGCATTCTGGCGATTGCGACAGCACTTTATTCCGGAAAAACCGATGATCCGGAAAAGGTTGTCAACTTCGCGCAAACGGCTGTAAACAAATGCCGGGAATATATCTTCATCGACCGTCTGAAATATCTGGCACAGGGAGGCAGGATGTCAAAAACCGGCGCGTTTTTTGGAGACGTTCTCCACATGAAGCCTGTAATAACGCCCACCCCGGAAGGCGCGAAAAAAATCGGCCTGATCCGGAACCCGGATGACCAGATCAAATTGATCGTTGAAAAGCTCGATGAATCCATTGATAAAAAATCATCCGCCTTGATCATGGTTGAATACACGGACAACAGGGAATGGGTATCTGAAAAAGTAAAAGCAGAAATAGAAACGCGATATCCCGCATCCACCATTCTTCTGCGGCCATTATCGTTGACATCTGGTGTTCATACCGGCCCCGGGACCTGGGCGGTGGCATTCATCCCTGAAACCATTTAACCGGGTACCGGTGTTGACCGGATACCGGTGTTTCCCTTATACCGGTGTTTCAACGATAACCAGGTAAACCATCGCGCGCTGTACATTTTCGGACATAAGAGTTCTTGTTTTTTTGAAAAAAACGGATATAATAGTTCTCATCCCTGAAGGGATTCTTTTTTTCTCGAAGGAGATCCTTTTTTTTATATATAATTTCATGCAAATAGACTTGGCACATACCTTGCTATAAAACCACCAAACTGCGGGTAATTTTGAAGAGAGATCAAAGATCGTCAGAATGCCGGAAAACGCGGAAAGAGCTGATTCCCGAAAATGTCCGGGAATCACAAATCGTTAATGATTACATTCAAAATGGGGATCAAAATGCAGAAAATAGCCATCTATGCAAAAACCACCGAAGCAGGTTATGATGAGAACGATGAAGAACCTCCCAGCGAGGAGCCTCCCTCTAAATTGGTTTACCTTCCTTTACCGCGGGCGAATCGCAGCCCGTCAAAAACCCGAAAGTTTAAAAATAAATTTTTTCCCTCCGTCAGCAGCAAACTTTGGAATGACTGGCACTGGCAAATCAGCAAACGGATCTTCCGGCCGGACCAGCTGAATCAGTTTCTGGTTCTTTCTGAAGAAGAAAAACTGGCGTTCACGCATCTGAACGTGAAACTCCCGCTTGGCATTACACCCTATTACATGAGTTTAATCGATCCCGAGGATCCGAATCACGCCCTGCGCAGGACAGTTGTTCCAACGGCCCATGAACTGTTTACTGAACCCGGCGAATCCGACGACCCCCTGAATGAGGAGAACAACAGCCCTGTACCTGGCCTGGTGCATCGCTATCCGGACCGTGTTCTTCTCCTGGTGAGTGACTTCTGCTCTACCTATTGCCGGTATTGCACCCGCTCACGTGTCGTCGGCCATGGTTCCCTGCTGCCTTCGACATCTCGATTCGAACAGGCAATCGATTACATCCGGAAAAATCGATCTGTCCGGGATGTCCTGCTTTCCGGCGGCGACCCCCTGACCATGAGCGATAACAGACTGGACTGGCTGCTCACACGCCTTCGCCAGATAGAGCATGTCGAGATTATCCGGATCGGCACAAAAGTACCTGCTGTTCTTCCGCAGCGGATTACACCCAGACTGACCAAAATGCTTCGCAAACATCATCCTCTCTGGATGAGCCTTCATTTCACGCACCCGGAGGAGTGTACGCCGGAAGCATACAAAGCATGTGAAATGCTGTCCAATGCCGGGATTCCTCTGGGCTCCCAGACAGTGCTTCTGCGTGGAATCAATGACAGCGTCGATACCATGAAAAAGCTTGTTCACAACCTGCTGAAAATGAGAGTGCGCCCCTATTACCTGTACCAGTGCGACCCCATATCCGGGTCCGGCCATTTTCGAACGCCTGTAGAAAAAGGCATCGAAATCATTCGGGGACTTCGCGGGCATACCAGTGGATACGCTGTTCCGAACTATGTTATCGATGCTCCCGGCGGCGGAGGCAAAATCCCATTGATGCCTAACTATGTCCATGGCATGGAAAATGGGGACCTGATACTGTCCAACTATGAAGACCGTCTGTTCCGGTATCCGGATCAGGCGGCTGATACGGTTGTTTCAAAATCCTGTTCATCAGGATGCCTTGTATGACGGAGATCCGCCGCCTGTATCCGTTTGATTTTCAATGCCTCCGGTATTTTTTTCGACCTGGCAGGCGGCTGTCCAGTTGAATACCTGAATTTTGGTGAAACCCTGCGGCAGTCTTCAGGACTTGAACAGTCTGAAGGCTGCTGCATGGCACCACATGCTTTGTTCCGAAATACGCTTGGAGAAAAATGATTATGAATATTGGACTCACATTTGATTTACGGTCTGAATATCTGAAAATGGGGTACAGTGAGGACGAGACCGCTGAATTTGACAGAGATGATACGATTACAGCCATTGAAAATGCCCTTCATGCCCTGGGGCAGAAGACAGACCGAATCGGCAACGCACGTCAATTGATGGAACGGCTGGTTAACGGTGACCGGTGGGACCTTGTTTTTAATATCGCCGAAGGACTCAAAGGGTTTGCCAGAGAAGCTCAGGTCCCTGCCATCCTGGATCTTTACGAAATTCCCTATACATTTTCCGATCCCCTTGTGATGAGCCTCTCGCTGCATAAGGCGTTTACCAAACAGGTTGTCAAAGATTATGGCTGCCCCACACCGGCTTTTGCCATTGTGAATCACCCGGCAGATACGGAAAATATTTCGTTTGACCCGCCTTTTTTCATCAAACCCCTGGCAGAAGGCACGGGAAAAGGTATTACAGAACATTCTATCTTTCAGGATCATTCCGGACTCCCGGAAGCATGCGGTGACCTCATTGACAGGTATCAGCAACCTGTCCTGGTGGAAAAATATCTCTCCGGCCGGGAATTCACGGTAGGAATTCTGGGGACAGGTCAGGATGCCCAAATATTGGGGACACTTGAGGTTCACCTTCTTGAAAATGCGGAAAAAGGCGTCTATTCATATGCCAACAAGGAAAATTGTGAAACCTGTGTCCAATACCTTCTTGTGTCTTCCAGGGAAGATACAACAGTCCTGGAAGCCGAAACCGTTGCGCTTGCAGCGTGGAGAGCGCTTGGATGCCGCGATGGCGGCCGCGTCGATTTACGCTGTGATGAAAAAGGGACGCCTCATTTTTTGGAAGTAAATCCACTTGCAGGATTGCACCCCCATCACTCGGACCTGCCTATTTTATGCAATCATCTTGGCATTCCATATCTGCAGTTGATCCATCGAATACTTACATCTGCATCCATGCGTGTTCAAACAATACCGAATACGGCATCAAAAATACGAAAATGCGTATAGCAATTGTTCATAATGCAGTAACAGGCGACAGTCTGCCGGATGAGCAGGATGTTATCAACCAGGTGGAGGTGGTTTCTGAAGGGCTTCGCGAGCTTCAACATGAAGTGATTGTCCTGCCATGCGGATTGAATTTGACGGAATTTAAGCTGGGTATCGAACGATGCCGACCGGATCTGGTGTTCAACCTGGTCGAATCGCTGGATGGACAGGGGAGATTGATTTCCGTCATCCCTTCCCTGCTGGAAATTATGGGCATTCCCTATACCGGGTCGCCTTCCGAATCGATCTACATGACTTCCAACAAGGTCATGGCAAAGCAGAAAATGTGGGCAGCGGGATTGCCGACACCGGCCTGGATCGGTCCTTATCCTGAGGATCTGTATTCCCGACATGCGCCCGCTCTGACCGAAAACGGAAAAACAACGCCGTGGATTATCAAATCCGTCTGGGAGCATGCGTCTCTCGGGTTATATGGAAATGAGCTGGTTTGTCCGGAAAGGCCCAGCGATCTGATGGAGTGCATGCGTTTGCGCGCTCCGAAATTAGGCGGTATCTGCTTTGCGGAACAATTTATTGATGGACGGGAATTTAATATTTCGATAATCGCAGGACCAGACGGTCCTCAGGTATTGCCCCCTGCCGAAATCATCTTTGAAGGCTATCAAGAAGTCAAACCGCGCATTGTGTGTTATCATGCCAAATGGGATGAAGATTCTTTTGAATATTCCCACACACCCAGACAGTTCGATTTTTTGCCTGAAGATGCGTCCCTGATTGATTCCCTGAAACAGACAGCCATCGCCTGCTGGCATCTTTTTGGGCTAGGCGGCTATGCGCGCGTTGATTTTCGGGTCGATCCAAAAGGAAACTTATGGATCCTGGAAGTCAATACAAATCCATGCCTCTCTCCGGATGCCGGATTTGCTGCTGCCCTGGCCAGATCCGGTATGACATTTTCCAGTGGCGTGAGCCGCATTATCGATGATGCCCTTAACCGGAAAGAAACAGGGTTGCCATGTTGTGCAGATCCCGTTCAACCCTCTCCCACGAGCCCGGCGGCCCATACCGGATTCCGCTCTGAGCCCTGCTTTCCGGATATTGAAAAAGTAGGCCAGCTTGTAAAAGCGACCGGCTTTTTCCATCCCCCTGAAATTGACGTGGCTGTCGAACTGGTTGAAGAACGGCTTTCCAGGGGGCCGGCAAGCGGCTATTCTTTTGTGTTTTACGAGTATAGCGGCCGGTTGACCGGATATTCCTGCTACGGGCAGATCCCATGTACATCATCAAGCTATGATATTTACTGGATAGCCGTTCATCCGGATTTTCAAAAAAAGGGACTGGGAAGGAAAATACTGGATGAAACCGAAAGACTTATCCAGGGAGAGGGCGGCAGGCGCATATATGTTGATACATCGCAATCTGAAAAATATCATGTCACCCGTTCATTTTACGAACATTGCGGCTATCGGCTGCTATCGATTCTGGAAGATTTTTATGCACCGGGTGATGGAAAAGCGATCTTCTGTAAATCCCTTGATCGTCAGGAATCCGCAAATTGCGAAAAGACCATAAAGAATTTCGATCAACAGGCTGCGACCTTGTTTTCCCCTGATGATGCTCCACCCTGAAATTATTAAAAAAACAGCGAGTTGTGTCTGCCCGTCACGTCAGGATCCGTGACATCCCGCAGAATCATTTCAAGCACGATGCGATTTTTTTGGCCATACGCTGTCCATCCATTGCAGAGGATACAATGCCGCCTGCATACCCTGCTCCTTCGCCGCAAGGATACAAATTTTGAATTTGCGGGTGCATGAGTGTAGCGGAGTCACGGGGAATTCTGACAGGTGAGCTGGTTCTTGACTCAACGGCAAGAATGATCGCCTCTTCGGTATAGTATCCCTTCATCTTTTTATCAAATTCGACAAATGCCTTTCGCAGCCGGTCATGAATAACGAGGGGAAACAGGTTATGAATGGGTGCAGCAAAAACACCCGGGGCATAAGAAGTGTTCGGCAGTGTTGAAGAGGTTTTTCCGGACACAAAATCGGTCAATCGCTGGGCAGGGGCGCAGAGATTCCGGCTTCCTCCAAATTCAAACGCCTTTTTTTCCATTGCTCGTTGGAATGACAGCAGTGAAAGCGCTCCATCCGGATACTCCTTCTCGATATCCTCCAGCCCGATGGACACCACAATTCCTGAATTCGCATACGGTGAACTCCTGTCGAAAAGGCTCATTCCATTCACCACCAGTTCGCCCGGAGAGGTTGACGTTGGTACGATAAAGCCGCCGGGGCACATGCAAAATGAAAACACCCCTCTGCCATCCACCTGGCTGACCAGTTGATAACTTGCAGGGGGCAGTTTTTCATGTCTGGGCGCCCGGTGATATTGGATCGAATCGATCAGCACCTGGGGATGTTCGACACGAACACCCATTGCAAACGGTTTGGGTTGAACCAGGATCTGTTTTGCGTGCAGCAATTCATAAATTTCACGCCCGGAATGACCGGAGGCAAGGATCACCGCTTCACCTGAAACCTCCTGTCCATTTTCAAGATGAACACCAAGGATGCGGTTTTTGGAGAGGATAAGATCCGTAACCCGGGAGTCAAAAAGAATTTCTCCGCCGTAAGACAATATGGTTGTACGAATATTTTGAACGATATCCGGAAGTTTGTCCGATCCAATATGGGGCCGCGAATCAATTTTTATATCGTCGGGCGCACCATGGGAGATGAGGATATCAAATATTTTATTCACATCGGCTCTGCCGGTGGAGCGAGTATACAGCTTCCCGTCCGAATAGGTTCCGGCGCCCCCTTCGCCGAAGCAGTAGTTTGAGTTCCGGCTTACCGCTCCATTTCTAAAAAGCTCCTGGATGGTTGACTTTCGGGAATGAACATCTTTACCTCTTTCCAGCACAACCGGTTTGATACCGGACTCAATCAGTTCCAACGCTGCAAAATAACCAGCCGGCCCTGCACCGACAATCAATACCGGGCTGCAATGATCCACATGCTTATATTCCGGTTTTGTGCCGGAATGAAAAGAATCGGTTTCGTCCAGAAGAAGCTCCACCTGAAGGATGAATTTTACATGTTGTTTACGTGCATCGATGGATCGCCGGATAATTCTATAATCAAAACAGGGTGCGCCTGCTTCATTTGAAATTTTATTGCGGATATAATTTTTATCATCGATATGATCCGGATCAACAATAATTTGAATGTGTTTATACATGGCATCCATTTGCAAATTTATTCGTAAGGGTTCTCTTTGAAACCAGCCTCGGTACCCCGGCCCTGAAAAACAGAATTTTCATATCCTGCCGACAAGGCGGTGTTCCGGTTTGTCAAAAATCCTACCGGATCTTTTTTCCAAAAGCGTAATTCGAAAGTTCTCTCTTCCGCGGCCTGTAGGTATTGTCTTCTTTTTCTCGTGCGATCACGTGCTGAAAAAGCTTGAACATTTTTACGGTCTGCGGTTCGTCCTGGTAAAAGGTATCCCACGCATACTGAAGCAATTCCTGAAGTTTTTCAGGCAGCATCTGTTTTGGCTGAAAAACAACCTTGTCTGCGGAATATTCATCCCAGTCATAGGTTAAAATTCGATTCTGCTCCTGAAATTCATCAAACGCCCGGGTATGCGGAAAAGGAGTCAACACCGTAAACTCCGCGATATCCAGTTCGATTTCCAGAAGAAAATCAATGAACCGTTTAATGTAGTCTTCCGTGTGGGTGTCCATTCCCAGAAGAATGGTCCCTTCAACCAGGATCCCATGGTCATGATATCTTTTGATTCTTTCCCGGATATAGTCTGAGGTGTCAAAAATGGCCTGATAAACATACCACGCGCCGGCCTGGGCTGCCAGATCCAGCACTTCCGGCTTATCCTCGATCGGATGGCTGCACCATTTTTTCTTCAGCGGAATCATTTCCCGGAATAAATCCTTTTCCCATTCTTGATCCTGAGCCAGCGAATTGTCTACAATAAACAAACGGTTGTTATCGATTCCCGCCAGTTCTTCGATCGATTTTTCAATCGGCCTCGGCCTGAATTTCCGCCCTCCCAGGTAAGCTACCGCGCAGGGGTAGCAGTTAAACCGGCAGCCTCTCGATGCATGAAACAGGTCAACCATCTGAATGCCGCGGTAGTTGTATAAATCCTTTTTCAAAATGTCCCGGCGCGCCGGCCCGACAAGTTCGATGGGAGGAAGCTTCTCCATGTAGTTGTATACTTTCTGAAGCCTGTTTTCCCTGAAATCAGAAAACACCTCTTCCATTCTCCCTTCTGCTTCTCCAAGGAATACGGAATCCGCATGCTTCATGGTTTCTTCGGCATGGAGCATGGTGGAAATCCCGCCGAAAATCACCTTGATTCCCTTTTTCCGATAGATATCGGCAATCTTCCAGCCGCGCTTTATCTGTATCGTCAGCATCATGGATATTCCGACAAAATCAGCCGGGTCGTTGAAATCGATTTCCTCCAGATTCTCATCGATGAAATCAACATCAACATAATCCGGCAGGGAGGCGGCAAACACAACCGGACCATGAGGCGGAAGATGGAACTCCGTCTGCTTGTTCAGTTTTGCCCACCGCGGATAAATAAGTTTAAATTTCATGATATATCACCAATTTCTTCCGATGTTCCTTCACAATCCATCACTTGTAAAAATTTTCTAAAAAACCCATCAAACACAGCATACCTTTTGACTGGCCAGCTTCGCGGAACTTTCACCTGTTGCCAGGCAGCATCCGATCACCCGGGCCGATGCAATGGCATCATCATCCGCGCTGATACACTTTCCTGCGACAAAAAGATTGTCAACACCCGAAACCGTTAACGAACGCGCCGGGATTTCATAACAGGTCCCATCCGGAGGATACGATACCTGATACCCCCTTAAGAAATGATATTTCTCCACCGGCCAGCAGCCGCGGGCAGCGGCATCCGGAAACCTGGCTCCCGTCAAAACATCTTTTCCGGTAAGGACATAAGAGCCCCTTGCTCTTCTGCCGGTTCTCTTCAGCACAGGGCTTATCGCAGAGAACGAGCTGCTCTGATCAAAGCCTTCAATATTTTTCAATAAAAAAGCCGATAGCTCTTGTTTGAGCTCATTTGCCTTTTTTTCAAGTTCTTTTTCATCAATCTTCTGATCCGGTCTGAGAAAAACACCCAGGTTAAGCTTGACGATCAGGGCATCCCCCCCCACTTCGGGAACAAAGCTGACCGCATCCGCGCCCTGCGGCAAACCACCCGAGTCCACTGCGCGTTTGATGCGTACCAGCATATTCATCATGTTGGATCTGGAAAAAAAAATTCCGCCGGTCGTATCCATGGAAAACAGTATTGCCGGAACCTGGCTGCATTCCTCTTCGGGAATTGTTTCAAGACCGGCCATATGACAGACAACCGCTTCTCCGGTGCAGTCGATTACCGCATCGGTTTCGATGCAGTGCTGCGTTTTTTTTTCAGTCAGGTCTATTTTGTGAATGCAATTCTCATGAACATGAACGTTGCGAATGCGGACATTATAGAGAACCTGCAGGTTTTTTTCAGCCGCGAGGAGATCCGTCGAGACCTTTTGAAAAGTTCCAGGGCGGCAGGGAAGTACATGAACTCGGCCCATTTTTACGGGCGCGGCAACGGAATCATGCTTCATCAATTTCAAGGCAACTTCACAAGGAAATCCGTCATATAAAAATTCAGGGGCTGAGCCGGGAACTTGCATGAAAAGTCCGCAGATCGTCGGGAGATTACCTCTGACCGCAAGTCCGCCATGAACGGAATCTTTTTCCAGAAGAAGCGTCCTGGCGCCGTTTCGAACCGAGCATACCGCGGCCGCAATACCGGCCGATCCTGCTCCGACAACGATAACATCATAGTGATTCAGCAACGTTTTCTTCTCATATGCGCACCGTAGGCTTCAATATCCTTCCAGTTGGGAATCGACCGGAAGCGGTTCAAAATTCGTTGGACAGACTTTACGGTAATGGAGTTCCAGTCCGTAGGAGTGCTCCAGGTCGCTTCACGACGCGCCAGAGTGTCCAGACGTTCCATGGCACCCTCGCCCAGTTTTTCGGAAATATAAAAAACCGGCTCAAGGAGATTTGTCCGATCGGTGATAACGCCTTCCTGCAGCGCGATGTTATATATGGGAGCGTCCGGATAGATTCGGATTCCAAGGGATGCAAAAACAGCATTCGCCTTTCCAAATTCCATCAGGCTTTTCTGGGATTCCACCATGTCTTCATAGGTTTCGTCGGGACCGCCGAACAGCAGGAAAACCGCCAGCGGCAATTCTTCATCAATAAATGCCCTGTATGCTTTCTGGATATCCTGCCGTGTAAATCCTTTCCCCATGTTGATCAGCATCTTATCGGTTACCGCGTCGACCCCGAGTTCTATCCCGACACATCCGGAGGCTTTGAAGGTCCGAATAACCTCATGGTCGAGTCCGGGTGGGTTGCAATAGGCGATCCATCGAATCTTCAGATCCCGTTTAATGATCTCCTCACAGATCCGGACTGCATGATCCACAGGCCAGTTAAAAACACCGTCTGTAAAGAAAAAGTCCCGCAAACCGGTTTCCCTGACGATCTGCTCCATGTCGTCAACGCAGAGTCGGGGTGACCGGAGTCGGAGACGCGGCCCTTCCAGGGTTCGATAACTGCAGTATATGCATTTGAACGGGCATCCTCGTTTTGTCTGATATCCAATGAATCCGCCATAATCAAAATATTTTTTATAGTCGATCCGGTCATAGGAATACAGGGGGTAGTCATCAAGCTTTCCTGAAAAATCAGGTGGATTCAGTCTCCACGTATTGTGATTCCGATACAGAAGTCCCGGGATTTTCCCGAAATCCTTTCCTGTTTCATATGAATTTAAAAAAGCGGGAAGGCTTTCTTCTCCTTCTCCAATAAATGCGTAAGAAACATCAAGATACTCCGCAAGCTCCCTGGGAAGCACGGTTACGCCGCCTCCGCCCATGATGACCTCGGCGTTTGAATGCGCCTTTACGGTGCGGATTATCGTTCGAGCGATCTTATAAAACGTCTTTTTGGCGACTAACGAACAGTTATCGAGATTTCGTATGGAAAGGCCGACGATCTCCGGATTTGTTTTTTTTAATTCCTTGATCAAATTCCGCGATATATTACTGGAAAAACAGAGATCAAGAAAGGAAACCTCATGACTGAATTTTTGCAGGATGCTTACAATACTGGCCGCGCCAATGGGCGCGACAGCCGACGGGAACTTTTCCTGGTTTATGGCGACAATTAAAATCTTCACCAGACCTCACTTTCCATTGAGCAAATGGATACGGATTCCATGGATAAAACCTTCAGCTTCTTCCCGGGAAAGAATGCCTTCCGTATAGACAAGGGTTATATAAAGCTTCCCGGAAAACTGATAAAAGAGCACACCAATCCCCGGCGGCGTTACGATCATCGGCAGATGGTGCAGGTAGTCGACCTTCTCTTCCATAAAGGTGGAAAGGCCGGAATAAACCGGTCCTGGATTCGCAAAAATGAGTGAGGCAATTTCTCCTTTCATTGCCTGCTTGACCTTCTTGATGTAAAACCACGTCGGCAAAAATCTTGAAAGCTCCATCACGGAGAGGTTGGCTTTAAGCAAATCCTTTTTGATGGCATCCTGAGTCTGGGTTTTAAAATGCTCTGCGACCGTTTCGAAATCCTTAAGCTCATCCGCGTTGAATGAATATAAGAGTGAGGTGGACTGGTTTGAGAAAACAGGGCAATAGGTGCCTTTTTTCCGGAGATTGACCGGCAGGGACAGCACATAAGAATCCGATTTTACATTTTTTGAATGATAAAGTTTTTTCAAATCATACAACGTCGATGCCGCGAAATACGTGGACTCATTAAAAAGTCCACAGGTTTTTCTTGCCAGCGTTAAAATCTGTCTGGTCTCTTCCGGGGTGAAAAAAGTGATCTGATAATTCTGCCGTGATTTCGAAAAACGATGAAAATGAGAGAACAGGGATACCGGAGGGTTTAATGCAAGCCGGTCGATATGGTCAAATGATTTTTGGGCCATCGGCCATTTTTTTTCGATCGTATTGTTTCCGGCAATGCAGTTTTGATCCCTTCGGGGAGATGCGTGTCCGGATCGTTCAACCGCGGCCTTCCCGGCAATGCCTGGATTGCCGATCATGGAAAGAAAATATTCAGCGCCATGGGCATCCATAAGCGCGTGAACCCAGGTCATTACAATCTCCATTCCCCCTCTGGAATAATAGATCAGATCGAATCGGATCTGTTCGCCTTCTTTTGGTTTCATGGGCCTGTTAAACAGCTTTTGTTTCAAGATCGCGCGTTCTGCATCTTGCTCCGTATTTTCCTTCCGGTAATGAACTTCAACTGCCGGATACCCATTCGACCTTCCGGGAATGGTTTCCCAGTATGGGATACGGGTGAACAATTTTCTTTTCAACGGGGCATTTAAAATCGGATATTGTTGAACAAGAGCGGAAACACGACTTTTGAATTTTGATTCAGGCAGATGAACCGGAAGCCCTAAAACAATTTGCGCGAGGTTTCCGGCAAAACCGGTTTTCCGCATCTGGTAATCGAATGCCATCATCAGGCAGTCCATACCGTTCAGATCGATTCTGTTATTCTTGTTGAAAAGCATATATCAGTTCTGACAGGCTGTTGATGTTTCTGAAGGTTTCCTCGGTGATCTTCTCTTCCGGGATATGGATTCTAAACTTTTTTTCTATAAAAACAATCAACTTTATCAGTGAAAACGAATCAAAACCAGACTCGAAAAGATCCGTATCTGTCTCCAGGATAACCGATGAATCGAAAATTTCAGTTTTTAAAAAGGAAGCCAGCGGCCCCTTGATTTGATTAATCTGCAGCATATCGGGCATTGATTTCTCTCTTCATTGTCTTCTGCGAATAATTTTTGAAGTAACCGGTGTTTTTTGAATCCGATCAACCATTCTGATTTCCTGGGGAATTTTATACGCGGACAACCTGTCACGGCAGTACTCGATCAGTTCATCCTCCGCAATCTCTACCTGGTTCGCTTCCGGAACGACATTGGCGATGACAAGCTCGCCGAACCGTGAATGTTTCATTCCATATACCTGAGACTCCTTGATGTCCGGATGCTGATTCAATACGCTTTCGATTTCCTGCGGAAACACCTTCATGCCGGCGATATTGATTATTTCCTTTTTTCTCGCGACAAGGTATACATATCCATCATCATCGATCCAGCCGATATCTCCTGTATCAAACCAGTTGCCCTCCATCACGGAAGAAGCCTCTGACCAGGGGCTGAAATATGCGTCAAAAAAGCCCGGACCGCTGAGAAGAATCTCTCCGCATGGCTGTTTCTCCTGTTGATAGTCCCTGATATTCTTCAGCCTGATGTTGTAGTCAGGCAGCACTTTCCCCACCGAGCCTACTTTTTCCGATGGGGCTGTCGTATTGATACACACCAGTCCGATCTCAATAATTCCATATGCCTGGACAATCGGCAGGTGGTATCTTTCATGAAATTTCTGAAATGTATCATCGGGCAGCTCGACCGTCGTTGACAGCGCGAGTCTTACCGTCGAGAGCATTGTGCCGGAATTGTCGGAAGCAAGCAATGAATAATGAAACGGCGATGCATACAGCACCGACCCTTTAAACCTGTTTGTGATCTCCAGGATTGAACCGGCAAGCATTTTTTTCACAATGACAATTGTCGCGTTATTGGCAAGGTACAGTATGATGGTTGAAACAAAATGATGCGCCATTGAAAGCATCCAGATGACCGTATCCTCCGGGTTGATCTGAAGTGTTTTATTGACCGCCTCGATTCTCTCCCGGATCGCTCTGTGGCTCAGAACAACCCCTTTTGAAACACCGGTTGTACCGGAAGTGAACCGAATAAAAGCGATATCTTTTTCAGTATGCTCCACATAGTTTTTTGATGACCGTCTGTTATAAAAATACTGGATGTCAAAAAGGGAACTCTTCCCGTTAAGGTCCCTCTCTCCTGCTTCATTCCGTATGATTGCATTGAGTTGCATGGCACTGCAAATATTTTCAACCTCCGTGTTTTTCAATTCCGTTCCGATCGGCACGACAATGGCACCGACCTCCCAAATGGCAAAGGTGATCGCGATATAGGCGATACCATTCGGGAATCGAAGCCCGATCAGATCTCCCTCCTGTACGCCGAACTCACGGAGATCACCGGCGATCTCCTCTATAATCGACAATAACAGATCATAACGGACAACCGCATCTTCTTCGATAATGGCCGTCTTTTCCGGGTGTTCACGCACAGCGTTTCGGATCAAATTTTTAAGGCTCACGCTGATAATTCCTTGCAGTTAAACGAACAGACTCGATCAAATCCAACGAAAGCTTATATCCCAGAAAGCCATGCGCTGTCAATTCAAGCCGTTCCGGGATATTATCATTCATTTCAACCGGTTCGTGCTTTGTCGGAAATTGAGCCTTAACCGTACGATTTAAACCGGACCAGGAATCATATTGATTGATCTCCCACCCCCTTTTCGGAAAAACAATGACATCCACGGTCATGCCGTCATCCTTTTCATACCGGCAGATGCTTGCTCCATTCTCCGTCAGTCCGGATGCAGCCGGCAATCCTTCGGGTTTAAAAAAAATCAGTCGAATATCATTCATCAGACCAACCGCGATATCAGCCGAATCAAATGGCGGAACTGCGCGATTGATGGTAATCGTCTTGTCATAAACGACTTCAAGCAGAACAATCCCTTCAATCGACGTGATTACACAATGGATGATCTCCTTTTCAGGAGATAGAATGAGTGTTCCGATCATCACTTCTTTTTGATCATTCGGCAGCACCGCCTTAATGGAATGCACCAGTTGCCATCTGTTTTTCAAAAACGGCTGATCACATTGTATGGTTGCGATCAAGGCAGGCGATGAATCGTGCGGACGAATAGCAGGAAGTCTTGCGCATGAAGCGGATATCCCTAAAATCGTGAGCAGGGCAGACAGTTTCCACATCCGAGAAAAGCCTGTTTGCGACTGGAAACGATCTGTTTTTTTCATTACATATCCCGGAACAGGGAATCATCAATTGCAGGGTTTATTGTTGTGTCATGAAACGTATATACGGTATAGGAGCCTTCACTCTCGAAAATCGTTACCCGGTCCATAACACCCGGGATATCCGAAAGTTTCAGCTCGATGCGTTCAATAACCTGGGAGAACGATTCTTCTTTCGGCTGAAGCATGATGGTGCGTCCGGCCAGAAGAGTGGATGAAAAATTCGGACTCCGGTCAAAATTCCCGCCAAGCCAGAATGAAATCTCCTGAAGGACAAACTGCATGATCTGGACCCCGGCTCCGGTATCTTCCACCATACCGGTATCACTTTCAATAAATCGTCTCACCCTTCCTTTATCCATCAGCAATATGCTTTTAACCGGTTCCAGATATTCCCATCGGACGGACTTGGGTCTCTTGAACAAAACAACCCCTTTGGAAACAAGTGGTTTTGCAAGAATCTTCATATGCTTTTTCTGCGTAAACCCGGCGCGAACCGATATGACCCCCTCCCCCTCCTTTTTTAACTTTTCCATGTCATCATCCGCCCGGGCATCAGACAGCAGACCGGAGAAAAGGATGAATGCGAAAAATAAAAAAGTGAATCTTCGCTTACGTCTCATTTCAATTACCCATCAATCTTAAAACATGCCCCCATTCACCGATATAACCTGACCGGTAATGTATGAAGCGTCCTCCGAGCACAGGAAGCGAACCACCCGAGCCACCTCTTCAGGCTGCCCGATTCTCGCCATTGGAATTATCTTTTTGATCATATCGACCGGTGCTTCCTTGATCATGCCGGTCTGAATCAATCCAGGAGCGACCACATTGACACGGATTCCCAGTCGGGCCACCTCTGATGCAACGGAACGGCTGGCTCCGATCAACCCGGCCTTTGCGGCCGAGTAGTTTGCCTGGCCCCGATTACCGATCAGCCCGGCAACGGATGCGATGGATACGATTGAACCTCTTTTTTTGGAAATCATTTTCTTGATGACCGGTTTTGTCATATTATAGAACCCTTTCAAGGTTGTCGCGATCACAGTGTCCCAGTTCTTTTCAGGCATCATGACAAACAGTCCATCCGCGGCAATACCGGCATTGTTGATCAGAACCTCTATGGTATCGAACTCGGAAAGGATCCGGCCTACCGCCTCCCGGGTTTCTTCCGAATCGGAAACATCAAACCGGCACAACCGGCCTTCCAGCCCTTCACGGGTTACCAGGTCAAGGGTTTCCTCTGCGGCAGCGACATCGGACTTATAATTGATGATCACATAATAGTTCTGTCTTGCGAGCTCCAGCACAATCGCCCGGCCGATCCCTTTGCCTCCGCCGGTTACAATCGCGGTTTTCTTTTCATGATTATCCACCTGATTTCTCCTGAATGAAACGGTTAACGTTCCTGCGCCTTTTAACCGGGACGAAAAACCTGTAACACAATTTCTCCGGCAGAGGCGGAATCCACTGAAGCGGTACCCAAAAAAACCGCATAATTATCGCGGACAAAATCCACTTCCGACCGGGTGATGATTTTCGTATTCACCGGAATTTCATCTAGATGAAAAACCGCATGTTTCACGCCTACAATCCAGCCTTTTCCCCCGAACTCAGAATCGTGCTTCACCCTTTCTCTCCATCCTATGCAGATTCCCGCTGTTTGTGCAACCAGCTCGATTAAAATAATGGGACTGACGACCCTGTCTTTACATAAGGGCCAGCCGTCATGAACCGTTGCTTCCGAGATCGCCCGGTCATGGTCGACATCAAGTATCTTTTCAACGAGTTTCATCCCATTTCGATGCGGGATTAAGCTTTCAATAGAGATCTCTTTCATGATATTGGTTTTACTCTACAGTTATTTTTCGAAAAATGTAATACAAGATCAAAAAAAATTCAATGCCGACCTTATCGTATGCCGCAGCCACATAACCGGCATTCCCCCGGTTCTGCATAAAAATATTGATAGAGTGCGTCTTCCTATGCTATCTGTTCAAACGCGATTTTGTACTCAGATGGCATTAATTATTATGATTCAGGTAAAATCAAATGGAAAAACTTGTAAATGAATTAAAGGTAAAGATTATTGAAACACTTAACCTCATCGATGTTACTCCCCGGGATTTCGATGAAGACGGCCCGCTTGTCGGAGGAGATCTAGGAATTGATTCCATCGATGTCCTGGAAATGGTCATGATGATTGAAAAGGATTATTCCGTAGTGATCGACAACAAGGAACTGGGCGAAAAAGTTTTTATCTCGCTGAAAACCCTTGCCGATTATATACATCAGAACCGCCCGGGGAAAACGGTACCATGAAAATTCGGATCTTTATTACCGGAATCGGCATTATCACTCCTGCTGGATCCGGCTGTGAAGAAACCAGAAATTTCATAAAAAATGACAACCGGGCGATCAGGCCGTTAGGCCTGTTTCAGACATCTCAGTCCCCCCCCCTGCCCGTGGGAGAAATCACCACGAGCCTTCCGAACGACATGGTCCCGCGAACCCATATTCTCGCTTCAATCGCAGCAGATCAGGCACTTGCCGAATTCCGGAAACGTGTGGATGCCATCGTTATCGGGACGACAACGGGCGGCATGACCCCTACGGAAGAACTCTTAAAAAAAAACGAAACAAATCCCGATGCCTATCAATATCATGCTGCCGGTTCCGTAGCGGATTATATTGCACGGCGCATCAGGTGCAGCGGTCCGGTTATTACGGTTTCCACGGCCTGCTCCTCGGGAACGTCCGCCATAAAAATCGCTCTGGAAATGCTGCGTACAGGAACCGCAAAAAGCGTTCTCGCCGGTGGTGCGGACTCACTTTGCCGGTTTACCTATTTTGGCTTTCATTCTCTGCAGTTGATCGATCCGACCGGCCCGCATCCATTTGATCAGTGCAGACGGGGCATGGTTGTTTCCGAAGGCGCGGCCGCGCTGCTCCTGGAAGCCGGTGATACGGTTCCGGAGAATGCGCTGGCGGAGATTCTCGGTGCCGGGTTGTCCTGTGATGCATATCATCCGACAGCTCCGCATCCCGAAGGAGCGGGAGCGCTGAAAGCCATGACCAAAGCGCTTGAAGATGCGGCGGTTTCAAAACACAATATCGATTATGTCAATCTGCACGGAACCGGGACCATTGACAACGACCTTTCCGAGTCCAGGGCGATCCACGCTCTTTTTGGCGATAAAAAACCGTTGATCTCTTCCGTCAAAGGAGCGATCGGGCATCCGCTCGCTGCTGCCGGAGCGATCGAAGCCGCTATCTCGGCAATATGCATTTCCGAAAATATCGTTCCAGCCAATTCCGGGTGTGAAAACCCGGATCCGGCATTAAACCTGTGCCCGGTCAAAAAGCCGCTGAACCATCCGATTCAAACCGTTTTATCCAACTCATTCGGGTTCGGAGGCAACAACGCGTCGGTCGTTATCGGCTCCCTGGAGGGAAATGGAAATCCCGTATCCATCAGAGAACTTCAGCCCCTGGAGGTTATCGGAAGCGAATGTTTAACCGGTGCCGGGGGAACAGCGATAACCATGGATCGATTTTCAAAAGGTGAAAGCTGCAAAGGCCTGCTTCCGATAGCGGCCATTTCCAGGAATCTTTCCCCCAGAGCCGTGCGCCGCCTGAAACGACTGCCCCAGATCGCACTCTCCCTGGCGGACGCGGTTCAACAGCATTCCGAAGCTGCCGGCCTTCCATCATCTGTTTTCTGGAGTACCGGATGGGGGGCCCTTTCCGAATCCTATGATTTTCTTGAAAAACTGTTCGAGTCAGACGAAAAGTTTTCAAGCCCGACCGATTTTATCGGTTCCGTCCACAATGCCGCTGCAGGCCAGATCGCGATTCAGTATAAGGCAACCGGCCCGAACATCACCACGACCGGGGGGGATTATTCTTTTGAACAGGCCTTGCTGACTGCAACCCTTTTGACAGACAGACCAGAAGAATCCATGTTCGTTATCGGAGCCGATGAATATCATACCCCCTTATCCCGGCTCTTTGACAGATCGACTCTGAAAGACCGGATCGCTTCGGATGGCGGCGGCGCTCTGTTATTGAGACAGGCGGAACATCCCGGCGGTTTGAGAATATTCCCTGTTTTTTTTGAAAATTCCGAAAACAATCCGGATATTATTCCATCATTAATTCAGCGGCTTGGAAATTCTGAAACGATCAATACAAAATTTGGTTCCCTGTTTGCCGGTATTCCCGCAGCATGCCGAAAATCAGGAGAAAAACAGGTACAGGAGTTTATTTCCCGGACCGGATTTCAGAATCCGGTTATTGACTATCGAAAATACCTTGGGGAATTTGCATCGGCATCTGCCGCGGCAACCGTGCTCGCGATACACTTTATCCGGGAAGGCAGAATACCGGGACCGCTCTCCGGCAAGGGAGATGTGACCCTTCAGGGGAAAAGCATTTTAATGCTCGGCACCGGTCCATTTGTAACGGCAATCGAGGTGTTTCGGTCCTGAAAATTTAAAGATAAAAACAGTGCGGCACCGCGTCACACTTTTTTATCATACCTGAAAGAAACCAGGCCCATGACAGATAACCAGTTACCCGCCAATCATCCTGCTCCAGCGCATGTTGCGGGAATCATATCCTTTCTGGCAGCGGCTGTTTTACTGTTATTTCAGATAGAGCTGTCGATCATTCCGCTCGGCATTTTTCTGGCAGCCTGTTTTGCCGCTCCGTTTTTTCCCGGAACCGGTTTTTTTCTTCCGATCATAACCCATGGCAACCCCGCGCAAAAGACCGTTGCCATCACGTTTGACGATGGTCCGGACCCGTCGTCCACTTTAAAACTGCTCAACCTGCTTTCAACATATCATGGCAAAGCAACCTTTTTTGTCTCAGGAAAGAATGCGGCCCGATATCCGGAACTGATGAACGCGATCCTTCAAGCCGGGCACACGGTGGGGAATCACACCTTCCATCATGATCCTTTGATTATGCTGAAAGGCAGAAACGAACTGAAAAAAGAGATTGAATCGACACAGAACATCCTGAAAACATACGGAATCAGGCCTTTTGTATTCCGCCCTCCCGCCGGCATTACCAATCCTGTACTCGGCGATATCCTTGCCGGATCCGGCATGCACTGTGTCAATTTCAGATGCCGGGCCTTTGACATGGGAAACAGAAAAATACAGAATCTGGCAAAAAAAATCTTACAAAGCGTGCGGCCGGGTGATATAATTCTCCTGCACGATATCATTCCGGCCGACAAAACGGATACCACCCTTTCCAACTGGTTGAGTGAGATCGAAAAAATTCTTATCGGGTTAAAACAGAAAGGGTTGTCCATTCTACCGCTTTCTGAAATCATCCATAAACCTGTAATGGGATTTGTCGGCAACAGGCAGAATGATGCTTCGGGCAATCGAATTGAGAACCGCTCCTGATTCGGCCTTATTCAATTTTCTTGACATCTCTGCGGTGACAAATTACAAAGATGCGTTATTTATTTAAGAAAGGGGTTTCCCTTTCCGATAAAAAATAAACCGTTTGAGAGGGTAAAACAGGGTACCATGAGCAGGGATGAAATTTTAATATTTGTAAAGAAATATTTCATAGATACCTTTGAAATTCCAGAGAATAAAATCAAGTTAAACGCCAACCTGTTTGAAGATCTGGAACTTGACAGCATCGATGCACTTGATATGGTTGGCATGCTGGAAGCGAAAATGGATATCGAAACCGATGAAAAAGAATTAAAAAAGATACTTACCGTTCAACATGTAGTGGATTATATCCTGTTGAAAACCGCGCACCGAAAAAATATCAACCTGAATTCACAGGCGATGGTTTAAAACCGTAATGGATCTTTTTCAGGAACAATCTTGAATACAACGAAAAAAGAGCTCACAAGCAGGGAAGATATCTTTATGTTTACAAAAAAATATTTCACGGATGAACTGGAAATCCCTGCATCCAGGATCAGCCCTGAAACGAATCTTTACCAGGATCTTGAACTGGACAGCATTGACGCCTTTAACATGGCGGGCATGTTGGAGAAGGAGCTGGATATCGGGATTGATGATGAAGATTTAAAAAAAATAATCACCATACAGGACATTGTTGACTATATTGTTCATAAAACGTCATCAAAACCGGCAATGCCGTCCTGGGTCGGGAACCCGGAATGACCGAATACCTACAAAATGAGATCGCAACCGAGATAACCTTTCATCATGATTCGCCATGGTTTTCAGGGCATTTCCCGGACAATCCGATTCTTCCAGGCATTGCGCAGCTTTCAACCGTTTTCGATGCGGTTCGAAATGCAACGAAAAACGAATTGAAAATTTTTGAATTCAAGAGGGTTAAATTCAAGAAACTGATCCGGCCGGAGGACAAACTCGAAATCAAAGCGATCCGGGATAAAAAAAACGCTTCAACCTATTCGTTCATGATTTCAGTCAAGGGAGAGGTTGTCTGCAATGGAATCATGATAACAAAAAGTGAAATCAACGTATCCATGTAAGAGGAAGAAAAATGACCACCGTAGCAGCCAAAAATGACATTATCACCCACGTTGCCCGAGTGATGATCGAAGAACTCAAGCTGGAGGATGTGACCCCGGAAACCTTTAATCCGGATATCGATCTGGTTGACGAAATTGGAATTGACAGTATGGACCTTGCCACAGTCGCACTTGTTTTGCAGGATGAATATGGAATGCGGTTTGACGAAGAGGATTACCCCAAACTGACAACCATTCGTTTAATTGCCGAATATATTGAAAGAGAGCTCCGATAACCTGTTTGATTCAATCCTGTTTGTCATCGGGTTCTCCCGTTCAACAGACGGATTGTTGACATGGCAGACAATTGAAACCGATACCTTAAAATTAATATATCATGAATGACGCGCTCGCAGGAAGCAACCGGCTGATGGAAAGAACTGAAAAAAACATCCCCTTTGCCGATCATAACCATCCAGAGAGAAAATGGAAATTCTCTGAAATGATTGCTGATTCCAAAATCGGCACCCGATGGGAAAAGGTCAGAAAATTTTTTTTCCTCCGCGAGTCAACCTATGACATGACCAGCCGCTGCAACATCCAGTGTGAAGGATGCTACTATTTTAAGGGAGAAAAACAATTTACCAAAGAGAATCAGGACCCTTCCTCCTGGAGCGCCCTGATGAAATCGGAAAGGGAAAGAGGGATCACCTATGTTGTTCTGGCCGGTGCAGAGCCCTCGATTGTTCCTGATCTTTTACATACCTGTTTTCAGAAAATACCGCTTGGGTGTATCGCGACAAACGGATTGATACCGATACCCCGGTCGATAGATTACACGATTCATATCTCTGTCTGGGGAAATGATGAAACAAGCCTGTCCGTCCGTAAAGCAAAAAACATGCTGGGAAGACAGATTGCAAACTACAAAAACGATCCTCGCGCAATCTTTGTTTACACGTTCACAAAAAAAAATATCGATGAGGTTCATGAAGTTGCCCGCGTGCTGTCGGAAAACGGCTGCATGCTTACATTCAATATGTTTTCAGCTCCCGTGGGGTATCAGGGAGATCTCAGACACACCGAAGCGTCCCTGATGCATACCCAGGAAGCGATGCTGGAACTTCTTGAAAAATATCCTGGAAATGTTCTTTTTTCCCATTACAACGTGGTGGCGCATACGCACGCAAAAGGGCTGCATGAACTCTATTCCTGCTCCTATCCGCGCATGAATCCATCCGGGGATGTCGGCCTTGGCCGATCTTTCAGACAGTATCGAACCGATCTCAGTTGGAACCGGGAGATGGCATGCTGCGTTCCGGATACGGACTGCGCGGACTGCAGACATTATGCGGCGGGCAGCGCTGTCGTTACCGCAAGGCTTTTTCGTCACGCGACACATCCTGAAATCTTCAAGGCATGGCTCGATTATGTGGATACCTATCTTTCGGTCTGGGTAAGGGGATATCAAAAAGGGGCGAATCTTTGCAATGATCTTGTTCAGCCGCCAGGGACTGAACCGGATGGAAAAATATAGAGGCTGAGAAGATTTATCCTTCAAGGGTACCATTCCTTTTCCGGATCATGTTTACAATCTCTTTTCAGATCGCAAATAAGGAGTAGAAAGAATGATAACCGTAAGTTCATTACTGGATGATTCATGGTATGAACGATACAAGAAAATTTCAAAACTGAATATCCGCAGTTCCATATATGATGTAACCAACCGATGCAATCTTCGCTGCAAAGGGTGTTTCTTTTTCTCTTCGGGTGAGCATCATGCTGCAAAAGAAGAGATGAAGATTGAAAACTGGGAGCAGTTTATCGAAAAGGAAAAAGGGCGGGGCGTCAATCTCGCCATCCTGATCGGCGGCGAACCCACACTCTGCCTGGACAGGGTGGAAGCCTTTTACAAGCGTTTACCCACTTTTTGCGCGACAAACGGTCTCATCAAAGTTCCCAGGGAGAAATTTCCGGACATGATGGTGGGGATCTCCCTGTGGGGGGATGAAAAAGATGAAAAAGTGCTGCGGGGCAAGGATTCTTTTGCCATATCCAGTAAAAACTATGAAGGGGATGAATACACCTATTATCTTTACACGATTACACCCAGGCAGCTTGGAAAGACGGAACAGATCATAAAAAAAATAAGAGATATCGGTGTAAAGGTCCATATGCAGCTGTTATCCAATGACGAAGGGGTTGACGGTTTTTACTGGAAAGACGAGGAGCTCCGGGATCTTTGCTTTGAAATGGACGAAATGCTCGATCATTACCCGGATACGGTGGTTTCGTCCAGATATTATCATAAAGTTCTTACCACGGGAAAGATGCTGGATCGAAGTTTTGGCTGGATGGAGTGCCCCTCTGTCACCGAATCCTTTGACAGCCGAGAACCGAAGCCCAAACGCCTGATACACTTTATCCGGTGGGCGTCAGATCTGAAAACCATGCATCGATGCTGTACTTCTGAAACCAGAGACTGCTCAACCTGCAAAGACGGTGCTGCCCATATGAGCTGGGTAATGGTAAACAAAAGAGCCCACATCCGTACGGCTGAAGATCTCCAGAACTGGATCGAAGTATATGAGATGTTTGCGAAACTATACCGTTTTATACCCTGGTAAAGATAATTTCACGCAAAGAACACCCTGATTTTCATATGAACCCGAAACAAACCGTAATCGTTGGATATGATTGTGTTTCACCTCTCGGAACCGATATGGAGGCCCAGTGGGAGCGGGCCAGAAAAGGCGAAAGCGGAATCGATCTTCTCACACGTTTCCCGATCGATGAAAACTTTCCGGTTCAGGTTGCCGGCCAGGTGGATGATCTGGACACTTCAGGCTATCCTTTCCTCTCTCCCCGCCAAATGGCTCATTGGAAATCACCTGTCTTTAAATACGCGCTTCTTGTTGCCCACCGGGCTCTCCAAAACAGCGGAATCGAGATAACCTCCGAAATAGCCCCAAGAGTCGCGATCACCTTCAGTTCAGCGGTTGGGGGGCAGGATGCCGTGCTTCACGCGGACAGGCTGATGCGGTCAACCGGAAAAATGCCCCACCCCTTTACCAACCCCAACTCATGCATCAACATGGCAGGGGGGAAAATATCCATCCTCACCGGAGCAACCGGTCCGATCGCATCGACAATCACCGCATGCGCCACAGGCATCACCTCCATCATTATCGGCTCCATGCTTCTGGAACAGAAAAGGGCCGATGTCGCCATATGCGGGGCGGTTGACTTTGCGCTGGTAGAACCGATTGTTGCCGGTTTTGCGACAATGAACGGAACCTATCAGCCAAAACCCGGCAGGCAGGCCGAACCTCCGTCTCGAGCCAGCCGTCCATTTTCGGTTGACAGAAGGGGGTTTGTCATATCAGAAGGTGCGGGGTGCGTCATCATCGCGACAAAAGAATTTGCGGACGCCCATGGCCTGCAATTCAATACCTGTCTCGCGGGATGGAGCATGACATCCGACGCGCACCATTTTGTGGCTCCGAATTTTGAAACCGTCAGGCGATGCATCGCGGAAAGTATTGACAATGCGGGAATAAAACCCGAACATATCCACGCGATCAATGCGCATGGAACATCAACACGGGTTGGTGACAGGATTGAATTCGACGCGCTTCGGTCTGTTTTTGGAAAGAATATTCCGCCGGTTTCCGCGAACAAATCGTTTACAGGCCATGCAATGGGCGCATCCAGCGCGATCGAAACCATTTTTGCAATAAAAGGAATGACAACCGAAACGCTGCTTCCGACAATTAACTATACACCCGACCCGGAGATGGAGCTGGATTGTGTCGCTGAGGGAGCGCGCACCCTATCCCAGGAATATGTGCTGAAAAATTCCTTCGGGTTCGGCGGCTGCAACTCGTGTGTTGTTTTACAACGGATTTGAACAGGAAAGAGAATGAGGGCACCCAAAAACAGACGCGTATTTGTTATCGGATACGGCATGGCAACACCTCTTGGGAAAACCCTGGAGATCACCTGGAAGAATGCGGTTCAAGGAAAAGCCGGATTTCGAAAAATAACGAGATGCGAGACCGAATCTCTGAGCAGCGTAGTCGGTGAAATCCCGGACTGGGATCCGGAATCGCTTGATTTTGTCGATAAACGGGAAGCCTATAACTGGAATGCCGGATTTGTCATTCTGACCATGGCTGTCTGCAAAGAGGCGCTCGAAAATTCAGGCCTTGAAATCAACGGGGAAACAGGCCCCAGAACAGCCTGTCTCATCGGCTCGGCTTTAAACGGAGTCGATTCCTTTCGCATTGCCATGAATAATTATATCAACAAAGGGCCGTTTCACGTGAGCCCATACCTGCTTCCCAATCTTTGCGCGAATCTTCCATCCGGAAAAGCAGGGATGCTCCTGGGCTTTACGGGTCCTGTATTCTCTCCTCAGGGGGCCTGTGCTTCCGGAAACCACGCGATTGGAATCGGTGC
>JAWOIJ010000087.1:0-16088 GCA_046484745.1 Desulfobacterales bacterium | reverse complement strand
TATATCAGTAATGATGCGAGCGAAGCCCTGCAATCGTATTTAAAAATAAGAGCCGGTTCGCATGCGCGAAAAGTTTTTTTGGTAGAAAAAGGAAACTGTAAAGGTAAGCCGATTTCTGTTCGAGGCATTCAAAAGCGGATGGAGTATTATGCAAACAAATCCAGTGTAAAGGTAAGTTGCCATCAGCTCCGTCATACAATGGCTACCCAGCTTTTGAATGCGGATGCGGATCTTGTCACGATCCAGGATCTTTTAGGGCACACCCGTATCCGGACGACCCAGCGGTATTGTCGTGTGTCCAACCTGAAGGTTCAACGGGATTACCATAAAGCAATGGCGGTTCTGATGGATCAGGGATTGTAAAGTTCGCTCCGGCAGAGGACAACTGCTCCGACGAGTAAAATAAAGACCCATTCTCGCAGTTATCCTCTGCCTCCGCTCACGCTGAATCAATACGATAAACTGCGATTTTTAGAAGGAGGTGATAAAGACAAAAAAAGGTCAAATTTTTTATTGACATTTACAGGAAAATGGGATTGAATAAACGCACATAACCTACCGAATCAAAAAGAAAAATCAAGATTTGTTACGTATAGCTGGAAACAATCACAACATCAGCCGTCAAGCAATTTCGTGAGATCGGATTTTTATATCGCACCTGTAGCAATCTATTTATGAATGATGCATACTCCCAGATTCCGCCATATGATTACTGGGCGCAATAAAATGCCGACGGCATCAACCCGATATCTGCGCCTCAAATCCGGAATTTCAACTCATTCTTCACCACGAACCAGATTTTACCCTCCGCCTTTATCCCTTTTCCATCTAACTTTTCAAAGCCTCTCAAACAGCACGCTACATATCGTATGCAAAAAATGTTGACGCACAATCAGCTTTTGCATATAGTCTTCCTCAAAAAAATTGCGAACCAAAAGTGAATGTAATGAATGGGGCAGGTTCGACCCTGATTCCTTCCCTGTATACCTTGGTGAATTTATGCTGCTGTTTCCTACCGATCTGGCTTCCTTTTTCGATATCATCCGCCAACATGGCGATATGGTTTACAGTCTCATGTTTACCTATGCGTCCTCGCACAGTCTTCTGTTCGCCTTGTTCGGAGGATATGCCGCATATTCAGGGACTCTGGATTTGGGTGGCGTGATTGCAGCGTGCTGGGCGGGCAGTTTTTTTAGTGATGTCATTAGATTCTGGATCGGGAAGCGGTTTGGTGTGCACTGGCTCAATCGGTTTCCTCATGTTCAGCGGATTGTCCAGTCAGCGGCTCTGATGGCTGAGCGGCAATATGTCTGGATGATTTTGTTGCACCGCTACCCGTATGGTGTTCGCGGCTTAGCCGGCTTTGCTTATGGTATTTCGAAATTGTCCTGGCCAAAATTTCTGGTGTTGAATTTTATCGCAGCGGGGATTTGGGCTGGCGCTGCTGTATCCGCTGGTTATGCTTTTGGCGGTGCCTCGGAGAAGATTTTGAACGATGCATCCTCGTCATTGGGCATTATCATGCTGTTAGCATTTTTCGGGCTCTCGTGGGTGCTGGGCAAGAAATTAGAGGCAGTAGCTGATCAGAAATTGGTTGCGCAAAAGACGAAAGCGGTGCCGTTGTAGCCGGTGCGTATATAAAGTAAAGGGGTCACCCATTAAAACCTATATTCGTTTTCTGAGTTCAATTAAGGCTTTTTAGGAAGTGGGCGAAACTAGCCTGATCATGATTTGTGATTTGAAAATCATATAGTGCGCTGGTTGGGAGGCCTTCTTCTAACAAATTTTAAAAAGAGCATTAAAAGAAACCAGTGATATCCCCTTTGATCACAGAATCGTCTCAAACAGAAGCAGTGTGCTGAAAAAATAACACATTGAAAGGGTTGTGCTCTCTTTCTGTGGGGTGCTAAAATGGTATGTCATCCTCGGGACCCTCATAGGGAGGCGGACCGCCATGAACAAAAGACACGAGCGGTAAATAACGTGATTGACCAAAATTCAAAAAATATAATTTAACGTATGCGGGATGATGGATAAAACCCTATACGTAACATATTTGTTGACACTGTAACATGATATGATACAGTTCGAATTATGATTAAAAGCTTTAAGCACAAAGGGCTTGCTGAATTATTTGAACATGGCTACTCGCGAAAGGTACGGCAGGACATTCAATCTCGAGCCCTTAGGCGTTTAGATGCTTTGGATCAAGCGGAATCATTGACAGAATTGAATATCCAAGGCTTCAATTTTCATGGGCTTCAAGGATTGCCAAAGCGTTACAGCATTCATGTTAATGGTCCATGGTGCATTACTTTTGAGTGGGAAGATGGTGATGCATTAAAGGTAAATCTCGAACAATATCATTGAGGTAAATTATGGTTGAATACTCAGTTAAGCGCCCTTTAAAAAGACCCCCTGTACACCCTGGCGAAATTTTGCGCGAAGATGTACTAAAGAGTCTCGATTTGACAGTAAGCGAAGCAGCAAGGCGACTTGGTGTCTCCCGTCAACAACTCCACCGTATATTAGCCTGTAAGCATCCAATTTCAACAGAGATGGCGCTTAGAATTGGAAAATTTGCAGGTAATGGGCCCGGATTATGGTTACGCATGCAGCAGGCTTATGATTTATGGTATACTGAAAATAAAATTAAAGCAGATTTATCCAAAATCGAGACTGTAATGTTAAAGACGCCCAGCACATAACTTTTTTCTTCAGCGGACTCGGTTCCCTCGCTGCTGAGAAATACTGTTATACTAAAAAGATTACATAAATCCTCAACTTTATAGTATTCGAACCGGTCATTAAGCGGGACCGGGGAAAAGGATGCGGCTGAATTGTGGGAAAAAAAGAAAAGGGGATATATGGATATCCCCTTTGATCACAGAATCGTCTCAAACAGAAGCAGTGTGCTGAAAAAATAACACATTGAAAGGGTTATGCTCTCTTTCTGTGGGGTGCTAAAACGGTATATCATCCTCGGGACCATCATAGGAGGGCGGACCGCCATGGAAGTCATCCGAGTTGTTGTCCGGGTAGGCATTCTGGTTTTTCTTGCCCTGAAAACCGCTGCGGCTCGCATTGCCGCCTTGAAAATCACTTTTGTCTTTGCCTCCAAGCATCTGCATCCTGTCCGCAATGATTTCGGTCGTATATCTTGTTACACCATCCTTTTCCCACGATCTTGTCTGCAGTCGTCCCTCGATATAAATCTGACTGCCCTTGGAAAGGTATTCACCGCATATCTCACCGAGCCGTCTGAAAGCGACTATCCGGTGCCATTCTGTTTTTTCACGGTTTTCCCCGGTGGCTTTATCTTTCCATTTTTCCGTTGTCGCAATACTGAAACTGGCGACAGCTTTTCCATCCTGGGTATATCTGACCTCGGGATCTCTCCCCAGGTTGCCGATCAGCATTGCCCTGTTAAGACTTGCCATTGTAACCTCCTATTGATTTGAGCAGTTGCGGAAAAGGTATTGAATTCCTGCTGCTTATCCTTGAGTGGACTTTTTACGAAGCCATCACCATGGATTAGATACAGAAAACAAGCCACCGTGTCAATCGGTTCGGTAAAGATATTCAGAGATTCTATTCGAAATTCAGTGATTCGTGTATCATGCAGGGTTGTCTGGTACGGGATTTTGTGATTTGGTGGAACAGAAACCTATCCTGAAATGAGCGTTTCAACCTATGAGAAGATTGAATTCAGGGTATATCAAGGTGGCAGGTTCGATTTTTTTTAGTGAGCGCAGATATGATTTCCGGGAATACATTTCAAAAAAGGGTTCGCAGGCGGGTTACTGGCCGCGAACAGGTTTTTTTTGCGGCAACGGCTCCGGGACTTGAAGCGTTATGCGGAAGGGAGTTGCTGGCCCTTCCTGTTTTGGGGAAAAACCTTTCCATTTCAGAGGGAGGTGTTGAATTTTCCGGACGTGTTCACGATTGCTATACCGCCAACCTCCACTTGAAAATCGCAAACCGGATTCTGATGAGAATCGCATCTTTCAAGGCGACCAATTTCAGGATGCTCAGGAGAAAACTGGAGGATTTTCCATGGGAGCTGTATCTTCAGCCCAATCATCCCCACGAATTGCATGTCTCTGCAAGACATTCCAGACTTTACCATACAGAAGCGGTTGCTGATCAGATTAAGGCGAGCATTATGAATCGCCTTGAAAACAGTTTTCAGGATCTACAGAATGAGGGCAAAGCGGAATGGAAGCAGAAAATTTTTGTTCGGGCTGCGGGCGATGAGTTTACGGTATCACTGGACAGCACCGGAGAGCATCTATACAAACGGGGGATAAAAATCCAGGGCGGCAAAGCGCCTGTTCGTGAGACAATCGCGGCGGCGGTTTTGCAATTTGCCGGGTATAATGGAAAAGAACCTCTTGTGGATCCCATGTGCGGTTCCGGAACCTTTTCCATCGAGGGGGCCATGATGGTGAATCATATCCCGGCCGGATGGTTCAGACAGTTCGCTTTTGAGGCCTGGCCTTTTTTCCGCCCGGAAAGATGGAGACATATCCGAAAAGAAGCGGAAAAGGAGTTCTTCAGGCCGGAGAAACCGGTAATTTTTTCTTCTGATCAGGATCCGGCGGTATGTCGTCTGCTGAACGATCTGATCCAGAAGAATGAACTGTCAGATACCATGCAAGTTTTTCATCGAAATTTTTTCGATATTTCGGTTTCTGATCTTTCCAACAGGATCGGAAGCAGCCGGAAAGGGATTGTTGTGATCAATCCTCCTTACGGGCTGCGTCTGGGAACCCGGAATGAAAGCGAAACCTTATTTAGTGAAATATGTTTGAAGCTTTCCCGGGATTTCAAAGGCTGGAAACTGGCCCTGATCGTTCCAAGAAGAGGGCTTTTGCGAAAAATACCGTTTCGGGTTGAAACCTACCCGGTTTTTCACGGCGGCCTGAACCTGACCCTTGCCGCGGGGAAAATCAGATAGACATGAGATGGAATTGCGTATTCCATACCGGGCGTTTTTCGGCCGGCGCTATTGCGTCCGGATGGGCAGGGATATGAAGCATGCTCCCTTACAGGTGCCGGGGAGGTGGACATTTTAATGAAACGATCGCGTTAACTCTCTTTTTCTTTTTCTATTTTACCCAGGTTTTTTAATATCTTTCGACAATCTCTGGTTGTTTGAGCCATCATTTCTAAAAGCGCTGTTGCCTTGTCGCGTAAGTCCTCCCGGGTTTTGGTTTTCCTGTTTCTGGATTGGATGCGGTTCACGGGTCATATAAAAATCCTCATGATGTTTTTGGATCAGAAACGCGGAATAAATCTGGATAGACCACTGCTCAATTCACAGAACAGTTCGCTGGAGCCGCCTGATTCTATGAAAAAAGAATTTGAAAAATACATTTTACGCGCCTGTTATCTTACGATTCTCTTCCAAAAATATTATAATTATTGATAAAAAAAAATAGCTTTGAACCCTTGACAACAATTTTCGAATTATTAAATTTTTATCAAAAAGAAAACAAAAAAATAATGTTTAAATCTATTATATAACAGATAGATATATAAATTAAATTGATAATAATTGCAAATAAAATTATTAGCGGAAAAAGTCAGGTAATGGTTAAAAATTGTTACGGGTTCAGGAACTGAGCATTGATCATTCATCGTGATGAAACAAGGCAAGGGGTATACTGAATCACGGATTCTCAAAAAAGGAGGTGAGAGCTCATGAAAAGCTTACGAGAAATCATCCCCTGGAAAAGAAAAAAAGAAGGAATTCATCCGCAGTCCGAAAAATCATCTTATGGTCTGGCAAAACACATGGATGACTTTTTTGAGGGAGCGTTCCAGGGGGACTGGATCACGCCGGGGAGCTTCTTTAAAAGGGATGGGCTGTATCCCCAACTGGGTGTGAAGGAGGAAAAAGGGAAAATCACGGTGGAAGCCGAGATGCCGGGAGTAGAGACAAAGGATCTTGATGTTTCTCTGGATGGCCGTGTTTTAAAGATCAAAGGCGAGAAAAGAAAAGAAGAAGAGGATAAAAGCGATGGACACTGCCGTTATGAGCGTTCTTATGGGTACTACAACCGATCCATTGAACTCCCGGCCCAAGTAGATCCCTCTAAAGTAGAGGCGTCCTATAAAAACGGCGTGCTTAAAATCAAACTCAAAAAGGTCAAAGAATCGGAAACAAAAAGAATTGAAGTCAGAACTGCATAATAACGGGTTTTCGTATGGCAGTACGGTATCAACAACCCGGTTACGAAAAAAAGGAGGTGGGTATCATGATGTTCAGAAGATATTTTGGATTCCCGGATTGGAATGTCAGGAACCAGTTTGATGAATTTGACCGGTTGAGAAGGCAGTTGGGCCTGTTGACAGAAGGTCTGGCAGAAAGAACAGCTGGTCGGAGAGCGGGTGTTTTCCCACTGATCAATTTAACGGAAGACAAGAACAACTATTATGTCCGGGCGGAGCTTCCGGGTGTAAAATCGGAGGATCTCGATATCCAGGCCACGGGTACAACCGTTTCTCTGGCAGGAGATCGGAAGATTCCGGATGAGAACAATAATGATGCGAGATATCATCGTCGTGAAAGGGAAGCCGGCAAATTTTCCAGGATGATCAGTTTGTCGACTGAAATTGATCCTGACAAGGTTGAAGCCAGTCTTGCAGATGGCATTATGACCATCAAGCTGCCGAAATCGGAAAAGGCGAAACCGAAACAGATTACAGTGAAATAATACCATTGAAGAAGGGAGGGATGCAACATGACGGATACCAGAGATATTCAGGTCAAGGAAAAGCAGGAGGTTCGAACCCCTGCCGAGCAGACCAAACCAGGGCCTGTTTTTTCACCGGAGGTGGATATTTTTGAAAATGCCAGGGAGATTGTATTGCTGGCAGATATACCCGGTGTGAAATCGGAGGATTTAAATATTGATCTGCATGAAAATACACTGACCATTACCGGTGAAGTTCTTCCTTTTGAAGGTAAGGAGGAGGAGGATATCGTCATCGAGTATGAGATCGGTCAGTTTGTAAGGCAGTTCAGCCTTTCTGAAGTGATCGACCAGAGCAGGATAGAAGCAAAGCTTGAAGATGGCGTTCTGAGGCTGACCCTGCCGAAGGTTGAAAAAGCAGCCCCGCGAAAGATAACCATAAAAGCGGCGTAGTCTCTGCCGGGACTTGATTCGGACCCAAGACAAGTCCCGGCAGATTTTTTCCGTATGTAAGCCCTGATACCATCCTTTGATGAGATCTTTGACTGGTTTTATATAGAATTCTTTTTCAGGTGACAAAATGCGTTTTTTAAAAAAGGTTTCGCAGTCGGAATTGAATCGTAGATTAAAGATCGCAATCATTTCCGACTTTTTTTGGCAGCACAGGCGCACAGTGCCGCAATAAGAAGCGTCAGCGGAATCCACAGGTTCGAAAAGCGGTTTACTGCTCCCCCAAGAGTCGAACGAATAAAACAATTGCCGAGTTCAGAGGAAGAGTTGTCCGGATATCTTTCAATAATTTCAATTGGTCTAGCCATGGACAATATCGTCAGCCCGCCGGAGCCGTCGGCAACGATTGCGATATCACTGGTATCGTTCACTGCAACATCCGAGGCAAATCCAGGGGTGTCATAGGTCAGGTTTTCGACTTTCACCGGATTGGCCGGATCTGTGACATCGATTACCCGATACCCTTTGTCGCCGTCTGCGATATATGCATATACTAGGTCTTGTGAATAAACCGAGTTGACCCATACCCCGGAGGCGTCTCCCGGCGTGTCAATGGACCCTGCAAGAAGGGGATTTTCGGGTGTCCCGCCATTGTTGCCCACATCGACGATTTGCAGGCCGCTTGCCCCATCTGCAATAAACACATAATCATAATAAAAATCGAGCGCCTTGGCGTCACCGGGTGTGTCGAGCGAAGCGACAAGATTGAAGCTGAGCGTCGCATCCGGGTTCAAGTCAAGATTCGGCCGGATAATCTTGATCACCTGAAGCCCCTCGCTGCCTGCTGCAACATACAGGTAATCACCCGCAAAAAGGACGTCTTTCGCGGTTCCGTCCGGAATGGGGATTGTCTGCAGCATCTCCGGAGGGTTTATCGGATAGGTATCAAACGCCTGAAGAATCTGGATGACCCTCAACCCATCCGCACCGTCCGCGATAAAGGCAAAAGACCCGGAAGCGTCCAGATCAATTCCCCTGGCATCGGATGTTGAAAGATTAAATGAATTCCTGGGTGCTTTTTTGTTGGTGACGTTAACCATCTGCAGGCCATTGCTTCCGTCAGCGATGAAAGCAAAGGATTCTGAGGCCGTATCGGTAATTTTATAGTTGACGACTTTTATATCCCGTGCTTCGCCTTCGGTAGCCAGAAAGCTTTGCATGCGGACATTGGTGAATTCTGAAAAAATCGCAAAATCGATTGAATCGGCCTGCCGGATTTTGGCAAATTCGAGTATGCGCATTCCCTCGCCGGATCCACCGGAGTCCAGTATGTATCCGTAGAACACATCTCCTTCTATTTTCAGAAAGAACTTGTTTGTATCGCTCACGGAATGGTTTACGGCGGTCACCCGGGAAACTGCACTGGGATCGGTCACGTCAATTTTTGTCAAACCGGACTGGTAATCTGCCAGATACGCTGAATTTTCGTTATTGTCGACATGGACACTGTAGGATTGCGTCAGGTTGGTGCTGTAAGGCGATTCCAGTTTCTGCGGGTTGGATCGGGTTGAAACGTTGATAATCTCCAGACCACTGTTCCGGTCTGCAATGTATGCAAAATCTCCGGCAAGCTGAACGCTTCGGGCATCGGTTGTTGTTCCGTTGTATTGAAAAAAGGTTATATCTCCGGCCGGATCATCCGAGTCCGGATACACAGTTGTAATCTCGGGCAATTCCGGGTTTGTCACGATGTCAAGAATCTGCATTCCGGCAAAGCCGCAGGCCATATATGCGTACCCATCGCCTGGTGCGTCAACATCGAGTGCCGGGACGATTCCGGCCGTATCCTTGAATTCAGGAGGGCTGAATGAAATATCAAAAAACTGGATGCCATTTACAGCATCGGCCAGATACGCGTAATTCCCGGATACAGCCACTCCCCTGGCTTCTGTAAATCCGCCTGCGTTTTTGTCATCGGGCACAAGAGCGGTATCGCTTAGGACAAGTCTGGTTTCATCGGTAATCAGGTCGACAACCTGTATCCCGGTATCATAAAGTCCGGTGTCTGAGATTCTGGTAAAAGCGGCATAGGCGTTGTTCCCGCTTACAACAACCCCTCTTGTCAGTCCGGTTGCCGAAATTCCATCCTCTATCTCTTCATCGGTTAATTCCGGAATCGGTCCTGTTGTCGCAATAAATGGATCGGCAATGCTTCCAGGTGAAACATTGATTTTTGCAAGGCCGTGATGTCCTGTCGCGGCATAAAGATAGGGTTCGCTGTATGTGATGCCGGTTATGCCTTCTGAAACAGAAAGGTGAATTCTCTTGACCGGTTCGGGGTTGTTCAGGTCCGACTTGTCCAGAACCAGTATGACATCCCCGTCAGCCAGAAAAACATAATCGCTGCTTACCGCAATGGCTTTGGGGGGTGTGTAAGGCCAGCGGTTGGTCAGACCGGTAATGATTTCTTGCCCGAGAACGGTTGAAGACAGGCAGAAAATCATGAAGGTTATCATAATAGCTGAAATGAATTTCATTGGAACCTCTATCAGGATAAAAATATATATTACAACAATTTTAACTTGTTGCAGTCAGATCGGGCTATTGAAAGTATCTTTAAGAGTAGTAGTAATCCCTTGGAAAGTCAAGTCAAATGAAGGATATTCAATGTATAAGCAAGATCCTCCTTTCCCTGACACGGTTTTTATGGTACAGAAGCGTTGAATTTCAAATAACGCACTGAATTAAAACATTTAATATTTTTTGACAGGATAGATTATTTCAGGTAGCATGCACAGAATGGTAATACGGAAGTAACAGGGTGATATTTTTATAACATATCGAAATTAGATGGTAAAGCAAAAGGTTTCATCGTGAGCTGATAATCCTGCCCGGGGTTGCATCATCTTTGAGAAATGAAGCGCTGCGGGTGACGGAAGGTTTATCCGCCTTGCCGGGGCTCGCTTGCAAGGGCTTCAGGGTGGTACAGGCACGTTGCGAAGCACCCATACGAACTGGACATTTTGTGAGGTCGTGAGATTTTCGTTTCGGAGAAGTTTATGGAATGCCCGAAATGCGGTTATGATAGACAGCCGGAAGATACCCACTGTGAGCTTTGCGGGGTGGATTTCGGTCTGCTTGATAGACAGGCTGCTGAAAAGAAGCTGTTGAAGAAGAAGGCATTAAAGCAGACCGGGAAAAAATCCTCGGAAGAACAGCTGGAAATGGAGATTGCGGAGCCGGAGATTCTCAGCGAGGAAAGCCGTGTTTCCGGAGAATGTCCAAAGTGCGGTGCTGATCGCAAGGCTGATGATGTTGAATGCTCACGATGCGGCGTGATTTACAAAAAACATGAACAACTGCTGGCTCAACAGCAGGCGGAAAAGGAAGCGGCAAAAAAAGCCGAAGAACAGAGACTGCTGGAGAAAAAAGCACAAGTTCAGCGAGAAGCGGAAGAAGCGATTGCACAGGCAAAAGCCAAAAGAGAGGCAGAGGCCGGAAAGCCGACCGAGAAAGATCAGAAAATCGAAAAGCCGGTTACGGAAGTTGGGAAGAAGTTTTATCGACCGATAAAAAAGTTTTACCGGAAAACAACAGATTCATTCAATCAAGTGGTTGCCCGATTAAAAGCCAGTCAAATGACTGCCCGATTAAAAGACAATAAATTGGTTGCCCGATTCAAAGGCAATCCCAGAAAAAATGTAACTTATGTTTTAATCATTTTGCTTGTTCTTGCAGTTGGCCTGGGTGCGGTAACACTTATACGAAACTGGCAGGAAAGTGCTGCAAAGGAAAGGCTGGCAGCCCAACAGCGAAAAGAGCAGCAGAGGCTGGAAGAGGAGTGGAAGAAGAAGTCCAGTTATTTTCGTGCAAACCGGAGCGAGTTAACCAGCTATTTTAAATCATTAATTGATCAACGGGAGTTCGATCGCTATACCAAAGAAATTAAACAATATGAGATCCCTTCCCTTGAAGGCGATCTGGATAACATAAAGAAATATTTTGAAGAGATTAAACTTTACGACAGCGCCAGACAGATTCCGGGCAGGAACTATGAAAAAAATTATGTGATTTATTCCAGACTTTCCAAAATGGATCCTAAAAACCAGGTATACCTGGAAAAGCGAAACAGTTATCGAACGAAGCTTGCCGAAGAGAACTATCAGAAGGCGGTGGCTTTTCTGAATAAAAAGAACCGGGTACGCTCAGACCTCACCGCTTCGCTTGCTGCGATTGACAGGGCAATCCAGCTGGAAGGAAAAAAGCAAAAATATAATAAAATTAAGCATGAACTCAAAAATACGGAATTGCTTTTTTATGAAGGGAATGAGAACGTGCATATGGCGGTCAGAGATGACGGCCTGACAAAAGGTGCGACCGGGGGGCAGAGAAAACTTTATGTCTGGCTGAAGAATGTGGGAACCAGTCCCTTTTTCATTAATGTAGAATATTTTACGCTGGTGGGAAAAGATAAAAAACGCTACAGTTATAATAATTGCAGTCGGGAGTTGATTGCGAGTCTTCAGCCAGGACAGGAGACCGGAGGGTTCCTCTATTTCTATACCTCTTCTCGCCCGGCGAAATTGATATTTTCTCATATCAGTGCCGGAACAGTTTCAAGGGTTTTTCCATAATAAGCCACCAATTCAAAGTTCTGCGGGGCTTTATCGATACGCCCGAACAAATCCAATGCGTTTTCCCCGAAAAGAAAGCTTTTTTGCCGGCAGGGCTCCAGGTACACGATACATCCATCTATGCAACGATCCGATAAGTTTATATTTGCGGTCCTGTTTTTTTCCATTTTCAGCGCGGTAATGGGGGTGGGGATTGTCGTACCGCTGCTTCCGATTTATGCGTTGAACCTGGGGGCAAGCGGGATGTATATTGCTTTTATTTTTGGAGCGTTTTCTCTTTCACGGACAATCATGCTGCCCTGGTTCGGGAGACTCTGCGACAAGAAGGGGCGTAAACCATATCTGGTGGCCGGCCTTTTTGCCTATGCACTGATTTCAGTAGCATTCATATTGTCAAAAAGCGTGGATACGCTTATCGGTGTCCGGTTTATCCAGGGAATTGCGTCGGCAATGATTATGCCTGCGGCCCAGGCCTATATCGGCGATATAACACCGCGAGGTAAAGAAGGAACTGTTATGGGTTTCTTCAACCTTTCCGTATTCGGCGGCTTAAGTATAGGTCCCTTGATGGGCGGTATTATTCATGATCATTTCAGCATGAATGCCGCATTTCTCTGTATGGGCGGGCTTGCACTTGCAGGAAGCGTGCTGTGCTTTTTTTTTCTTCCCCGGACAAAACTGGAAAAGGTTGTAACCCAGGACCTTAAATCGTTGAGCTTGCGTATCCTGATAAAAGACGTTGAACTCATAGGATTTTTTGTTTTCAGACTGGTTTATACGTTCTGTATCGGCATAATCTGGTGCTTTTTGCCGGTGTTCGCGAGTTTGGGATTCAGGCTCTCCACCTCTGAAATTGGAATTCTGGTTACACTTGCTGTTTTTGTCAGCGGTCTTTTGAATGTTCCAATGGGGTTTGTCGCGGACCGATTCAATAAAAAAGTTATGGTTTCTTTTGGCGGCATGATTATTACATGGTCGATCTATTCGTTTGTATTGGCTGACGGTTTTCAGGACCTTTTTGTGGCAAATTTTCTTTTTGGGCTGGGAGGCGGGATATCCATGCCGGCCTTGACGGCGCTTGCCGTAATAAAAGGGGATGAAACCGGCTCCATGGGTTCTGTCATGGCACTGTTGACAATGGCTCACAGCATGGGAATGCTTTTAGGATCTTTTGTCGCGGGCCTTGCAATGGATCTCGTCAGTCTGCAGGATGCTTTCCCGCTCGGAGCTTTTTTAATGGCATGCGGAGTTGTCGTGTTCCTGGTTTGCAACAGAAAAAAGGTGTGACGGATCTGTTTACTTCACATAGAGCCTTTGCCCGGGGTAAATCCGGCTGTTTCGGGTAAGGTTGTTAATTTGAAGGAAATGTTTCAGGGACATGTTGTGCCTGACTGCAATGTTATAAGGGCTGTCACCGGGCTTGACCGTATAGCCATTATAGCGATTTGCAGAAGGTTTTGTCTGGGCTGAACCCGGCAGTTTCAGTCTCTGGTCGACATGCAGCGTGGTCCCTTTCAGGTTGTTTATTTCTTGAATCCGTGTGGTTGTCGTACCATATCTTCTTGCGATATTCCAAAGCGAATCCCCGCTTCTGACAACATGTGAGGTGGCATTCAGAACCGGAACGGCGGTGCTTCCCCGCTGAGGAATTTTCAGCAGTCTTCCCGCGACAATGTAATTTTGTCGGTTTATCCGATTCAGACGGGTAATGGCGCCTACCGTTGTTCCATATCTTTTTGCAATGTTGGATAATGTCTGGCCTCTTCCCACGCGGTGATAAACAAAAGCGTTCTGCGGGGGGGAAGCGACTGAAATGTCATTGATAGCGGCAAGAAGGGTTTCACTTTTTCCTTTTGGTATGCGCAGCGGATATGCATCGGGCGGAAGCATCTTATGTCGCAATTCCGGATTGAGATCGATCAGGCTGCTTACCGGTATATCGAGTTTTTCCGCAACGCTTTTGAGATAAACCTGTCTTGTGATTTCAACTGTTTCAAATTCATATGGCGGATAAAGAGGTACATCTTTCAAACCATATTTTTCCATGTTGTCTATAATGTGAACAGTGGCCAGAAATTTTGGAACATACCTTGCGGTTTCCCGCGGGATCTTTTCATACAAATCCCAGAAGTTGTCCAGGTAATTTACATTCTGGGTTCGGATGGTGCGAAGCACCCGTCCTTCTCCACAGTTATAGGCGGCCAGAACGGTTGTCCAGTCACCGAAGATTTGATGCAGCTCCTTCAGATAATCGATTGCCGCTTCAGTGGATTTGACCGGATCCAGCCTTTCATCGATGTACATGTTTCGTTTCAATCCGAACTTGTAACCGGTTGATGGGATAAACTGCCAGAGGCCCAATGCCCTTGCCTTTGAAAGGGCGCCGGTTTTAAAACCGCTTTCGATAAGCGGCAGCCATGACAGACTTTCGGGAAGCCCGGCCTGTTTAAGCTTTTTGATAATATAGGGACGGTATCTCCCGGATCTGCGATAGGCTTCAATGAAAAATTTTTGATGCTGCCCGCCGTTTGTAAAGAGATCGATTTCCTTTTGAACATGCTTGTTCAGCGTCATGGGAATGGCATGGTGATTGCCATTAACGACAATGTTCCGTGATGCATAAATTTCAAGGATTCGTTTTGATATCAGAAAACGAAGATCCTCTTTCTGCTGAATGAGTTTTGGGTTATCGCTGGTGTCGATATCGATGATCAGTGCATATGCCTGATCGAGGGTTTGAAGCGCATTGTCGAGTTCGCCTTTCTGCCAGAAATCCTGTGCTGCCTCGCATAAATCCAGGGCCCGGTCAAAAACCGGCTGGGAGGCAATTTCCTGGGGGTTTTTCAAACGTTTCGATTCGGATTCCGGCACTGCAGCATCTTCGGAGTCTCTCAATATATCTGATTCGCTTATTTGATCCTCTGAGAGGATCGAATCCGCATCGGCTGTTTCATCTGCAGAAAGCAGCTCTCCATCCAAAGGTGATTCGGCCCTGTTTTGTTCGGCCGCTGTCGGTTTTTTAGAGCTGGTTGCACATCCTGAAAGGATGAGTGACAGGATAAGCGCGGGTAAAAGGACAAAGCGGATATAGTTCATAGTTCACTGTTGTGTTATATGATAAGGTACCTGTTAGAGGATGAATACAAAATAAATACACAAGAACTGTATCGATCTGAAAACAGACCGATTCATAATTGCTGCCTGTTCGAGTACAGGAAAATCGAACTTGTTGTCAACAAATTATCATAAACTTGTCCAAAAAAACGGATTGTTTTCATATAAGGCGGTTCCACAAAAAGGCAGATATAAGGAAATCCCAGGGAAAGCTACATGTAAAATTTTATATATAAAATCAATAATATAGCAAATATTGTTTTGTAAGGATTTTACTTGAAATCCTGTAGCGGATTTGATACAAGAGAAAACTCTTGACAATTAATATGATTTTCGAGTAAGAATAATGGTTTTTTAAGCTGATCACGTTTGCCAACGTAGCTCAGCTAGGCAGAGCAACTGATTTGTAATCAGTGGGTCGGGGGTTCGATTCCCTCCGTTGGCTCCAGCTAAAAATTAGGGTGGGGTTCCCGAGCGGCCAAAGGGAACAGACTGTAAATCTGTCGGCGACGCCTTCGGAGGTTCGAATCCTCCCCCCACCACCAGCCTCATCGCAAGTTGAATGTAGGAGGCTTCTGTTGAAATCAGGAGCCGCATTAACTGCATGACTGCCTGCATGAGATTTTCTGTTTTTCTGGTACGGGAAGGTACGACGGTTGAGTCGTTAGATAGCCAGTATCGGGATGCAGCATGATCCGCCAGCGGGAGTAGCTCAGTTGGTAGAGCCTCAGCCTTCCAAGCTGATTGTCGCGAGTTCGAGCCTCGTCTCCCGCTCCAGTTCATTGGTTTTTGATTGATTTTGCTGGTCGGGAATTTTGATGTTTGAAGGTTTCGGCCCACGTAGCTCAGACGGTAGAGCGCTTCCTTGGTAAGGAAGAGGTCCACCGGTTCAACTCCGGTCGTGGGCTCCATAGTTGGTTTCAGAAGCAGGAAATTTGACAGTTTACAGTTGGCACACAGTAAAAAATAGAAATAACAGGAAAAAAAACAATATCAGGGGAGGACGGGAAGATGGCGAAAGCAAAATTTGAGCGAACGAAACCGCATGTGAATGTAGGTACAATCGGTCACATTGATCATGGCAAGACGACATTGACGGCGGCGATCACCAAGCATGCCTCGTTGAAAGGTTTTGCTGATTTTATACCCTTTGATCAGATCGACAAGGCCCCAGAGGAGAGGGAGCGTG
>JAWOIJ010000083.1:0-114215 GCA_046484745.1 Desulfobacterales bacterium | reverse complement strand
GGCAGTGAAACAATTCGTGCGCCCGCTACCCATCCAACCGCAATTTTTACGCCGTCTTTCACATGCCTTCCGGTTCCTTTTTCAAACTTGCAGATATAGGGAGTGGCAGCATCAGGGTCCAACCTGATGACAGCCTCGACCGTATGATCCTTGCCTTCGGCTCCAACGCCTCCGGTTGTGATTATCAATCCATATCCTTCGGATTCGGCGGCCTGATACAACCGGGCGGCGATGAAGACGGCATCGTCTCTCAGGGTCGGCCCGCAGGTTACTTTATACCCTTCTTTTTCGAGCCTGGCGGAAATCATCGGCGTATTGGTGTCTTCCACCTGGCCACCGGCAATCTCCAGTCCGGTAGAGAAGATGATTGCGCGTTTAGAGATTTTTTGTTGGATTTCCCAGGCAATCTTCTCCGATCTCAGCAATGCGGCTCTTGCCTCTTTTTCTTCCAGTGCAATCCAGCCGAGCATGCCGTTTGATTCCACCGAAGCTTCGGGCATCAGCTGAACACCTTTGATGAAAGATATGTTTTTGAGCAACGGCTCTTTTTTTCCAACGATACGATGTGCATCAATATTTTTTTGTAACAGATCGACCGTTAAAACGTTGTGCTGATAATCGGTCACGAGCACATCTGTTGAAATCAATCCAAGAGAGTCAGCAACAGCTTTCGCAATATCATTTAAGTTCGCATTTTTCAGCTTGATTCCATTGATTCGAAGTTCGGTCTTTTCTAACAGGTTATGCAATGACATTCTCTATTTTCTCCACTTCCAGCTTCATGTCGAGCAGGGGGGCATCTACGATAGCTCTTCCGACATCCACGACATCCACGTCCATCGTTTTTAACCGGTGTATGTCTTTGAGAGATACCCCCCCGGCAAATGCGATAACCACTTCTGAACGTTTGCCTCTCTCATTGAGCCTTGCTGTAACTTTTTGAATGTCACTGAGCCGTCCGGTGTCGATAAAGATGATGTCTGCGCCGTTTTCAGCCGCTTCACATGCCTCTATGTCAATATCCTGATAATGGCCTTTCAACTGCAGGACGCGCAAATGGCCGTTCAATCCCGTTGCCGTTCCGAGACATGGTTTAATCCCACCGAGCATTCGGATATAGTTTTTATCCAGATAGATGAAGGGCTTTTCCGTGATACGGCAAGAGGCACCTCCGGTTAGAACAGCCAGGCGAATGTTCTCTTTGATTGAAACAGGCATTTTCTTCCAGGCCCCGCTTACAATTTTTATCCGATTCCCTGCTTTCTGAACAAAGAGATTTGCAGAAGTGGCAATCCCGGATGTCTTGGTCAGGTGCCCCATTACCGTTTCTTCAGCCTTCGCGATTTGTTTCGGGTTTCCTGCAAACCGGATGATCACCTTTCCTTCCTGAATACGGCAACCCTCATCAAGCGTATCTGAAATTTTCAGCCCGATTCGGCTTGCTTCCTCTTCTGCGGCCGCAATCCCGGAAAGAATACCTTCTTCATCTGCAATAATGACTGCGGTTACGATTTTTTCCGAAATGGTGCTGAAAATTTTATCTCTGATATCTTTCATGAACTCCTCGTATGCCGAGAGTCCCCGGACCAGAAACGGAGGCAGGTATTACCCCCTATTTGCCATGTCAGGATCGATTCCCCTCTGTCTCAGCCATAAGGGCAGCAATTCCTCATTAACTACCTGATTGACTTCGGGTGCCTTCCGAAGCAGCTCTTCCGCCAGTGAGGCGCTTAAATTGATATAGCCGAAGCTTCCGTCAAAGACCAGTATTTTGTCCGTTCCGGCAAGCTGTTCTGCTAACGCCACTGCCTCCTCGAGAGTCTCCGACTGCTGCGATAGATCCATCAGCGATGGATTCGCCGCATCCCTGCGCCACATATCAGCCTGTTTTTCACCAACAACGATTGTCGGGATAAACATGGGCAGATCGGACATGGGGATACCGGGCCAGGCCTGGTTGATGACGACCGCTTTGAGTCCGGGATTGACGAACATGATGTTATCCATTGCTTCTGTTTCGCCGCGCGACAGCTTGCCGAGCAGGTCGTAATAGGCCAGGGCAGCCGGCTTGGAAAGATCAAACGCATCGTATTCCGCATTTTCAAGAGCCCCGAAAACAATGCCGCCGGCATGCAGATAATAAGCGTATCTGCCGCCATCCAGAATGGCAACGCAGGATTCGATTTTTGAGAACAGCTGAAGAATCTTTCCATAGTCTCTGAGGAGGTCGACGGTCATGTTTTTTCCAAGACGATAGAGGTCGTTGTCGGCATCAACCCCGGTAATCCCCGCGGGTGTCATCCGCAGGAAGCACCCAAAAGCGAATTTTTTCTGCACAAAAGGGGAATCAAAGATGGCCCGCTGAATAAATGCGCCGCTCCGGTTGCCGAAATTCCCATGATAGACCGATCTTGTCTCAAAACGAGCGTATGACATTGCAAAGGCCTTGATGGCCCGGTCAATCAACCGATAGAAATAAAGATCCCTTGGCTCATCGTGGAAAGCATGGATAACCCAATCGGCATCGTATGCGCCGGCCAGACCATAAAGTGTCCCGATTTCTGTTTCAATGGGGATTCCTTTATCAAATGCATTCATACTGCGAACCCGTTTCCCGAAAGTTTCCGTTAACCTGAAATGCCGGATGACTTCATCTGATTCTCTTGATCCCATTCCCGCGGCGACTCGCAATCGAATTTTACTGCATCCGGTTCGCTGCTGGACGATTTCTTTAATGGCTTTCAGCATTTCACAATAATGCTTGCCGCCGAGCAGGTAGAAGCCATGCTCCGAGCAGAGAATATTCACGGTATGGTTTTGATGAATCCCATCCATTTGAATATTGGAAAGGGCTGTTTCCGTGGCTTTGCGGATTTCAGATACCCCTTCATTCTGAAGATATCCTTGTGTGATTTCCGGGAAAAGGTCTTTTATTCTGACAGAGACAGTACCTTTTAAGTCTGCCGCGCGCGTGTCCGCAGTCGGACAATTTGCCGAAGGCATGATATCGGATGGTTTTTCGGCCGGAAGTATCATTTTATGATTCATACAATTCCTTTTTGTCTTCCTCCAGATAATAATTTGGATATTTTTGGATGATTGCTTCAGGGATGTCCCACAACGACAGGGGTACATTATACCATCTGTGGTTGTCCGGAGGGTTGAGCGATACGCCATGAGCCTTAAAAAGCCTCAGCACCGGGGCCATACAGTACATGGCGCATCCCGAGCGAACGCCGGTCATGGCTGTAATCTCCTCAGGCGATGTCGCGCCTTTTATGATCGCTGCTGCGACTTCTTTTGCCGGTGTTAATGTGCAGGCACAGATGAATTGATCCGGGTAGAGATGGGCTTTTCTGCAGAGAGACTCGATCTCTTCCTGACTCACTTCTTCCGGTGCGATTCCGACCACCATCTCTTCTTTCCGCGGAACCATCACGACAGCTTCTTCCGGGCAGATATTCCAGCATTTGGTGCAGGCCACACATCTTTTTTCATCCACGTGAGCCTTGTTCCCTGCCATGTGGATCGCTGCAGCGGGGCATATGGCTTCGCATTTTTTGCATCCGGTACACCTGGTTTCGTCTATTTGCGACAGAAAGTTGACTAATTTCATCTTCATTTCCTCTTTTACGCAAGACCTTGCCTGTCTATAAAAATATGCTCTTCGCAGAACCATAATGAAGAGCGTGAGAGGTCGATAAACTGCTTTTCATCATTCAGGAGTTCTTCGGACGCTTTGATTCCTTCCGGTGTTAACGATGCCGCTTCAAGCTCCTCGATGCTTTCCCACCAGATCTCAACGACGCCATCGTATTGCTCCATTGCATTCCGTGTTTCCCGAAGGACTTCATTGAAGGGTGTATCCAGCGTGTGGTTCTGGACATATTTTTGAACACGCAATTTTGGAAGATTTTTTTTGGCAAGGGGGCCGTGCTTTTCTTTCCAGTACTGTTGAAATTCTTCGAGCGAAAGGTGGGGGAGTTTTTTCAGGGCAAAAATCATCTTGATCACGGGAGACCTCCTTTTCCTTGTTGGTTGCAGTTCTCTTTATTTTTTTAAAGTATTATCGAATTGACAAAACGCGTCAAGGAGAATTACAACGAGACACAAACCCGGTGAAAAGACCGGTTGATCTGTGTTGACACCTCTTCCCGGGCCTGATTTTTTTGTTGGGGCGGAGGACTCAATTCTCGAAATATGCGCCATTCTATTGCGGTTTACCCCTTCGCGTTGCAACGGCTTTGATTTCGGTTGAAATTTTTGATGCCCGTTCTCAGTAAAAATAGAATAGAAGAATAGGTGAAGGGAAGAACAGTAGAAAATATTGGATGCCGTGCAATTCCGGAAGTGAAATAGAGGACATGGCGATTCTGCCTCATTGAAATGATGCTGAGTTTAATTCATGAAGGAGATCCAATTATGAAAGGATGGAAAGAGGAAGAGATTAAAAATAAAGAGTTGATGGCACCATGCGGTCTCTATTGCGGCACCTGTGGAATCTATATCGCGACCAGAGATAAAAATGAAAAATTTAAAAAGGTAATGGGCAATCTTTATGGTACGAAACCGGAAGAAACGGAATGTTATGGGTGCATGCAGCCAGATCCTCCGGAGAAGCTTTATACCTATTGCAAAGATTGCCGGATCAGACACTGTATCAAGGCCAGAGGCTATTATTCCTGTCATCAATGTGATGAATGGCCGTGCCGCATGATCGAAGAATTCGGGCTGGCTACCGGCCGAAGGGTAATGAAGCGAGCCATATCGCTATGGAGGGATAAGGTCGCCGAACATGGCGATGAAAAAGGCAGTGTGGAGTGGGCGAGGGCGGAATGCGAACGATATCATTGCTCTTCATGCGGCAACCCGCTCTTTCGGGGGGCTCAGCGCTGTCGGATTTGTAAAAAAACAGTTTCAGATGAGCTGGACGGATCGCTCTGATACCAGCTCTTCATGCAGAGAGCCGGAGATTTTTTGTCAGACTCACCCTGATGTTAACGTCGGTTCTCGCATCTCGGTTCTGTTTTATGGCTGATAAGCCGTGCGGCTGATAATCTCATCCTGAACCATTGGGTTGAGTGCAATAAAGCGGATCGAAAACCCGGCGGGCCTGACAATTAAATCCGGATATTTTTCGGGGTTGGTTTTTGCTTCCAATAATTCGGATTTATTAAGGATATTGCACTGCAAGTGCATTCCTCCCTGGTCAAAAAATGTCGTCAGAAGAGATTGAAAGTTCTGAATGCCTCTTTCACCGGAGAAGAAACGCGGACTGAATTCCAGGTTCAAGGCTGCTCCGTTGGTTATCAAGCCGTAGTCAATTCTGGCGGCAGAGTTCAGGGCTGCGGTCGGTCCTGATCGATTCATACCCTGGGCGGGTGAGATACCCACCGAAAGGGGGTCTCCCATTTTTCTGCCTGAAGGCATCGCGGCATTTGTCATGCCAAAGGCAACGTGGCCGCCTGAAGAGAAAAATCCCGGCTGATACCTTCCTCCGCGATATGTTTTATATCTGCGAACGTCATTACAAAAGATATCGACGACCTTTTTCGCAAACCGGTCAGCGTTAGGGTCGTCGTTTCCGAATTTTGGATATTTATGAATCAGGGCTTGCCTTAGGGCTTCATCACCCTCAAAATTTTTGGCCATGGCATCCAAAAGATCTTTCAAGGCAAATTTTTTATCTTTAAAAACAGCCTGGTCGATTGCGGCGAGAGAGTCACCCACACTTGCCATTCCGATACCCTGGATAGCGGTGTAGTTATACAATGCACCTCCCCATAAAATATCCTTGCCTTCTGCCAGGCAGTTTTCGGTAAGCGATGAAATAAATGGCAGCGGACGATGTTCTGCATGAATTTTTGCCAGAACCTCCATGCCCTCGACCATCTTTTCAAGCTGATAGCTCAGCTGGATTTTGAAAGCATCCATCAGATCATCAATGGATTTCATTTTCTCCGGGTCCATGGTCGCGGGTCCCATCGGTTCGCCGCCCTGAAAGAAGGACATGAGGTTGTCAGCGAGTTTTTTGCCCTGGTTAAGGGCCAATTCCAGACAATAACCAAAATCCACCAGGGCTGCGTTGGCTGAATTGCATGTCTTCCCGGGCACACCCAGTTCCACACATCCGATAATGCCGTATCCGGAAGCATCATCGGGTTGTATGCCCCATTTCCTCAGAGTCGGAATGATGATTTCATCGTTGAATATCTGAAGGTTTCCCCGGCCGGAAGACGCGGACTGGGAGACTCTTTTCAAAAATGCAGGATCGGTGTTGCGATGCATTCGAACTCCGAAATTGGGCTCCTGCATGCATACTCTTTCGCGTGCATCGATTGCCATGAAGGAAAGCTCATTGGCAACATCATTTCCTTTCTTATCCATTCCTCCGATGATCAGGTTGGTTGCACTCTGCGTGCTGCAAAAGGCCAGGTCACCCGCGAAATCAAAGCATGGCGCGGTAGCGTTCAGCTTGATAAAGAAGCACTCAAGCAGCGTTTGCGCCCTTTCTCTTGAAATACGGCCTGCATTTAAATCATTTACATAAAGAGGGTAGAGATATCGGTCTATGCCTCCAAATGATATGGATTTTTCATAGTCTTCAATCTGGGCGACGATATGAAGAAAATATATCGACTGAACTCCTTCCCAGAACGTCTCTGCCGGCTTCGAAGGAACTTTCATGCAAATTCCGGAGATCTCTTCCAGGTTCTTCCTTCTGTTTGGATCGAGTTCGTTTTTGGCTAAAATTAAAGCCTTTTTTGAATATCTTTCCGCAAAATTAATCACAGCCTGACACGATATTTGAGCCGCGAGATAAAATTCACGTTTCTGAACATCGGCTTTCTCAGTCCGGTTCAGGTATTCTTCTATCTCTTTCAAAATTCCCGTCAAACCAACTTTAACGACTTTCTCGTGGTTTAAAAGAATATGCCCGATTCCCGCGACTTCCGTCAGTATCATTCCGCTTCCGAGTATGTTTGCTCTTTTTTTCAGGCTTTCAGTCCATCGGTGTTGGGCAAAATCCTCTATGGTCTTTCCGGACCAATAGGGTATAACATCATTTTTTAGCTCTTCCAGATCATTTTTGTCGATGTAAAAGGGATTTGTGTCCCGGTTTGCGATTTCGTCAAGCTCAGGCCAGATGCGGCTGTTGCACTCCGGGTAGAAACCACCGCCCAGTTCCTTGCTGGTAGCAGAACCAACAATGAGTTCACCATCCTGGATATTCAACGTGATATTGCCAAGAATCATTTTCAGCGCCTCTGCTCTTCGAATGATCATGGATTGCCCTTCGGTTTTTTTGAAACTCCGTGTCAGGTATCTGGCTCTCTCTACACAGATTTCAGGAGTTAAACCGATTAATCTTTCTTTTAACTTCAATGTGTCCGTCATATGCAGTTCCTCTCCTCAGGATGGCGGGAAACAGTCGGCGTTATATGCAATAAGGATATATAGCCAACTGAATGTTGATCGTCAATTGTTTTGCCGAAAGGGAAATTCGCTTTTTACGGTTTGTTGTTTTTTGCTGCGGATATTGCTTCCAAACAGTCTGACAACGAATGTGGTGAACAGAATAACGATAAAAATTGCGGTTACCCTGATATAGTCCGATAGAGAGTGCTGAAACAGAAAAAAAGATTTTATTTTTTCATTCCCCATAACCTTAATCCGGGATATTTGAGTGTAATATTTCAAAAAGCAGATTCGTTAACATGAGGAACAGCAAGAAGCATACCATTATATTGATTATTTTTTATTTCCAAAAATTATAGGTTGTTATGCTGAACACTGGCAGGCGGAGGGTGTATTTTTTTGAAAGTAAATTCGGAAAATTATTTCATAGGGTAGGAAATGAAATCATCAATAATGGATTCTCTCACCTTTCTGATTTTCAGCGGTATACTTTTAATCAAAACCGAGAAAGATGTTTCAATCTTTTTTATATTATCCGTTTCTTTTTCCTTGTAATCCGGCTCGAACTTCATCATAAAGAAGACTGCCCTGCTATCCTGAATTGTGCAAGAACCGGAAAGTGGTCCGAAGGAAACCCTCCATGATACTGTCCAGCTATTATTTTTTTTTCGATTAGTTCAATCTTTCCTCGGTAGAGTATCCAGTCAATATGCCTTTTCCGGCACTCGCCTGTAAATCCATGGTATGTTCCTGAATATTCACCATGAAATATTTCTCGAAAAGCGCCTTTGGAAGTAAATTCCTGATAGCTCGAACTGTCGGGTTCCGCGTTGAAGTCGCCGGTAATGATAACCGGTGCGTCAGGTTTTTGAAACCCATCCAGTTTATGGAGAATAATTTTTGCGCTGTGTTTTTGGACATCCGGATCAAAATCAAAATGCGTATTCGCACAAATCAAAGAGGTGCCGGTTTTTTTAAAAAAGCCGATAACGCACTGCCGCGGCCATTTGCTGTCCGGTAGACGGCTGGGTATTGATGGTGTATGGCTCAAAAAGAATCTTTCCTGGAAGCTGCATTTCCATTCTTTTTTATAAAAAACAACATTGTCCTGCCAGTAAGATGGCGCCGGAGATCTCTGGCCGATGAAATGATACTCCTCCAGCAGTTTTTGAAAAAAAACGATCTGGAAATCATTTGCCTCCTGCATTCCAATAAAATCCGGCCGGTGCTTTTCAAAAAGGGAAATGAATCTCTGTTTTCGATTGCTCCAGCTGTTTGGTCCATCTTCAGCCCTTCCAAACCGCAGATTCAATGTCATAACACTGAAGAGGCGTTCGCATTTATCTGTATCCATAAGAATTGGGTTCCTGAAACATTATTCCCTATACTCTTTTTTTGTTATGAAAAAAATATTGGATGGCCGGAATTGCTATCCCTCTCAGCTCTTTGTATCATTCGCTTTCTGGAATCCGCAAGAGAAAATCGGCCTGTGCAGCAAGATTGAATAAAAAACAGAAAGCGCCGGGAAGCGGAAAAATGTTTAAAAAAAAGGATAGCTGTGATTATCTATGCTGGTGGGTGTTATTGCATCGGGGGGCCTGTTTGCTTTTATATGAGGAATACGGATTTGATTATAGCTTTTATTGTTGTTATCATTGCAATTATATATGGCCCGCATTTTTGGGCGAAACAGGTCTTGAACCGGTACAACCGAGATGAATATTTTTCCGGAAACGGGTTTGATCTGGCCAAACTTCTCCTTGAACGGTTGAATATGAACAATGTAAGGGTGGAAGAGACAACTATCGGTGATCACTATGACCCGGAAAACAAAGCGGTTCGACTCACACGTCAAAGATGCGGCCGGAAAACACTGACCGCCGTAGTAGTCGCAGCGCATGAAGTAGGTCATGCAATACAGGATCACTATCAATACAGGCCGCTTCAAACGCGTACCATAATGGTGCGGGTCGCTGTTAAAATGGAAAAAATCGGAGCCGGAATCATTCTGGTTGTTCCGTTTGTTGCACTCATAACTCGCGTTCCTTTGGCAGGAGTTTTTCTTTTTATTGGAGGGGTCGCAACACTTTGTATCCCTGTATTCATTCACATGATGACACTGCCATCAGAGTTTGATGCCAGTTTTAACCGTGCACTTCCGATGCTTTCTTCCGGCGAGTATATTCCCCGGGAAGATATACCGGCTGCACAAAAAATTCTTATTGCCTGTGCCCTGACCTATGTGGCAAATGCACTGGCAGGGCTTTTGAACGTATGGAGATGGCTTAGAATTCTCAGAAAATAAGAAAATACATAAAGCCGGCTTCTTGAACCCTTTAATGGAGAGATCCAGTGGATGAATGTGCTTTTACACACAAATGCATTGCGGATACATTAGATGGCCTGCAGGACGGTCTTTCTCACTTTTCAGGTCCAAGCCGGACAGCCGTAATTTATGCTGTAAAACCGGATGAGCCTGTTCAGATTTATGATCCTCAGAGCCTTCTGAGGGGGCACGAACCGAAATTCAAAGAGCTTTACCTGGATTCTGACGAATGGCGTAAAAAAGCATCCATTTCTTATGATAAAAAAAAGTTCAGCAACGTGTTTCCGGAAAAAAATCTTGAACTTGCAGGCCTGATTTCTTATGGGGGCCGCTCAGGCTCTGTTTTTTATCAAATGTGGTTTACGGAGCATCACCCGGATATGTGTTCAATCGGCCCAACCGAATGTTGGCTGGAACAGGCTGTCTGGCGTTTTTCCCATGACATTGCAAACGAAAAGGAACTGTACACGGGCATTTCCGGAAATTTTCTCCGGGAATACGCAACCCATGCGGTTCGTGATTATTTGATCGACCAGATGAACATCCTGCTTGGATGGGACACGCAGATCAGAGTCTATCCGATTCTGGATTCGATACTCAAGATATCCAGAACACCGGAAGAAGGCTTATGGCCCAAAGGAGAGCTGCTTTTTGTTGAGAGGCATGCACTCGAAAAAATGAATTTTGTCGCAAAGTTTCCCAGGATGGAACAGCCGATTCTGAATAATGTGAAGCATATCCGAAAGCTGCTTCTTTCCGTGGAGTATTCGGACCGGAAACTGGTATCTGATGAAAAGACCATTATCGGGATTGTTAAGGATAAAATTCCGGACTTCTGCATTACGGCAGATTATCAGGGAAGGTACGGGTTTTTAAAAATAAATGGTGACGCGGTATGCAGTTTCTCAGATGGCAGTTTTAAATCAACTACACGAAAAGCCAAACTTGTACAGGTTGAGGAAGCCCTTCTGGAATCGAGCATGGATCCGTCATCTACTTCTTCCTTGTTTAAAATTGTAAGCAGTCTTGTTCACGATGCCGGAACACAGCAACATGGTTGTACGATTGTTATCGATCTCAACGAAAGCCCGGTATTCATTTCCGGTCATTCTCTGGAGGAACCACTGGATCTTGAAAAGTCTGAATTTTTGGATTTGACAAAATCTTTCTCAAAGGTTGATGGCGCCCTGCACATTGGAGCCGATCTGAAACTTCATGGTTTTGCCTGCCTGTTGGATGGTCAATTTGTTCCGGGTGAAGACAGAAGTCGGGGTGCACGGTATAACTCGGCACTCCGATTCACGGCTGAACACAGCAATATTATCGTGGTTGTCGTTTCATCCGATGCGCCGGTTTCCATTATTATGGATGGAGTGGCTCTGGATACGACATGCCAGTGGAAGCCTGACCTGTCCTGCAGCACCCCGGTATCGCTTGAAACCTGGATCACGAACTCAACATCATAGTTCCGGTTGCAGCAGTTTATTCGCCTGATATCATGCTCTGAACATGAAACAAGAGGCAGGCATCGCGAATATTGGACCGGACATCACCATACAAGGAGGATACAGATGATAGCAGCGGATGAACAGTTTGTGAAAAAAAGGCAAAAAGTGTTTGATCGCACCATGGCCTATGTAGATGAAGGAAAGGGGGATCCGATTGTATTTCTTCATGGGAATCCGACCTCGTCTTATTTATGGCGAAACGTCATTCCACACCTCACGAAACTGGGGCGATGCATTGCACCGGATTTAATTGGAATGGGAGATTCGGATAAACTTGAATCGAGCGGTCCTTTATCCTATCGATTCTCGGAACACCGCGCGTATCTGCATGCTTTCTTTGAAGCTTTAGAAATTAAAAACAACGTTGTGCTTGTGATTCATGACTGGGGCTCTGCCCTGGGTTTTGACTGGGCTAAAGCGCATCCACAGGCAGTTCAGGGAATTGCATATATGGAAGCCATCGTTCACCCTATTACCTGGGAAGACTGGCCGGAGATTGGCCGGGATATTTTTCGAGCCCTTCGATCACCGGCTGGAGAAGAAATGATCCTTGAAAAGAATGTTTTTATTGAAGAGATCCTTCCTGCTTCCGTGTTGCGCGGCCTGACGGAAGCGGAGATGAACGTATATCGGCGCCCCTTCTTGAATACCGGCGAAGACCGCCGGCCGACACTTACCTGGCCCCGTGAACTTCCCATTGCTGGAGAACCGGCAGATGTCGTGGAGATCGTCAACTCTTATGGAAAATGGCTGGAATCCTCAGATCTTCCCAAGCTTTTTATTAATGCGGATCCCGGGATTATTTTGACAGGAGCACCGCGAGAATACTGCCGTTCATGGCCCAACCAGGAAGAGGTTACTGTAAAAGGCCTTCATTTTATCCAGGAAGATTCACCAGATGAAATCGGGAAAGCTGTTTGCGGTTTTGTGAAAAAACTGCGCTCCTGAAAAAGGATTACAATGTTTTATTGACAAAAGTTCGAAAGCGTTCTTTTATGATCGAACCGCATATCGTGAATAATTTCAGAGATGAGAAACAGGAGGAGTCTGAATGTATCTCATGTGCCTGTTGCCGGATCGCTTTGGAGAAGATGCCTGCGAAATGCTTTTATGGAGAGCTGCCCTGATTGATATGCTTTTCGTTTCAACAGCAGCCTTTTTAAATCAGTTCTAAGAGAGCAGCGGGAACAAGGCTTATGAAAGGAGGACCATGATCATCGATTGCCATTATCATTTGGAAACGAGAATGCAGCCTGTTGAGAACCTGATTCAGAAAATGGATTTATACGGTATCGAGAAAGTAGCATTGGTTCCGACAATGTGGGATGTACCACCCCATACACCTGAATTTTTATTAAAACTTCTTCGTTTTGTGCTTTATCATCGATTTTCCCGGTCAATGGCCAGGAAGATGATCTCCAACTTTTCCCCGGAAGGGGATATCGTTTTGCCAAAAGAGACTGTCAAACTGTATCAAGATCCTGAAAATGGATCTGTTGCCGATGCAATCAAAGCTTACCCCGATCGATTCCTGGGTTGGATTTTTATCAATCCAGAAGGGAAGAATGATCCGGTAGAAGAATATGAAAAATGGAAGAACCGGTCAGGATTTATTGGTGTAAAAGCGCATTCCTTCTGGCATCAATTTCAGCCGGCAAAGCTGGTCCCGGTTTCCGAAAGAGCGGCAAAAGAAGGTAAACCCTTATTGATTCATGTCGGATTTGATGTGAACGGTGATTTTGAAGCGCTTGCTAACGAGGTTCCGGAACTTAAAATTATTTTAGCCCATGCGGGCTTTCCTGAATATTCAGATACGTGGAAAAAAATTCGCGGTAATAAAAATATCTATGTGGATCTTTCAGCAGACGCTTATGTAAATGGGAAGGCCACCAAACAGGTTGTAGAATATCTGGGCGCGGAACGATGTTTTTTTGGAACAGACGGACCATATGGTCATCATGCAGATGACGGCATGTTTGATAATGGATTCATCAAAAGGAGAATTGAATCTCTTTTTCCGGACAGAGAAACTCGGAATAAATTGCTGGGGGATAATTTTCGAGATCTGATCGGTATTTAAATGGATGACAGCATTCATCGGATGCTTTTTTGAAAATCAGGTTCAACCCTTGCGTGATATTATTGTTCTCTGATGGCATCGGGTTCCATTTTTTTTCCAATGCTGTTTGCTGTATTGCTGCCAGAAGGAATGTATGGAGGAGATAAAGATGGAATTGTTTTTCAACCCTGATTCAATTGCAGTTGTTGGTGCCAGCGAGCGCAAACTTGGGAGTCTGGTTGTTCAGAACCTTCTGCGGGGATATACAGGCAGGATTTTTCCAGTCAATCCAAATTACAAACAGATTCACGGGCTCAATTGTTTTCCCTCCCTTGACGGCATTCCCCATCCTGTAGAACTGGTTATCGTTCTTGTACCTGCGCAACTGGTTCCGTCGGTGATTGAGGCCTGTGCCCGAAAAGGCATAAAGAATGTAATTATCGAAAGTGCGGGATTTGCCGAGGTTGGAGATAACGGAATCGCCCTCCAGGAGCGTTGCAAGGCAATCGCAAAACAATCCGGTATCAGAATCTGGGGCCCCAACTGCATGGGCCTGGTCGATGTTCATTCCAATCATTTTTTTACGTTTATGCACCCTGCCGTAGAAAGGGAAGGCCTTATACCCGGCCGGATTTCTCTCATCGTTCAAAGTGGTATGCTTTCCGCTATTTTCCTGGCTGAACTCAGACGAAGGGGGATTGGAATTTCAAAAGCGTGTTCAATTGGAAACAGAATGGATGTGGATGAATGTGATCTGCTTCAGTACCTGATGAATGATCCGAGAACCGATGCAATCGCCCTGTATCTGGAATCCCTTCCACGCGGGAGGCTTTTTGCAAAGATTGCAGGAAATTCAGAAAAACCGATCGTCCTGTTAAAGGGCGGCCGCAGCGAAGCAGGGGCGCGTGCGGCAATGAGCCACACCTCCAGTCTTTCGGGAAATTCCCGCCTGATGGATAGCATTCTAAAGCAATGCGGTGTCATTCTGGCAAATGATATTTACGAGATGATGGATATTTCAAATGCCTTGACCATGATTCCGGATCTCCCTTCCCCGTGTCGGACAGCGATTATAACCCTGAGCGGGGGAGCCGGTATTCTGGCCTGCGATGCCCTTGAGAGGAAAGGCCTCCGTGTTGCAAAGCTTTCAGAAAAAACCAGACAAGATATCCGTAAGGTTTTTCCGGAATGGATGCCGGTTTCAAATCCCATAGACCTTTTCCCGGCGGTAGGCGTTCATGGCCGATCCCGGGCATTCAGCCTCACATTTTCCAGCGTTCTGGAAGATCCAAATGTAGATGTTTTGCTGATACACTATGTCGCGGGTCTGGACTCGGAATTTGAAGAGTTGGAAGACCTGAAAAAGAAAGCGGATTCTGTAAAGAAGGTTGTGTTCTTCTGGCTCATGGGGGTTGAAGAGGGAACCTCGGCCTTTCTTCGAAAAACACGAAAGCTCGGGATAGCGGTACATGGAGAGATCATTCGGATAACGGATTGCCTGGCTGCCGCCGCCCGTTATAAACCCCGCAGGCAGGAAGCGTTTTCCAGGGAAGCGGAAATGACAACGGAATTTGAGAAGTCATCCGGAAAAATCACAGCACCTTTGTATGAAAATTCAGTACTGGATGAGTATGACAGCAAACAACTGCTTGCCGCTCAGAAAATCCCGGTAGCGGAAGAGATGATTCTGAACCATCTTTCCGAAGCGGAAAATGTCGCGAAGAAATGGGGATTTCCGGTCGTGCTTAAAGGGCTGATTGCAGGTGAAACCCATAAAACGGAATTTGGCCTGGTTCATCTTGGAATTTTCAGCTTGTCTCAACTGGAAGAGGCCTTCCATCAAATCAAAACAAAGGTGGGAGATCAGGGACGAATTCTGATTCAGCGGCAGATTAAAGTCGATTATGAATTGATCACGGGATTTCTTCGTGATGAGGAATTTGGTCCATGCGTGATGTTTGGAATGGGCGGAATCCTTGCCGAACTCGATCCGGATGTGGCCTTTGCCCTTGCCCCTCTGAAGAAGGAAGATGCGTTTAGACTGATAGAACAGATCAGGGGCAAACAGCTGTTGGAAGGCTTTCGCGGGATGATGCCCTTGAAGAAAGACCAGATGGCAGACATACTGGTTCGGTTGGGAGATCTTGGAACCGCCGACCCTCATATCGCGCAAATCGATATCAACCCGCTGGCAGTCAGCGAGGGTAGTCCGGTGGCGATAGACGCCAACATTGTTTTGGATGCATCTGTTGCGCGCGGGAAGAGAGAGATATGAATTTTATGGTTCTGGCATGATGGATACCAAGGCAGAATCAGTTATGGCTGACTGACGCTGCCTTGGCAAGGGGCATTTCAAATCCATGCAAAGTGCAGGCGGGTTCAGGCCTTCATATTATTTGTCTTTTTCATAGGCGTCTTTGCTGACCTCCTGCTGCGCGTCCCGCTGATATCCGCATGCGAGAGATGGATCCTGTAAAAGCAGCTTTGCATGATCCTTGTCGATTTTGTCGGAGTCTTTAAGAACGGGAAGCGCCTGAAGCTCTATGAGCAGCTTTTTTCCTTCTTCGATTGCTTCCGGTTTGTTATGACTGGTGCCATAGCAGATCAGGCTTGCGCCCAGCTCTTTATGGAATTCGATACGCTCGGGTTCGATCGCCACAGTCTTTCTCTGGTACTCAACTGATTTCGCCTTATCTCCATGGGTTCCGAAAATTTGTTTTAACGGAAAATGGCGCATCCATTCAGGAACCACACGGTAGTACATCCCCAGCGCATAATAAATATCGGCCAGGGTACTCGCGGAACCATCTGTCGCGCGGTAAGCGGGTTTTAATTCCGCACCTTTAAGCCAGGCCTTCTCGACATCTTCAGCCACCCACAATGTTGTGAGAATTCCTTTTGTGGTGGCTGCCCGTCCGATTGCGGCACCTTTCCACAGCCAGCAGTTCCCGTCCTTTTCATCCACCTCAATGCATTTATCCGCCAAATCTTCGAGCTCCTTGTACTGTCTGATCAGTTCTTTTTTTTCAGGCTTCTGCTCCCGGGGAACCGCTTCCTGCCGGTCATAAATATTGCGTGCTTTGCGCCAGTATGGATCGGATAATTCGGGACATTGCTTTATGACGAGGTCAAGCGGCTTATCCGATTCATTGAATTCTTGATCCATCCACAGCTGCTCTGACTCAGCGAGTAAAGTATCACAGGATTTTTCCGCCGTCCCAACAACCGGCAGACTTAAAAATACAGATACCAAAAGTCCTAAAACAATGACCTTTTTGTTCATTTTAGACCTCCCTTTTTTACGAGAAATAAAAAATTTTAAAAAAATTTCAATTCCATCCCTGCTGTCAAAAAAAAAGCATCTTGAATATGAATGGTGCAAGTTGAACCATACAAAAAAAATGAGAGAACAAAAGAAGTCACCTGGAATCCTATTTGAAAACTCCTTTGCAGAAAATCCTTACCACAATAGGATTCTTTCAGGTAATGAAAAATCAAAACGAGACTATCAGGAAAAATCATTTCGGTAAAGTATTTTAAAATCATCTTGTATCAGGCAGATAATGTTTGATATTGCCTGTGTGCCGCTCATAACGGGTGAATCATATCGATTCATGATATGTTTTCATTTATTTGGCTGTTAATTCGGATAGTTTATGTAACAACCCTGAAAGCGGTTGTTTTGTTTAAGAGCCGGGAACGGATTTGCGCGATTCTGTGAATTGCAGCCATAGTTTTCGTTATGATTGACATTCGACCTGTTATTCCTGTATAAAGAAGGTATACAATCTCACCATCTTTTCCCGCTGCTGGTTTTGAATCTGGAATATTTCGAACTCAACTGAAGACTGAAAATACCTGTTTGGTCGCATCGGTAGAATATTTTTTTGACAGCATGGTAACGAAAACCAGAAAGAGGTTTACAACTCACGATGAAAGATGTTCTTAAATTGCCATCACCGCCGCCTCTCCGGAATGTTGAATCATTTCGGTGAGGCACGCCGTTTACCAAGATATGACAGATCGGTTTCATCCAGATCCGTTTCCTGTAAATTTTTTTATCATTCAAAAACTGGAGCCGTCTGCAAGCAGCTGAAGCTTTGATGTCGCGGTAAATGTCGAATCCGATTTCATGAAGGCAGGTGGAGACAGAATATAAAAATAAATAACGGATCCAAAAAGGAGGTGCCTATGAAGAAGCATGTCATTCATTATGAAACGTTGCTCAGGGTAACAAGGGCGATTTCCGAAAGCAAAGATCCGGAAGAGGTTGTTTTGATGACCGCGGAAAGCGTAAAAAGCGCTCTTGGCGTCAAGGGCTGCTCAATTTTTCTGATTAATAAAAAAAACGATCAGCTTGAACTGGCAGCCTCATTTGGATTGAGCGAACAATATCTTAAAAAGGGACCTGTAAATTATATGCAATCTATCCGGGAATCCCTTGAAGAGAGTCCTGTAGCAATCTATGATGTCACGGATGATCCGCGTATTCAGTATCCCGATGAAGCCAAAGAAGAAGGAATTGCATCCATTCTGGCTGTCCCGATAATTGTCCATGGAAAAGTGATCGGAGCATTACGTGTTTATACTGCCGAACCATGGGATTTTGACCTGCGGGATGTGAACCTTGTTCAGGCCGTATCACAAATATGCGGCATGGCAATTGATGCATGTCGTCTCCGCAAAGGGTATAAGACCAGTATTGAAATTCTGAAGAATATGCGGGATCCAAAAGAGCTCAAATCAAATTTGTGGACGCCTTTTGAGGGTGTTCCCCGCAGTGTAGATCAATCTGCTTTTGAACAATGATTCAATTCAAATAATATTGTGATCGGTTTTTGCCGGCAGGGTATGTAAATGAATCCTGCCGGCATCTTTTTGAGGTTTTCTACAGGCCCTTCCGTACCTATTTTTCTTTTTGAAACTCCAATTCGTGCTTATTCAGCTGCAGGCTTTTCAGATGTTTTCTCCAAGATATCTTGACAACGCTTTGTCTATCTTTATAAAAGGAAAGTCATATTCTTTACAAGCAGGAAATCCTCTGAGAAACAGAATGTTGTGCTTTATTGTTGAAGGGCGACCTGCAACCGGAAGAGGAGATTTTTTTGAGAAATAGAAGTTGCAGCAACATGATTAAAGACAGGTTCGCGATCAACAGCAGAAACTGGCATATCTACGCGGGTATTTTCCAGATCGTAGATAAAATGGCAAGGTTTGTCAAAACTCCGTTTTTAGGAGCGTTACTGAAAAAGATTCTGCGATTTGATAATCCGGAAAAAAATTTTACGCAGGGATATATCATCAATCTGGATCGCGGCTTGAAAGCAGGCAGAGACTATCATAATATCGTCCTTCCAATTCATATTGTTGAAAAAACTATCAGGGATTCATCTTACCGATCTATAATGAATAAATGCATATGCCGGGATGGTGGGAAAAAGTGTGAAACCTATCCGGTGGATTTTGGATGTATCTTTGTGGGTGAGGGCTCGAAAATTACGGAAAAAAGAGGAATTGCGCGCGCTGTTTCCGTTGATGAGGCGCTGGATCACTTAGAGAAGGGAGCACAATACGGGCTTGTCTGCCAGTCCATCTGGGTTGAGGCAGAAGAATTTGTCTGGGGGATTGAAAAAGACAAACTTCACCGCTTTTTGGAGATATGCTTTTGCTGCCCCTGCTGCTGTGTGGCCCTCAAAAATTATCGAAAAGTAGGGAAGGATATACAATCCAGATTCAAATCGGTCGGGTGGAAGGCCATGGCTGCAAAAACCTGCAGCGGTTGTGGAACATGTGAAGAGCTCTGCTCGATGGGGGCGATCCGTGTTCAGGAAGACCATATCACGATTTCCGAAATGTGTATTGGCTGCGGCATTTGTTCATCGAAGTGTCCCGAAGATGCAATCGAAATTGTTCAGGTTGCGCCCATGAAGAAAAACATCCAGGAATACTTTTTTGGATTCTATCCTGATCTTTGACCGCATTGATTTTACGCTTTAATCGATATCCAGAAGATGCCGGCGTATAAAAACCGCTACTTGTTTGCGACCCTCCAGACAAATATGTTTTTTGCGATCTCTTTGTCGATGGCAAGCTCTGTATTTTCAAACTTGATGCAAAAAGCAGGAGTGGTCCTGTGAACGGTAACAACAATACCCGGATGTAAACCGATGGATAGAAGATGATGCATATTCGAATGGCTGCCGGGTTTTATGTAAGTGATTTTACCTTTTTCTCCCGGCTTGATATCAATCAAAGAGACGACAACATTGCTGATTTCCCGAAGATTTTTTTTGCAGCATCTGCCCTTTGGAATCGGTTTTCCATCCGGGCATATTCCGGGGTGCCCGAGAAGGGTGCAGATGGACTCCTCCACTTCGGGAAGCAGACTGTGTTCAACCTTGCATGCAACCTCTTCCATGTCAGCATCCTTCAGTTTGAGGATGCTTGATACGAGGGTTTCCGCCAGGCGGTGTCTGCGAATGATGCCTTCCGCGATTGTTTTTCCTTTGCTTGAAAAAAGAATCTGATCATGATCGAATATAATCAGTCCTTTTTTTTCAAGATCTTCCAGGTCATCTATCGTGAAATCGACAATACATTTTTTCCGGATGGCATCAACGGAATATTTTTTATTTTCACCCGCGCTCCAGATTGCTTCCATTATTTCTTCTAATTTTTCATCCAGCATGGTTTCCTCGAATTTGTTGCACACTTGTTTAACAATTATATTTTCTGGGTGTCTCAGGTAAACGTAATCCCCAGTATCCGACAGGCATGACTTACAACACTTCCAATCAGTATGGCGTAAACCACATTGATCGTCATGATTGTAAGTGCTGCTCGGGTTCCGCGTTCTTTAAAAAGTATGATTGTCGCATTGATACATGGGAAGAGGAATGTCATGACAAGCAGGTTGACGACAAGCTGAACATTGGTGTAGGTGCTGCTCAGATGTTCGATTTCAGTTGCACCGTTCTCTCTTCGGATGATTGTCTTGATGAATACCTGTACACTTTTCTCAGGGAGCCCCATGAAATCTTTAATGATGGGTTTGGATATTTGTTCGAGAAAAGCCAGACCTCCCAGCCTTTCAAACAAAAAAACAATCAGGGAGGCTAGAATGAAAACGGGAATCGCTTCTTTCATAAAAAAATAGGTCTTTGCCGTAGCGCTTTTTAAAATCTGAATCGGTTTTGGCAGACGCATACTCGGTATCACCATGATTAACGGAGAGCGCTTACCGGGCAGGATTTTATTGGCTACATATCCTGCAATGAATATTTGAAGAAAAATGATTCCGAATACGGCAATGGAAGCGGATACAGGCATCCTGCCCAGAATGATGAACATTACCGCGATAAGAGGAGCGCAGGGCAATCCAAGGAGAAGAAGGAAAGTGGCGATGTTTTTTTCCTTGTTTGTATCCAGCATTCGTGTGGTCAGTATGGCCATTGTAATACATGAGAACCCCATTGCAAGCGGGATAACCCCCTTACCGTTGAGTCCCATTTTCTGAAACACTTTATCGAGCAGTATGGAAAACCGTGCCAGATAACCGGAGTCCTCCAGAATCCCGAATGCAATGTAAAAACAGAAAAGAACCGGCAGCACGAGCCCCAGAGCCAGAAAGACGCCTGTTGGCAGAATGCCGAAATCAGGGTCAACAATCATGTCTCTGATGAATGCGCTTGGTATGGGAGCAACAATTTTTTCAGCTGCCGGGATCAAGACCTCTTTAAACACGTTTATGTTGATTGCATCAACAAGGAAAGTCGCTCCAAAAGTGCCTACAAACTGATACAGAATAAACAATATCAGTGCCGCAATCGGGAGGCCTGTTGAGAGGCTGGTGCACCATCCTCCGAATCTGGCCATAAAGGGGCTTTTGGACGGCGGATCTACTTTGCGAATTTTAGCGACAATCTGTTCGGCTTTCTTATAATGCAGATTTGTCAGCATGATGCTGGCAGGTTGATTCAGATGTTCACTGTATTCCGTTGTCAGGCTTTTGAGCTGCGCGAGCATTCCGGGCCCGAACCGGTTCTCAATATATTTTTCTATACCTCTGTCTCCAGTAAGAAGCAGAATTCCGATAATTTTTGAAGAGATCTCTTCTGTTTGAATTCGTTTTTCAACGAGTTCAAAATAGGTGTTGATCCAGTCCGGATACTCGATCAGCCTGTTGGCGACCCGCATTTCAGATATGCGTGACAGTATTTTGGAAATTCCGATTCCATCCCTTGCTATTGTTGAAACAACGCTGATACCCAGAATTTCTGAGAGATTTTTGATATCGATTTCGATACCGAGAGACGCGGATTCGTCAGTCATGTTCAGGTTGAAAATCATGGGCAGTTCGAATTCAGCATATTGAAGGGCAACGGAAATGGATTGTGCCAGATTTTTTGCATCTGCAACAACAATGATTCCATGGATACCGAATATCTCATTGTTATAGATAAGGATATTTTTTGAAAGCTGTGCATCCTCGCTTGCTGAAAATATGGAATATATTCCGGGTGTATCAATTGCCGTATAGTCTGTTCCTTTGATTTTTCCAGATGTTACGGGTATGGGACTTCCGGGGATCTTTAAATTCGTTATTTTGCTGTTGCACAGCTTGGAAAAAAGCGTGGATTTTCCTGTTTTCATGTTGCCGACAACAGCAATGGCCGCTTTTCTGCTGGAACAGGCCTTGTTGTCGCGGCGGGGTGGACCTTGCCCCATTTTTTTCCTCCGGCGGATATTTGAAAAGATGGCTTTGAAAAAGTCCAGGTTGGCATTGACGCTTCATTTCGTTTCTGTGCGAAGCTTCATGCATCATCTCAGCTTCAGCGTAACAGGGAATCTTTTCAGTTGCTGTCGCAGCGGTATTTCTTATTATTTTGGCACCTTAAACTTTTTGTTTTGCCATCGTATTCATCGTGTTTTGATGAGACTGTCAAATTTTATAGGGTTTTCTTTTCATCAAGTGTCTGTTTTTAGTTCCGGTTTTATATTCATGTTTAATAATGTTAGATATATGAAACTTAGTATTGCGTCAAGAAAAATATTTCATAAGCATGCTTTTCAAAAGAAAAGGGGCATCAGAACGGGAAGAATGTCCTTATGGTATCAGCACCGGAAGAATATAAGATATAACTCCATACAGGATTTCGCAGTTGAATCCTGCTTGTTTATGAAGCGTGACGGTAAAAGAAAAAACAACCATCACAACTGCTGCCTCAAAAGGATCTGCCCGCCTCTTGATCAAGAAGCGGGCAGTAGGGAAGTTTGGTTCAGGATACAAGATTAGGATTATGCATCCATGAAATGCTTCGTGCTATTTTGCAGCCTTCAAGAGTTCAATCAATTCTGATTTGCCTTGCTGCTTCGCCAATTGCAGCGCATCGTCGTTTTCATCTTTCGCGCCTTTATCAAGAAGCAGCTTGACAATTTCAGGATTGCCGTTGGCCACAGCACCCACCAGGGCGGTCAGGCCGGGTTGAATTTCCGGTCCGTCTACGATGGAGGTAAATTTTTCGGTGGTTTTCGCATTGACATCCGAACCTTTTTCAATCAGAAGGTTGCAGATCTTTACATGGCCTTTGGATGCGGCAGCCATCAGGGGTGTCAGGCCGACTCTGTTTGTTAAATTCGGATCAGCACCTTTTTCAAGAAGGAGTTTGACCACACCATAATGCCCAAAAGCGCATGGACCTATTAACGGGGTGTTCCCTTCCAATGTATGGTTTTCTTTATAAATATAATCCTCTTTGATTTGTGCGTTCACATTGGCGCCGGCGTCGATCAAAGCTTCGCAGATTTTGGGGTGGTTCATTGCAGCCGCTGCAAATAAAGGAGTCGTTCCTTTTTCATTCATAATTTCCGGGTCAGCTCCTTTTTTCAGCAGCAGATTGACGACATCCAGATGTCCGTTAAATGCCGCGCCGGTAAGTGGATTGGACCCCACGTAAACATTGACCCCCCGAAATACAAAAAATTTTGTGGATTTCGCATTTACATCTGCGCCAGCATCGATCAAAAGTTCGGCGCAGTTTTTGTGGCCGTAGGCAGCGGCTGCCGAGAGGGCGCTGCTTCCGTTTTCATTGGCTGAATTGGGATTCACACCGTAGTCCAGAAGGAGCTGAACCACCTCGGTATGTCCTTTTGCCGCGGCACCCATAATGGGCGTGGTTCCAATATATACGGTGTCCCCTTCGTCGTTTTCAAATTCGGATATGATTTTTATGTTTACATCCGCGCCATGCTCCAGCAATACCTTGACGACATCCACATGGCCTTTTGAGGCAGCTGCGAGAAGTGCGCTGACGCCTCCTTTGCTTGAGATTACGCCATTTACATCCGTTCCTCCGCTGAGTTCTTCTTTTACGGCCTGCGCATCACCTTTATCCGCAGCGCCGATTAATTTCAAAACAGGAAGCGGTGTTGTGAGAAACATACAGGATTGAAGACCAAATGAAACCGCGACAATAAAAACCCATAACCATCCTCTTTTTGCTTTCATGTTTCCTCCTTGTAAAAGGTCAGAGCGTATCAAGGTAAAAATCTAAAAAACAAGAATCTGTATTTACAGTCCTCAAGCTATAGACGATCATCAATTAGATGTCAAACCGGAGAATATACGGTGTTGGAAACCGGTTGGATATCAAACCATTTCCCGGCATATGTCCGTTTGACAGTATTCGCAAAGCAAGGGCAATGTTTTTGTTTAAAGCCGCGAACAGCATGAAAACAATCTTTAAATCAATCCACAGTCAATCATTTTTCAGCAGCTCGTTTTCTTGTGTACGGATTAAAAAAGCGTATCTGCTTTTTCCAGCAGCGCTTTTGCCTTGTGTCTGGCTGCCTCGTTGGCGAAATTCTGTTCTGGAAGAAGGTTTTCGGGAGCTTCGATAACCTCCTCCAGTGTTTCAACAAAAAGATCCTGGTCCTGAACCTGAACCGTATAAAATTTTGCGAACAGCAGGTGCCAGATTAAAAATTTACGACCCGAAATTTCAAACGCCTTGTCAAAGTGTTTTTTTGCCTCCTGCGGCTTCCCCCCGAAAATCTCTGGTTTTGCGGCATGATACGTGCCCATAACCGCATGAACAGCACCATATTTATACGTCTCATCCAGTTCCCGTATCCTGTCCATCATGGCTTCAACCTTCGGTAAATCCATCAGGAGTGAAGGATCTTCCGCATTTGCGAGGCCGATATAGGACAGCCAGCTGTTCATTCCCAGATATAAAGCCGGCACATCTTCCTTGTCAAACGTCTTTAAGGCTTCGACAAACTCGTCTCTGGTTTGATCACAGGCATCGTTGAATGCCGGGTTCTGTTTCAGGACTCTGAATGCATATTCTTTTGCTTTTTTGAACAGTTTTGCTGCCCGGGGCTTGTTCTCATCCTGAACAAACAGAAAAGCATAGCCACTGTTTGATTCAGCCGCTGACAGCAGAAGCTCCTTGTCATCCGGAGCCATTTTGATAAAACCGTCCATCTGCAGAAGACCGCCGGGCAGGCCGTCACGAACCATTTCAAAGTCGGAATTTTGATTCGCAGCCTCCGTTATACTGGCACTTGCCAGTTTTGAGGAATCAACTACCAGATTGGATTTAAAGCCGGTACAGCCGCCGATACTCAATGTCAGAATGATTAAGAAAAGTCTGATGCTTTTTAACCTGTGCGTTCCATTCATAAAAAGAGCCTCCATTTATTTTGATTACCCTCGACAACAAACATCGGAATAACAGCATGTTGAATTATAATATGGTATAGAACGGGCAACGAATGAAATTCGATATTCAAAACATCGATTGCTTAACACAGCCATCATCCAAACACAAATATTAATATATAAATTAAATATATAGTCTGATGATATTAAAGAACTTGACAAAAAATATTTGCTTGAATACATTGAATTTCGTTTATTTTTAGATCTTTCTCACGCTTTCACTGGAGAGATATCGGCAGACGATTGTGGTATTATGTGGGACTGGAGAAGCGGCTTTGGCGGCACACGAGGAATACGTTTTTCAGTGTTTCGCAATCACAGATGGATACCCTCTTTGGAGAGGTATTTTTTTTGGAAAAAGCTGCTCGGGAAGCTTTCGGTTCTGCTTTCGAATTCATCTTCAACTAGTACCTTGTTTAATCAACTTACAACAACGCTTTCGGAGCGGGCGTTGTAAACAAAAGCTGGGTTTTGAGAAATGAAATTTTTAAAAACAATACAGGCTTTCATCATAAAGATAGAATGTCTCTCCGTGATCTTATTGTTATTGCTGATGATCATTCTTGCGTTCAGCCAGGTCATTATGCGAAATCTATTCAACTTCAGTTTTATCTGGGCTGATGTGGTAGTCAGGATGAGTGTGCTATGGATCGCGATTTTAGGCGCCAGCATTGCCACATCAGAAAGAGCGCACATCCATATTAATTTCGGCACAAAGCCCCTACCCAAACCATATGATTCTTATCTGGAAGCCTTTCTCACCCTGCTGACAACGACGATTTGCTTCTTTTTCTCCCTGGTCGCGCTGAAGTTTGTTTCCGTGGGAATCGCTTCAGAAAGTGTTGTCGATGCCCTCAATGCGCCGGAGTGGGTTTTTACAACCATATTCCCGATCGGGTTTATTACCATGACATTCAAATTTCTGCTTTTATTCCTTGGTCACATGAGCGATGCCATAACCGGGCATAGAGGGGGGGGGGCAGAATGATGACCTTTATCACAATCGCACTCCTTTTTTTTGCAGGTTTCGGCATCCCCCTTTTCATCATTATCGGTGGTATCGCTCTTTCTGCATTTTATTTTGTCATTGAAGTCAGCCCTGCCACACTGTTTACCGATTTTTTCAGGATCACCTCCGCTCCTGCAATGGTCGCGATTCCGCTTTTTATTTTTGCGGGCTATTTGCTGGCCGAGAGCAAAACGCCCCGAAGACTTGTCAATTTCAGCAATGCCCTGCTGGGATGGATGCCCGGCGGATTGGCGCTGGTGGCTCTTGTCTGCTGTGCCGGTTTCACGGCGTTTACCGGCGCCAGTGGAATTACCATCGTGGCCGTTGGCGCGATCCTGTTCCCGGCTCTTTTAGAGGAAAAATATCCTGAAAAATTTTCTCTGGGGCTTGTCACCATGGGCGGGGGTCTTGGAACCCTTTTCATACCCTGTCTCCCGATTATTATTTACGGGGTGATTTCGAAAACAAATATCGAAGAGCTTTTTATCGCAGGGCTGATCCCCGGATTTCTCCGTATTGTTCTGAATCTGGGTTACACCACCGTTATCGGGGTAAAGCATACTTCAAGGAGGAAGTTCTCCTGGGCAGAGGTTAAAACTTCCCTTTTGGAGATCATCTGGGAATTGCCCCTGCCGTTTCTGATCATCGGAGGAATTATAGGAGGCCTTTTTTCTGCCGGCGAGGCTGCGGCGATTTCAGCCATGTATGTTCTGCTTGTGCAGCTCCTGATTACCCGTGATCTGGATATCAGAGGTATCGGACAGGTGATTATCAAAAGTATGAAGATGACCGGTGCAATCGTCATTATTCTGGGAATGGCATTGGCTCTGACGGATGTCTTTATCGACAAGGAAGTTCCGATGAAGGTATTCGATTTCATCAACAAGCATATTGAAAGCAAAATCGCCTTTCTGCTTCTGCTGAATGTTTTTCTGCTGATCATCGGCGCTGCGATGGACATCATCTCCGCCTGTGTGGTAATCGTTCCGATTATTGTTCCGGTAGCACAACTTTACGGGATTGACCCTGTTCATCTTGGAATCATTTTCCTTGCCAATCTTGAGCTTGGATTTATTACTCCGCCGGTAGGCATGAGCTTGTTTATTTCTTCCCTGAAATTTAACAAGCCGCTTCCCACCATTGTCGTGGCAACGCTTCCGTTTTTTATTATCGCACTTGTCGGTCTTCTTTTAATTACCTACATACCGGATCTCTCTCTCTTTCTGGTTCGGTTGTTCAGTAAAAGTCAAATGATTGATCCAGCATCATTATTATAGGAGGAATAAATATGAATTTTGGGGTTAAAAAGACCGGGTTTGGATTGGCCCTGTTTCTAACTGCGGCGTTGGTGTTCATCATGGGTACCGTTCCAGTCAATTCTCACGCTGCAAAGATGACCGAGGAGCAAATTCGAAATATTGTGGCGACCTCTGTTCAGCTCCTGATGAAAAATGAGGAACCGACAGAAGAACAGAGCCGGAAGATTCAAGATCTAAAAGAAATGGTGAGTCAGGGCAGCATCGGGGCAAAACAGATCAGCGGGATCGCAAAAGACCGGTTTTTTGCGGACATGGAAAAATACAGGATATCGCGCTATGAAATTGGTAACATGCTGAAACGTGTTCCAGAGCTCCTGCCTTCCGTAACCGGGAAAGAGGTGCATACGATTCTGTGGGAAAAAGTGATACAAATGTTAGAAGAGCCATTTGTCTTGAAAACCGGTACGCTTGCTCCGCAGGGGACTCCATGGATTATTTTTCCGGAAACAAAGCTCAACAAGCATTTGAACAAGGTCAGCAAAGGAAAGCTTGTTTCAAAAGTATATGCGGGCGGCGTTATGGGAGAAGATATCGATATCCTCCGCAAGATGGACATGGGGCAGTTGGATGGATGCGGATGTTCGGCCCTGGGAACCTTCAAGGCGATACCGGAGCTGGCTGTATTTTCCCTTCCGCGCCTGTTCCGGGATTATGACGAGGTCGACCATATATTCAAGACCTTTAGGAAAGAGATCGATGCCGCTGCGGAAGAGAAAGGCTATTTAGTTGATTTTTTGATCGACACGGGTTTTTCCTACATCTGGTTGAAAAATGAGGCGAACAGTCTTGCCGCGCTGAGAAAGCAGAAGATGCTGACATGGATGGGTGATGTGGAAACCGCCACCTTTAAAGAGTTGGGAATTCGTCCCATTCCCATACCGGTTCCAGAAGTGGTCGCGTCGCTGAGTACCGGTCTGATTAACACCAACGTCGGTCCCGCTCCCTGGGTGTTGGGCACACAGGCCTATCTTCACTACAAATACTATATCGCCCAGCCGCTGAACTATTCACCGGCAGTTCAGATTTATACAAGAAAAAACTTTGAGGATCGCTTCCGCGGGAAATACCCGGACGCGCTTATTCAAAATTTTATCGAGCTGAGGATATATGAAATCCGTACCCTTGAAAGGGAGTATATCGATAATAATTTGAGACCATATGAAGCCAAGTGTCTTGCAGCGTTTCAAAAACAGGGGATTAAACCGGTTCAATTGAGCGATAAAGACATGGCGGAGATCGACGCGGCATCGAAACGGGTATGGGAAAAGCTGAGTGATAAGGTTTACTCCAAGGCTTTTCTGGATAAAATTTTAAAGGAGCTTGAAAATTACAGGAGCAAAAAGAAGTGATGATTCGGATAGCAGAGAACTCAATATAAAATTCCTATACAACCCTGACCAATCTGGTTTGCAGCGGTAAACAGAAATGGCGCGAAAGCGCCATTTCTGTTTGGGACAGGCTTTTTTTGTACAAACCGCTTTCATTCCATTGCGATGCGGGAATCGACTCCCTTTTGGATACTTTGAAAAAGAATTGCATGCGCAAAGAGTTCCTGATACAAGATGATGTCAGAACCTGCAACCGCTGGGCCATCCATCATGATCATGAAGTGGGTTTCATTAAACGGGTAAATATGGTAAGGTGTTCGCTCGAACCGAAGTACAACAATTGAATGTTACGGGAACCTCCTGATGCCTCTTTTAACGTATTTGAATACGCTTTTTTCCCGACTCGGAACATACCCGACCTATATCATTCGTGAGATGGGAAAAATGGCGATTTTCTTTTTGAAAAGCTTTGGTTTTATTTTTTTCTATCCGTTTCAGATCGGTAAAATTATGCAGCAGGTTAATTTTATCGGAGCAAAGTCTGTTTTTGTAATTGTGTTGACCGGAACCTTTACCGGAATGGTCCTTGGTCTTCAGGGATATTATACCCTGGTTAAATTCGGTTCCGAAGGTCTCCTCGGAGTTGCTGTGGCATTGACGCTGATCCGAGAGCTTGGTCCGGTTCTGTCGGCAATCATGGTTATCGGAAGAGCGGGTTCGGCGATGGCTGCCGAAATCGGAATCATGAGAATTTCAGAGCAGATCGATGCCCTGGATACAATGGACATCAATCCCATCCGTTTTCTGATCAGCCCCAAAATTGCGGCTGCAATTATCAGCCTCCCCCTTTTGACGGCAATATTTGATGTTGTTGGAATCTACGGAGGATATCTCACCGGATCCGTGCTTCTTGGAATCAATCCCGGAGCCTACTTTTCCCGCATTGAATTGAATGTCATGATGAAGGATATCACAGGCGGGTTTATCAAGTCGGTCGCGTTTGCCATCGTGATCGCGACAATCTGCTGTTATAAAGGATATTATGTGCACCTGCGGGAAGAGGGGTTTGGCGCCAGAGGCGTCAGTATGGCAACCACGTCAGCCGTTGTTTTTTCCTGTGTGATGGTACTTGTGGTTGATTATGTGTTGACTTCATTTTTATTGTAGGAATTTATGGACCAGCCACTGATACAATTTGAAAAAGTCGTAAAATCTTTCGGTTCCAATTATGTCTTGAAAGAAGTAGGCATAAGCATTTACAAAGGAGAGATTACGACGATTATCGGGAAAAGCGGCACAGGCAAAAGTGTTTTGCTGAAACACATTGTCGGTCTGCTGGATCCTGATTCCGGTAGTGTATTGTTCAAGGGCAAGTCTATTTTGAAGATGAAAAGGGATCAAAGGCGTCTGTTCCGGAAAACGGTTAGCTATGTATTTCAGGGCAACGCATTGTTTGATTCAATGACCGTATTTGAAAATGTGGCGCTGCCGCTCACGGAAAGAACCACTTTATCCAAAACGGAAATCAGACGGAAAGTCAGAGAAAAACTGGATCAGCTCGAGCTTTTTGATATTGATGATCAATACCCGTCACAAATTTCAGGAGGAATGAAGAAGCGCGTTTCACTTGCAAGGGCACTTGTAACCGATCCCGAAATCGTTCTTTTTGATGAACCGACAACCGGGCTTGATCCGATTCGCAAGCATGCCGTACATCATATGATATCCGATTATCAGAAACAGCTGGGGTTTACCGGTATCATCGTAAGTCATGAGATCCCTGATATTTTTTATATTTCCCAGCGCATCATTATGCTGGACGAAGGTTCGATTATTTTTGAAGGGACGCCTGATGAATTACAGGCAGATCAAAAACCAACCATTCAAGAATTTATCAAAGGCATTGAAGGCCTCCAGAATGACATGACCGGTATGGGTCTCCAGGTTCAAGGGGAAAAACGGTTTCATGAGGAGATGGACAGACTTCAGCGATACAACATTCCATTTTCCGTGATTATTCTGACCATTGATAATATGGACGAAATAAACCGAAAAGTCGGCCATATGACGGCACAAACCGTGATGAAGGATTTTGCCACCCACGTGCAGAAACATCTTCGTATTATTGATTTTTGCTCCCGGTGCGGACTGAACAAGCTCATGATCATACTTTCCGGCAGCAACACCGAAAGGGCAAAGATCGTAGCCACGAGACTTTCAACTGACCTGACCGGGCATGAACTTGTCGATATCGAACCCTATCCGGAATTTTGTTTTGCTGTTTCCGCCGGGTTTATGGAAGTTCAAAAGGGGGATACACTTGGGGGGTTGCTTTTAAAGGCGGGATCCAGAAAAGATATGGGGTATGCTTTTCGTATCTGTTGAATCGGAATGGATCAGATCGGAATTTCTGCATGGCCGGGAAATTTTTTGTCACGGATAGAGAGGCCGCTTGAGCTGTATGACTCAGTCCGCCTCTGAACAATGCATCGAGTATAAACATGAAAGATAAACTTGTTTTCCAGTCCGGGGAGGAAACATGAGAAAAGTTTCAACTGAAACAGCGGTTGGTTTATTTGTTCTTGCAGGCATTATCTGTGTCGGATACCTGACAATTCGCCTCGGAAAAATGGAGATTCTCGGAAGCAACACCTATACGGTGTATGGGCGATTTACATCTGTCACAGGGCTTACAAAAGGTGCCGGTGTAGAAATGGCCGGGGTTCAGATAGGGCAGGTTTCGGATATCAAGCTTGATAAGGAACGATATGTGGCTGTTGTGGCGATGAAGATCGAAAAAGGGATTACACTTACCGATGATGTTATCGCATCCTTAAAAACAGCAGGCCTGATCGGCGATAAGTTTATCAAGCTTACTCCGGGAGGATCGGACATTGTACTCAAGGATGGGGATATAATAACCGAAACGGAATCAGGGGTTGACCTGGAAGAATTAATAAGCAAATATGTTTTTGGCAAGGTTTGATTGCATCTTAATGAAGGTTTGTTTTTTCCTGATGGAATAAAAAATTTGGAGGATTATGAGACACTCTGTTCTAATCACGGTAATTTTTTTAATACTTGGAAGTTCTTTTTCTGCAGAGGCCGCGGAACCCATGGAGGATCTGAAAGGTCCCATTGAACAGGTTATCCGCACCCTGCAAGACCCGAAATACAATGATCCCGCCATGAAAGATCAGCAGCGATTGGAGATCATGTCGCTTATCACAAACGTCTTTAATTTTAATGAGATTTCAAAAAGATCCCTTGGGCTGCACTGGAGAAAATTCAGCGTTCAGGAGAGGCAGGTTTTTGAAGAAGCGTTTGCGGATTTTTTAGGATACACCTATTTTAAAAAGGTCAGGGATTCATACCAGGGTGAAAATGTTATTTTCCTTTCACAAGAGAAAATGAGTGAAAACAAGGCACTGGTTAAGACAAAAATACCCAGAAAAAACAGCGAAATACCCCTTGATTATCGAATGGTCAGGATGAAAAACAAATGGTATGTCTATGATGTCATCATCGAGGGTGTGAGTCTGGTGAAAAATTACAGAACCCAGTTCAATCAAATTTTAGGAAAGGAATCTCCTGAGCAGCTTATCGATCGTTTGCGCAAAAAGATAGTTGAACAGCGGGAAAATGATAAAACCTCATCCTGAGTTCTCCCTTCGACCATTCAATGAAAAAAAAATTCTCCATTTTTCTTCTGTTTTTTTTCTTGCTGAATTCAGCAGACGGCGTTTCCATTGCACAATCGGTAAAAGAGTCCGGTGATGTTTCGGGCGGATTGGAGCGCCATTCTCAAGCCCCTGTTGACTCGACCGAAAATCCTGTCACGACATATCCCGCTGAATCCGATGATGAAGATTTTGAAGACGAGGATCTTGATTATTTGTATGAAAATGAAGAAGGTGCACCTCAAGTTTATGCTGCGGATCCCCTTAAACCCTGGAATGACATGATGTTTAATTTTAACGACAAACTCTATTTCTGGATCTTGAAACCGGTAAGCACGGGATATCGGGCGATTACGCCGGATATGGTCCGCATCGGGGCGCGGAATTTTTTTTCAAATCTTTCGACACCGATTCGATTTGTCAACTGTCTTCTTCAAGGGAAGGGGGGCGATGCTGAAATAGAGTTCGCGCGGTTTCTGGCCAATACCACTATAGGTTTTCTGGGTTTCTGGGATCCGGCAAAAGCGTTTCAGAATCTGAATGAAAAGGAAGAAGATTTCGGACAGACACTGGGTGTGTGGGGGATCGGGAGTGGATGGTATATCGTCATGCCGTTTCTCGGGCCTTCAACGGTGCGGGATTCGGCAGGGCGCTTTGGAGATATGTTTTTGAATCCACTATATTATCTTGAAACAGTTCCGCTGTCGACCGGGGTTTGGGCATTTGAAAATATAAACGATATATCATTCAGAATCGGCGATTATGAAACCATAAAAGAGGCTGCCTTTGATCCTTACGAATCAATGCGTGATGGATACCTCCAAATGAGAGCCAAAAAAGTGGAACAATAGCAACGGGAGAATCATGATTGTAGAAATTCTTTCTACCGGTGACGAAATTTTGACCGGCGCTTTGATTGACAGCAATTCAGCTTATATTGCAGGCCGTCTGGTTGAGAATGGAATGGTCGTGGCCAGAATGACCTGCGTCGGTGATAATCTGGATGACCTTACAGCCACGCTCAGGGAGATTGGGAGTCGTTCGGATGTCGCCATTGTAACAGGTGGATTGGGCCCCACTGAAGATGATCTCACATCAGAGTCTGTCGCAAAGGCGGCCGGGGCAAACCTTATTTTTAATGAAGATGCGGATCGATCGATCAAAGAATTTTTCCGTTCCCGAAACCGGCTGCAACATGTTTCCGATAAAAAGCAGGCAATGCTGCCGGAAGGATCTGAATGCATACCCAATCCGGTAGGCACAGCCCCGGGATTCTCAAAAAAAATTGGCAGGTGTATGGTTTATTGCCTTCCGGGCGTGCCATCCGAGATGCGAACCATGTTTTCGGAATCTGTATTGCCGGGAATTCTGGAATGTTTCAAAAACAGGCAAACGGTTTTTCTGATCAAAAAAATGTCTCTGTTCGGTCTTCCGGAATCTGCTGTCGGAGAGAAACTGAAAGGGCTGTCGCACCAATTTCCCGGAATAAGACTTGGACTGAGGGCCAGCTTTCCTGAAATTCAGATTCGACTTTACGGCTCCGGAAACGACAGTGAGGATCTTCATGAAAAAATTGAAAATGCGGGAATGTGGGTTATGCGGAAGGTCGGCAAATGGATTTATTCGGTAGCCGGAACGTCCATGGCCGCTGCGATCGGCAGCTTGTTGCGCGAAAAGAATGCCACGTTGAGTGTCGCTGAAAGCTGTACAGGCGGTTTGATTTCACATATGCTGACCAGTATCCCGGGAAGTTCGGACTACTTTCTTTTTACCGGTGTTACCTATTCAAACCAATCAAAAATTGAGGTGCTTGATGTGTCTCCGGAGTCTCTGAAAACTTATGGCGCGGTAAATGAAACGGTTGTCAAGGAGATGGCGGCCGGGGTCAGAAGACTTTCAGGCTCAACTTACGGCCTTTCAACAAGCGGAGTCGCAGGCCCTGGGGGCGGAACCGATGACAAGCCCGTGGGGACAATTTGTATCGGGCTGGCTACACCGAACAATGTTCATGCCTATCGTTTTGAACTGTCATTTGGAGACCGCTTCAGAAATAAAACCATTTTTGCCGTGACCGCACTTGAAATTTTGCGAAGGGAACTGCTGGGTATCCCGATTGAGATATGATTGCCGCGATAGCTGAATCCTATTCTGTATTCGCCGGATGGTTGATCGATGGAACCGGATCACCATCCAGGGAAAACATCCTGATTGAGATTGAAAACGGTCAGATATGCTCTGTTTCAGATCGCGCTGAAGACATTCGAAAAGAGAAGCGTTTTTTAGAGCCGGACATGATCGATCTGTCCGGTTTTACGGTTGTACCGGGCCTTGTGGACAGTCATGTGCATCTGGTAATGTCCGGATCTGCAGATCCGCAGATTCGTGAAAGTCAGCAAATTGAAGGAGTTGAAGATGTCTCCCAACGAATACGGACGCATCTGGCGGATCATTTCTATTGCGGGGTGCGTGCCGTAAGGGATGGGGGGGACCGCAATGCCCATACGGTTCGTTTCCGGAATTTTTATGATAATCCGTCCCTGAATTCGGTATTGATGAACGTTTCGGGAAAGGCCTGGCATAAAAAAGGCCGTTACGGAGGATTGATCGGCAGACCGCCTTTCGAAAACAAAACGCTTGCGGAATCGATTTTAGATGCCGATGAAATGCCTGACCAGATCAAGATCGTAAATTCCGGATTAAACAGCCTTTCCCTGTTTGGAAAACAAACCCCGCCTCAGTTTACGTTGCGTGAATTAAAAGATGCGGTTGACCTTGCTGAACGGTACGGGAAGAAGGTCATGGTTCATGCCAATGGAGTAAAACCGGTGGAAATGGCAGTTGCGGCCGACTGCCACTCTATCGAGCACGGGTTTTTCATGGGAGAGGACAACCTGAAAAAAATAGCGGAAAAAGGATTGATCTGGGTGCCGACAGCGGTTACCATGAAAGCGTATGCCGGATTGATGAAAGGAAATCCTACCGGTCGCATTTCAAAAAAAAATCTTGAGCATCAGCTTGAGCAGATCGGTATGGCCAGAGAGTTTGGTGTAAAGGTCGCGATTGGAACTGATGCGGGCAGTCCGGGAGTAGATCATGGCAAAGCGATGAAGGATGAGATGGGGCTTTTTATGGAGGCTGGTTTTTCGGTTGAGGAGACCGTTCGTTCCGCAACATCTGTCGGTGCGGATCTTATCGGCCTGAAAAGATCCGGACGAATTGCTGAAGGAATGAGAGCTGATTTTATCGCTGTAAAAGGCTCTCCGTTGGAATTCCCGAAAAGCCTTCAATCCATTGAAAGAATTTACATGGATGGCAAACTGATGTATACAGCCTGAACTGTTTTTATCCTGCAATGAATAACCGTATTTGAAAGGAGAGATTTTGATTGTCGCCGGATTGACAGGTGGGATTGCAAGCGGGAAATCCACTGTTTCAAAAATGTTTGAAAAGCAAGGCGCTGTGATTATTGATGCAGATCGAATTGCGCATAATGTTGTAAAAAAAGGAGAGCCTGCATGGCAGCAGCTCAGGAATTATTTTGGAGATACAATCCTTTTGCCGAACAGAGAGATTAATAGAGCCTATCTGGGCGATATTGTTTTCAATAATGTTGCCCAAAAAAAGGTGTTAAATGAAATTGTTCATCCTTTTGTTCTGGAGAAGATGGCGGAAGAGCTCAAGCAGGTTGAGGAGACGACCCGGGACGCTACCCTGGTAATACTGGATGTACCGCTTTTGATTGAATCCGGAATGCATGAGGGGATATCAGATGTGATTTTAGTATATATTCCCGAAAGGCTGCAGCTGGAGCGCCTTATTGCCCGGGATAATATTTCCGAAGCCGATGCAACTGCCCGAATAAAATCACAGATGCCGATTGATGAAAAAAAGAATTATGCCGGTATTGTTATCGACAACAGCAAAAGTATAGATGAAACAGAAAAAAGAGCTGCAGAGGTTTTCAGGGCTCTTATGAACAAGAACGGCCTGCCGAAACAAAATCGTTGAAGCTCCGGAGAGTTTTTCTCCGCATTCAAAACAGATAGCCAGATGGATGATTTTTTCATCTCGTTTGTTGCCTGAGTGCGTTAGGGATCGGTAGAAAAAACAGATTGCGGGTTAAGGTTTTTATATGGTGTAAACCATGCCGCTTCCCTGAAACCGTTTGTCACAAAATTCTATCCTGTTTTTAATCAAGGATCCGTCAAAATCCTTTGTCCTACCAGGCATAATCGATCGGATTAATCTGCTTGCTTTAGAAGATGACCTGCGATAAAGAACAAAGCCTGTGTCAGGGAGAGGAATGTTTTCGTTGAACAAAAAATAGGCAGGAAAGAGAAAGAATATGCGTTTTTTGCTGGTTAATCCATATTATCCGATAGCCGAAGGGCCTTCCCCCCCCCTTGGCATCGCATTTTTAGGTGCTGCTCTCGAAAGAGCCGGTGTAGAGGTAAAAGTGCTTGATCTGGTTGTTTATCCTTATTCAAAGATGATGCTTGAATCGGTTTTGGATACATTTGATCCTCATTTTGTCGGTTCCACTGCCGTAACCATGAGTTTTGATAATGCGATTCAAGTAATATCTGATGTAAAATCTATTAATCCGAAGATTTATACCGTTATGGGCGGACCGCATGTTACGTTCTGCGCCAGGGAAACCATGGAAGCTTTTCCGGAGCTTGATTTTGTCGTGCTTGGTGAAGGAGAAGAGACGATTGTTGACCTGATAAAAATGTCCGAAAATGGAAGAAAGTGGAATGAAATCAGAGGTGTTGCTTATCGTGACGGATCGAGTCTGCACTGCACTGATGTCAAAAAAACATCCCTGGATGTCGATTCCCTTCCCTTGCCGGCAAGGCATCTTTTACCCTTGGGAAGATACCGTGCCCTGAATATGCCGATCAGTCTGACAACAAGCCGGGGATGCCCGTTTAAATGCATATTCTGCGTTGGAAGAAAAATGGTCGGTGCGAATGTGCGATACCGGAGCGCAAAACCGGTTGTCGATGAAATGGAATCCCTTCACAAGCTGGGATTTCCCCAGATCAATGTTGCGGATGATCTTTTTACCGCAAACAAAAAGCACTGTATCGAAATTTGTGATGAAATATTGGACAGGGGCCTGGCAATAAAGTGGTCTTCATTTGCCCGTGTCGATACTGTCTCGCCTGAAGTCATGAAAAAAATGAAAGAAGCAGGTTGTTATTCCGTTAGCTTTGGTGTTGAAACGGCGAATGCGGAAATTCTGAAAACCATTCGAAAAGGGATTACAATCTCTCAGGTAATAGATGCCGTAAAGATTTGCAATGATGCTGGAATCCAGCCGAGTGCTTCTTTTATTCTGGGTCTTCCGGGTGAAACGCCGGAAACCCTGAAAGAGACCGTTGAGTTTGGTAAAAAACTTAAAAAAATGGGGGTCATATATGGCTTCCATTTGCTTGCACCCTTTCCCGGAACCCGCATTCGGGAAGAAGCAGAGGCCTATGGGATTAGAATTCTGACCAATGACTGGAGAGAATATCATGCCAACAGAGCGATTGTGGAAACAGCCTCGGTCAAGAAGAATATGCTCGATGAGATCGCTATAGAGTGGGAAGAAGATATTAATAAATGGTTAGGCCATCTCAACGAGATGATCAAGAACGGCAGCGCTTCGGAGGAAGAGGCTTTCCCGCTTGAAAACCTTGAGCGAACAGTCATCGCCTATGATCTTATGATGGGTGATATATTGAAGGATTACGGTTCATGGCACCGTGAGGAAGATCTGAATTTATCCGATACGGAGCTGATAAAAAAACTGGTCAGTAGAATTCCTGAATCTTTTGATCATCCCCGTAACACTATTGAAAAAACACTTAACTATTCTAAAAATAAAGGAAATCTAAGTGTCAAACGAGAAGAAGGGCGTATCGAATGGGAATGGGTTGATTACCTGAATTCTTTTTGACAACAGTTTGGAATGACTTGCAATTCAACACTTCAATTCAAAACCCGTTGCAGGACCTGGGAATCTCTTTACCCGTACTGAGATGCTCTATGATTGTCTTATTATCCGTGCATGAACAGAAGATACCTTTCAATAATAAGTTCTCCCAGAAAAATATAGGTAATTGCACCGATTGAGAGAAATGGACCAAAGGGAATTGCAAATTTCATATTTTTCCCTTTCACAAGCATCAACAAAAATCCGACAGCGGTACCGGTTGCAGAGGCAACATAGATTGTAAACAGCACCCCTTTCCATCCGATCATTGCTCCAATCATCGCCAAAAGCTTGATGTCTCCTCCTCCCATGCCGGATTTTTTGGTAATTGTTTTATATATCCAGGCAATAAGAAACAAACTGCCTCCACCGGAGAGAATCCCGAGAAGGGAATCCAATAAATGCATTTCAGGGAAAATGATCGAGGCAAGAAGGAAAATCGGGATTCCCGGAAGCGTGATCCGGTTGGGAATAATTTTATGGTCAATATCAATATAGGTGATCACGATCAGCGCAGATATAAATGCAAAAATGATCAGCGCCTGTAAAGATAAGCCATATTTTAAAAATGAACAGAGGGCCAGCAGGCCGGTTATGATTTCAACGCATGCATAGCGAAGGGAGATGTGGGACTTGCAGGATCGGCAGCGGCCTTTAAGGAGGAGATAGCTTACTACCGGAATATTGTCATAAAATTTTATCGTTTTTCCACAGGCTGGACAGCTTGAGGAGGGGCTGACGATGGATTTGGAGGCCGGTAGTCTGTAAATGCATACATTGAGAAAACTGCCGATGCACATTCCAAAAATAAAGGCATATATATGAGCGAAGTATGCTGGAATCTGCTCAAGACTGAAACCGGGAAAAAATGAAGAATGCATATAAAAAACCAAATTGTATCGATAATTCAGATAAAAGATCGTGCCGTTTTTAAAGAGTTTCTGGTGTTGCCGTAAGATTGAAAACCCAGATTTGTGTGTTCTGTCAGCCAATCTTAGAAGTGTTGCATAAAAAAATCAAGGTTGTTGTTGTAAATGATGGTTTTGTTATTATATTAGCTATTGTTTGTCCTGAAAATGCGGCTTTGCAGGAAGAAACAACACGTAAAAATGGCAAATGGCATGCCTGCATCTGCTGCGGCGTTTGTTCTTGAAGCGGTTCCGGCGCTCTTTTCCGCTTAGGGGATGGCAGACAGTCTATTGTGCTGACGATATTGAATCGAGATAATGAAAAAGAACAGGAGATATAATGGCTGAAACAGACAAAGACGATCTTATACGTCTTATTCAGGATGATGAAAACGATACGGAGATACCTGTCGAACTTCCTCTTCTGCCGGTCCGGGATGTTGTTATTTTTACCGATATGCTCTTGCCCTTGTTTATCGGGCGGGAGAAATCGGTTGCCGCAATGGAAGCGGCTGTTGAGGGAAGTAAACTGCTTTTCCTTGCCACCCAGAAAGATCCGACCATTGAGAGCCCTGATCCTGATGAGATATACCTTGTCGGAACGGTGGGAAAAATACTCAGGATGTTAAAGCTTCCGGACGGCCGTTTAAAAGCGCTCGTTCAGGGTATTTCAAAAGCGAAAATAGTCAAATATACACGTAAAAGGACATCATACCGGGTAAAAATAAAACTGATAAAAGAAAAATCACCAGAGAAAATCAGCCTTGAATCAGAAGCACTGATGCGCAACGTCCGGGAGCAGTGTGAAAAAATACTGGCTCTTCGTGGTGAAATGACCGGTGAGGTGGGAACCATCCTGGATAATATTGATGAGCCGGGAAAGCTGGCGGATCTGGTGGCATCGAATTTGCGGCTGAAAACCGAAGATGCGCAGACGCTGTTGGAACTTACCGATCCTGTGGAGCGTTTAATTAAGATCAATGAGTTTTTATCCAAGGAGGTTGAGCTGTCAGCTGTTCAGGCAAAGATTCAGTCTGATGTGCGGGATGAAATTTCAAAGAGTCAGCGCGATTACTATTTGAGGGAACAGGTCAGGGCGATTCACAAGGAACTTGGGGAATCTGATGAGAAAACGAATGAGTTTGATGAATATACAAAAAAAATAAAGCACGCAAAGATGCCGAAGGATGTTGAGAAGGAGACTTTAAAACAGCTCAAGCGTCTGCAAATGATGCATGGAGATTCCTCTGAGGCATCGATCGCACGGACCTATCTGGACTGGCTCGTGGAGATGCCGTGGAGTAAGTCAACAAGAGATTTTATTAACATAAAAAATGCGCAACAAATTCTGGATAAAGACCATTACGGTCTCGATAAGATTAAAGACAGGATCCTTGAATACCTCAGTGTTCGTAAACTGAATCCAAAAATGAAAGGTCCGATTCTTTGTTTTGTGGGACCTCCCGGTGTCGGCAAGACTTCTCTGGGACAGGCCATCGCAAAGGCCATGAGACGAAAATTCGTTCGGATTTCTCTTGGTGGTCTGCGGGATGAGGCTGAAATCAGGGGGCACCGCCGGACATATATTGGAGCGCTTCCAGGAAGGATTATACAGGGGCTAAAACAGTGTGGGACAAACAATCCTGTATTTATGATGGATGAGATCGATAAAATCGGATCGGACTATCGTGGAGATCCCTCTTCAGCGCTGCTCGAGGCGTTGGACCCCGAACAGAATATCGCTTTCAGCGATCACTATCTCAATATGCCTTTTGATCTTTCGAAAGTGATGTTTGTTTTAACGGCCAATCTTACAGATACAATCCCTTCAGCCCTTTTTGATCGTATGGAAATTATCAATATTCCAGGTTATACGGAAGAAGAAAAGAGGCTTATTGCCGAAACGTATCTGCTGCCGCGCCAGATCAAGGAAAATGGCTTGAAATCAAATAAAAGCTTATCCATCAGCCCAGGGGCCATGGATACCATTATAACGGAATACACCTCCGAAGCGGGTTTGCGTAATCTGGAAAGAGAACTCGGGACGATCTGTCGAAAGGTGGCCAGGCGGAAGGCAGAAGGGGGAAATGGTTTTGTTTCGATTACAAGGAGCAATCTTAAAAATTATCTTGGTGTCCCGAAGTTCATGCCTGAAATGGATCAGGAGGAAAGTCAGATCGGCCTGTCCACCGGTCTGGCATGGACACAGGTTGGCGGAGAGGTTTTATATGTAGAGGCTTCTCTTTTGCCTGGCAAGGGAGAGCTTATCATAACCGGTCAGCTGGGAGAAGTGATGCAGGAGTCGGCACGTGCTGCATTGAGCTATACCCGCGCAAATATTGAATTGATGAACATTAAGAAAGATTTTTTTGAAACCAGGGATATTCATATTCATGTCCCTGCCGGCGCAATTCCAAAAGACGGCCCGTCAGCGGGAATTGCAATTGCCACTGCCTTGATTTCCGCAATAACGGAAACACCCGTCAGCAAGGATGTTGCCATGACCGGTGAAATAACGTTACGCGGCAGGGTACTGCCGATCGGTGGATTAAAGGAGAAAGCTCTGGGAGCTTTGCGGGCCGGCATTCGTACTATTATCATTCCGGAAAAGAACAGAAAAGATCTGCCTGAAATCCCAAGAAATGTGAAGCGAAAAATTAAGTTTATTCCTGTTAGCCAAATGGATGCTGTACTTTCGATTGCAATGGGAGAATTTAAAAAAAAATCCGGAAAAAAGGGTCGGAAAGTATCGAAAAATGAAAATACTGGCGATTGATACCGCTTCAAAAAACTGCAGTGTGTCGATTTTAAAACAGGAAAAAATTTTTGCGGAAATTTCCAACTCAACCGGAGAAACCCATTCAAAACACCTGATGGGAATGATCGAATCAGCGATCAGGTCGTCAGGCGTTTCAAAAAATGATCTGGACGCCTATGCGGTGACTATCGGGCCAGGCAGTTTTACCGGTCTTCGGATCGGAATCAGTATGGTAAAAGGCCTTTCAGGGGCTTCAGGCCGGCCGGCAGCAGGGGTTTCGTCCCTGGACGCCCTTGCTTTCGGTTTTTCCGCTTCAAACCTGTTGATATGCGCTATGCTGGATGCCAGACGCAAAGAGGTATATTTTTCCTGCAGCCGTTTTAAAGATGGGGTTATGACAAGGGTTGTCGACGAGGGAGTCATGGATCCCGGAAGAGTTGCATCAGCCATAAAAGAACCCTGCCTGTTTGTGGGAGACGGCTCCATGGCATATCGGAAGGTGATCTCTGAGAAAGCTGTTGAAGAAGTTTTTTTTGCGCAGCCGGAAAGGAATGCAATTCGCGCAGCAAATGTCGGATATCTTGGGCTGGAAAAAATTCAAAAAGGAGAAGCCTGCGAAAAAAGTCTCCTGCCGCGCTACATTCGGAAATGTGATGCGGAGATCTTAAAGCGCTTTTTTTGAAATTCTGAATCTAATGGAGATGCTTTTATTTGATCCGTTTTCATTGACAACGAACGATGGGTTTGATATTTTTATAAAGTTTTAAATATGAGATTTTATACATTCAGACAGTTGGCGGTATAAATGGAAAAATTTTTTTGGTCTGACCCGATGAGCCGCACGGCTTTTCCTGTTGCAAAACCGGGATATGGCATGATCGGCGCTTCAGCATTTGCGACAGCCATACTTGCAATGATAGGCCTGACGATCCCTGCGTTTTTGGGGTTGATCATAACCTTTTTTATTTGCTGGTTTTTCAGGGATCCGGATCGTGTAATCCCCTCCAAAGAGGGGGCTGTGGTTTCGCCGGCTGACGGTAAAGTTGTCATAAGGGACCTTGTAGAAAATTGCCCTTTTATCGAAGGGCCGTGTTTAAAAATCAGCATTTTTATGTCGATTTTTAATGTTCATGTAAATCGGATCCCTTACGAGGGAACAGTTTCCCGGGTTGTATACAATCCAGGCAAATTTTTTACCGCCAATCTGGACAAGGCATCAACGGATAATGAGCAGAATGCGATTGTTCTGAAAACTGAAAATGATAAGAACATCTGTTTTATTCAGATTGCCGGCCTGGTGGCCAGACGAATAATCTGCGGAGTTCAGGAAGGAGATATCCTGTCGCGTGGTCAGCGATTCGGAATGATATGTTTTGGCTCTCGACTTGATGTTTATTTACCATCTGATTCCATACCGGAGGTTTCGGTAGGAGACAAGGTAACGGCGGGCAGTTCTGTTTTAGGATATCTGAAATGATAAAAAACCAACACCAGGTCCGGTCACTGCCTTTCGGCTTTACCTGAAGAAAAGAGCAAAGCAGCCGAAACGTGCTTGTTGCGTAAAAGCGGTATATTATATCAATTCGTTGTGAACAGGTTGTACCTTATCCCGCCGGCCTTTCAGGCCGGCGGTTTTGATCTGTCCGCTCAGGATTCAATCATTTCAGGAGTGAGTTTTTATGTCAAATGAGTATAACATTGCCGTCGTTCCCGGAGACGGGACCGGTCCGGAGGTTGTTGCCGAGGGAATAAAGGTCCTCGACAGTGTCGCAAAAAAATTTAATTTTTCAATAACGTACAAAAATTTCAACATCGGTGGTGAACATTATAAGGCTACCGGCGAAACCTTAACGGACGAGGTAAAGGCATCCCTGAGGGAGACAGATGCCATTTTTCTGGGCGCTATCGGCCATCCGGATGTCAAGCCGGGAATTCTTGAAAAAGGTGTTTTGCTGAATCTCCGGTTTGATTTTGATCAGTATATTAATTTAAGACCGGTCAAACTATATGACGGGGTTGACACTCCTTTAAAAGATAAAAGATCAGAGGATATCGATTTTGTTGTTGTGCGGGAGAATACGGAAGGACTTTATGTCGGTGCGGGCGGAACATTGAAATACGGTACACCGGATGAGGTGGCTGTTCAAGAATCGATCAATACAAGAAAAGGTGTTGAACGGTGCATTCGATATGCCTTTGAATATTGCAGAAAACGGAACAAGGGGAAAAAACTGACGCTTTGCGGTAAAACCAATGTCCTTACCTATGCCTTTGATTTGTGGGAACGGGCTTTTTATGATGTTTCAAAGGAGTATCCGGATATACAGACCGACTATGCTCATGTGGATGCCATCTGCATGTGGATGGTAAAGAATCCGGAATGGTTTGATGTGATTGTCACAGACAATATGTTTGGAGACATTATCACTGACCTCGGAGCCATGATTCAGGGCGGTATGGGTATTGCCGCTGGTGGCAATATCAACCCGGACGGCGTGTCGATGTTTGAACCGATTGGCGGATCAGCCCCGAAATATACAGGGAAACAGGTTATCAACCCTATTGCCGCCATTCTGGCAGGGCAGCTCATGCTGGAGACATTGGGTGAGCAGGCGGCTGCAGATCTCATTGAAAAAGCCGTACAGAAGGTTTTGAAAGAAGATATAAAGGATGTCGGTGCCGGCAGGATGGGGTACACGACAAGTGAGGTCGGTGACCTGGTTGTAGATTTTATTGACAGGGAATAATCACTGCGCGTGACAAAAGGTTCATATTCATCCCACACAGGAGTGATGATTTTGGAGAGAGTACCCATAACAAAGATTGGATACAGGGCATTACAAAAAGAACTGGAGAAACTGAAGCGTGTCGAACGCCCTTTGAACATCAAGGCGATCGAGGAAGCCCGGGCACACGGAGATCTGTCCGAGAATGCCGAATTTCATGCCGCAAAAGATCGGCAGGGGTTTATTGAGGGAAGAATAGGAGAGCTTGAATTCAAGCTGTCTAATGCAGAGATCATTGATCCGGAAAAATTGCCGAAAGATAAAGCTTTGTTTGGCTGCCATGTTGTTCTTGAAAATACAGACACCGGTGATGAGGTTCGATATCAGCTCGTGGGACCGGATGAATCGAACATTGATGAAGGACGCATCTCTGTGTCATCGCCGCTCGGCAAAGCGATCATTGGGAAGCAGCCCGGTGATGAGGTTGTGTTGAATGCTCCCGGTGGAAAAAGAAGCTATGAACTTATTGAGATCTTGTCGTATTTTAATGCCGGATTGTGAAATTGGTTTTTTTACGGCAGCATATTCAGAGAATTATCAATTAAAATGGAGGTCTGATTGTGGCACGAATTACAGTTGAAGATTGCCTGACGAATGTTTCAAACCGTTTTGAGCTGGTGCATATGGCTGCCAAACGTGTTCGGCAAATTCGTGAAGGCTCTGACTATCTTGTGTATTCGCCTAAAAACGAGGACATTGTTGTTTCTTTAAGAGAGATTGCAGCGGGAAAAGTTCATCGGAAACCGGATACGGAGTAAGAACCCGCGTAAAATCCCCCTCCGACAATAGGAGCGGAGCCGGTTTTCCGAACATACCGGGGATGTTAAGATCAGGAGAATCGGTCCGGATAAAGCTTGTTTTTTGGTAATGGCACGATATACACATCAGAATATTAGACGATCGGTCGGGAAGGCGTTGCACCATTATGAAATGATTTCCGATGGAGAGAAAATAGCTGTCGGGCTTTCCGGAGGGAAAGACAGCCTGACGCTGATGTGGATTCTGACGGAACGCCTGGCAAGGATTCCAATTTCATATGAATTGTTTGCCATATACATTGATCCAGGGTTCGAGGGAAATTTTGTCAAACCCCTTGAGGACTATTGCCGAAAGATGAACTACAGTCTGCGTGTAGAAAGAACCGACTTTGGAGTGAAGGCTCACAGCAGCGAAAATCGAGAAAATCCCTGTTTTTTGTGTTCGATGCTCCGGAGAAAACGGATGTTTGAAATAGCGGATGAGCTTGGATGCAGCAAGCTGGCTCTCGGTCATCATAAAGACGATATTATTGAAACCCTTTTTATGAATATGTGTTATGCCGGGGAAATCAGCACGATGGTTCCGGTACAGCCCCTTTTTGGCGGCGAACTTACAATTATTCGCCCTTTATCCTATGTTGATGAAGATGTGATTTGTCGATTCGCACGGCACAAGGGATTCCCCGAATTTACAAACCCTTGCCCTTCAGCCAAAAAATCCAGCCGGTATGAAATTAAGAATACGCTTCGCAACCTTTACCAGAGCAATAAAAAAATTAAAGGCAATATTTTTAAATCGTTAAGTCGTGTCAAACAAGATTATCTTTTAAAATAAAGGATGAGAATACCGGCTGTCGGCATGGGTTCTCTTGAGATTATGAAGGATATACAAAATCAGCGTGACGACAGAAATATTTCAATAAACAAGGTTGGTATCAAGAATATCCGATATCCGATAACCGTGATGGATCGTAAAAACAATATTCAGAACACGGTCGCATCCATTAATATGTACGTAGACTTGCCTCATGACAGCAAAGGGACCCATATGAGCCGGTTTGTGGAAATGCTGCACGCGTTCCGCCCGGAGGTTTCACTGAAGTCTTTTTCCGTTATTCTTGATCAGATGAAGAAGGATCTCAATGCGGCATCTTCCCATATCGAGGTTGAATTTCCCTATTTCATCAGAAAGGAGGCGCCTGTCAGCAAATCTCCAGGGCTCATGGATTATTTATGCCGCCTGATTGGAAGCAGTGATCCGGATGGTAAAATCGATCTGATATCCGAGGTTGTTGTACCGATATCTTCGGTCTGCCCGTGTTCAAAGGAGATCAGTGAGGGCGGAGCGCACAACCAGCGTGGAGAAGTCCGGCTGAGCACCCGGTTCAAAAAGTTTATCTGGATTGAGGATATGATCACACTTGTGGAAGGTGCGGCATCCTGTGATGTTTACTCCGTTCTGAAGCGAGTTGATGAAAAATGGGTTACGGAAAAAGGTTTTAACAATCCCAAATTTGTTGAAGATATTGTACGAGATATTGCAAAGGTTCTAGAGAAAGATGATAACATCACCTGGTTTTCGGTAAGTGTCGAAAATTTTGAATCCATTCATCATCACAGTGCTTATGCATTTATTTCAAGCAATGGCCTTTGACCCGCTTCCCGTAAATGGCATGTATCATCTTCATAATTTTTTCAGAAGAACTTTTTCCTGAATTCAGAAGGATAACAAAGCTGATCAGCCGACCGTCTTCTGATTCCAGATACCCCGCCCTTGTCCTGATACCGGTTAATGTTCCTGTTTTATAAAGCTCTCGGCCATTTTGCCGCAGCATGGTTCTGTATGGTTTAAATTGGTCCAGTATCTTCCCCATCATAGTTGCGGACAATCGATTTTTTTTTGAAAGACCAGATCCTTCTACAATTTGTATACGGTCGATTCCAAGATGTTTTTCGGAATACTCCTGGACAGCACGGACACCTTTTTGCAATGTCCCCGGATAGCCGTATCTTGCAGCACCTGCGGCAATAAGAAGCTGATTGGCAGAAAAATTGTTTGAATAATAAAGCATCCTGATGATGATGTCCCGGAGTTCAAAAGGAGACCGATATCGCAGGATAAGTTGATCGCTTTCCGGATCGACACTGCCGATTCGGATCGTACCTTTTGTTTTAATGCCTTTTTCCTGAAGAAAATGGTTGAATAAATGACCTGCGTACAGAAGAAATTCATGGTTCTCGCTGGTAAGGATTATCCGGCCTTCGTTTAATGATGAACGGGTGATACGGTTTAAAACAAAGGGTAAAAGCGGAGTTTGAGGTTCTGCGCTGATGTAGCGGCCATGGGGGTTTTTTTTAAAAAAGACAGTATTGAAATTGACGCATAGGGCACCGTTTGGCGCGTCATATGGCTGGACTGAGCTTTTCGCGGCACCGGGAATCGTTATCGGTGAAGTAAAATAGGTGTCATCAAGTATAATATCGTTCACCGTTTGAAACCGGTCGCCAAGCTGCGTAACAATCCCGGGTATGGTTTCAGAGAGAAGCAGCGGGTCGCCATACCCCTTGATCTTAAGATTAAAATCCCGGTCCAGAAAAAATTCGGTTTTGAAGCGATGATCCAGGCCGAGCGCATCGATTACAACCAGGGAGGTTAAAATTTTTAATATCGATGCGGGGGTAAGCAATTTGTCTTCGTTAATGCTTAAAAGAGGGGTGTTTCGGGTTAAATCTCTAACCAGCACAGCGTCTCTTTTCCCCAGAACCGGTTCGATTTTATTTTTGGTTTCCGCGCAAAGGCAGGGGGAAAAGATCGGAATCATAAAAAAGATAAGAAGCAGGGTTGTGATCGTATGGCTATAAGATGGAAACTTCAAAAGCCTTTTCCTCATTACCGGTTTGATTTAATGATTATGGATAGCATAATTTCAAATGGAGAACAATTTTTTATCTAATGTATCCCATTTTATTCTTTACTATTTGGGTCAGTCTGGATATGAGAGGTTTTAAAGGGGCCAGTAGCTGGCAGGCTACACCATAATGCGCTAAAGAACTAGTGGATTTTTTATGAAGGGAAATACATTTCAGGAACTGCGTGAAAGAGAACAGCATCTGCGTCGTGAGATTATTCTGGATGCGACAGAAATGCTTTTTTCTCAAAGAGCATTTCATCAGATAAACATGAAAGATATTGCAGACGAAGCAAATGTATCGGTTGCCAGTATTTACCGGTATTTTGAATCACAGGATGACCTGCTGCTGGCAGTCCTTTTAAAACATATTGATAATGTTGACAATCTGATTGAAGGCCTTGTGTCGGCTGCCTCATCTTCCATGGAGGATATTTCACGTATTTTTGTTGATTATCTGCTTGATAACGAAGCAGCCTTTCAGATCGTTTGTCATTTCATGATCAAGGGAGACAGAAGCAGTAATGTTTTTCGAGAATTTGAATCGGTAAAATCCGGTTTTCTGGATAAATTTGATTCCGGACTCGTGACAATGGGTTATCAAAAGCACACCCGTCTTTTTTCAGATTCTTTTTTTGCTTCTATTCTGGGAATTGTTCTTATCCATAGAGACCTCGGAAATCCGGGGGCGTCTGGGAAACGAAACGACTTGCATGAATTGGCAAAATTCGCTGCAAACGCGTTTCATGTCGCAATGTCTGAACGATCCAGATAGCCGGCTCCTGTTTGATTATAATTCCATGACCACCGGGATGATAACCGGGCGCCTCTTTATCGTAAAATAGAAGTACTGCCTCAGGGCGGTTTGAAGCTTTGACCGTATAATTTCAGCGCGATTGGGTACTCCCGGACCGATCTCTTCTACGATTTCAAGAATTACGCATTGGGCATCATCTACAAGATGTCCTTTTTCAGTCCAAAAAACAAAACCCCTGGATAAAATTTCCGGGCCGTAAACAACGATGCCGGTTTCTTCATCAAATGCAAGCGTTACAACAACCAGGCCGTCTTCTGAGAGGTTTCGTCTTTCTTTGAGTACACTCCTGCCTACGTCTCCTATTCCCTTTCCGTCAATGAGAACACGGCTGGTTTCTACGCTGCCTGCTATCCTGCCGCCCTTTTCATCAAATTCGATGATGTTTCCATTTTCAGCAAGAATGATTTTTTCCTTCGGGATACCTGTCTGTTCAGCCAGCCTTGCATGCAGTAGAAGGTGGCGATACTCACCATGAATGGGAATAAAAAACTGTGGTTTTGTCAGGCCGATCATCAATTTCAGTTCTTCCTGGAATGCATGTCCTGAAACATGGATAGCTGAGATCTTTTCATAGATCACATCAGCCCCTTTCCGATATAGATTGTTGATTATATTTGTGATTGCTTTTTCATTTCCAGGTATGAACTTTGATGAAAGGATTACGGTATCCCCATCCTTGATTTTAATCTGCTTATGCATATCCGATGCCATGCGCGCCAGAGCCGACATGGGTTCACCCTGACTGCCGGTTGTGAGTATGACAATTTCATGATCCGGATAATGTTTAATCTCATCAATATGGATCTCCATCGAATCAGGGATATGGATGTGCCCGAGAGATTTTGCTATTTCAACCGTAAGCTCGATGCTTCGGCCGTTAAAAATCAACTTGCTTCCTTTTTTGTGTGCGATATCGATAATCTGTTGGATCCTGGCGACATTTGAGGCAAAAAGAGCGACGATTACCCTGCCGCCGCTGTTCATGATTATGGTTTCAAGAGTCTCGCCGACGCTTTGATCGGAAACCGTATATCCTTCTTTTTCAACATTGGTTGAATCCGACAGCAGGGCAAGCACCCCTTCTTCACCGCATTTTGCAAATTTGTTGACATTGGTTACCATGCCGTCAACCGGATTATGGTTGAGTTTGAAATCTCCAGTATGCAAAATCAGACCGTAAGGGGTTTTAATGGCAATTCCAACACCGTCGATAACGCTGTGACTGACCCGGATGAAACTAAGTTCAAACGGGCCTATCTTAAGTTGTTCGTTTGGTGATATCTCATGAAGTTGCGTTGAAGCAAGGATACCATGTTCTTCCAGTTTATGTCGTATTACGCCGAGAGTGTATGCCGTTCCGAAAACCGGCGCATTGATATCCTTGAGCAGGTAGGGAAGGGCCCCTATATGATCTTCATGGGCATGTGTGATAACAATACCGGTTACGTTTGCCTTTTTCTTTTTAAGATACGTCATGTCGGGAATAACGATATCAATACCGAGCATATAATCTTCCGGAAACATCAGCCCGGCATCGATCACAAATATCGTATCCTGGTATTCAAAAACCATCATGTTCAGGCCGATTTCTCCCAATCCGCCAAGGGGAATAATTTTAAGCATAAGCCGGTTGTCCTTATTTCGTCTCTTTTAATCCGGAAAGGTATCCGGTCGTGATTTTAGAGAAACAGATATTTTTTTTAAAAGGTTCCTGCGGTTTGCTGAAAAATTAAGCAAAAAATGGAAGCCCTGGTGATGCTGAAATACAGGCATTGAATAATCAGGAAGGCTATGCGCGGATTTCCAGTTTTTCAAGAATAGAGTCTATCAAACGGATAAACCAGGTCCGCTGCATTTCAGTTGCGTAGTTTATGCAACTGCACCGAATCTTGTTTCCGGACCTTACGAGAAATTCACAGGAGATTTTTTCCGGTTCAAGCTCGATCGCAAAATAAAAAGGTTTGCATTCACTGTGCGAGATTTGCGTTTCGGTAAGTATTTCCTGATCAAGATGTACCCAATAAATGCCGCCTATTTCTGAAGCATCAAAATGTTGATCAAAGTAGTCTTTGATTTTTTCATAGTCTTTAAATCTGAGTTCATCAATAACATACTGTTTCATAACATTTTGAGTTATCACAGTTTTATATGACGTGCAATATTTATTATACCGGATATGTTAATGGAGGTCGGCTTCTTGACAAGCATGAAAACATCTGTTAATTGGATACCCATAATGATGAACTCCAGAGGGAAAAAATTGCAGGCTACCTGTTTTGAATATTTCAGCTTTTTTAGTTGGAACTGCGGCCTGGATGGAGGAGATTGACCATCAAAAAAAAGAGACATTTTTAAGGGCCGCAAGCAAAAGCTTGCGGCTTTTTTAGTTCAAACATCATCTATTTTAAGGATGCGGTGAAAATTTTTTTCTGCATTCAGGAGGAAGTATGCATCTTGGAAAAATGGTCAGGCTGGAGAGAATATTCGACCGAAATACGAAGAAAACAATTATTGTTCCACTGGATCATGGCGTCAGCGTTGGACCGATTTTCGGAGTTGTTGACCTGAGGGACACGATAAATAAGGTCGCAGAAGGGGGCGCAAATGCCGTGCTGATGCACAAAGGGCTGCCTCGCCGTTCACACCGTGGACATGGTCGTGATATAGGGCTGATTATTCATCTCTCGGCAAGTACGGACCTGTCTCCGTTTCCCAATGCCAAAACCCTTGTAGGCGAGGTGGAGGATGCGATTCGACTGGGTGCGGATGCCGTATCGGTCCATGTAAATCTCGGGGATGAAACCGAACGCAATATGCTGAATGAACTTGGGCAAATTTCTACCCGGGCAAATAACTGGGGGATGCCTGTTCTGGCAATGGTTTATGCAAGAGGTCCTAAAATCAAGGATGGATTTAGCCCTGAAGTTGTAAAACATTGCGCACGTCTTGGAGAAGAGCTGGGTGCGGATGTTGTTAAGGTCCCTTATACAGGGGATAGGGAATCTTTCAGCAAGGTTGTTGAAAGCTGCTGTATTCCTGTAGTCATTGCCGGTGGTCCCAAGATGGAGAGCCTGAGAGATATTGTCCAGATGGTTTATGACTCCATACAAGCGGGCGGTTCGGGACTTTCTGTCGGAAGAAATATTTTTCAGTCTGAAGATCCGAGCCTTCTCGTCCGGGCACTTCATGGTATCGTTCATGAAAACTGGGAAGTTGAGCAGGCCATGGAGTTACTTGAAAGATAGAACCGCTCGGATCATAAAGCCCGGGTAATATGGCTTTATATACTTATTGACTTGATGAAAGACTTCCCTTATTTGAAGGGAGCGGCGAAACATTAACAATTTGCGATTCCTGGATTCGGAAATCAATACGGGAAATTTTTCATGGGGAAAAAGAAAACAGAAAAGGCTTTCAAGGAAGCATTGATTGACAGAGATGCCGGAGATAACGGCCCTGACCAGAAGCGGCTTTTTACGATTCGTACCGGAATTGACAAAATCGATAAAAAGATTCTTGAACTTCTGAATCAGCGGGCAGGCCTTTGCAAGGAAGTAGGGGTGATCAAATCAGCTTCGAAGGATACGGTTTTCAAGCCTTTTCGTGAAAAAGAAGTACTCAATCATCTCATCGATAATAATCCGGGGATCCTTCCTGATGATCATCTGAGAGCGATTTACAGGGAGATACTGTCTTCTTCTCGAAAACTTCAACAACCTCAGAAAGTGGTATATCTGGGCCCGGAGGGAACTTTTTCTTTTTTTGTCGGCATTGAATACCTCGGGCACAGCGCGGATATGAAACCCTGTAAATGCTTGAAAGACGTATTTCATGCCGTCGCGAGCCGTGATGCGGAACTCGGTATTATTCCACTGGAAAATTCACTTCAAGGCAGTGTCGGCCAGAGCCTTGATATGTTCTTGGCCTATGATGTCTATATACAGGCGGAAGTGTTTTGTAAAATCAGCCATTCGTTGTTAAGTTTAGAGAATTCGGTTATCGGCGTTAGCACGGTATACTCTCATCCTCAGGCATTGGAGCAATGTTCCGGGTGGTTGAGATCGCACCTTCCTGAAGCAACGATTGTACCTGCTGAAAGCACATCGTCGGCAGCCAGGAAAGTAATCAAAGAAAAGGGAAGCGCGGCGATAGGACATGAAAGGCTTGGGGAAATGCTCGGGTTGAATGTCTTATATCGCCAGATAGAAGACCTCCCGGACAATTGGACTCGATTTATGATAATCGGCTCCATACCTCCGGAAGGAGGGCATCAGGACAAAACATCTCTTCTGTTTACATTACCGGACAAGTCAGGAGCGCTTGTCGGCGTATTAACGGTTCTGGCCAGACGCGGAATAAACATGAAAAAACTGGAATCCAGACCACTTCGTTCCGAGAAGTGGAAATATGTTTTCTTTGCAGATCTTGAATGTGATCTGTCCGGTGCACAGTATGACGAGTTGAAAAAAGAACTTTCGGAAAGATGTCATAGCCTTCAGATTCTCGGGAGCTATCCCGCAGGGCCATATTTAAGCGGCCTTTAATCTTTCATCTGCGGTCGGGGTGACACGATAATGCCGAACACGAAAATTATTGTTGTCGAAGACGAAAAAGCCATACGTTCTTTTATGAAAAATGCCCTGACGTATTGTGTGGATCGCGAGGTCAAAACTTTTGAGGACGGAATAGCGGCATGGAATTACATGAAAGAGTTTACGGATTTTCATGTTGTGATTTCAGATGTTGAACTGCCTGGAATGTCAGGCTTCGAGCTTTTAAAAAAAATAAAGGAAGTATTCCCGGAAAAAATTTGCATTATCATGTCGGGAAACCCCTTGAATGAAGATTCAGCTTCAGATCTCGGAGCAGACGGATTTCTTGCCAAGCCTTTTAAACTAAAAGATTTGTTTGCGATTGTGAGGTTTTTTATGAACGACAGCAATTGAATCTCTGGCTTCAATTGCAACATGTATGACAAACAGTATAGATGCCGTCTCTAAAAGAGATGGCTGCAGATAATCTGACGGGCGGTTCGATGTGATGCCCGTTTTTTATTGGTTTTGATTTTTTATAAGACAACCGGGGTAATGGAATAGGATGTGAAATCTCTCCATGTGCAGGATCTGGTTGCGTTACACCAGTGCTTTGCAAGCGGTTTCAAACGTGATCAGCTTTTTTTTCATCTCACTGCCTCCGCCGAATTTGCCATATGATCCATTGTTTTTTATTACGCGGTGACATGGTACTATGATGGGGAAAGGATTTTTGGAAAGAGTTGTCCCGACAAAACGGAACGCTTTGGGACGGCCGATCATGGAGGCGACCTCTTTGTAGGATTTTTGATGACCGAATGGAATATCGGCTGTTTTATGGAGAACTGACACTTGGAGCTCTGTAAGCGGTTCCATCTTCATAAGTTCCCATGGAGGTGTAATCGGAATTCCGTGAAAATAATTTTGCATCAGGCCGGCCACTTTTCCAGCAGTGGTATACCGGTTGGGCGGTTCGCGGTTGCTTTTTCCGATGGAAGTTAAAAGCGTTTCCAGGTCAGGACAGGGCAAAATGGTTCTAATGATTTTAAAAGGGTTTTTTTGATAGACAAACCCCGCAGAGCCAAATGGGCTTTCAATGACTATATAAAAATTCATGTTCAATTTTGGTACGTCTTCCATAGCGGGTTCAGTAAAAAGTGCAAAAAGGTTTAAAAAAATTTTCCCGGGACAACAGATTTTGTGATACAGCTTTTTTCTGAAGCGATCCCGAAACACGGTGTCTGGGAACAACATGAAAACCGGAAAGCGGCACACTTTACCCCGAAAACAGGCCGAAGTGAGATTCGATATCGATAATGCCCTGACCATTATGATAATATTAAAATTTTGTTTTGTAAAGAGTGAGGATCCGGCTGAAACTCCATTTGCTCTTTTCAGGATCATTCCGTTATCGGAAGCATCATGGAAATTGGATCACTTAACAGATTTTAATTCGAAAAACTGTGAGTGGCTGCAGCCAGGTGATCAGCCTGAACCTTTAAAAACTTTACGGTAACGTTTTCCGGAAACATGAAGGAGAGATCTTAAAAAGACGATGAAACGTTCTGAAATTCTTGTCTGTGATCAGACGATCCGTGAGGGAATGCAGTATCGCGGTCTTGTATTTACAGTTAAAGAACGACTGAAAATTCTCGAATTCCAGGAAGCGCTGGGAGTTGATATATCCCAGGCGGCATATCCTTCTGCGCATGAGAGCGAGAAGAGCGCGCTAAAACGGTTAAAGAATGAAGCGTGCAAACGAAATTACACGATTCGCATTGCAGGTCTTGGACGCGCTATCGAGAAGGATGTTGATCAGATCGCTGAAACAGGCACTGTTGAGGTTCATATGCATTCGGTTTTGAAAAGAGGCTGCTTGAATCGTGATCGCTTTGAGGAGTCCATGAAATCTCTGGAAAAAGTTATCCGGTATGCGCGTTCAAAGATCAATGACCCCTGTATTGCTGTCAGTATTCTGGATATTGGTATGACGGATCCGGATTTGCTTAAAGAGACCGCAGCATTTTTAGCCCATGAGATGTGTATCGACTTTCTCACGCTGCCGGACACATCCGGGATCATGGCTCCCAATCTTTTGTATGAAAGGATTCGCGATATTGTTTCTTCTTTAAAAAACAGTAGAACAAGAATTGGTGTCCACTGCCATAATGATATGGGCATGGCGACAGCAAATACGGTTATTGGAGCGGTCGCGGGAGCGTCCTTGATAGAAGTGAGTGTGCTTGGAATCGGAGAGAGAAACGGGATCGGTGACATTTTCCTTGCAGGCAGTGTTTTAAAAAAACAGGGGTACCGGATAAACCTCAAAACCGAAAATATTAAAAAATTCCGAGAGTATTATGAGTTTGTGGACCGGCTGGTCAGTGAAAAAACAGGAATCGGACTTCTTGATTACAACACCCCGTTTTTTGGCAATTCCAACCATACGCATGTTGCTGGAACCCATGGAACCGGTTCGTATGGTCTGGGAAAGAATGAAGAATGCCTTCTGAATGTATTGTGCGGAAAACACCTTGTGGCAAAGTTTCTGGATTCGAATAACATCCTGTATGATAAAGAACATCTTCCGGCCATTGTCAAAATGATAAAAGATCGAAGCGCGGAACAGGGGCGCAGAATTTTAAAAGAGGATGTTTCGGATATTGTAAGAATCGTAAATTTGATATAGGGATATGAATCTATTTTTTAAGAGCGAACGGTTTTTTGCAGGCGGATCATTTTGATACGGTTTTTTCCTATCTGAACGAAACTGTTTCAAACCTAAACAATTCCTGACCATTGTTTTTCATGTTTGCCTTTAGTAACCATTTGATATTAAAATAGAAACGTTTGTTTATGCGAATGCCTGCCCTATGGCATTTATATTGCTGAACTGTTTAACCATGCGGACATGGCTATCCAGTTTGATTACCAACCATAACAAATTTTAACCGACTGTTGAGCGTTGCCGGCAGCGGTGCATGGTACCGGTTATCTCTTTAAATGGGAACTGTTTGGCAATGAAATATCGATTGTAGAGATGATTAAGGAGCAAAGTATGGAACCTGAAAAAATGAAGCAGCTGGAAGCGAAACTGAAAAGCCTTTTTGAAGAGAGTAACAAGGAGATGGAAGTGATCGAACAGCCCCGCCCTCAGTCAGTGAACAATAAGGTTGTTATCCGGCGCAGAAATGGAGTCTCGCAGAAGCTTGTATCCGATGCAGCGGGGTGATGCATCGATTCAGCGTTTCAGAGCACTTTTAAAGTCGACAGGGCATCAATAAATGTAAAAAAGCATTTCCTGCCGGTAATCGGCAGCCTTCTATTTTTATTTCTTTTTTAATTCAGTCAGTAATGCATCAACTCTTTTATGGTTGTCTTCCGATCCGATATATGTCCGGAACAGCCATTCCTGGACTTTCATGGCACCATTCATATCATGGTTTAAAATGGCATGAGATAATTGTTTTGTTTCAATCAGGCATCGCCTGTCATATCCGGCCATTGTTTTTGCAATCGCCATTACGGAAGTCAGCAGCGCATCATCCGGAAACACCTGGCTGACATATCCCATTTTTTCAGCTTCTTGCGCATCGTAGATTCTTCCTGTCAAGGCGACTTCCTTTGCTCTTCCAAGGCCGATGATGCGCCAAAGCGGGTCCATGATCGGTGTCAGCGAGAGTGCGATTTCACGCTGCCCGAATTTTGCTCGTTTGGATGCATAGCGTATATCACACATGAGCGTCAGATCGAATCCACCTGCGATTGCCGGTCCTCCGACAGCGGCAATCACCGGCTGGTTGCAGAACATGATTGAACGGTATGCTTCGTGAAACAGACGGGTAAATGTTTCGTTCGATCCTTTTTCAAGTGTGCGGATAAAATTGAGATCAAAACCGGCTGAAAAAAGTTTTTCACCTCCGGTTAAGACAATAACGTGAATATCTTCGCGGCTACTCAGAGAAGTGAAAAGCGTTTGAATCTCTTCCAGAACATCCGGTGATAACGCGTTCCGTTTTTCCGGCCGGTTGATCAGAACGGTTCCTACTCTTTCGTTTACAGCCAGATCCAGGTACTTGGAATTCATCAATCTCTCCTTTTCAGCAGAATTTGTCGGGAAAGGATTTTTGAGACAGGTTCTATTCAAAGTCATCCTTTATGCCGCATAGTTTCTTGGCCTGTTTCTGTTTTTGTTTGATGTTTGCCTGTCGGGAAATCATGATTCGTTGCGCTTGAGGTGAACCCGCACCGTGCATGGATTCGGTCAGGTAGCCAACCGCAGCGGTTCCCAGCGTCAGATTTTCAATCAGTCTGAGAATGCGCATGCGATTTTCAGTAGAGACATCGCCTTTCCCTTTATAATATTTCCTCATCCATTTTCCGATTTCAGATGATCTGAAGTCGGCCTCTGAGGGGAGGGTAACCAACAGGCCTCCGGCAATGTCCTGGGCCAGCCGCGAAATTTCATAAGGAAACCGTGTGACATTTTGTTTGGAAACGTTGGCCAGGAGGGTATTTACACAATAAGTGCCGCTGGGTTCCTGATGCCCTTCCGAAGCGCATGAAAGTGATCCGCAGAAAAGAGTCTCATTCAGGTGGTTCATCTCGATAATTTTATCTTTGATGTGAGACGCGTTATGAACACCATTGTACTCCGCAATTGTCTGAGCCGCGCCGATCAGGACATCCCCTACACCTACCTTGCACGCATAACTCTGGCGATGGTAGGAGGCGAACTTCTCGACCAGCGGTCCTGAAAAGTCGTATTCTTTGTACATGAAAAGGCGATTCCAGGGGACGAATACATCTTCAAAAACAACCAGCGCCTCATGCCCGCCGAAAGTTTGATTTCCGATATCCATTGGGTTGTTTTCAAGTTTTCGAGTGTCGCATGATTGACGGCCCATGATATAAAGGATACCCGGAGCATCGCTAGGCAGCGCAAAGGAGACAGCATAGTCTTTGTCCTCTTCGCGCAAGGCAATGGTCGGCATGACGATAATCTCATGGGAGTTCACGGCGCCGGTCTGATGTGCTTTGGCTCCTCGAACGATGATACCATCCTTTTTTTCCTGGACGACATGCAGGTAATTGTCCGGATCAGGCTGTTTGTGAGGCGGCAGCGACCGGTCTCCTTTTGGATCGGTCATCGCGCCGTCACAGATCAGGTCATTTTCCTGCACATAAGTCAGATACTCCAGAAATTTTTTATTATAGGTGCTCTTATATCTGGCATCCATATCATACGTAACGATCGAGAGAGCGTTTAAGGCATCCATGCCGACACATCGCTGGAAACAGCAGCCGGTTTGCGCTCCCATCAATCTTCCCATCTTGGTTTTTTTTATCAGATCCTCTTTGTTCTGATGGATATGGGTGAATCGGTTGATTTTTTTCCCGGTTATATGGGAGGTGGCCGTCATGATATCTTCGAACTCCGGAACAAGAGCCATTTCATAGGTTTTGGCAACCGCATTCATGGATGGACGAATGATTGGATGGTCCACGGGGTTGTCTATTTTTTTTCCGAACATATAGACAACCAGGTTTAATTTACGCAAACTCTCTTCATACTGTTCTGCGGTCATCATGGGGATACCTCCATCACACTGTATCGATATAGTATATCGTATATATAAGGCCGGGGAAAATCATATCTGGATTTTCCAGGTTTTACGATTATTTGTGATCGCCGGCCGGCAAAAACAGCCAACGAGGCCATGTGAATGACATTCTATCTTCTCAAAAGTATAGGGGTTCGTCAAGTTTTTTTAAATGCATAAAAAATTAAATAGTTATAAAATATTTTTACAATATCAGGCGATAGGATTGGTTCAGGCTACTTAGAATATTGCTCAAATTTGAATTGCATTGAAATAATATTTGATTTATTATATGCTTGAAATCACCATCCTTGGCCTTTGAAACGCTCCCTTTTGGATAGAGATCTTCGTAAGGTACAATTGTTACAGGGAAACCATGACCGTATCTCTTAAAAAGCAGCGCATACTTGATAATGCTGTGAAAATTATGTCTCAGAAGGGTAAAGACTCTACGATGGCGGAGATCGCCTCTGCATCGGAGATCTCCGACTCGGTTATATATCATCACTTTAAAAACAAGGAGGATCTGTTATGCTATGCTGCTGGTGAACACCTGAAAATCGGACTCCGGGAACTTCGGCAGCAGCTTCAGGGAATTCGGGATCCTATCAGCCGGCTGCGCAAATTTATATGGTTCCAGCTTTTTTATCACGATACCAATCCCCAGTATGCCAATTTTACAATATTCGAATGCCGTTCCAAAAAAATTTTTTTCCAGCATGAAGTGTTTGACTATTTCCGCCAGTGGACACGCATATTGAGAGAGATCCTTGAAGATGGCGTGCGTGAAAGATTGTTTCCGGAGAATCTGCATGTTTTTGTCTTCCGTGCTATGATATTAGGGCTGATCGATATTGAAAATATCATGTTTTTTACCGGACACAGCAATAAACAGGCACAGGAGGATCTGGATAAAATTCTTGATCTGCTGCTCCCCATCCTGACAATTCAGCCTTGTAAAATGAGTGGAAAATCAACACGGATACTGGAAGCGGCGGAGACCATGTTTGCGAAAAAAGGATATGACAAAGCGACCATGTCGGAAATATCGGGCACCGCAAACGTGGCGGAAGGAACCTTATATGATTACTTTAAAAACAAAGAAGACCTGCTGAACTCTGTTTTTCAGTACCGGTTTGGTCAACATATCGATTCACTGGATGAGCTCTTCGAGATTAAAACCCCTTTACGAAAACTGAAACGGTTTATTCGCTATCATTTTTCGATTTATCTGAACCAGCCTTCTTTTGCAAAAACCTTTATCCTGAATGGAATTTTTAATCGTCGATTTTATCAATCGCCCGCATATGCGGATTTTCAAAAGTATATGACGACGCTGGATACTATTTTAGATCAGGGAAAGAGAGAAGGCTGGATTCGTTCTTCTGTGAGCAATCGTATATTCAAGAATTTATTTATCGGCTCCTTCAGCCACCTGGCGCTCCGCTGGCTTTTTCTGGAGCAGGGCGCATCGATCGACAAGACGGCTGAAATCAATGAAGTGATTGAACTGCTGGTAAAGGCCGTCTTTGCCCCTTCTCCGGAGAAACTTGGCTAATTTTTCCGGTATGTTAATCATTTCAGCATGGTTGTTGGAAACTTGACTGATGACACGAAAAAGTTACTGGTTGAACAAAACAGGATATGCATGTAAAATGACTGTATTCAAGAGACACCTGTAGATGTTCAGATCATTGAAGGCTGAAAAATATGATTTTCCCCCGGTTTTTAACCTATGAAACGAGGTGCAGGGATGACAAGAGAAAAGTATCGGATTAAAACATCATGCCCACAATGTGGGTGCAGTGCGGTTTCGAACCTCTCTCACGAAGAAATGATGGAGAGATATGGAGATGTTCCGAATGTTGAATTGGAATGCGGCGAATGCATGGAAAAGTATAATGCCGATATGAAAACAGCCTGCCCGGAATGGGATCTGGAATGCAGGTTAAAAGAGTAGGAAACCGTCATCAGGAGGGTTCCGGATGGCCGGCAGGGGCAACCAGGTTTGATATGGCCATGCGCATTGTTTCCGCGGCTTTCATGGTATAATACCGGAGACCGGGATGAGGGCTTGCAGCTTCAGATCACACTTATTGCGATTCCTCTAAGGCGCTCCTGATTGCCATTGCCAGTTCACTCCTGTCGATCGGTTTTTCGATCAATTTTCGAATGCCGATTTTTTTTACGCTCTCCTGGGTCATTTTCTCACTATATCCGGTGCATAAGATAACCGGTATGTCAGGCCTTATTTTCATTAACTTTTCTGCAAGCTTGTCACCCGTGATTTGAGGCATTGTCATGTCTGTAATAATCAGGTTATATCTGTCCGGATGAGACCTGAACAGTTCAAGCGCCTTCAATGGGTTCGTCGTAAACTCAACCTGATATCCTAACCGCTCAAGTTGCTGCTTATTTACGTTAACGATGGCTTCTTCATCATCGACAAAGAGGATCCTCTCCGTGCCTTTCGGAGTCTCTTTGTCGATTTTGGTTTCAGGCTCTATCGAATCAGGATTCTTAGGGAAAAAGATCTCAAAAATTGTTCCCCTGTTCAATCGGCTGCTCACCCTTATTCCCCCGCCATGCGCCTTCACGATTCCATGAACGACCGCAAGGCCCATACCCGTGCCTTTTCCCACCTCTTTCGTAGTATAATACGGATCAAATATTCGATGGATATCTTCAGCATCAATTCCATGCCCGGTGTCACGGATGGTCAACTTGGCATAGTTGCCATCTGCCAGGTCAGAATCAATCATCTTGTCACCGGAACTTACTTTAGCATCCTCCAGCGAAATTTCCAGAATCCCGCCATCTTCAGACATCGAATCCACTGAATTGGTGCAAAGATTCATCAGTACCTGGTTGATTTGGGTTGGATCGCCCAAAACAGTACCGGTTTTGTCTGCTATGTTTAATCGCATTTCGATTGTGGAAGGGATAGAGGCTCTTAATAATTTAAGCTCACCCTTAATGTTTTCGGCGATATTGATGGGTTTGTGTTCAGGTTTGGACTGGCGGGCGAAACTTAATATCTCTCTCACCACTTCTTTCGCCCTGAAGGATGCCGTTAAAATTTCTTCCAGAAATATTTTTGATGGATTCGAATCGGGAATATCATGAAGGGCAAGTTCCGAATTTCCTATAATGATCGCTAAAACATTGTTGAACTCATGCGCTATTCCCCCTGCAAGTGTTCCGATGGCTTCCATTTTAAGTGATTGGCGAAGCCGCTCTTCTAAATTTTTCTTTTCGGAAATATCTGTGAATGATCCTCTTAAACCAGCGAAGTGACCGTTTTTCATAATAGGACGGCTGGAAGCCTGAATCCAATGGTAATCATTCATTTTAGATCGGAGACGATATTCTCCCGGGCTTAAATTTCCGGCCAGGATTTGCTGAAACCTCTCGAATAAATAGTCCAGGTCGTCTTTATGGACATAATCGGAAAAGGTTTTCCCGATAATCTCTTGAGGATCGTATCCAAGTGAAGATGTAACAGTCGGGCTTATATACGTGATGATTCCATTTTCGTCTGTTGAATAAATTACATCGTTGATATCTTCCACCAGGTCCCGATATTTTTCTTCACTTTTTTGCAGCGCATCCGCAATAATCCGACGTTCTTCAATCTCTCCAGTTAATTTTTTATTGGTTTCCTGAATCTCTGATGTACGTTTATCAACAATCTTCTCTATCTCTATGTTTTTTGTTTTTAAATCAGATTCCACTTTTTTTCTTACGTTAACCTCTGTTTTAAGCTCTGAGATGAGGTCAATGTTTTCATATTTTAGCGAAAAGTAGTTCAGGATATCTCGATTAAGTCCTTTTGCCGTCATGAGCATAATCAGCCAAAAAAGAGAAACCATGGTTCCCATGGCAAAATGGATCTGCCCCCCAATGAGATAAAATTTTACGATTATGGGGAAAAATGCCGGTATGCTGAAAACAAGAAAAGCACTTAACATGACAGAAAACACACCAACTGATCCAGCGACCATGCCCCCGATAACAAAGGCTATGAATGCTTGATGGCTTATTGAATCAACAGGAAAAAGGATGATAGCGGCCGAGCCCCAGAGCAAACCTGTAACCGCAAGAATCACAAGAAAGAAATTTTTCCATCGATTTATTAGCTTGGTAGTTGTTTCAACTTTTTTGAAGTTTTTTTGTAAACATATGTGCAGGAAGCTTATTAAAATTATTCCCGAAATCCATAAAAGCAGGCTGTTTTTGTTGACTACTCCCCATAACACTGCGACCATGATGCTTGCGTTGATTAAAGATGCCGCTATACCTCTTATCGTATTTTCTGATAGCTTCTTTACCTGATCATAGAAAAGTTTTTCTTCTTTTAATGTAAGATCCATTATACTTCTCCTTTGCATCTTGTCCCGAAGAGTATCGCAAATCATACGGCATTTCCAATACCCTATCGTGAGGAATCTGAAATGCAGGTGTTCTGTTATCCCTGATAAAATTGGTATAGAGATTGATGCCGCTTCAGCCGGCTAAATCCTTTTTTCGATAAAATCCGCCGCTCTGCTTGCGAACGCCATAATCGTGACCTGCGGATTCACGCCAAGTGAAGTGGGAAAGGGGCTTCCATCCGGGATAAACAGTCCCTTGATGTCATGGCATTCCAGATTCAGATTGATCACTGAATTCCGCGGATTGTTTCCCATCCGGCATGTCCCCAGGGGATGAAAGCCCGCAACCTCAAAATGCCATGGCCTGACCTTGAGGGCTTTGAAGCGTTCCAGTCCCTTTTTTGAATTCAGCGTCGGCATCTTCGAGCACCCGGTGAACACCTTTTTTGCACCTGCGGCAAAAAAAATGTCCGCCAGGATTTCAACCCCTTTCTTGATTTTTTCCGTGTCCTTCCGGTTGATGGAATACCAGGCCGTGAACGCAAATCCGGGCAGCAGAGAAGGGAACACCCTTCCTCTTGTAGAATCGGAAACCATAATTCCGAATGCCGCCAGATTCCGGTAATGTTTTGCGATAACCTTGTGCGCCTCTCCAACTCCGGGCAGTGCCATGTTCATGATCCCAGGCGGCATAAAAATCCCCTCGAGCATGATCCCTTGGTCTGTAAAGGCGTCAATCAGACCTCCCTGGGAAACCCCGTGGTGGGCATCAACGATCTCTTCCATCTTGGCCACAACCCTTCCGCAGGGATGAATGGTAAGGCCTTTACCGACCTGCCCGGAGGTGTTGGCAAGCCGTTGCGCCAGCAAAAATGCCGGAGTGATCATCGCTCCCATTGCAAGACATACCACCTTTATTTTTATGTCTATGCTGTAATGGCTTTTTCCGGTGGCCGGATCGATGACCCTTCCTGTTACACCTCTCACCGTACCGCTTTCAACCGCAAGTTTTGTTGCCCGGCAGTTGGCGTAAATCCTCGCACCCGCGTCATCGGCTTTTGGCATATAGGAGATATCGGCAGACTGCTTTGCGTTCTTGATGCATCCGAACTGGCAGATCCCCGAGCCTTCGCAGTTTTTCACATTATGCTTCAGCGGCCTTGCTTCCATACCCAAGGCTTTTGCGCCCCGTTTTACGATCCGATAAGCATTTCCCAGAAGGTCTTCGGTAAGTTCCGTTACAGAGATCTCCTGTTCCACTTTTTCAAAATAGGGGATCAGTTCTTCATAAGTCAGCCCTTCACAGTCATATTTCCGGTTCCATTTTTCAATTATCTTTTTTGGTGTTCTAAAGCAGGTTGCCGAGTTAATCAGGGTGGTGCCCCCGATTCCCTTGCCCAGGGTGATGGATGCGGGAGGCAGCCCAAGTGCGATGGTTGCTCCGCTGTCACGCCACATCATGGCCATCATGTCAGAGGCATCCTGATTGTAGTTTTTCCGGGTGAACCAGCTCCCTTCTTCCAGCACCACCACATCAAGCCCTTTTTCCGCAAGCTCTTTTGCGACAGCAGCGCCGCCTGCACCGGTTCCGATCACGCAGACATCCGCCTTTTCGGAAATATGGTCTTGTATGTCTTTAAATTCCGTTATCATGACTCACCTAAAACTCTACGCTCACGCAAAGTCGCAAGGCCGCAAAGAAAAAAATAGTTAATCGCTCCGCGATACTAACAAACTACCCATAAGCTTACTGATTATTATTTTCCGCCGAAAAGAGCGGAAAATAATAAAATAAAAACGTTGAACTCTCTTCAACTCAAGCCAAAAAATATCAAGAGAATATTACTTGATCATAACCAGAAGTACCTTAGCGTCTTTGCGACTTCGCGTGACATCTTGCTTTTAAAAATCCATCCTATAAGCCAAAAACTACTTTTTCACGCAGAGGCGCTAAGGCGCTAAGAGAAACAATAATAAACGTTTCGATCTTTGGGGCTTCGCGTTCCCTCTTGCTTTTAAAATCCATCCTATAAACCAAAAACTACATTTTCACGCAGAGGCGCCAAGACGCTAAGAAAGAAAATTTAATTATAAAGCTTTGCGTAATATGTTGATGCCGAATAGGTAATAGACCGTAGAACCTGTAATGGCAAAGAAAAAAGTTCAAGTTCAAGGCGCGCAAAGCCTGAGGAGAGAGGCGTACTTGTCGTACGTTGAATGATCTCAGGATTCAGCGCAACACAGAAATTGGGCTTTTTGCGAAGCCATTACTACGGAGCCATCAATCTTTGACACCCTCAAAGTCATCGGAAACAGGAAATCTTTCCTTGTATCCAATAGCTTCCTTCACCTCGGAAAGTCCATAGAACGCGGGAAATACAATGGCTTTTATCGGGAGTAGAAATGCCGTGCCCGAGAAACTGGAAGCTTCGATTTTTTGAAAAAGCAGCGTTCGCTCTTTTTCAGACAGTAATGTCATGGCCGTTGCCTTACGCAAATAAATTACCGGCCACAAATAGTTCAGGATTCTTGCCGTGAACTTCATGGCCATTCGAGACACAGCCGGCATCCGGGAAAGCAGGTTGTCTGTCCTCGGCAGCCACTGGTCCTCGAGATCCGCTGCGCCAAGTTCAAAACTGCTCCCGCCTCTGGGGATAATCCCACTGGCCATTGCGGTGAGGATTTGAGCATCTTTTTTGCTGAGGGTTTTGAATTTCATCGTTTTATTTATTTTCACGCTGAGACGCTAAGAAAAATAATAGTTAAACTTTGCGAGCTTCGCGGCTTCGCGTGACATCTTGCTTTTTAAACAGCCATTAAAAAAATTCTCTCGCAGAGGCGCAGAGGCGCTAAGAAAAATAATAGTTAAACTTTGCGAGTTTCGCGGCTTTGCGTGAAAATATAATCTTGATATGAAGCCATTACCCCCATTTTAAACGGAAAGATAATAAAAATGGCAGCAACTCTCTGTAAGGGAAGTATACCACCGATTCGGATATCACCTGATCAGCTTTGATATCCGTGATGGTCCCGTAGCAGGTTACATGGGTCTTATAGAGATTCCATGGCCATAAATTTCGTTTTTCGCCCAGATAGTGATAGGTTTTTCCCTGATCATCCTGGAATGAAAATTCATACCGGATTTTACGTTCCGTAAAATAAAGCAGTCGAAGGGTGCCCGTGCAGTCAGCCTTATCCACCAGGCCGCCAACCGTAACGAATCCCTTTGCCTGGCTCAATGAATATTCCGTTGAGAACGGATTCAGGAAATTAAGCAGGCTTTTGTTTCCCCATGTCAAATTGTAATGAAGGGGATGCTCTCCTTCCGGGCCGGCCTGTCCGACAAACCGATGGGTTCCGGTCATGATTTCGTCCATTTTGAATCCGATCATTAAATAACCTCCCACGGTTTTTTGTTGAGAGAACAGATTTCAAAATCGATTCTGATCGATATGGATTTTTTATGTCGTCACCTGCTGTATAAAATCTCAAATGATTCGGTTTGTCAAAATATCATTTGAATAAAATGATTCCTTTATTATCAGGGGAAAAGTGCCCGAAAACCCCCTCAATATCAACTTGTCAGGGAAAAAGTGCATGAAAATCCCACTAATATCAGGGAAAACTTGACCTGATAATCAATGGTTGGCGCATTCGTCTTATTACGGGATGTCTTATTAAATGCTTGCTTAATGGTACGTTTAATGATACGTCTAAAGAAACGATAGGAGGTGCGCTATGAGCAAATTATCGAATATAATTCCTGTTAGTGATTTAAGACAGGATGCTGCCAAGTTGCTAAAACAATTAAACAAAAACAACGAGCCGCTTATTATTACTCAAAGAGGGCGAGCAGCAGCTGTAATGATTGGTGTTGAAGCCTATGAAAAATCTGAACATGAAAAGGAACTCCTACGGCTTTTAGCCAAAGGAGATAGAGAAATCGAATTAGGTGAAGGATATGATCTGAATACCGTCCTTGCTGAAGCTGACACCCTTTTGGCAACGGAATCATAATGAAGGTCCAATTTACCCCTTCTGCCCGTAATCAATTTTTATCGGCATTAGCATACATTCGAAGGGATAAACCGTCAGCAGCCGTAAACTTTCGAAACAAAGCTGAAACAATTTTGCGAAGGCTCGAAGAGTTTCCAGAGTCGGGAAGAGTTATACCGGAGTTCCCGGAACTTCCATACCGAGAAGTGATTGTGTCACCATACCGATTCTTTTATAAAGTAAAGGACAATATCGTCTGGATTATTGCTGTGTGGCATGGCGCACAACTTCCAAAGGAACCGAAATCCTGACGCCAACCATTCACTGGTGCGGACGCAAAAAAAACGCGCCGCACAGTTCAACCGTTGTGCAGCCATTAAAGTAGAGACGAATTAAGAAACGGGAGGTTATATACCATGAAAAAGTTAGGCAGACGTTGTTTGATTACAGTTTTGCTGTGCTTGGCTGTCCCGCTCATTGCATTTGCCGAGTCACCGAACGACATTACCGTTTCGGCAGCGATCAGCCTGAAGAATGCATTCGAGGAGATCGGCAGACTCTACGATTCCAAATATGGAACAAAGTGCATCCTGAATTTCGGTGCATCCGGAGACCTCACAAAACAGATTGCCGGCGGTGCGCCGGTGGATGTTTTCGCATCGGCAGCGCAAAAGGACATGGATGACGCAGAAAAGCAGGGCCTTATTGTTGCCGGGACTCGTGCCGACTTTGCTGCCAACAGTGTCGTTCTGATCGTTCCTGCCGGGGCAAAGATATCGCTCAAATCTTTCGAAGGCTTGAGCGCAGCGGAAATAAAGAAGATCGCCGTCGGAAATCCGAAGACCGTTCCTGCTGGACGGTATGCGGAAGAGGTTTTTGGGTTTTACCAGATGCTGTCTTCCCTCAAGGATAAATTCATATACACGGAAAATGTTCGGCAGGTGCTCGATTACGTTGTGCGCGGAGAAGTTGACGCCGGTGTTGTGTATGCTACAGATGCGGCCACGAGATCAAAAGAAATCAGGATCATCGCTATCGCTCCTGAAGCCAGCCATAAGCCGGTTATTTGCCCTATCGCAGTCGTCAAGAGGTCAAAGAGCGAGGCAGACGCAAAAGCTTTCGTCTCTCTGGCGCTATCGCCGGAAGGCAAGAAAATTTTACAGAAGTACGGTTTTAAATAGGACATCCATGGAGGGCTCGGTTCTTTTTTCTGTGCGTCTCTCATTGCAGGTGGCATCTGTATCGACGATGCTCATTATGCTGTTCGGGATACCGCTCGCTTACGTTCTCGCGCGAAGAAACTTCAGAGGCCGGGAACTGCTTGATATGCTTTGCACTCTGCCTTTAGTTCTTCCTCCGACAGTCACCGGTTACTATCTTATCGTGCTCTTCGGTAGAAACGGCTTCATCGGCAGGCTTTTCTATGAATGGACGGGATGGACTATCATGTTCACCTGGTATGCGGCCGTCCTTGCATCCTTTGTAGTGGCATTGCCCCTCATTATAAAGACCACTAGGGCTGCCATCGAGTCAGTTGACAAGAACCTTGTCAACGCCTCTTACACCCTTGGGCACTCCGAGTTCGATACTGCATTGAAGGTTATCCTCCCTCTCGCAAAGCGCGGTATTGTTGCAGGCACGGTGCTGTCATTTGCCCGTGCAATGGGCGAATTCGGGGCAACACTCATGCTTGCAGGGAATCTGCCGGGCCGAACGGACACAATGCCCATTGCGATTTACAGCCTTGCGGGCAGCGGCGAATGGACGAAGGCTCATTTTATGGTTGTCTTGATGACCTTAATGTCCGGCGTCTTTATATACATTGCGAACAGATACGCAAAGAGGATTATCTGATGGGGATGCAGGTAAGGCTTCAAAAAAAGGTCAACGGCTTCGCCCTTGACATAGAATGGCAGGTCGGCAACGAACTGGCTGTCCTCTTTGGCTTTTCAGGTTCGGGCAAGTCCTTGACCCTCCAGTTGATCGCAGGTCTTATGAAGCCCGATAAGGGGCTAGTGAGTCTTGATAACATCGTATACTTCGACAGTTCAACCCGTACGAATCTTACTCCGCAGGAGCGGCCTTTCGGCTATGTATTTCAGGATCTGGCACTTTTCCCGCACATGACGGTTTTGCAGAACATTTTTTATGGTGCGGCAAATCTTCCCAAAAATGAAAAGCTGGACAGAGCACGCGAAATGATCCATGCATTTAAACTGACGGGGCTTGAGGACAGATACCCGTATGAGATATCCGGTGGACAAAAACAGCGAGTTGCATTTGCACGGGCGTTAATCCGCCAGCCGAAGATGCTTTTGCTTGATGAACCTTTCTCTGCACTTGACCGTCCTCTTCGCCTTGAGATGAGACGCTTTCTGCGAGAGGTCAGGGATAACTTTAGCATTCCCGCCCTTCTGGTAACTCATGATTTTGAAGAGGCAGTCGCAATCTCAGACAAAATAATCGTTTATGAACATGGCAAAATCGCTCAGATTGGTTCACCCGAAAGAGTTAAAAAGAGCCCAGCAAATCTATATGTTTCACAGCTTATTGCATGAGATGATAGCGAAGGAAATTATAAAATAGCACAACAAATCTAGCGGACACGGAGAGACCGCGCCGCTGATTTAGGTCGATATGCCTCAGAAAATCGCCTCTTTTAATGTTATTATAAATAGGGGGTCAAGTCTCCTCTTGACCTTTATTAGTTTGTATGGTAGCAGAAATATATGTCACGACCATTAAGAATAGAATATCCGAATGCCTGGCATCATGTTATGAACAGAGCGAGGCGGGGGGAAACGCTTTTTAGGGAAAGGGATGACTATATCTGTTTTTTTGATTTGCTCCAGGAGACATCAGATATGTTTAATATCCGGATATCTGCGTATTGTCTTATGCCCACCCATTATCATATTTTGGTTCAGACGCCGGAGATGAATCTCGCCCGCTGCATGAGACATTTGAATGGTGTATTCACGCAGAGATATAATGTTCGTCATAAAAGCGACGGTACATTATTCAAAGGCAGGTATAAGTCGATCCTGGTCGAGCAAGACAGTTATCTTCTTCAGCTCGTGAGATACATTCACAGAAATCCATTTAGAGCGGATATGGTGGAGAATCTTGACGAGTATCAGTGGAGCAGTCACAGGGGATATATCACAAGAGCCAAACAAAGGGATTGGCTTTATAAAGATTTTATATTAACAATGCTGACATCAAACAAAGGTCAGCAAATAAAGAAATATAAGCAATTTGTTTCAATAGAAGATTCTCAAGAGATCCAGCATGTGTTTGACAGGGAATATTTACCGTCTATTCTCGGCAGTGAGGGATTTATCAAATGGGTTAAAAAGGTGTTTTTTGCCGGAAAACGTAATAAAGAGGTACCGGACTCAAAAGTTCTTGCTCCGGATGGTGAAAGCATCATAAAAACAATATGCAGATATTATAAAATAGATGAAGAGAAGGTGTTTTCAGTAAAACGTGGAACGGAAAACGAGGCCCGCAATACAGCAATCTATCTAATGAGGAAATTGAGAGGTGAGCCTTTAAAGAAGATTGGATCTACATTCAATTTAACCAAACACAGTTCAGTGAGTAGTGTAATTGAACGCACCGAAAGAAAACTACAAAATGATAGCGGATTTAAAAAAAGAATTAAAAAGATAAGTGCGATGGTAATCAAGGGTCAAGAGGAGACTTGACCCCCAATTCTAAGTTGTCTTATTCACCCGCAAATGGAGGCATATGTGACAACAGAACTGGACCGATACAGAAAATACGGTGAGCGGATAGAAGCACTGATACGCCCTGCAACCTTTCCTTTGGCAGTAAAACTGATTAAATCGGAAACTGAAATACAGCCCGAGTATAAAAGACCTTCCCGAGACATGGCATTACAGAATTTTCTCTGTCAAAATTTTAAAATAGCCCGCTCCTACGGTTGGACCATTGCCATTACGGAGGCAGATATAAACTGCAAAGGCGCACGCGCAATTTATGGATGGGAGATACCAACGGCGGAAGAAAAAAAGTGGGCTGAGGAATTCATCGTAGGGTTATATGCAAGGGACGGTGTTACAGCTAAAAAATTTGAGCAACATCTTTATACGCTGGATAATGAATTCGCAGGACTGATTATTTCTCCCTTAACACGGACTAAAATCGTACCGGACAGTGTAATGATATACTGTTTGCCGGCTCAGGCAATGCGGTTTGTTCAGGGTTATCTGTTTATGGAGGGGGGCGTAATGGAATTCAGCGCAGCCGGAAGAGTGGGTTCCTGCCATGAGGGTGTGGTTAAAACAATAAAAACCAACAAGCCGCAGTATGTCACTTTGGGTAATGGAGACCGAATCTGGGGAGGAGCCCAGGATTACGAAGTCATGTTTTCATGCCCGGGAGAAAAACTTGATATCCTGATGGAAGGGCTTGAGAAGACTCATACTGCGGGCTTACGATATCCGATACCGCAGTATATGAATTATTCTCCGGGTTTTCAGGCATCATTTGAAAAGGCAGCCATGGATCGGGCAGGTGGTACGATTGTGAAGAAAAAATAAAAGAGATATGAAGTCGCATCTTCGCTCTCGACAGATTGAATGAGATGGCCAGGATACTTGTTATCATCATTCTCGGACTTCACGGGCTCATCCACTTGATGGGTTTTGTGAAGGCTTTTAATCTCGCAGAGATAAAAGGCCTGACTCAATCCATATCAAGACCTCTCGGGTTAATTTGGTTTTTAGCTTTTCTGTTGTTTGCGGCCGCCTTGGTTAAATACGCAGTAAAAAATGAATTCTGGTGGCTCACTGCAATCACAGGACTGATGGTTTCACAGGCGCTTGTCATTATTTTCTGGAAGGATGCAAAATTCGGAACTGTTCCAAATGCGATCATTCTGATCATCTCCATTGCCGCCTTTTCCAACTTCAATTTTAACCGGAATGTAAGCCATGAAATTGATGCGATATTTTCTATGGAATCGATCCCGGACCATTCCATAATCACCACCGAAGTGATTGCGCACCTGCCGGCGCCGGTTCAGAAATGGATAATCAATTCCGGACTTATCGGCAGAGAAAGAATATCGACTGTCCGGTTAAAGCAACAAATCCAAATGAAAATGAAACCGGAACAGGAGAAATGGACGGATGCATACGCAGAACAATATTTTTCGATTGATCGGCCTGCTTTTATCTGGAAAGTGGATCTGCGAATGATGCGGTTTGCAGAGGTCGCAGGCAGAGATAAGTTTGTTAATGGAAAAGGCGAAATGCTTATCAAAATTTTTTCAATATTCCCGGTGGTCAATAGCAGCGACAATGAAAAAATAAATACCGGAACCATTCAACGATACCTGGGTGAGATGGCCTGGTTTCCTTCTGCGGCGATCAGCCCATATATCACCTGGGAAAAGATTGACGATTTTTCCGCAAGGGCATCCATGACATATAAAGGGACTACCGGGTCAGGTGTATTTTATTTTAATGAAAAAGGAGATTTCATTAAGTACGGTGCCAAAAGGTATATGGGAAGTGAAGATGATGCCGAAATCAGAGAATGGATCATAACGGTTCGGGAACATCGAATGATAAATGACATCAAGATCCCCGTGAAGCTGGACGCCACCTGGAAATTGGAAAGCGGTGATTGGACCTGGTTGAAACTGGAAATAACCGATATGGAATACAATAAAAAAAGCGAATATTGACCGTTCAGGACGAGGCACACCTTTTTAAGTTTTTGATGGCAGTCGTATTTGTTAGTCTGCCCGGAGCGGATGAGGAATTGAATGTGATTCTATGGAGGAGAGATCGATGCAGAGAAACCTGGTGACAGGATGCAGCGGCTTTTTGGGGAGCCACCTGGTGGAAGCACTGGCGGCAAGAGGAGAGGAAGTTCGGGCGCTGGTTCGTCCCGCCAGTGAGAAAGCCCACCTGAAAAGCCTTGGGGTGGAATTGGTTTACGGCGATCTGAATGATGTCCAGTCCCTGAGGACAGCCGTCCAGGGCATAGACCGTGTTTATCACTGTGCCGCGCTTGCTGCTGACTGGGGAGCCTGGGAAGCTTTTCGTGCCGCCAACGTGACTGGTGTTCGTAACCTCCTGGAGGCGGCTCTGGAAGCTGGTGTGAGCAAGTTTGTTCACGTCAGCACCACCGACGTCTACGGGCACCCGGACTACCCTGCCGATGAGACCGCTCTTTTCCGGCTTCGGGGTTGGCCGTACGGTGATACCAAAATCGAAGGAGAGCGGCTGGTGTGGGCTTTCTACCATCAGCACGGCTTGCCGATTACGGTGGTGCGTCCGGTCAACATCTTCGGACCACGTTCGACCTCATTTGTTCTGGAGATTGCGGAGTTACTCAAGAGCGGGAGCATGGTACACATCGGAAAGGGGCAAAAACCTGCGGGACTGACATATGTCACCAACGTTGTGGATCTACTCCTTCGCGCCGCGGATAATGAATTCAGTGTGGGCCAGGCGTACAACGCTTCCGATGGCTCGGACGTCACCTGGCGGCAGTATGTGGACCGGTTGGCGGAAATTATCGGGGTGCCCGGCCCGCGCGTTGTGGTACCTTACCGGCTGGCTTATTTTGCCGGCTGGGCTATGGAGAAGGCTTACGGCGCGTTTCGGATCAGGACTCGTCCCCTGCTGACCCGGATGGCGGCGGAATTGTTCAGCACGCACCAGGGGTTCTCCGTCAACAAGGCTCGCCGGGAGCTGGGATATGAACCTGAAGTGAGTTTTGAAGAAGGGATGAATCTGGTGGAAGCCTGGTTGCGTCAGATAGGCTTTGACTGAAGCCTGTCGATAACGAACCGGCGCCGCCGCAACACCGCCCGTGTCCTTGACATCACAAGGGGTATCATATTAAACTTCCGCAGTTACAAATTCAGCGGTAAAATCTTTAAATTGTAAATCCCATGGAGCAGGTCAATACCTCAAAATCGGCCCTGTTGATTGTTGTTACCGCAACGACGTTTATGGGACCGTTCATGGTGTCCGGTGTCAACATTATCCTGCCGGCCATTGACTATGAATTTTCGGTCGGCGCGGTACTGCTGAGCTGGGTGGCTAACGCCTATCTTCTTTCCACGGCGGTTATGCTGGTTCCGGTCGCCAAAATCGCAGACATGACCGGCCGTAAAAAAATATTTGTCCGCGGGATTGCGCTTTTCACACTGTCAACCGTTTTGATTGCCCTTTCCAGCACCATCTGGCAGGTCATTGGATTAAGGATACTGCAGGGAGCCGGTGCCGCCATGATATCCACCACCGGGATTGCCATCATCGCCTCTGTCTTTCCATTGTCGGAACGCGGCAGGGCGATCGGCATCACCGTCGCCGCAGTCTATATCGGCCTCTCTTCAGGCCCCTTTGCCGCGGGGTATCTTTCAGCGCTATGGGGTTGGCGAAGCATTTTTTTGGTCACTTTCCCGTTAGGGCTTCTGTCGTTCCACCTGGCCGCAACCATGATAAAAGACGAATGGATAAGCGCCAAAGGCCAGCCCCTGGATATCGCCGGTATACTGCTGTACGGGCTATCGCTTATCTTTTTCATGCTGGGCCTTTCGAGAATGCCCGCCCTTTCCGGTGTGCTTTTTCTTGCCGCCGGATTTTTCGGGTTTTACGCTTTCATAAGACAGGAAGTCAGAACACCGTATCCGGTGATAGAGATCCGACTGTTCCAGGAAAACAGGGGGTTTTCTTTCTCAAGCCTGGCCGCGCTGATTAATTATGCTGCCACATTCGCCATTGCCTTTTACTTGAGTCTCTACCTGCAATATATAAAAGCCATGACACCCCAGACCACAGGCCTTGTCCTGATCACCCAGCCGATCATGATGGCCTTTTTTTCACCAATGGCCGGAAGGCTTTCCGATCGTTTTGAACCGGCTCTCATAGCATCGATGGGAATGGCGTTGTGCACCATCGGTCTGTTCATGCTTGTCTGGATCAATCACGCGACCGCAATCGTATATATTATCGCCACTCTTATGTTGCTGGGCGTGGGTTTTGCGCTCTTTTCCTCACCCAACATGAATGCCATCATGAGCAGCGTGAAGCCTGCGCATTACGGCCTTGCCTCGGGAACCGTCGCCACCATGCGACTCATCGGCCAGATGTTCAGCATGGCCATTGCCACCATGTTCCTGGCGATTCTTATCGGCAATGAGCAGATCGCCCCTCCGAACTATGACCGGTTTCTGCTCGCTGCCCGGCTGGGATTTGTGACCTGCTGCGTGCTCTGCCTGATCGGCATCTATTTTTCTTACACCCGGGGGCATATTCATTCCGGGCCAACCCCTTGAAACCGCCCTCAGCCATGCGCATTAATGGATTCTTAATCTGGAAGAAAGGCGTTCTAATAATTTTGTTGACCAGTCTATCATGAAAAACAGGATCACATTATATCCCGCCCCCATAATGAATAACGTATGGTTGCCTAACTTCATATTCCAGTGCCCGCTGAGCAAGGGTTTTAAAAAATAAACAATAATAAACAGGTGTACAAGATATAATAAGTAAGTTTTCGCAGAATATTTCCGGATCACCGATACAATGATTTCATTTTCAGCCATGAACCTGACGATATAATTTACGGTCAAAAATAAACCCAGAGCGGAAAATATATCACTCACATAATGACCCGAGGGGATATACTTCGCGAATAGAAATGCGATAAAATAGAGCAGGATTCCGACCATAAAACCCGAGGCTGTATAAGTCTTGTCAAAGCGGCGCCGATTAAACAAATAAAGTTTGCCAATTACCATGCCCAGTGCGAACTGTGCGATGAAAAAAGGAAAAATCGCTGACAAATTGGACAAGCGATATCCACACATTTCCCACAAGAATATTGATGCGATGGATATCATAGACACGACTATAACAAATACAGGCAAAGACGTTTGTCGCTGGAGGTAGAGGATGAACGGGAAAAGAAAATATAACTGAATAATGATCGGAAGAAACCAGTAGGAACGGTTAAAATTCCATATTTCCGGGTATTGATTTTGAATGAACAGAAGGTATTTCAGTAATGTGTTTAAATCAAAACTTTTTAAAAAAAAATCAGGAAAAACCCGATTTGAATAATTGATCAGAACAAAGAATAACGATGCGGTTATCCAGTACGGTACGATTATTTTAAACAATCGCCTTTTAAAAAAATGGTTCCAGGAAGGTTCCGGATTCCGGTAGAACCAGATCACCAATCCGCTTCCGCTGATAATGAAAAAAAGCTGGATGAAGGAACCTGAAAATGGTAAAAACATTTTCAACACGTTCCCACCGAAACCGGAATCGTTTGTCTGGAAAAAAACAGAACACCAATTGTGCATGATAAGAACAAACATGGCGATCGCTCTGATCGCATCGATCCAAAAAGCCTGTTCGTTTTCTTCCTTTATGGGATTGATCACTTCCATATTTTTTCTGATTGATGTGGAGTGTCATCATAGGTAAATCAAAGAACAAGGTCAATGGAAAAGGGACAAAAAGAGGTGCTGAAAAGTGAACTTGCCGGAAAATAACCGGTCAGGGAGATACCGTTCAGATGCCTGGCCGATGATTCGAACCATTTTGCCCGAGATCAGTTGGAATCGATATGAATTCCGGAAATAAAGAAACAGAAAAATGGAAGCCGGGTGTCCCTAAAAGTACTCTTTTGCTCATCGCGGGGGTAATGTGGATAATGGTAGGAATTACATTGAATGGACTTGCGTATTCATGGTTAAGGACCGAAAGGCGGGACTACGTCCTTTTCGTGTGGGCCATTGGATTTGTTTGCAGCCTCGTTATTCACCATTTTGGTTTTCTGCGCATCGTCGATAAAAATTTGGACAGAATTCTTCCAATGGAGGGCAGCAGGTGCATTTTTTCATTTATGCCATGGAAGAGCTATATTCTCATCGTGATCATGATTGCGATGGGGATTTTGCTTCGGTATTCTCCGATACCAAAGTTGTATCTGTCCGTTTTGTATACGGGAATTGGGACAGCATTGATTCTGTCCAGCATACGATACCTGCGTTACCTGATATTGACGGTCAGAGGCAAGTAGGGGGTTCGCGTCTTTTTTTTCACCAATTGAAAGACATGGGAATCAAGGCTTCAATCTTTTTCCCTGTTCTGAAACCTTATGAACGCTACGGTTATCCAAAGCATGAAATTGCAAATGGAATCCGGCCATCCATATCGTTTTTATTCGGAGCCGTGATCCGCAGTTCGATTTTGATCTTCTTCCAGCGGATGATCCACATAACACCGAAGCGGCCTTTTAAAGACATGCAGCCCGCACATATTGCATGATATACACCTTGCCTTCTCCAGATCGCCATTTTCCCATCGTTTAATCAGGCCGGGTTCACGGATAAGGGGTCTGCTCATGGATACGAAATCAGCGATCTTCTTTGAAATGATTTTTTCCATAACATGAGGCGTACGAAGTCCGCCAACCAGAATCAGGGGCACGGAAATCTGCTTCTTCAATGCTTTTGCATAGGATTTGAAATAGGCCTCCTTCTCTTCCTTGTTGATCCCCATGGCTGCGACATGCAAGGGGCTGTCAGAGGCGGTTCCCCCGGTAACCTCGATACAGTCAATACCGGCTTGAACGATTATCCCTGCGATCCTGACGGCTTCCTCCTGATCCAGTCCGCCATGTATAAAATCATCACAATTCATTTTGATCATTATCGGATAATCCGGACCTACCATTTCACGTGACCGTTTCACGATATCCGTAATGAACCGGGCACGGTTCTCGGTGCTGCCGCCATAATCATCGTTCCGGACGTTCGCATAGGGGCTGATGAAGTTGCTGATCAGATATCCATGCCCGCCGTGTAGTTGAACCGCGTCGAATCCGGCCCCTTTTACGCGGCGGATGGCGTGCGCAAAAAGTTCGACCATCTCCCTGACTTCTTCAGCAGACATCTCACGGGGCACGATATTGGTATGGGTTATCGGAACGGCAGAAGGGGCAATGGGAGCTGCACCTCGTATTTTAGGACTCTCCTGTCTGCCGGGATGAACGATCTGCATGGCGATCCGCGAACCTTTTTCATGGACACTGTCGACGATTTCCTTCCAGTCTTCCATGTAACGGTCTTCATCCATGGCCAGTGAATAGGATTTTCCCTCGACAGGAACTCTTTTTTTATAGGTTGATGCTTCAACCAGTGTGGCAGCGGTAACAATCAGGCCGACTTCTCCACGGGCAAGCGTAATGTATAATTCTTTCAGATCAGGAGAAGGCCTTCCGTCAGATGTCGCCATGCCTTCGACTGTCGCAGAGCGTACAAACCGGTTTTTGATGGGTAGACCTTTAAGATGTGTACTCTGAAAAAGGATAGAATCCATCTGTTATTTTCCCTTCAGTCAACAATAACTGTAAATTTGAAACAGTAAAAATAATTGTAACGCGTGAGCCATCTGCCGAACCCTGGTTTCACTGTTTCACGGATCTAAAATTTTATGATGGGCCTGCTTTTTTCGCTTCAGGTTTTTTAAAATGCGTTTTGAGATCGGTCTTGAGCCGGCTGAGCATCGCTTTCTGCCCGGGTATAAGGTTCATATCATCCGTCAGATTACGGAGAAACCGATCGATTTTTTCATCCGGTGAAGCGCATGATGCCTGCCTCCTGCCGCGACCTTCGATCCGATTAAACGTCTTGAAACCAGTTCTATCATAATTCTTCCTTTTTTGTAAAATCGTATCCGTTATCCAGCCGGCATTCCGGTACGCTATCGGTTTGCGTTATGGCAACTGGGCTTCCAGCGTGTAATCCATTGTATTCAATCGTTTCCGAAGATGAGCGGCCTACTGAAAGCTTGACAGGGGAAAACCATAAGGATATAGTGATTTCAACGCTTTTTACGTATTCAAATCCAATATGCCGAAAGGATGTTGCGATGAACAGAATACCCGTCATACGATTTCGCCGTCTTTCCAGCTTGTTACTTCTTTCTTTGATTTTTACGGTCGCCCTTCTTCCCGTTATTGCAGGAGCCACTGAGGTAGGCGGCAGAATCACCACATCCACCGTCTGGAGTCAGACCCACTCGCCCTATCTGCTGACAGGTGATGTCCGGATCGGAAGCAGTCCCGATCAACCCGGGACAGTGGAGTTGAAGATTGAGCCGGGTGTTGAAGTAAAATTGAACGGATTTAAAATTCGTGCAGGTGATGCTCCTGAAACAGGCGGCGAAGGATATCAAGGGCGTGTAGTTGCCGCGCAAGCCAGATTTGTCGGCAAAGGAGGAGTCGAACTGTTTTTCGGAGATGAAAATCTGATTTCGGAGAGTTCATTTGAGCAGGTTCATCTTGTACTGGGAAAGAATTCAAACATCGTGAGTTCCGGATCGATTCAGAACATCACCATGATCAATGCAAATATCATTGTTCAGGGCGGAAACTGGAAAATTGCCGGAGGGAAAATTGTCAATGGAAGTATAACCCACAAAAATTTGGGTATTCCGGGACTCGGAGGTAAAACAGGCCGTTTCCTGAATTTTTTCATGGACATGGTAACGTCCCCGTAGAACCGGTTTGTAAATCACCGCTGGGCTCGATCTTAATGCCGGATCTCTGGATCCATTTGCTTGAATTGAAAGTGTATTGGTTACCGGTACGGCGGTTTTGCTGTTGACCTGTCAACAAATTGTTTTTAAACGGAATGTTACGCAAATTCGATTTTTCCTGTACGCAACTTGCCTGGCTGCGGCAGCCCTGACAATCGTTTATTTCAGGTAGCAATCCGGGCTTTGTGCCCAATAAACCCATCTGCCGGAGGCGGACAGGCAGTTGCTGCGACTTGACTGATGCTCCGGCCCGATCCAGCACAATTTTGAACACTACCGATCCATCCCGGCCAAAAGCCGAGAAAAAGGATCTCGATTCCGGTAGGCTAAAATCCCTGCGCGAACCGGGGCGGTTCAGGTGGTATCCTCTCAGCACAGGGAGAATTGACATGGTGAATGCGAAAAAAAATTAAAAAGACCGTTTGCAGGTTTTTTGAAAATTCCGTGGAGCTTTTGATCATTCCGGGCAAATGTTGCCGGATTTGCATATTTGACTTTCGTTTCAGAAAGGTATAATTATATCCACTAAGGCGTCCATCTCAAACGAATTCAATGGGTTTACTTTAAAGCCCGTTGTTTTGCACGGTCTAAGACGCGGTCGCGTGCACAGGAAGATATTTACGGGGCAGGTATTTAATTTTCCGTATGGGTGCGGACCTCAGTTGGATCTTTTTCAATGTACAAAGGGCGCCGCCGGCCGGTAAAAAATATTGATAACGAGTGCTATGCCGCACCGTTGGGGGATGAAAATGATAAGAAAAGGAATGACATGTTTGATCGGACTGTGGATCCTTTCTTGCCTGTTGTTTTTGAGTTGTGCCGCGGAATCAGGATTTCAGAAAAAAAACGGTTGGGGAGAAAAGGAGACTTCATTAAACAAGGGGCTTGTTCCACTGTATTATGATTTCAGTGATGTGCTGGTTCCGGGTGAATTGAAGATCGACCGCCAGGCATCTTTTATTTATCAAACCGCCGGACTTTCGGCCGGTGTCATGATCTTCAGCGGCAATGTTGAAATCAATTCCTTAATCACCTTTTTTACAAACAATATGGTGAAGGATGACTGGCAGGAAATCAGTTCAATACGATCGGCGCGCACATTGATGCTGTTTAAGAAAGAGAACAGGTGGTGTGTCATTACCATATCCAAGAACGATCTTTTCAGTATGAATGTCGAAATCTGGGTGGCTCCGACCGTTGGTGAAAAACAGGCGGGCCTGTTAAAATAAAACGGTAAGATCATGATGACCGATTTTCTGAAAAATAAAAAAATTGTACTGGGTGTATGCGGCGGAATCGCCGCCTATAAAAGCGCAGCGCTTTTGAGGATGCTGGTAAAACAGGGCGCATCCGTAAAAGTCATTTTAACGGAAAATGCAAAAGCGTTTATAGGCCCGCTAACCTTTGAAGCATTGTCCGGGCAGCCGGTTTGCACCAGCCTTTATGATGACCGGGGCGATGGTTCGATCAGGCATATCGAGTGGGCCAGGGAGGCTCATGCCATAGTTATTGCTCCGGCTACCGCCAATATGATCGGAAAACTGGCAAACGGGATTGCGGATGATGCATTGAGTACTTTTATGCTTGCAGTAACATCCCATAAGATTATCTGCCCTTCCATGAATACCAGTATGTACGAAAACAGATCGGTTCAGCGAAATCTGGATATTCTTGAAGGTGATGAATACATGGTGGTTGAACCGGATGCCGGTGAACTGGCTTGCGGTGTTACAGGAGCCGGTCGGCTGCCCGCCCCGGAATATATTGCCGACAGGCTTGTAAAGAAACTGCAGCCCAAGGATTTAAGCCGGAAAAGGGTTGTTGTAACCGCCGGTCCAACCCTGGAGCCAATCGATCCGGTCCGGTTTATCAGTAATCACTCCTCCGGTAAAATGGGGTATGCAATTGCGAGAGCTGCGGAATACAGGGGCGCTGACGTCGTTCTTGTTTCAGGCCCCACTTTTTTGTCTCCTCCGGCGGGTGTCCGGATGGTGAGCATAAAAACGGCAGATGAGATGGCGAATGCAGTCTTTGAAAATTTGAAAAATGCGGACATTATCATCAAGGTCGCTGCTGTGGCGGATTATAAACCAAGCGAACCGGTGGATTATAAGATAAAAAAAACCAGTGATAATATTCTGCTGCCGCTTGATAAAAATCCTGATATTTTAAAAGAGATCGGCAGGCGTAAAAAAGATCAGTTTTTGGTGGGATTCGCTGCTGAAACACATGATCTGGATTCAAATTCCAGGAAAAAGATGGAAGAAAAAAATCTGGACATGATTGTCGGCAATCTTGTGGGAGGCTCCTCGTCGGGTTTCGGGGTGGATACGAATAAAGTGACTTTTTATTTCAAGGATGGAAAAAAGGAATCGCTTCCGGTACTGGGAAAAGATGAAGTCGCGCACATTCTGCTTGACCGCGTTATTGAAAAAGTTGCCGCAGATGAATAAATGTAATTTTGTAAAACAAGCGTTTTTCGCGGAGGCTGTTGAAGAGGTAAGCCGTTATTTCCTTTTTTTATCCGATATGGGATGCCGGGGGCTGGACTGCTCTGCCGGAGCCCTCGAAATACTTTCGAGCTGGGGCCACCCAAAAGAGATTCATGCTGAAACCCTGGACTCCATATACAATGAATTGAAAAGCTGCCGCCGTTGCAAGCTTTCAGAGAAACGAAATCGTATTGTATTTGGAGAGGGTGACCCGAGTGCCCGGGTTATGTTTATCGGCGAAGGGCCGGGTTCCAAGGGGAATGAAACAGGAAGGCCTTTTACAGGGGAGGCCGGAGAGCTTTTAACAAAAATTATTCAAGCGATTGGTCTGACTCGTGAAACCGTCTATTTGTGCAATGCAGTTAAATGCATGCCTTCCGGAGAAAGAAAATTTCTGCCAGAAGAGATACGTGCGTGTCATGGTTTCTTAAAACGTCAAATTCAGGCTGTAAAGCCTGAATTCATCTGCACGTTTGGCTCCGTGGCCGCTGCGGCACTTTTGGAGACTTCCCGACCGCTTGATCTTTTAAGAGGGCGTTTTCACAATTACAGGGGAATTCAGGTTATGCCGACCTATCATCCGGCATTTCTGATCGATCATCCCGAAAAGAAGCGGGAAGTTTGGGAAGACATGAAACAGTTGATGGCTGCTTATCAAAACAGCACGTCAGTCCATAAAAGGAGTAATCAATGAATCGAAAAATGACAATGATTTTTTTTCTGCCTGTTTTTATGATCTCTCTTTCATGTGGTGCTGATGAAAAGGAAAAACCCAAGCCGAAGCTTGAAACGGCTTCCGAGAAATTCAGTTATATCATGGGAATGGATGTCATTAACGCATTAAAAAAACTCGACACCGAAATAGATCTGAATGCTTTTATCCATGGCGCACAAGACTCATATAACGAGAAATCTTCACTTCTTCCGCCTGATCAGATCGCCGAGGTAAAAAAAGCAATTTCCCAGAGTGAGAAACAAAAACAGCTGGATAAACTGAATGCAATTGCAAAGAAAAATCTTGAAGAAAGCAACTTGTTTCTTGCGGAAAACAAAAAGAAGGAAGATGTCATATCCACCGAAAGCGGTCTTCAGTACAAAATAATCGAAGAAGGAAGCGGCTCATATCCAAAGCCGGATGATATTGTCAGTGTCCATTACAGGGGCATGTTGATCAATGGCACGGAATTCGACAACTCTTACAAGCGCGGAGAGCCTACAAAAGTTCGTGTAAAAGACGTGCTGCCCGGTTGGGCGGAGGCCCTGCAGAAAGTAAAAACAGGGAGCAAATTCGAGATTTATCTTCCTCCTCACCTCGGATATGGATCTCGACACGCAGGTGCAGGAGGGATTGTCGGGCCCCAAAGCGCCCTTATATTTGAAGTGGAGCTTCTGGGGATTGAGAATCCAAAAGGGTAGGCGGAAGATTACGCCTCTGGCCACCTGCCGGCATTGAATATGGAAACCTACTTGTCATCAACGATATAGCCTGAAATAAAAACATCACCGATCCCCTCGATCTTATTGACTACAATTTTTGATCCGGCTTTAAAAGGAATCCCGGAATAAAAGTGCCAGGAAGCACTTTGATCAGACTGGTAGGCCGGGTTTTTATCGATCGCATATTCTTTGATATGAATGCTGAGGTTGATCTGTTCTGAAATATTGAATCTGAAAGTTCCATATGACCTGTCGGCAACGATATCGGTAAGGATAAACTTTTTTCCATCCGGTACAATATTGATTACAACGCTGTCATTTTTTTTCGATCCGACATCCTTTGCCAGTCCGCTTACAATTTTTTTATCGCAGTCGTTTTCACTGTGGGCGATACTTTCCGGAATATTCGCGCAGAATAAAAGCAGGCTGAACAGAATAGCTCCCAAAATGGTTTTCTTGCTGAAATTTTTGTTTTTCATTCTTCACATCTCCTGGCTTAATGATTTCATTTTTCACCGGAAGTTAAAACCGGTTTCAATGCAAAAATCGATTGACAACGTAATGGTCTGCCATGTTGGTTTTTCATAAAAAAGATCCGGCTGCGACCATTCATCAGACGATAAAATTATAAATCCTCCGCAAACCTGCTTCGATAGATTTCTTCCTGTTCATCAAGGATTTTATTGATAATATTCATATCTGTCATCGGATTCATAATCGCGCATCTGAGAACCACGACATCTCCTTCCGGTGCGTTTCCGATGTTCAACGTTGTTCTTGAGACAAAACTTTTCCCTGTTTCCCGTTGAACCCTCTGAACCGTTCTGTTGATTGCATTCAGTTTTTTATTAATGATTTTTCTTGTATTCTCATCACCTTTTTCAATCTCCTCCTGCATTTTCGAAGGGCAAACTCTGTATGTCAGAATGTTCAACACCGGTGGCGTTACCAGTTCAAAACAGGGCCTTCTTTTGATTTCTCCCGCAAACTCTTTTGCCGTTTCAATCCCGTGTTCGAGAAGAAGAGCGTATCCATTTGTTCCCATAATTTTGAGGGCACTGTCAAGTATCAGGGAGGTCGATTCCCTTGAACCTGCAAGGGATTTTATGCCCAGATCCACTGATCCGGGTCGGTTGACATAATTTGCGTGGTAGGCGATGGCATCCATCAGGGTCGGATTTTTAAAATATACCATCCCGCAACCCATTGTCATGTAAAACTGTTTATGTCCATCTATCGTAACGGAATCGGCGAGCTCAATCCCGTCAAGAAGATCCCGGTATTTATCGGACATCAATACGGGCCCGCCCCAGGCGGCATCCACATGGAAGTGAATATGGTTTTCAGCGGAGATTTCACCGAGTTTTCTGAGCGGGTCAACTGTGCCTGTTTCCGTGGCCCCTGCAATTCCTACTATGGCAATAATTTTTATTCTGTTTTTCCGCTTGATCTCGTGAATCATTTTTTGCAGTCCGGATATGTCGATTCTCTGCTGTTCATCTACATTTATGGGGATAATGTTCTGGTTTCCGATACCGAGCACACCTCCTGATTTTCGCAGCGAATAATGTCCCCGTCTGGATACCAGGATAACCGCTCTTTCAATTCCGTAGGCATTGTATGCGGCGGGAAGCCCCTCCTTTTCAACCCCGGAAAAACCTTTTTTTGGCCCCAGGGCTGAATTTCTGGCTACCCAGAGCGCTGTCAGATTGGCCGTTGTGCCTCCTTCGACAAATGTTCCAAGGGTGGTGTTTGTATTCTGGACATGCATATCGTAAAAATGTTCGCTTTTGTTGTAAATCAGCCTGTGGACTTTTGCCAGAACCTGTTTTTCAATAATGGAAACCACTTTGGAGGTCTCAAGCTTTACTACGTTTTGATTGAGGGCGGCTACAATCGTTTTCAGGTGAACCATAAAAAAAGGTATTGCCGAGGTCATGTGCCCGATAAAGTACGGGGATGCTACATTGACAGCGTGGGGAGCGATATTCTTCACCAGATCTGTAATCACATCCGCCAATTTTTTTTCAGGATTTTTGCTGATCGTCGTATCTTTGAAATTGTCGGAAAGCTCTTTCAGGCTGATTTCCTCGGTTATGCCGACATTTTTTTTCAGAAAATCATGCAGCCCGAAAAGAATCTGGTCCATATATTTTAAAAGGGTTGCATGGGCGGCATCATTCTCCGGTCTTATAAAAATTCTTTGCAGTGTCTGCCAATCGGCAATCAGTTCTGAACTTTTTTGGGGGAGATTAATCTTTTTCATCTATATTGTCTTCGATTCAGGGTAGTGAGGCTCTGAAAAAAATGGTCGGCAGGCCTTGTTCATTCGGGTGATTTTATATCGGGTTGGCATTTTTATGAATATCAGCTGGTTCGAATTTCAGCGTTCTAGATGCACGCATATTCGTAGAAGAAAATTGAATAAGAATATCAATTTTATAGCCTGTTTTGTGAACAATCATTCAGTACTACCCTTCGATCAAGACGATCAGGAATACGCTTTCTGAACCAATCAATTATGTAACATGAGTTTGCTTGAATGCCAAGTAAATCTTTCGGGTGCCTTGAGCCTCCCTGTATCACGCGGTGATGCAGATGAATTTAAAACAGGTTAAACCCGTTTCCGGTCGCATCTTTTCTTGACATCCCCCCGCTATTAGCATAAAAATTCAAATCTTTCAGCTTTATTTGCTGTAAAATCGGATCATGTTTACAATGATGGCGAAACATATTTCATTAAAAGTGGCGGCAGTGGTTTCCGCGATTATCGTTTTTGGCGGAATCGGGTATTTTCTTTTTATCCATTTATCAGAATGGTCAGCATCGGATACCAGGCAGATCCCGATCGGAAGAGATTTTCCACCGGCGGTCGAAGACGGGCGGCAGACAAAGAGTTCGCCTGTTTATCTCTACTTTGCGGATGAGAAAGGTTCTTTTCTGGTGGCGGAGAAAAGAATGCTGCTTCAAAATGAAGATCCTGCGGCGATGGGAAGGGCGATTATTGATGACCTGATCAGGGGCCCCCGGGAAAAACTTGTACGTACAATCCCTGAGGGAACTTCTCTGAATGCCATGTATGTATCCCATGACGGCACCGCGTTTGCCGATTTTTCAGATGCGCTGAGAGAGAACCATCCCGGAGGCAGCCAGACCGAACTTTTAACGGTTTATTCGATTGTGAATTCACTGGTGTTGAATATTCCGCAGATCAACAGCATAAAAATATTAATTAAAGGGCGTGAGACAATTACCATAGCAGGGCATATTGATTCAAGGTCCCCATTTAAGGCAAATATGATTCTGGTGCGATGAAAAAGACAACAATAAACGACATACGAAATATTGGTATTATTGCACATATTGATGCGGGCAAAACAACTGTCACGGAAAGGATTCTCTATTATACCGGGAAATCCTATAAAATTGGTGAAGTCCATGATGGTGAAGCCGTGATGGACTGGATGCCGGATGAACAGGAGCGGGGGATTACAATCACCTCGGCGGTGACGACCTGCCAGTGGGGTCAAAGTGAAATCCATATCATTGATACACCAGGACATGTAGATTTTACAATTGAAGTTGAGCGCTCTCTTCGGGTGCTGGATGGCGCGATCGGTGTTTTCTGCGCTGTCGGTGGCGTGGAGCCGCAGTCCGAGACAGTCTGGCATCAGGCGGATAAATATTTTGTGCCGAAAATCGCATTTATCAATAAAATGGATCGAATCGGAGCCAGTTTTTTTGGAACGATTGAGATGATGAAAGAAAGGCTGAATGCCGTCCCGCTCATTCTCCAGCTTCCTGTTGGAGAGGAGGATGCCTTTTCCGGAGTGGTGGATCTTGTTGGAATGAAGCAAATCGTCTGGGACGATGAAACAATGGGCACAAACTACACCAGAACGGAAATCGCGGAAGATATGGTGGAAAAGGCCAGGGAGTATCGAGAAAAAATGATTGAAGCGATTTCAGATCATGATGATGGCATTATGGAGGCCTATCTGTCTGGAATTGAAATAGATGAAAAACAGCTCATCGCCGCTGTTCGAAAAGCGACCGTTGAATTGAAGCTTGTTCCGGTTCTTTGTGGAAGTGCATTGAAAAATAAAGGAATCCAGCCTCTTCTGGATTCAATCGTTAATTTTTTACCCAGCCCGATTGATATTCCGCCCATGAAAGGTGTTGTGCCGGAAACAGATGAAATTGTTGAATTCGCTGCGGATGACCGTGGGCCACTGGCCGCACTTATTTTTAAGGTGTCCATGATAGAGGGCAGAAAATTATCGTATGTAAGAGTTTACAGCGGTACAATGAAGGCAGGTTCGGAAGTGTTTAATCCGGCACGCGGACAAAAGGAAAAACTTTCCAGGATACTTCGAATGCACGCGAATAAAAAGGAGCGGATCGATACCGCCGGTGCCGGTACGATTGTAGGAGTTGTCGGGCTGAAAGAATCATCGACCGGTGAAACCCTTTGCGATGTCAACCGTCCAGTACTTCTTGAAAAGATGGATTTTTACAAACCGGTAATTTCGGTTGCCGTGGAGCCAAAAACGCATGCCGACCAGGAAAAACTGGACCAGGTGCTTGAAAAATACATGGCGGAGGATCCAACCCTTACGGTCAAGCAGGATGAAGATACGGGCCAGATGATTTTATCCGGTATGGGAGAACTCCATCTCGAGATCATTATCAGCAGAATGAGGCGTGAATTCAATACAAGTGTAAATGTCGGAAAACCCCAGGTGGTCTACCGTGAGACAATAAAAAAGGCCGCGGAAGCCTCTGCTGTTTTTGACAGAGAGGTCGCCGGCCAGCGCCATTTTGGCGAGGTGGTAATTAAATTGAACCCGCTTGGAAGAGGTACAGGCAACCGGTTTCGATCCGATATTTCCAATGAGGTTATTCCGGAATCTTTTATCCCGGCCGTTGAGAAAGGGGTAATGGAGTCTTTTGAAAGCGGCATACTGCTGGGATATCCGGTTGTAGATGTTGAAGCCATATTGAAATCCGGGTCATTCAAAGAGTCGATAGGCACAGACCTGGCCTATACGGTAAGCGCGTCCATGGCATGCAAAGAGGCGCTTTCAAAAGGGGAGCCTTTTCTTCTGGAACCCATCATGAGCGTTGAAATATTTGTTCCCGATGCGTTCATGGGCGATGTTATTGGTGATATGAATTCGAGGGGGGGGAAAATTGAGTCAATCAATACCAAGGCAGATACCCAGATAATCAAGGCGACGGCGCCGCTTTCAAAGATGTTTGGCTATTCAACCTCGCTGCGCTCCGCAACACAGGGCAGAGGGACTTTTACGATGCAGTTTTCTCATTTTGATCAAAGATGATGGTCTTGGTTAGAAGCCTTACTCTTTTTTTCCGGAATAGGTTTCTTTATCGCCTGTCAGCTTCTCCAGCATTTTTTTGGCGTTGTCTATCTTTTCGGAATCGGTAAGGAATTCCAGCGCTTTTTTTAAGTGAAAAACCGCGTTGTCATATTTTCTTTCGTATCGGTAATAGGTCCCGAGATAATAGTGCGCATCACCTAACTGGCCCATTTTCCCGTATATTTCTCCCAGATAATAATATGTTTTTGAATAGGCGGGTCTTTTTTCGAGGATTTTTTGAAAAGCGCTTACAGCCTCTTTATTCCTGCTCAGTTTCTTCAGTGTCCTTGCCAGATAGAGTTCGCCTTCCGCATCAAACTGAGGCAGGCTCTTCGAACTTTTCAGAAGCTCCAATGCTTTATGATATTTTCCGTCAAGATAATACATTTTTCCGAGATCTCTGATAAATATCTGGTAAAACGGCTTTTTTTCAAGGGCTTTTTTAAGATACGTGATCGCACCTTTCCTGTCGCCCATCCTTGAAAGAATCAGCCCGTATCCATACTGGGCAAAAGGATCTTCCGGGTTCAGTGCCGCTTCATTTTTTAATTTTTCGAGTGCGATGCTTCTTTCTCCATACAGCGCGGTTATACGGCTGCGCATTAAATTGAACTCCAGGTTGATTTTGTCATCAGCCTTTTTTTCGGGGCTTTCATTTGACTGAATCCATGCGCCGATATAGTTGATGCGGTCTTCGGTTGCAGGGTGGGTTACGAGGTATGTGGGTATCTGATCGGAACCATACCAGGTTTTGTTACGGATTTTCTTAAGAATTTTGAGCAGCCCCTCAGCACTGTATCCGGCTTTGTTCAGATACTTCAGGCTGACCTGGTCGGCCTGCATTTCGTTTTCACGGCTGTAGGCGAGCGAAACTGTCTGGCCTGCGGCAACAGATCCGATTGTTACGGCAGATCCGATTTCCGAGGCTCCACCGATTCCGAGTAATATGCCGGTTGCAATTCCGGCCAGGGTCGCGATCCCGGTTTTTTTGGATCGTTCGATCATACTGGAGATATGCCGGCAGTTTACATGGGAGATTTCATGGCTCAGTATGCCGGCAATTTCATCTTCACTTTCCATTGCCTCCAGAAGGCCGCTGTTGATGAAAATATGACCGGCAGGCCCTGCAAACGCGTTATAAGATTCCTCGCGAATAACATAAAAGCGAAAAGGAAATTGCCTGGAGGGCATGACGGCAAGAATTTTTCTGCCGATATTGTTTATATAATCTGCGATTATGGGATCTTCGATGATTTGATAGTTTTCGAATGTCATTACCAGGAATTCCCGTGACAGATCCTCTTCCTCCTTGGTCGTAATGGCAAATCCCTTGTTCGGGAACAGGATATATGGAATGATCAGGAGAAAAGTACCGACGGCAATTGATTTTATTATGTTCTTCATCTGTTTATGAATACGATCTATGTGCTTTCCAAACTGAATGATTTATGGTAGAGCATGCCATTATGACACAAATTATCACCATAGCCAACCAGAAAGGCGGGGTCGGGAAAACGACCACGGCAATCAATCTTGCCGCTGCCATGGCAGATGCAGGAAAAAAAACATTGCTTGTCGACTGCGACCCCCAGGCCAATGCGACAACCGGAATCGGAATCGATAAGACGCGCCTTAAAAAAACGCTTTACCATGGCCTGATTGGCGAGGCTTCCGCTCATGATGTTGTCGCAGATACCTATATGGAATATCTGAAAATAATCCCATCACGGGTTGAGTTGATCGGTTTTGAAGTGGAGATGATGAATCAACCGCTCCGCGAGAAAATATTGCGCAATCTGCTTCAGAAACTTTCAGATTCATTTGAGTATATTATTATCGATTGCCCGCCTTCCCTGAGCCTTTTGACCTTAAATGCCATGACTGCGGCAGACTTTATTCTTATTCCCCTGCAAAGCGAGTTTTACGCTCTGGAGGGTCTGGGGCAACTCCTTCAGACAATTAAAAAAATAAAGGAAAGCCTGAATCCTGACTTGAGGATATCAGGGATTCTGTTAACGATGTTTGATAAACGGACGAATCTTTCATACCAGGTTGCCGAAAATGTGGAAAAGCATTTTAAAGATCTTGTTTTTAAAACAAAAATACCTAGGAATGTAAGACTGGGGGAAGCTCCCAGTTTCGGCAAACCGATCATTCATTATGATGAAAGCTCGTCAGGGGCGAAAAGTTATCTGAGTCTTGCAATTGAGATCATGAAGGAAAGATAGAAGTCATCTCAAAAAGTTGATATGATTCAACCTTGCTGTCAAAACCAGGAAGCCGATTCTCGAAACAGGATATGAAGGACCCTCGAACTCCCGCAGAATGACCGGGCGGCGGCCTTTCTGGTTTTACCTCGATCTTGATCGTATTGTATTTTGAAGAGGGCTTTGAGAAAAGAGAACACATTTTTCGGGTAGCCGGTTGCTCCGGAACAGGGAGAGGCATGAAAAACAGAAAAACAAAAGGTGAAGAGATTTCCGGCTCAAAAGTTCGTAAAAAAAAGGCTTTGGGCCGAGGACTTGACGCGCTTTTTCCGGATATCGGGCTGGTTGAAACAAAAGCCAGAGATTTCTTCCAGTGTGATATCGATCTGATTCGTCCAAACCGGTATCAGCCGCGTCGTAATTTTTCCAAGGATGAACTCGCCGAATTAAGCAGATCCATCAAAAAACAGGGAGTCCTTCAGCCTCTTTTGGTTCGGAAAAATAACAACGGGTATGAGCTGATCGCGGGTGAAAGACGCCTCCGGGCATCAAAAATGGCAGGCCTCAGCCAGGTGCCGGTTGTGGTCAGAGAGATATCCGAAACCGAGCTTCTCGAAGCATCCATTATCGAAAATATTCAGCGTGAAGATCTGAATCCAATGGAAGAGGCGGAAGCCTACCGTCGCCTTATAGAAGAGTTTAAATTAACACAGGAGCAGTTGGCTGAACGGGTGAGCAAGAGCAGATCGGCAGTGGCCAATTTCGTCCGGCTTTGCCAGCTTCCCCAGCCGATCAAGGACAGCCTCGCAGAGAATACACTGAGCATGGGACACGCCAGAGCGCTTCTGGGGGCTGAAACGACTGCACAGCAGAACAGGGCGTGGCAGGTTGTGATGTCAAAAGGGCTTTCGGTCAGAGAGACGGAGTCACTTGTCAAACGCCTCAAATCGGAAAAGAAAAAAAAGAAAAAAAGAATGCCGGAAACCGATGAAATCTATTTCAACACTTTGGCGGAGGATCTTTCAAGAAGGTTTGGCACCAAGGTGTGCATCAAAAGAAAGGGGCAGAAAGGAAAGGTCGAGATCGATTTTTACAGCAATGACGACCTGGATCGCTTATTGGGTTTTTTTCAAAACTGATTTTTCATCAGCCGGGATGATTGCTGACCAGAAGCTGTTTCAGTCGGAAAAGAGAACACCAATCACCCCAAGCCGAAAGTAGATATGGCACTTCACATCATCATCGACGGATATAACTTCATCCGCCAATCCCGGACATTGAGCCTTTTGGATCAGGAGAACCTGCAGATCGGCAGAGAAGCTCTGGTTGATTTGCTTGCCGCATATAAAAAGATTATGGGACACATGATTACGGTTGTGTTTGATGGCAAGCATTCCGATGCGGTTTCGGAGCAGAGGCAGCAGATGAAGGGGATCCGGATCGTTTTTTCCCGGCATGGGGAACTGGCTGACGCGGTGATCAAACGGATGGCAAAAGCCGAAAGGGAAAGGGCGGTTGTTGTCAGCTCCGATAATGAAATTATAAATTTTTCCGCATCTCACGGAGCTGCCACGATTGGATCCGGTGAATTTGAAGAAAAAGTATCCATGGCCTCTTATATGGACATCAAGGGAGTGGTCCCTGAAGAGGGATCCGGAGAAGGCTGGCAGCCGACAACCAAAAAGAAGGGTCCCAGCCGCCGCCTGTCCAAAAAAGACAAAAAACAAAAGGTGAAGATAAAAAAGTTGTGAAGTGTACAAGGCGATCGGAAACACTGTAAACAATCGGATGGTAACAGCGTATGAAAAAGATATGCGTCATTGATGGGCAGGGAGGCGGCATCGGCAGCGCGGTGATTAAAAAACTGCGGGAATACTTTGAAGAATCTATCGAAATCGTTGCGCTTGGAACCAATGCCATCGCAACTGCCCAGATGTTGAAAGCAAAAGCGAACAGGGGCGCATCAGGAGAAAATGCCATTATTCAAACCGTTGGAAAGGTTGATGTCATTATCGGATCGATCGGGATCATAATGGCCAATGCAATGATGGGGGAGGTTACACCGAAAATGGCCGGCGCTGTGGCGTCAAGTTCCGCAAAGAAGATTCTTATCCCTCTTTCACAGGAAAATGTTGAAGTTGCGGGCCTGAATTCAATGCCTCTTCCGCATCTGATAGAAGAGCTTGTTCAGGAAAACTTAAAAGATCTATAAAGAAAACAATAAAGAGGAATGATCATGTGCGAAGCCAATGCGTATCTTATTGAAGAAGACGGTAATCAGCTGGTGATGGAGGCGGTGGATACTGTAGAGCCCGAAGGTGACGGGATTAAGCTGATCAGTATATTCGGAGAGCAGAAATTCATCAAAGGGACGATCCATTCTCTTGCACTAGTGGACCACAATATTTTTTTGAAAACAAAAGCGTAGCATCAACTTTCTTGCAATGAAAATCTATATTGCAAAGACCGCGGGCTTCTGCATGGGTGTTCGCAGGGCTGTGGAGATGATTCTGGACGCTTCCAACAGCAGTGAAGGGCCTATCAGTTCATATGGCCCCCTGATACACAATCCTCAAGTTCTTGAGATCTTGAGAGACAGGGGGATAAAGGTGATTGAGGAAATCCCTGAAAAGGGGTCCGGTACAATCCTGATAAGAGCCCACGGAGTGCCCCCGGAAATTCATCAGAGGCTTGAAAGCGCGGGTTTTACCGTTAAAGATGCCACATGTCCGCGTGTAATCAAGGTGCAGACGATTATCCGCAGGCATGCATCTCTTGGCTACGCGGTAATCATTATCGGCGATTATGATCATCCGGAGGTGGTCGGGCTTCTTGGTTATGCCGGGGATCAGGGCCATGCGGTTAATTGCCTGGAAGATCTCGATGGCCTTCCGGAGTTCGACAAGGCGATCATTGTCGCCCAGACAACGCAGAACACTCATTTTTTCAATCAAGTGAGGAAATGGGCGGAACAGTTCCATCCCCATTATCAGATTTTCAATACGATCTGTGACTCAACCGAAAAACGCCAGGCCGAAGTGAAGAAGCTTGCGGAAAAGGTGGATGCGCTGATTGTTGTTGGAGGGCGAAACAGCGGGAATACCCAGCGTCTGGCGGAAGTGGCGAAAGAGGTGGGAAAGCCCGTGTTTCATATTGAGGATGAGTCGGAACTGGATTCCGGTATCTTTGGGTCCGTCCAGACAATAGGCATCAGCGCCGGAGCCTCTACACCCAACTGGATTATAAACAAGGTTATTAAAAAACTTGAACATGAAAGGTCCCGGAATGGAGAAACCTGGAGAAGATATTTTTCCACGGTTCAGCAGTTTCTGCTTTATACAAATCTCTACATCGCCCTGGGCGCAGGATGCCTGACCTACGCTTCAACGGCGTTACAGGATATCGAGAAGAAGACCTCCTATATTTTTATCGCATTTTTTTACGTGCTTTCCATGCACACCTTCAATAATTTGATCGGAAGAAATTCAGACCGATTTAATGATCCGGATCGCGCAATCTTTTATGACGACTATAAGTATCTTCTTGCTGCCCTTGCGTTTATATCCGGTGGTACCGGGCTTGTTACGGCCAGTGCCATGGGGCTGATACCGTTTCTGATCTTATCGGCGATGAGCATCATGGGGCTGTTCTATAACATCAAGCTGATACCGGATCAAATTCAATTTCTTAAGTATCATCGAATTAACGAGATTCCAGGTTCAAAGACGATTTTAATTGTTCTGGCCTGGGGAATTGTTACTTCCGTGTTTCCGGTTTTATCGGAAGAAGGCAGGATAACCGTTGCGTCTATCCTGGTTTTATTGTGGACACTGGGGATGGTTTTTGTCAGGACCGTGTTTTTTGATATTCTTGCCATGCAGGGTGACAGGATTGCGGGCACGAAAACCATACCGATCATCATGGGCGAAAAAAAAACGAGGTTTTTGATAAAAAGAGTACTCCAGTTTTCTTTTGCCTTTCTTTTCCTGGGGTCAATTGCAGGCGTTATAACATCGCTTGGGTATTACCTCTGTTTGCCTTTAATTTTGATGGCGCTTGTAATTTTACTGCACGAATACAGAAAATCTTTTTTAGGATTCAGACCGGTCTTCTGGGTGGAGGCAAATTTTCTTCTGGCAGGATTGATTACCGCCTTCTGGACCGGATAATCCGGCTGCCCCGCATGTTTTATGTTGCAACGGAATGTTGATCGTGCTGGTTTTTTACGAGGAAAATTGAGGGATTCAGGAAGATGAAACCGGTAACCGTTCCGATCGAGGACAGGATTGATCTCCATACCTTTCACCCGAAAGATATCCCGGATCTTCTTTCCGAATATTTTTCAGCCTGTATCGATTCCGGCATCACTTCGGTGCGGGTCATTCACGGAAAAGGCACCGGAGTTTTGAAAATGAATGTAATCAAGAATTTAAAGAAAAATCCATTGGTCGTGTGCTTTCGGGAGGCTCCTCCGGATTCCGGGGGATGGGGAGCGACCCAGGTTACACTGGTATCGAGAAAATAAGTTTCCCGTGAAGGATACCGTTCCCTTTTTTTGACAAAACAGCGTACCATCCTGAAAATCGGCGCAACCTTCTCATGGATTGGCGAACCTCACGGCTTTTGAAGCAATCAACCGGAAATATCCCCGTCTTCATCAGGACAAGGATATTTCTGGTGGTTATTGTTTTCCGGCGATTCTGTCTCTCAAGACGGAAGAGCATTTGAATGATACGACTTTTCGGGGAGGCAGCATCAGGTCATCGCCTGTCGCAGGGTTTCTGCCCTTCCGTTCCGCCTTGTTTTTTACGCAAAACTTCCCAAATCCGCTGATCAGAATATCATCACCGGTTTCCAGGCTTCTTTTGATTATTTCCAAGAGCGTTTCAAGCAGTTCGACACTTTTTTTTCTTGGAAATCCGATTCGGTTCTGGATCGATTCTGCAACCTGAGCTTTTGTTAGGGTCATCGCTTCGTTTCTCCTCTGAATGATTTTTTTCGGAAAATATTTTTTAGTCGGGTCATAATATGATGAAAAAAATGTTTTGTCAAGAAATTATGGGGGTTACATTCCAGAAGGTCATGGGCTGAAACGGTTTTTATGTTGCATGGTGATGCAGGGCATGGGATCCATCGGCACCATCAGGCGGATATTTCACGCTGTATGGCAAACAGCTCGTTACTCAGCGTTACAAACTCGGCAACAGAAAGGGTTTCCGCCCGTCTGACAGGATTAATGCCCGACTGTTCAAGAGCCAGGATGGCGGTTTCGGCGGAAATTTTCAATTCACTTCCGGAAAGGGCATTTTTAAGATTTTTTCGCCTTTTTCCAAATCCGGCCTTGATAACCCGAAAGAAAAAATCTTCATTTTCAGCCAAAACTTGTTTTTTGTTTTTAAATACGATTTCAATTACTTCTGAATCGACCTTGGGCCTGGGTGAAAACAGGTGAGCCTTTATTTGCGCGACAGGTTTAACGTCCGCCAGGTACTGAGTCATTACAGATATTCTGCTGTAATCCTTGCACGAAGGAGATGCCCCTATCCGCTGAGCCATCTCTTTTTGAAACATCAGAACCGCCCGTTTGATTACATTTCTTGCCGCCATCAGGCGGATCAGTATCTGGGAGGAGATATTGTATGGCAGATTCCCAAGAACGACAAAGCGGCAATCTTCGGCCTGTGCCAATGCAGCGATATCGAGTTTCAGGATGTCCGTGCTCAGAATCACCGCATTGTCTATTTTGTGTGATGAAAGTTCGTTTTCAAGAACAGGTATGATCCTTAAGTCTTTTTCCACCGTAAAAATTTTTCTTGCTGCCTGGGCTGCTGGAATTGTCAGGGCTCCGAATCCCGCGCCGATCTCAAGAATAATGTCATTTTGATCAATTCCGGAACGATCGACGATCATTTTTGCTGTCGATGGATCGGAAAGAAAATTCTGGCCCAACTGCTTTTTGGCGCGCAAATCAAACTTTTTGGTGAGAAACAGAGGAGAGGTCATTTATCCCCGGTATGGCAGCCGGAATATTTCCCGGACGTTGATGGCTCACGGTTATTGATGTTGTTGGTTCGGATGATATTTCGATATAAAAATTTCATAAGATATCCAGGAGCATATTGTTTTTGGCCAATATACAGCAACAATCCGCAAAATGTCAATTTATCTGTCTGACTCGCGTCTTGACTTTTTTATGGATGTCAAATAGTTATTCTGAACCTGCATTGATCTGTACCCCTTGCCGGAGCACACTTTTTCTCCATCCCTCAGAACAAAAACAGAGGACCCGGTGATGAAGAAAACAGTGAAACCAGTTGTTTCCGGGGTGATGGTTACGGTATTTTATGCAGCAATGCGGCAATAACCCCTTACCGGGATATTTTTTGAAAAAGAACCAGCAGCGGATACCATGAAAAAACATTCAAATACAACAACAATCCGATTAAAAGAAGGTGAATTGATTGGTGGTTATCTCATTGAAAGAACCGCGGAGCTTTCGGAGATCAATTCTTTTTATGCCTTGCTGAAACATCAGAAAACAGGAGCAAAACATATTCATATCGCCAATGAAGACAAAGAGAACACTTTCAGTGTGGCGTTCAAGACTGTTCCGGCTGATTCAACGGGTGTGGCGCATATCCTTGAACATACCGTGCTTTGCGGCTCCAGAAAGTTTCCTGTACGGGATCCTTTTTTTTCCATGATCAAAAGAAGCCTCAACACCTTCATGAATGCCTTTACCGCTTCAGACTGGACCATGTATCCGTACGTCACCCAGATCAGAAAAGATTTTTACAACCTGATGGATGTATACCTGGATGCGGTATTCTTTCCGAACATTGATGAGCTGAGCTTCATGCAGGAAGGACATCGCCTTGAATTTGATGAAAAATCAACGCTTGTCTATAAAGGGGTCGTCTATAATGAAATGAAGGGTGCCATGTCTTCGGAAAATCAGATAATGGCCCGTTCCCTGCTGAATGCCCTGTATCCAGAAACGACTTACCGATTCAATTCCGGAGGAGATCCCGCCGTTATCCCTTTTTTAACCCATAAACAGCTCAAGGAGTTTCACAGACGGCATTATCATCCGAGCAATGCCTTTTTCTATACCTATGGAAACATGCCGCTGGAAGAGCATCTTGCCTTTATCGAAAATAAAATTTTTAAATCATTTGATTGTCTTGATCCTAAAACCGAGGTGCCTTCACATAAACGCTGGAAAAAACCGGTTGAAGCATCCTATTCCTATCCTGCTGCCGAAGATGAAGATCTCTCAAAAAAGTGCCAGGTCGCACTGGCCTGGATGACCGCGGACATTCAAGATTCTTTTGAAGTGTTGACCCTGTCTCTTCTGGAGCAGATTCTGCTGGGAAATTCCGCGTCCCCTCTTCGTAAAGCCTTGATAGATTCAGAGCTTGGGACTGCGTTAAGTGACGGCTCGGGCTTTGATTCCGATAATCGGGATACGTTTTTTTCCTGCGGGCTGAAAGGGGTATCGGAGTCCAGTGCAAGCGAAATCGAAAAAACAATTTTTACGGTTTTAGATGACCTGACCCGAAACGGTGTTGACCCCCAACTGGTTGAATCCGCTATTCATCAGATCGAGTTCCATCGTAAGGAAGTTACAAATTCGCCTTACCCTTACGGCATAAAGCTTCTTCTTACCTTTGCCGGAAGCTGGTTTCACGGTGGAGATCCCGAGATGATTCTGCTGTTTGACTCGGATCTGGAAAAGATTCGCGGAAAACTCGCTGAAGGGGCCTTTTTTGAAAGCCGGATACGGAAATATTTTATCGACAATACCCACCGTGTCCGCCTGCTGCTCAAACCGGACACCACAATGGCGCTGGAAGAGAAAGAACGTGTTCAACAGGAGTTGAAAGCGCTGAAAGAGAAACTGACGCCATCGGAGATCGAAACAATTCATCGGAACGCACAGGAGCTGAAAAAACTTCAGGAAGCGGACGAGGACCTCTCCAGCCTGCCCACACTCGTGATAGAAGACATTCCTCCAGATATCAATATTGTCAAAGAAGCAGGTGGTTACAACGATTCTCCCGCAGAATGCTATGATCAGCCGACATCCGGTATTTTCTATTTTTCTGCTGCCGCGGGCATTGGAGGCCTCCAGGAAGATCTGATTCCTCTGGTGCCATTCTTTTGTTCCGCGTTTCCGAGGGTCGGGACCCAAGACCATGAATATACAGAGATTGCAAAACTTGTCGACATGTACACCGGAGGCCTTGGCATGGCACCGCAGGCCCGCACAAGCTACAGTTCGGAGGGCAATTGTATCCCTTTTGTATCATTCGGCAGCAAATGCCTGGTCCGCAACCTGGGCAGGATGTTCGATATCATTGAAGAGCTGTTGAGCCGCATCGACTTTTATAATTTCACCCGTTTGAAAAATCTGATTATGGAATACCAGACCGGTTTGGAATCGATGATCGTCAATAACGGGCACCGGCTTTCCATCTCGCTTGCGTCAAGGAATTTTACCCCGGCCGCGGCTCTTGGAGAGATCTGGAGCGGTGTGCATCAATTGAAGGCGATCCGGAAGGTAACCCGCGATTTTCAGGAAAAAGGAAAAACAGACAGCGCGCTGCATACGCTTGCGGACAATCTTACAGCCATCGGTAAGACGATTTTCCGGGCGTCAAATTTGAGAACAGCTCTTATCGGTGAAGAGAACACGCTGTCATCAGCGGTTAAGCTGGTTCAATCTGTTTATGAAGGCGTCCCGAAAGGGGGAGATGACGAATTCTCACAGCCTCGTTTTGAAACCGAATCAATTCTTCCACGGGAGGGCTGGAGCACCTCTTCCGCGGTCTCTTTTGTTGCAGGCATATTTAAAACAGTTACCATGACCCATGAAGATGCGCCTGCCCTTTCCGTTATCACCAAACTGTTGAGGTCGATGTATCTTCACCGGGAGGTCAGGGAGAAGGGCGGAGCTTATGGCGGTTTTGCCGTATACAATTCTGAAGAGGGCCTTTTCGGCTATGCGTCTTACCGTGACCCCCATATTTTTTCAACGCTGAATGTTTTTAACGGTGCGGCTGATTTTGTCCGGTCAGGGGATTACGACGATGAAGATATCAAGGAGTCGATTCTTCAGGTATGCTCCGATATTGACAAGCCGGATACTCCGGGGATATCCGCCCGAAAGGCATTTTTTCGAAAAATCGTCTCCCTTTCCGATGATACCCGCGCCCGGTTTAAAAAGAAACTTCTCGAACTCGGCCGTTCAGATGTTCTTCGAGTCTCTGAAAAATATTTTACTCATTCTTCTGATGAGATGGCAGTGGCGGTGATCTCCGGAGAAGACAACTTAAAGGAGGCCAATGAGAAACTGGGTGAGAGGAAGCTGTTTCTCAATAAAATATGAGGGATTCGTGAATCGTCCCGGTCGGCTTTAAATTTGCGGGCTATTTCTCATCCAGCGCCTTTTGCACCTCGTTTGCGATGTCTCTGATCACAAAGGGTTTCATCAGGAATCCTTTTATGCCCATCGCTTTCGCTTTCTCTTCCGTCATTCCATGGCTGTCCCTTGTCCTCTTTCTTTCATGAACTCTCCATTTATGTAATTGATTACATACCTTCCGATAAACCATTGAATCAGCGACCGGCCCGTGCAGGGAGCGTTTTTTATAACTAACTGATATTTATTATGATTTTTTATTTACCGTTTTGGGCATGATAATTGCTAAATTACGTAAGTGATCGATACACTATCTTATGAACTTTAAAAAAGAGGTGGAGATTATGGTATTCGCACTACTCATTTTATCCGGAATCGGTGGGATATTTTCTCTCTATCTGGCCATTGCCTGTCTCCTGGCAGCATCCCGGGAGAATGTGTTGCCGGATATTGAGGATATCGAAATTGGCAAAACCATTGTGTAGTTGTTGACATGCCTGGTTGATTCAATGAGTGTTTCCTTTTTGCAATCCGGCATTGGCGCCTGGGAAAAACCAGGAGATCGAAAACTTCCTGCTGGATAACGATGCAGCTGCCCGAGTCTCTTTTTCTGTCTGTGCCTTTTGCGGGTCTGCCATTCCCCTGACTTTCGAAGAAGCCATGCCATATCCTTCATAAAGAAGAATATCCTTTCAAGCGTTTTCATCCAGTATTTCAAACAGCCTCTGCACCTGCTCTTTTGAAAGGTTTCCGCCGGATTCCGCGATGGTAACCGTATGGCGCCCCAGTGTTCGGTACAGCGTAAGAAGCTCCGGCGCCATGGAGCTGATTTCATCCACGTGTTTTTTTACCGTTTCCGCGTCTCCTCTTACGATCGGCCCGGTCAATGCTTTTACGGTGCCGACTTTTTCTATGTTGGAAAGCGTACCGTTGATCAGCGGACCCAGAACCTGGAAAGCACGCTTTGTCGGGATGCCGGAAATCTGCAACAGTTGAAATGCCAGATCCTGAAGCGCGACTAGATAGTTGGAGGCGACAACGGCAGCAGCATGGTAGAGTGTTTTCGCGTCTGTTTTAATCGTCAGGCTTATTGCCTCCAAATCGGCGGCAATTTGCCGTGCGACATGGACCGCGTCTTCCTCCCCTTCAATGGCCGCAATAATGCCTTTAAACGGGTTTGTGTCGACATTGGAAGTGGCAAAACTCTGCAGGGGATGCATGGAGCCGATTGAAGCGCCGCAGGTTTTTGCAGAAGCGAGAATGGTTGAAGGAAGCGCACCGCTGCAATGAAGGACAACCGCATTCTGCTTAAATCCCTTGTTCTCAGCAATTTTCCGGCTTGATTCCTGTATACTCCCATCCGGCGTTGTGATGAAAACAATATCCGCGGAGGTTGTAACCTCCCATGGAATGTCACTGAACCGCTTTGTTTCGGTTTCATCCGCAACTTTTTTCGCGGATGAGAGGCTTCTGCTTGCAAGGCCGATCAGCGGATACCCGGAAGATTGCATCTGTCTTGCCAGGATTGTTCCAACCTTGCCGCATCCAACGATCACAAATGATGGTTTCATCGAGACGCTCCTTCAGAATCATTTTATCTGTCTGGATTCTGGTTTTTCAACATACCCATGGTACCGGATTCAGCAAGATTTCCGGGTTCTCCCAAAGAAAATACCTTGCGCCGTCCGTTTTTGAAAAAAGATGAAATTTATGGATAACTCGTTATTATTACAAATAATTTTATATACATTTGCGTGGTGTGTCAAGAAAAACATTGGTGTTGACTTGAAGGCGGACTGTGGGATAATATTTCACGTTTATAATCTGGATTTGTATGAATTGTAAGATATGGTTATGATGTATAAATCAGTTGGAACAACTTTTTTGTGTTTGAAAAAATATGATACAGCTAATCAGAGGTTTTAAAGATATCCTTCCGGAGGAATCCTCCAGGTGGCAGTATATTGAGAAAACCGTCCGGGCTCTTTTTGAAGATTTTGGGTTCAGGGAGATTCGTCCGCCGGTTCTTGAAAGGACAGAGCTGTTCAAGCGCAGTATTGGTGAAGATACGGATATTGTTGAGAAAGAGATGTATACCTTTGAGGATCGAAATGGTGATTTCCTGACCCTGCGACCCGAGGCAACCGCATCGGTTGTCCGGGCATATATACAGCATAAAATGTATGCAGCAGACCCGGTCCGAAAAATGTATACGATCGGTCCCATGTTCCGGAGGGAAAGACCTCAAAAAGGGAGATACCGGCAGTTTTACCAGATCAATGCCGAGGTTTTCGGAATTGCGTCACCGCTTATCGATGCCCAGTTAATTGTTATGCTGGTCACCCTTTTTTCCAAACTTTCCGTTTCCGGAATCAATGTGCATGTCAATTCGCTTGGCTGCCCGGCCTGCCGCCCGAATTTCAAGAAAAGTCTATCTGATTTTCTGGCATCGAAAAATGAGCGGCTCTGTGAAAACTGCGTCAGGCGGAGTGAAAGCAATCCGATGAGGGCGTTAGACTGCAAGGTTCCGTCATGCCGGGAGGCGGTTACGGAAGCGCCCTCGATCATTGATTTTCTCTGCGCTGACTGCCGCGTTCATTTTGATACGGTTCGCGCCACGCTTGAAAAACAGGAGATACGGTTTGAAGTCGATAAACGCCTGGTGCGGGGGCTTGATTATTATACGCGGACTACTTTCGAAATCCAGACCGGAGAACTGGGCGCGCAAAGTGCCGTTGCAGGGGGTGGAAGATATGACGGACTGGTAGAGGCGCTGGGAGGGCCTTCCCAGCCAGCCATTGGCTTTGCCGTCGGCTTTGACCGGCTCCTCGAAATTCTGCCCGAAAATGCGGAGAACCTTGATGGAAAACCGGAGATTTTTGTGGCGGCTCTTGGGGATGAATACATCCAAAAAGCCTGCCTGTGGGCAACAGCGTTAAGCATGGCCGGCATTCCGACAGAGATCGATTTTTCCGGCCGGAGCCTAAAAAGCCTGATGAAGCGGGCCGACAGGCTGAACGCAGCGCATGTTTTAATCGTAGGCGAGGAGGAGTTTAAACAAGGAAACGTGATTCTTCGAAACATGGAAACAAAAGAGCAGCATTCGATCTCTATCGACGGGATTGTACAGAATATTCAGAACATGATTAGACCATAACTGCATAATCGAAAAAGGAGTAAATCCATTGTCAGATATTCTTGGAGAGATGAGGAAAACCCATCAATGTAATGACCTGGGGACCGGGCAGATCGGCACCGAAGTGGTTTTGATGGGATGGGTTCAGCGCCGGCGTGATCATGGCGGTGTTATTTTCGTTGACTTGAGAGACCGGGAAGGGGTTACACAGGTTGTCTTTAATCCGGAAGAGAACAAGGATGTCCATGAAAAAGCGCATGTGATCCGCAGTGAGTATGTTCTGGGAGTAAGGGGAAGGGTTGAGCCAAGGCCCGAGGGCATGATTAATCCAAATCTTAAAACCGGAGAAATCGAAGTTCTTGTAACCGAACTGAAAATATTGAACAAGGCGCAAACGCCTCCTTTCATGGTAGAGGAGATGGTGGATGTTTCCGAGGATATCCGGCTGAAGCACCGTCACATCGACCTCAGGAGGCCGCACCTTCAGAAGAACCTGATAACACGGCACAGGGCTGCCGTATCGATTCGCAACTATCTGAACGCGCACCGGTTCCTGGAAATCGAAACCCCGGTTCTTACCCGAAGCACACCCGAGGGCGCAAGGGACTATCTTGTTCCGTCCCGCGTAAACCAGGGACAGTTTTATGCCCTGCCGCAGTCTCCGCAGCTTTTCAAACAGCTTTTGATGATATCCGGGTTTGACCGCTATTATCAGATCGTTCGCTGTTTCCGGGATGAGGACTTGCGGGCGGACCGCCAGCCTGAATTCACCCAGGTTGACCTTGAAATGTCTTTTGTGGGTGAAGAAGATGTGATGAGAACCGCGGAAGAGCTGATCGCAACTCTTTTTAAAGATGTGATGGGTCACGATCTCCGGCTTCCCTTTGATCGTCTGGAATATGCGGAAGCGATCGATCGTTTTGGACTGGATAAACCCGATCTGCGGTTCGGTCTGGAACTGAGGGATGTTTCCGATATAATGGAACAGTCCGATTTCAAGGTTTTTTCAACGGCTGTCAAAAAAGGCGGCATGGTAAAAGCCCTTAACGCCAAGGGGTGTAGTGATTTTTCCCGCAAGGAGATCGATGATTTGACCGATTTTGTTGGGGTTTACCGTGCAAGAGGGCTGGCCTGGATCAAGGTGAAGGAGGACGCATGGCAGTCGCCGATCGCCAAATTTTTCACTGACGAAGAAAAGGCGGCGCTTGCCGGGTGCATCAATATGGAACCGGGTGATCTGGTCTTTTTTGTTGCGGATCAGGCCAAGATCGTGAATGAAGCACTGGGGCATCTCCGGAATCATCTGGGTAAGAAGTTGAAATTGATAGACGAAAATGAGTTCCGGTTTGTCTGGGTTACCCATTTTCCGATGTTTGAGTATAGTGAGACGGAAAAAAGGTATCAGGCATTGCATCACCCGTTTACCGCGCCTCTTGATGAAGATTATGACAAGCTGGTCGACAGCCCGCTTGAGGTTCGGTCCCGGGCCTATGATATGGTCCTGAACGGTTCGGAAATCGGCGGCGGCAGCATTCGTATCCATCGCCGGGATCAGCAGGAGAGGGTTCTTCAGGCACTCGGCATGGAAAAGACGGAATATGAAAAGAAATTCGGTTTTCTTTTATCCGCTCTTGATTCCGGGGCGCCTCCTCACGGCGGCCTGGCATTCGGATTTGACAGGGTTGTCATGCTTCTCTGCGGCATGCAGTCCATTCGGGATGTCATTGCATTTCCAAAAACCCAGCGCGCTGCATGCCTGCTGACCGAGGCCCCGTCAGAGGCCAGCCAGGAGCAGCTTCTGGAGCTCTCTTTAAAGGTTTTGACGGATAAATAAATGATCCGTTCCGTGAACAGGACAGGATCTGTTTTTAGGCGAAAACCATGGCATTTTCCCTTGACATTTAAACGGAACTCTATTAATTAAGCACATTCTTTACTGATCCCCAGTAGCTCAGTCGGCAGAGCAAGTGGCTGTTAACCACTGGGTCCGCGGTTCGAGTCCGTGCTGGGGAGCCAAAAATTACAAGGGGTTAGCCAAAACCGGTTAATCCCTTTTTGTTTTTGTGTGAGAATCTGTGTGAGAATTTTGGAAAAAATATAATTTTCTCACCCCCCATCAGGGCACCACATTATATCTCAGTTTCAAAATGTTTCTTATAAAATTTTAACCACTTTCTGATTGTGTTGTCACTGACACCATATTTTTTCCCAGTCCTTAAATATCCTAGAACATCGATTTCCTTTTTTAGAACATTAAACGGAGGCCTTTTAACCTTTCTGAGCCAGTATTCTTTGTGTCCGTTTCTGGAATCCTTTGCTTTACTTGAAATATCAATGGAAACAAAATCAAGATCACTCAGTTTGTTCATGGCCGATCGTTCTGATTCTCCTACGGAATGTAGGTATATCTCCGTTGTTCGTCGGTTTCGATGTCCCAGGATTCTTTGAATTACTCCAATTGGAATCCCAAGGTCGTCAAGAATTGATGCTGTCAAATGCCTGAGGGCATGATATCTGAAATATGGAACTTTTGCTTTTGAGCAGAGCGTTTTCATAATCTTTTTGCGGTCCTTGTATGGCCCTTCAATATGTTTATCAGCCTTCCGACTCCAGTATGAATGCCAGAATACCCAAGGTTTTTCAGGATCTCGGCTTTCATGGCGTTTATGTAAAATCTGGGCCAGTTTGCCAATCAAAGGAACATCGCGAGGTTCGAGGTTTCCATCTTTTCGTTTTCTGGTATATAATGTAAGAACCTCTTGCTTAAAATCGACATCATCCCATACCAGAGCATTAATTTCACTAACACGTCCCGCTGTAAGCACGATAGTCCAGAGGTAATCTTGTGTATTTGGGTCAGATAGTGAGATTACCCTTAGGACGTCACTTTTAGGAGGCAGATACTTCTTTTTTTTGTTAACTGGGAAAAAGCTCAATTCTGCCGTTGGGTTTTCAGTGACAATTTTTCTTTTTATGCCGAAATTGAACAATGCTCTTAAATACTGTAATTCTTTATTCGCAACAATATTTGAAATTTTTGCCCTTTTGATTAGGTAGTTTTCAATTTTATCGCTCGTCAATTGGCTACAATAAACATTTTCAAATTCTTTCAGCCACCTTTTTGAATGATAGCGTACATCATTAAAATGTGATTCAGAATTCCTCGTTTTTACATAATCAAGACGTTTATTAATCAAGAATAAGAAGTCCGTATCTATTGGCATCATCTGTTTCGGTTTCGGATTCTTTACCTCCTCTCTTTTTTTTGCTTCGGCCCTTTTGGCCTCGCGTTTTGTTTTGAACCAGGCTGCTGTGAACCTGATTTCCTTGTGGGTGAAGTCGAATCTCCACCCCTTTCCTTTCTTGAAATAAATACTCATAAAGGTCCTCCTTTGCTGGGAAAAACAGAGAACCTCCGAGTTTCCTACCACCCAGTATAGCGGAATTTTTATAGACCCATGATAGGCTCTTCCGCAAAAACTGGGCTGTTTCCTCAGGTGTCATAATATATTTCTCACCAGCCACTGTCAATCTACCTTTCGATCCCGTTAATCACATTATCGGCTGGACGAATATCGTCCGCAGCCTCCTAAAAGATCAGGAACGATGAAAGGCGTCGTGGCGCGTGACAAATCGTGTCGTTAAACTATTTTTATTAAATTTTTTTGTTTTTTTACGATGTGGACAATAGTTTTACTATTTACAGGCTTCGATGAGTTATTTGATATCCCAATCAATAGATTCGTCGGGGTGGTGGTATCGGCAATAATCTAAACCTACTGGCTTTAAGGCTTTATCAAAGTGTTCCCATGTTTTACGATCAGTTTCCTTTAGTTTTATTATGGCTCTTCTAATTGCCTGTTTAACACTATCTTGTTTTCTGAAAGCATTGGTTGGAAACTTTTTAGCCTTAACCTTTTTTGATTCAACGGAAGTCTTGCTTATCTGCTTCCATTCGTTATCTAATTGCTGAAGCCTTGTATCAACTTGCTCTAATTTTGCCAAATCTTTGTTATTTAATGCTATTTCTCTCTCCTCTTTTAATGATAAAATTTCCTCTCTTAACCACTCCAAATTTTTATCATCAGTTTTTTTTGTAGTATCTGTCTCTTCTGCTAAATCATCTTCTTCATCTTTTGGGAAAAGTTTTATAAGGTCCAAGTTATCGATATATTTATTTTCATGCATCATTAAATACTGGATATATTTATAGCCCTTGCCAATTAAACCGTGCGAAATTGTTCCCTTATAGACAATGGATGTTGTATCTACCCCAACATAAAAAGCATTTTCTGCATTAATAATTACAGGTGGATTTAGGGCTACTTTTGACAATTTCTTTAAGAACTTACATTTCAGATCCCATACATAACCATATGAAAAATCTGACCGACGGGCTAATGAAATATATTTTTCGATAAATCTTTTATAATTATCATTCGCCCAATCTTGAACATGGCTCTTTGTTTTGAGGGGGTGGACCTTTTCAGCAATCTCTTCAACCTCGGCATCAGACATACGGGGAGTGTATTTCTTTGGGTCAAATTCTTCTGAGCTGGTTGGGACAGAAGTGCCTCTGAACGGTGTGAGAGATTTCCATAAACTCATAAGATTTGGTATGTCCCATGGAATGGGGTCAAAATTCAATATCAGATCAAGGAAATTAGAAGCAGCCTGTGTATCCTTATAAAGAAATTCTTTATATTGATGTTCCATATATTTGGCATGACTTATCGAGAGATGTTCAACGTAATTTTCCGAGATAATTTCTTGCTTGGTATCGTAAATTCCCGAGATAATTTCTGTATTGCCATCGTGATTTTTCGAAATATTTTTTTTGATGTCATAGCCAAGCATATTGGCCCGGCTTATATTTTCCCGATCAGCAAGATCACTCAAAATATTGAATGTGTCACATGCGTTTTTAATCTGTCTGTCAAAATAATCTTGATAAAGTTTGTATTGCCAACAGAAAGCATCATACTTCTCATACCAGACTGTTTTAGAAAGTTCATGCAGGAGTATTTTATAGATATATCTCGGGAAAACACGAAACTTGTGTTCATTCTCAATCTGAACAAGTTTTTCAATATCATCTGGCTTGAACCACCAAACCGATACTGCATAACCTATCGGGAGATTGCTATTTTTAATATAGGAACATACATAATCTCTTTCTAATTTTGGCTTTTCTTCTAATGACTCGGTAAGCATGTTGTAAAAATTTTCACTGACGCCATCTGAAAAAAAATGTTCCGTATCTTTGATTTGAAACGATTCAAGATATTCTACATGCTTATATGGATTAATAATTGAAGAACAATATCTGAGATCAGAGTGCAGATCCTGCTGAAGTCTTGTCAGAGAGTCTCCCTTCATCAGAATAGTTTTGAGGCACTTTGGACAGGTAATACCTGCATAGCAAAGATCCTTGCCAACCAAGAAAGCGACACCATAAATGAAAACCGATAGATTTAAGACGAAATGGTTAAAGGCCTGCTCACAGTGCTCACAGTTAAAATTGAGTATTAAGAATTTCTGACTATTGGCTTCTATCTCTTTGTAAGCGTCTGCAAGGTCAATCATCCCGTACATCATCTGATTAAAACAAACAGATAGATTTATATTTAATTGGCTCAAAGCCTTCAGGCAGTACCCATAATCAAAAAGTGGATATGGGTTAATGATGGCATCAAAGTCTATTTCCTTGTAGGCACCAGCAAGGGCAATCATTCTTTTCTCCATCCAATTACAGGGAATAAATTAAAACCATGTGAAAATCATCGTCCTTATCGTCCAAGCCGTCCATATACGGACGATTTGGACAGTTCGGACGATACTTTGTCACAATAAAATATCACCGGAAAAACATCATCTGGAACGGTAAATTAACATAACCACCTATCTTAATTTCACTATCATATAAATCTATATCAATCCACCCAGAAATGACAGACCAGATTCATACCAGCCTCCGTTTTGGCAATAAAAACATAAATCGACAAAAATATAAGAGCGCTTCGAATTTTGTGTAGATTGTCTATCCGTTTTACCTATACATATTTATTATATTCTAAGAGGCACTAAACCGATGGAAGGGAATTTTTACTGGCGCTGAAAATGAAGTCGGGTTGGTCTGAAAGGCATGAAAAAGGTTTTAATGGAGTGCCGAATATCCAGCAAGCTGTATTTTTTTTTAGAATTGAAGCAAAATGAGGTTTTTTATAAATCATATTAAATCAATTGGTTAAAAAATATGATAAAATTATTTTAAGAAAAATTAAACTTTTTTCATTTTTTTTGTCCCAAAAGTCACTTCTAATAACAATATGTATAGTGTAACCTGTATTTAGTGTTTCCTGCAAACAGAGTCCTTGTTAAGTTCAACTACTAAGATTTCCTGGTTGTCAGAAAAAGTTAGTAAGCTTTAGATTCGAGATTGCGAAGCGCAGCGTAGCAATCGAAGAACAAGGAGTGCAGCGTAGCGAAACGACGTTAAATAGTTCCTGTACCTGAGAACAATGGCCAGGTGCATCTTATTAGTCAGGTATGCTTTTTTTTACATTCACAGTCCTATATAAATGCGCTTCTCTGAATCAGTAGCTTTTTTACTTCCGCACAAATATATTACGCGCTCGCAAGAAATAATTTTGATTGCTATTGAAGGGTAGGCAGGGGCTAAAACAAACTGGATCTATGCTAAAAGTAATCTTTTTCAAGTATCAAAAACAAAGCCAACTTTTTACGATAAATCCGCTTCCGGTAAGTATCATAATCAAGATCCAACAATTTCGCCTGGGTTCGAAGGCCTATATTCCCGAATAGAACATCGGCATCGTCTTCACCTACGTATCTAATGATAATTTCCATCAATTCCTTAGCAATCAATAAATCTTCAGGGGTCGTCCAGATTATTAAACTATTTGTGTCACTCATAGAATAGCGAACTGGGATATCAGGTGATTCAATGTTTGATATAGATTTATCAAATTTATTTAAGCGCTTTTTTTCCGTTTCCGCTTTTCGAATAAGATTCCTTAAATAATTTTTAACGTAATACAGAATAAAGGTTTTCAGCGACGATTTTGCGGGATCATATTTCAAATAAGTTTGATTGCCGGCATATTGACTGTATAGTTTCGAAAGAATCTCTTCATCCTTAAATTTATAATCGTATTTTAAAATATCAACCTTGTTTCTTATTGATTGATTAATTCCGAAATTCCCTCTTCCAGAAAGCGCCGCCTTAAAGCAAGGATATGATTCAAGCAATATATTGACGCCTATAATATCCTCCAGTGGCTTGTTTATATTTTCAGAATTATTATCTTCCATATATGCTTCTGTTTATAACGATAAAAAAAGCCCGCATCCTATTGGACACGGGCTTTCAATATTAATGAAAAAAACTCCCGAAAAATGATGGAAGGCTTCTTTCCTTTTTTTATCCGTCAACCTCAGGAGGGAATATACCTAACGCTTTATATTCTGGCTCAGTTAAAAATGTCTCCCATATATGAAAAGTATTACCTTCGATCCATTCGGAAGCCCAACCTCTTTCGCAGTTAAAACAAAAATGGAAACAAACTTTTCTGTCAGTTTCTATTTTTTTCTTGGCAACATTAAACTCTTCATTATAGCAGAAGGGACAATTACCGGTCTCAAAGAATGCCTGATAATCTAGTACATTATCATTTTTCTCTTCTATCTTGTTTCTTTTTCTATTTACCTCTTCAAACTTATTTTTTACTGTATTAATAGCATTCATTTTATATTTCCTTTCATTTAATTGACCCACCTAAAGATGGGATATGGGTTAATTTTTCACAAAGTGTGTTAATTGATTCAGACAATCTGTAGGTGTTATAAGACAGCAGGTTGATTGAACATCTTCTTGTGTGATCATCATAACAGCCGCAATCGTATTCTGTGCAATTATTAATAGTAAAGGGACACAGTTTCTTTTCTTCATTTCGTACTTCTTTCATCTTTATATTTTCCTTTCGAATTTTGTAATTCGGCTTTGCCTTTTTTGATAGCCCTTACGAATGTAAGAACTTTTTCTAAACGACAACCGATTCTTAAAAATAAATCCATTCTGAGACACACAATTCGTATTTTTTACTCTACCAAGTAATTGTCTATTCTCTTTCATAAAATCACCACCTTTCGTTATATTCATAAAGCCATACAGACGCAGTATTTTGACAATGGGACCCCATCGACTCGGCGATGGAATCCCATCATCATGAAAGGAGTCGTACTATGAAGACAATTAAAAACATGTTCTTTCGCAGATCCCCCCGAGCTTACGCCCAGGGTCTTCTGCTAATATTTGATAAAATCACCTCCTTTCGTGATATTCATAAAGCCATGCAGACGCAGCATTTTGACAATGGGACCCCATCGGCTCAGCGATGGAATCCCATCATCATCAAAGGAGTCGTTATGAAAAAAATTAAAAACATGTTCTTTCGCAGATTCCCCCGAGCTTACGCCCAGGGTCTTCTGCTAATATTTGATAAAATCACCTCCTTTCGTTACACTGAAAAGTTAAAAAAAAATTATTAACATTAAGAAATTCCATAACCAGAGACCAACACGATTACAGAAGCCTCTGATACTGTTATGCTATAGAATATCTATTATCCGAAGAACGCTGCTTAAACCTGCGAACAAAAAAACAACCACCCCACAAAAGCATTTTTTATCCTTACCCGCTGTTTATTACCGAACAAAAAAACAACTACCCTACAAAAGCATTTTTTATCCTTACCCAACCTTTATTACCGGACAAAAAAACAAAAACTAATAAAAATGTTTTTTTTATCTATAAACAAAAATTTACGATCAAACCTATGAGCTCAAGAATTATAAAAAACCCCCCTCGCACAATATTTTTTTTTATCTATGGCCAGCAGTTTATTATCGAACTTATGATATGAAGAATTTCATTGGTTAGAAAAGAATATGAAAGGATGAATGATGATGAGAGAAGGGTTTTTGTGCGAATGGGATATAGGGTATGGCGACTATTCATAAAAATCGTGTGTATTTCATGCCTGTATATTTTGAAATCATGCCCCTGTAGAGTTAAGAAATCTATTTCTAATAAAGATTTTCAATCTTCCAAAAATTGGGATAAAATAATTATATTTACTTATAAAATAGGCTTGTTAGTTGGTGTGAATATCTGGGAAATATCCTAAACCTTTGAGGCATATTGAAATCTTTGTGATCGGTAAATTACAGAATTGACACTCCATAACATCTATAAGAAAATCAACAATTTTTTATTGATCATTCCAAATCCATATTGTATGGTTCATCTAAACCAATCAATTGATATAATACCCTTTTGAAGCTTATTGTTATTTTTAAGCGCGGTTTCAAAACGATCAAACGAAAGTGCAGGCTATCCCAATGAACTGCAATCAACCATCTGGAAAAATGAAACAAAAAACGATAACACCCGAGTACGATGCACAAAGGCTGCAAATCTCTGTTCAAGATTTTAACAGGATCATAGGGTCTATGCGTGAACCCATAGTGATACTTGATTCTGATTTGAAGGTGGTAAAAGCCAATCCTGTCTTTTATCAGACATGGTTGAAGAAAATGTAATAATTATCGGTACTGGTAGAATTGGTTTTGAAAGAATTGGATGCGATAACAGGCGCAGTGCTGGTGCTAAGATATACCCCATAACGGAAGAAATCTCTAATATCATTGTTTTCAAT
>JAWOIJ010000051.1:0-17064 GCA_046484745.1 Desulfobacterales bacterium | reverse complement strand
CTGGAGCACTCTGAGCAGTTTTGGTTGGAGTTCCAGAGGCAGTTCTCCGATTTGATCGAGGAAAAGTGGTGTGCCGTCGGCGACCTCAAACCGCCCAAGTGTTCTATCATGAGAACCGGTGAAGGAACCTTTCTCGTGACCGAACAATTCGTTTTCAATCAGGTTCGGGGGAAGCGCGGCACAATTTACTTTTACCAAAGACCGTTTTTTACGCAAGCTCAAGTTGTGAATGGCCCGTGCGACCAGCTCTTTGCCGGTTCCTGTTTCACCAAGAACCAATACGGTAGCATCGCTGTCGGCAATCTGCTCAATTTTATAGAGCACGTATTTGAGCCCGTCACTCTGACCGATAATATGCTCATGGTTATATTCCAGTTCAATTTCTTCCAGCAGATAGGCTCTCTCCGCTTCCAGTTGATCTTGTAACTTTCTTATTTCGGAAAAGGCAGCTTCAGCTATTTGTCCTCTTTGTTCCGCCTTTTCCCTTGCAACAGAAAGTTCGGCTGTTCGCTTTTCGACAAGTTCCTCAAGATTTTTTTGATAGTTCTCCCGCTCGGTCACATCCTCGATGGCCAAAAGGATCAGTTCGGTTTGTTTCGACTTTCTATAAATTCGTCTGGCGTTTAACTGCATGATCTTTCGGCCGAGGGTATCAAAGTTATGTTCCACTTGAAAGTCATGAAATGCGGTATTCTCAGGAAGGATATCTTCAAGCAATTCTCTGAGCTTTGGGATGTCCCATTGCTTTTCGCCAAGATCATATACCAATGTTCCCTCTGTTTTCTCTGGATTGACATTGAATGTCTGATAAAAGACAGGATTGGCTTTTACCACCTTCAAATCAGAATCAAGTATCATTATGGGTTCACGCATAGACTCCATGATCCTGTTAAAATCTTGAACAGAGAGTTGCAGCCTTTGTGCATCGTACTCGGGTGTTATCGTTTTTTGTTGCATATTTTATCGATAGCCAATTGCTGTTTATTGAAAAAAGCAACCCTTTCTTTTGATCTTTTTTTGAACCGGCTCAAAAAAACGACAAGAAGTTTTGAAAATTTATCATATTGAGTGTGTTATGAAAGTTGATTGTGTTATGAAAGCATATACAATATTTTTGAAACGATCAAGAAAAATTTTTGTTGATTTTGTAACTGTTCGATTTCTCTGATTTCCTGGGCTGCATTTACCCTGATTGAATGGACACCTCAAAGATTGAATGGACACCTCAAAAAGCCTATGGATTAAAGGCAAATCAAAGGGTTCACTTGTCAAATAAAAAACACCGAGTATTCCAGCCACGAGTTCAAAGTTAAAGATGGGCAATGATATCAGGCATTCCGAGGCATACTCTTCTTCGGGGCAAATGAAGAAAACGATAGTCAATCGGGCGCAGTTGATTTTTAAAAAAAGGCTGCCTGTCTGCAAAATCGGCATGCTTCGTGTCTGCCCGAAAGCATTTTTATAAATTCGAACAGACACGATCACACATCTATGCTTTCCATTGGCCGTGAAGGTTGCAGTACTCCCGGGCCGTAATCTTATCGGCCTCGATTTTAAAAACCGCTTCCGGCTTATCTCCCGGCTTCAAAAACTGGCGGTAGGCCTTGCCGTCCGCGATGACTTCAATCCACTCGATATAATGTTTATCTTCCATGGGATGCGGAACGCTTCCAACAGTAACCTTTACGCCTCCGCTCACTTTTTCGATAACCGGAACATGCTTTTCCTTAGCGGCATCAACGGTGTTTTCCGTAAGAAGCTTCATCGGACTGTCGCAGCATACCAGCTCTCCTTCTCCTCCATGAAGGACCTCAACAATGTTGCCACATGCTTCACACTTATAAACCTCAAGTCGTTCAGCCATTTTTCTCTCCTTTCCTCATTAAAGTGTTGGTTTACCAGTTTTCACCCAGAAGCTCAAAATGATCTTTTGGATGCGCACATGCCGGACACAAATCCATGGCTTCCGAACCTTCATGCACATAACCGCAGTTCAAGCAGCGCCATTTTACGTTATCTTTCCTTTTAAAAACCCGGCCCGCTTCGATATTGGCTGCCAATTCCCGATACCGCTTCTCATGCTGCCTTTCCGCAACCGAGATACGCTCAAAAACCTGGGCGATGGCTTCAAAGCCTTCTTCCCGGGCGATTTTGGCAAAACCGGGATACATTTCGGCCCGCTCATAATGTTCCCCTGCCTCAGCAGCTTTCAGGTTATCGAATGTCGAGCCGATAACGCCGGCCGGAAAAGCGCCGACAATCTCCACTTCACCACCCTCCAGAAACTTGAAAAATCGCTTGGCATGTTCTTTTTCCTGATTCGCGGTCTCCTCAAAAATCAACGCGATCTGAACATAACCTTCCTTTTTGGCCTTGCCGGCAAAATAGGTGTATCGATTTCTCGCCTGCGATTCCCCGGCGAAAGCCGTCAAAAGATTTTTTTCAGTCTGGGTCCCCTTTAAACTTGCCATATTAAGATTCCTCCTTTCAATTATGTCTGCTGAAATGAAATAAAAAACCTACCGGTCATTTTTCCACCAGCCTTTTTCAATATGTGCATCCCTTTCTTTTTCCGCAAGTTTTTTTATTTTATATGCGGAATCAAGCATGATGCCGTAAAGAATCCCGCATCCGACATCTTCACGATCCGCATCTCCCCTGCTGGCGAGTCGGATCATAAAATCTGTAAGCTTCAGGGCTGATTTTATATTGCGATCACAAGGCTTCACAACCTGTCATACCTCCGGAATTGATTTTTTAACAGTGACGTGCGTTGATTATGAACTGAATTCCAATGACAGATTACAAAATACATGCCAGCGATTCAAACGGAAGGGGTGATAAAAAATTATTCTATATTATTAATTGGTTATAATAAGAAACCCGAACAAAACCGGGATATTTCCCTTTCCGAATACCGGTCGTCGCGATACACATGATCGAATCGCTGAATGAGAAAAATATGCAATAAATCCTCTTACAAGCTGAATATACAAGATATTATCACATCACCTCTGTCTCAGGGCCATACATGATACAGGATTGTATCATAAAACAAAGCCGGCGAAAACAATGGTTCAGGGCAATGCCCTGCAAGAGAAAACGCCTGTCCACCTTCTGCAAGCGGTTTTGATTTTCCTTCAGGGCAGTTGGTTTTCAGTCAACCGATGCTGTTTCTTTTCACTTGTTTATATTGATTGCCTGTGTTAGCAAAATAGATACCGGTTCATAAAAACTCAATGGGCTTTTACCGTCAGTCTCTGATTGCACGCCTTGCATTACACCCGTGTCCGCCATGCTCCCGGTGTGTGTGCTGAAATGGTTATCGGGCGTGAAAGATCACGCCATAACCGCCATTGAGTTGCTGTGAGTAAGCTGCCGTACCGCCCGTAAAATTCCGCAGGCAGGATATGCACGCGATGCAGTTTACGGACGAAATAAATGAAGTGGGCAGGTCAGTGCGGTTGCTTATGTTTTGTTGACCACACACAAAACAGGTTAATTTTTACCCTGATAAACCGCTTCTGTCAACATTAATGCACATCGCAACTCGTTTGTGTTGAAAGGAGAGAACTGTGAATGAGAAAAAAATCGCGCGCTTGGGTGCACTTGCAGGGATGCTGGCATTCCTGTTCTGTCTGACCGCAGGTGTCTGGATTCTCGTCAATACCCGGTTTGATCCCGATGAACCCCTTGCTGTCGGCATTGGTCTCTATTTTGTCGGCAAGGCACTGTTCGCAGGCCCCATGCTGATCATCACATCGCTGAAACCGGGCTGAAAGAGACGGCAGAAAAAAAATCGAAATTTATGAAGGAGGTATTATGGGCAGACATGTGCTTCGAACAAAACTTTGTGATATGCTGAACATTGAATATCCGATCATCAGTGCCGGAATGGGGCCAACACTTATCGGTGAGCCGAACGGGGCTCCGGTTGAACTGGTGGTCGCTGTTTCCGAAGCCGGCGGATTGGGCGTTTTAGGAGGGGCCGGATTCAATCTTCAGGAACTGAGAGAAGCGATCCGGGAGATCAAATCAAAAACAGAAAAGCCGTTTGGGGTTGATCTGCTCCTGCCTAAATATCTTCCTTCAGAAGAACTGGCAAAAGACAATGAAATGCTTTTGTCCGAAGTTTTAAAACTGCTTCCCGAAAAGCATCTTGCATGGTTCAAAAAAACACAATCTGAAATGGGGCTTCCGGATACCGATCTCGTCGTAAAAACAGATACGGTGACCATGCGTCCAAAAGAAGCTGTCCGCATCTGCATCGAAGAAAAGGTACCGCTTTTTTGTGCGGGATTGGGTGACCCGGGATTTATGACCGAAGAAGCACATGCAAATGGGATGAAGGTTCTTGGCGTTGTCGGCAACTCAAAAAATGCCGGACGTGTCGCAAAATCAGGAGTCGATCTGATTGCGGCACAGGGGCATGAGGGTGGCGGACATACGGGAAGGGTCGGAACGATGGCGCTTCTTCCCCAGGCAATTGATGCAGCCGCTCCTGTACCGGTTCTGGCGGCAGGCGGCATCGGCGATGGAAGAGGCCTTGCCGCATCTCTTGCAATGGGATGCATCGGCGTATGGGTAGGAACCCGTTTCCTGGCCACAAAAGAAGGCGGCGCCATGGATCTCTGCAAACAAAGAATCATTGAGTCAACCGATGAGGATACACGGGTAAGCACCCTTTACACTGGCAAAACCTCCCGCGCAAGTTATACACGGTTCCATGATCTGTGGAATTCCTCAGGACTTGAAGCACTGCAATTTCCGTTTCAGGTGCTTCTTGCGTCTGCGCTGCTTGGAGGATTTATCAAAGCCAAAATTGATGACCACGTCGGCGGTTTTGCCGGACAGATTTCAGGGCTTGTAAAAGAGATCAAACCAGCCCGCGAAGTAGTCGAAGACATGGTCCAGGAAGCTGTGGATATCTTTACCAACAGGCTCCCAAAAAATGTAATCGCCGGATAAGCTGAAGATCGGGCACGAAAAACCGGGGAACCTCATCCGGTTGACAACCGGATATCATTTGGAAAAATAAAAAATTTCCGGAAATTACCCGGTCTGTCTTCAACATTGTCGAACCGTGTTTTGCTTTTTCTATAATTTCAACAGGGTAATCGGCAGAATGAACGGTTTCATGCGTTCAGATCGAATGACTCCCGATCTCCTTGAACTATTTGGCTTGACAACAGGTCATATTAAAAATATGTTTTTGTCAAAATTAAACCTCATAAGGAAACCGTATGAACACCTACAACAAGCAGACATCCTTTCCGAATAAAACATCTTTTCCGAATAAAAGAAATAATCGCAATCAAAAATCCGGAACGAAAAATTCATCTCCTTCTGTTGCGGAACTGATCCGAAAAATTTCGCCATCGATTGAAACCTATCTGGAAAAATCTGCAAAAAGTCAAAAAATGATCGCTGAAGCTGAAATGAAAATTGCAGACGCGCTTCACAGTCTTACGGAACATCTGATATCGGAGAAACACAATATCAAGTTAAATTTCTATGGCGCGGCCCAAAGAAAAAAATCCAGAAAATCCAATGATCCGCTTCACCGGAAAGTCAGGGGGATCATTATCAAAATGCGTGAAAAAAACAAAACGTATGAAGAAATTGCAAAATACCTGGAAAATGAAAAAATCCCCACCTTTACAAACCGGGGCAACTGGCACGCCCAGACCATTCATCGGTTGTTCCAGGATTATGAAGAATAAAGAGCAAAACAGGGTGCAGCCCGAAAACAGGAACCGATAAGAAATCAAATCCTTGACAAAACCGACCTTCTATAATAATCAAAACAGACTGAGCGTTTCTAAAAGAGAAAAAATTAAACCAGTTCCACTTTTACGATTTAATGGAAATACTCGCAAAAGTGAAAACAGATTTCTAATTCAAGAAAGAGCAGAAAAGAAAACCGAAAACGCATATCAAAATATTTCAAGGCTCGACTCCCCGGATCTAACGCTGAAATTGAATGATACCGCAATTAGAACAACTGCTGAACCCCTCTCTTGAACTTGCCTCTTTTTACAGGAACGTTGTATATGGGACAGGATAAATCGGGGTGTTTAACTTCAACAATCCGATCAATCGAGATTGTTTTATCCTGAGGGAAAAATGTTAATCAAAATGGAGAACACGTCATGGCTAATGGAATTGTAAAATGGTTTAACGACAGTAAAGGGTATGGATTCATTGAACAGGAAGGCGATGGACCGGATGTATTTGTCCATCATTCATCGATTAACGCCGCCGGCTTCAAATCTCTGAATGAAGGCGATCGGGTCAGCTTTGATATCGAAGAAGGGCAAAAAGGTCCTTCGGCGGTGAATGTCACGGTGCTGTAATGACCTGTTGAAGCTCGAAAGGGCACTTCTTCAAGTATCATCGAGTGCCCTTACCTCCCTCCCGCCCGTCCGGCTGGAGTTTAAAAATAGAACCTGTTACTCATTCCCACATTCTTTGACAATAAAGTCATGGCCTATCGAGTAGAAGAACGATAATGGGTTGCCTTGAGTCTGAAAAACCTGAATACACCGTTTTTCCCGCAGGACAGGATATCAAACTGCCGGGACAATGGGATGGTCCGGTCTGGGGAAAGGTGCCTGCACTGCAGATCGCCTCTTTCAGACCTGAAGGCAGCAGCCACAGACCCGTGACACAGGTCAAGCTGCTCCACAGCCCGGAAGGGCTCCATGTGATATTCCAGGTACGGGATCACTATGTAAAATGCGTCCACACGCAGTTTCAGGATGCCGTATATAAAGACAGTTGTGTCGAATTTTTTGTGCAGCCAAAACCGGATGGCGGCTACTTCAATTTTGAATTAAATTGCGGCGGAGCGCTGCTGGCTTTCTACATTGTCGACCCGGAACGCAACGGTCCCGGCTTCAAAGAGTATACCCCTCTTTCATCAGAGGATCGAGGGCGGATAGAGATTTATCACTCCATGCCTGCTGTCATCGATCCGGAAATCCAAAAGGAAACCACCTGGCATGTCGAGATATTCATTCCCTTTGTTTTGCTTGAAAAATATGCAGGGCCTCTGAAACTTTCCGAAAGAAAACTCTGGCGGGCCAATTTCTACAAATGCGGAGATGACACCTCACATCCGCACTGGGGGGCATGGTCTCCTGTCGACGAATTGAATTTCCATTTGCCGCGATGCTTTGGAAAAATTCGTTTCCGACCTTACATCCGGGAGTCTTCCAGGAGATAGGGTGAACCGGAATCTTTTTGCCTTGACAAAAACATCAGGAAAATTGAAAATATTTCTTCAAAAATGATCGGACAGGTAACTTTTTCAACTTCGCTAACGTTCAGGGAAAATAAAAATTTTACCCCCGGAGCGGTAAAAATCATTCGCAAAGGCTGTTATTCGGCAAAGAGGAGTAAGCATGTCAAGGTCCATTGAAAAGCTTCCCATCTTCCAATGCCTGGGGCTGGCATCCCCGGAGCCGGAAAAAAAAGTCCTCACGTTTGTCAATGACGATGGCAGCGATGAGACGATAACCTATAGAACCATCTATGAGAACACGAATCGGCTTTCCCACGCTCTTTTAAAGGCGGGCATCGGCAAGGGCGATACATTCGTGCTTATGCTGCGAAATCATCCGGAATTTCTGTATGGCATGTTTGCAGCACTTTCAATCGGGGCGATATCCGTGCCGGTTGATCCCAGGTCAAAAGGAAGGAAACTGGCATTCCAGATTCACAACACCAAATCAAAGGGAATGATTATCGGTGATGAATTTATCGACAACCTTCTGGAAATCAATGATGCCATAAAAGATGTCCCGATCATAGGGGTCTGCTATAAACCGCATCACAACATACCTGTCGTCCGGAACTTTCCGGTGTTGAATGATATCCTTGAAAGCGGGAGTGCCGATCTTCCGGACAAAATGGTTCCCCTTGATTTGAGTGCGCCTGCCCAGATTATTCATACATCCGGCACAACAGGAGATCCCAAGGGCGTTGTGCTGAAGGCGGATCGTTATATGACATACGGCTTTCTGGGGGATTTGATCTGGCAGTACCAGCCGGATGAAATTCCGTATACCGGTTTATCCATGACCCACGGAAACGCCCAGTCCGTAACCCTGTTCCCGGTGCTTGCAAAAGGGCTGCACGGTGTTATCGGCGAACGTTTCACAAAAAGCAAAATCTGGGATATCTGCCGAAAATACGGCTGCACCACCTTTTCGCTGCTGGGAGGAATGATGTCGGGAATCTATAATGAACCGGTTTTGGATCATGACAAAGACAATCCGGTGCGGAAGGTCATCAGCGCGGGGACGCCTCCCGCGATATGGAAAGCATTTGAGACAAGATTCAATGTCAAAATTCATGAATGGTATGCCGCCGTTGAAGGCGGTCTCGCGCATAATCCTCCGGAATCCGGCCCGATGGGTTCCTTTGGCAAACCGCTTGAAAACTTCATGGAAATGAAAATTGTTGACGAAAATGATAATGAAGTCAAGCCCGGGGAGCGCGGTGAACTGATAAGCAGGATGAAAACAGGAGAAACCGAGGTCGAATACTTTGGCAGGGAAGAAGAATCAAAAGAAAAAACCAGAGGAGGATGGCTGAGGAGTGGAGACGTTTGCCACCAGGATAATGAAGGTTTCTTCTATTTTGATTTCCGGAAAGGAGGCGGTCTCCGCAGACAGGGAGATTTTATCCAGCCGGATCTTGTGGAAAAAATAATTGGTGAAAATCAAACGGTTTCCGAGGTGTGCGTTTACGGCATCAAGGCCGCGTCCGGTGCCCCCGGTGAAAGCGATCTTGTGGCTGCCATTGCGCCCTTTGAAGGGAAAAGGATCGATGTGGAGGGAATAAAAAAAACCTGTTATGCCGAGCTCGAAAAAAATTCTGTCCCCTCCTATCTTCAACTCGTTGAAAAGATTCCAAAAACAATCTCTGAAAAACCGCTGTCGCGCGTTCTGCAGGATGATTTTAACGTTGACGCAGCCAATGTGATTGCCCTATAGGAAAAACAGTACGGCGGTCTGAACTTCGCAGGCAATGTTTGTTTTGATTCTGCATTCTACTCAAAAAAGAAAGGACAAAAAATGTATCCGGAAGTTAAAATTAAAAAAATTCTCTACGCGACAGATCTTTCTGATTATGCCAGAAAAACTTTTGCTTACGCCGTAAGCCTCGCAAAGCATTATGATGCCTCTATAACAATCGTCCATGCCGTAATTGACAATCCCGATGTCTACTCCAGCGTTCTCGGTTATATTGACAAGGATAAATGGGATGAGATCAAAAAAGAGCATTTTGATGAAGCAAGAGAAGCGCTGATCGGTAAAAAAAGAAGCGGCGTGCAGATTCGGCAGGTTCTGGATCAATTTTGCCAGGATGTGAAAGACAAATTCTGTGATCAGCCCTTTCAAACCGATGAAGTTATTGTGACAAGCGGAAACCCGGTTGAAGAAATCCTCCGTTGCGCGGAAAAATGCAACTGCGATATCATTGTAATGGGTTCCAAAGGGCATGGAAGTTTTGTGGATGCCATGATTGGAAGCACCTCACAGAGAGTGCTGCGCCGTTCAAAAATACCGGTTCTTCTGGTTCGCCTCAAGGAGGAGGAGCTTTGATTCGATCTATTCCGGGTTAGCAGGATTTTTTCAATCGTAAAACAGTCATCCATTGCAGGTCAGGGACGCAGCAAACCCTGACCTGCAACGTAATGACTCCTACTCTTTTTTTAATATCTCCACGATCCCCTCAAACCACTTCTGTGCCATTTTTTCAGAACCCAGGCTGTTCGGATGAGTACCGTCAATGGTATCTTTCTCCGGATTGAACCCCTTTGTGAAATCAACAATGAGTATCCTGGATGCCGGGGTGTTCATTCTTCCCGCGATTCCATCCATTTCCGCATTCAGAGCGCCAAGCCGCCTGTTCAACAATGGATCCGCCACAGGAATCACTCTGGCAAGAAGGATCGAAACATTTGGATTGTCTTCCCGCAGAATCAAAATGACCTGTTCAAGTTCTCCGGCCATTTGTTGCGGCGTTTCTCCCATGCTGGCATCGTTATGCCCCAGATGAAGCAGTACAATATCCGGCGTATATCCCTTCAGCCATTCGGACAGGCTTCCACTGCCGGTTCCTTCCGGGAAATCTTTTCGGATACCGAGAATATTGTCTATCAGCCATCCCCAGTGTCCTTCATGATCCCGGTCAAATTTTCTTCCCTTGTAATCCGGGCATTGACCCGATGAATTTTCGAAATACCGTTCCTTCATGGAGCCGATAAAATCAAATTCAATCCCCAGATCCACAAGTTTTTTCCAAAGCGGATAGCGATAACCGCAAACCACATCGGCCGATTGCGTAATCGAATCGCCAAGGCATAATATGCGCAAAGGCCGACTGTCCTCCTTCCCCGTATTCGCATTTTCAGCTTTGGCATGCAGCATACTGCTGAAAATCAAAAAAAGCGAAAGGCTCCAGAACAGGATGGTTCGTTTTTGGGTAGAAGATTTCAAAGCGCCTCCAAAAGTCTTGTGTGAATATTGTCAAAACCACCGTTGGACATGATCAGAACCACGTCCCCTGGTACCGCAGTTCGGGCTATAAATTCAAGTATGGCGTCTGTATCCGGGAAATAATGGGCATCCTGGTTCCTGTTTTTCAGATCCTCAACCAGTTTGCCGGATGAAAAACGCTCTCCTTCCGGTATTTTTTCCAGAAGCGGCGGTTTGCGGATACAGATGATGTCTGCCTGATCAAAGCAGGAAGGATAGACATCCTGGAAAACATTGCGCATGCTGGTATTTGTTCTCGGTTCAAACACAGCGATCAGGCGTCCCTCAGGGTAGAAAGGCTTGACCGCTTTTATGGTTTCCCGCACAGCAGTCGGATGATGCGCAAAATCATCCATGACCGTTATCCCATTTTTGACACCCCGAATTTCCTGGCGTCTTTTGACATTCTGAAAGGTTTCAAAAGCGCGTTGAATGCTGCCGCGATCCATGCCCAGGCTATTGGCTGCCGCAATCACGGAAAGTGCGTTCAACAGATTATGTTCTCCCATTAAACCGGTTCTGAAAGTCTCAAACCTGCTGCCGTTATGCTCCACGTCAAAAAGGCTCCAGGGCGGCTCAACATGCACGTCCCCAAGACGCCACATGGACTCCTTTTTTTTGCCATAGGTCAGGACGCGGCATCTGCGGTTTTGAATCAGATCCTGCACCGCCCTGTCCCCGTCATAGGCGATCAGCGTGCCGCTCTCTGAAATTTTGGAGATGAACCTGTCGAACGCGCTTCGAACATGTTGAAAGTCTTTAAAGATGTCGGCATGATCGAACTCAACACTGGTCAGTATGGCGATATGAGGATCATAGTGGAGAAACTTGGGACCCTTGTCAAAAAAGGCGGTATCATATTCATCCCCTTCGATTGCAATGTAGGGTCCTTTGCCCAGACGGTAGTTGCTGTTAAAATTCTTCAGAATTCCGCCGATCATAAACCCGGGATCAAGGCCGGCTTCATAAAGAACCCAGGCCATCATGGAAGAGGTCGTCGTTTTACCGTGGGTACCGGTTACAAGGATGGATTTTCTGCCATTTGCGGCAAACCGGTTGACTGCCTGAGGCATGGAGCAAAAAGGAAGTCCCATTTCACGGGTTTTTACGGCTTCCGGGTTATTCTTTGAAACCGCGTTTCCGATCACCACCAGATCGGGACGATATTCAAGGTTCTCCCCGTGAAACCCGTCAAAAATCTGAACTCCTTTTTCCATCAGAAAATCACTCATGGGCGGATACACTTTATGATCCGATCCGGTTACCTCATATCCCATTTCCTTCAGCAGGCAGGCAAGCGCCCCCATTGCCGTTCCGCATACAGCGGTAAGATGGATTTTTTTGACATGATCCGGGATTACATTGTGTTTCAGGTCCATTTGGTTTTTTTCCGATCCTGTTATAGCAGCTTCCATAATCATTTTACTGCGCAACGGTTCTTGCAGCGATCCATCAACACTCATTGGCGCAACCGGTTATCGTTCCCAGGTTTTTCCGGTTTCAAAGACAGGCGAACCCGTGTCTTTTTCAATCGAGCGGTTCACTGCTTTCAAACTCCATCTCAGGTTCTTTCCTCCCCTGCGCGGAAACACTCCCTCCGCTTGCGCGCAGGGAGTAAAAAACCCTCTGGCCTCGAGAAAACTCAATTTCAGGGAGATCGATATCTTTCATGGAACCGCCTCCACGGATTTGAACCCGTATCTTATGGACCCCGGGCTCAAGAGGCATCTTAATAAGAGAAAGCTTTGCCGGCAGCGTCTGCCAGCTTCGGGTATCCGGCTCCTCCATGACCATAAAAGCAATCCGCAGCAGTAGCTTTATGATATCATCCTGGTCTTTTCCAATCTGTCTCATGACTACTTCTTTTGCCGCCAGTCTTGCGGCCTCTTTGACATAAATCTCCATTGCCCTTTCATCCAGAGATTTTTTGGCAACCCCCACCACATCGGTTTCCACGGAAATCACCTGCTTTCGGCTTTCGGAAGCGAAAACTTCCGCCCTGCCGACACTTTTATCCTGTTTTTTATAACGCGGGAATGAAAACCGGATTCCCGGCGGCAGAATGATATTGCCGGAAATCTTCACCGGTCCGTTGCCCAGGCTTACGAACAATACCAGTTCAGCGGAACCGGCAGTCGTGTAAACGGTTTGAGGCGTATTGGAAATTTCATCGTCAAAACCAAGCCTTCTGGCCAGCCTGTCAATATCCGGCTGGACAATGGACGGATTTTTCATCTTTTCCGCAAGCTTTTTGTAGGCGATATGCGCGTCGTTATATTCATCGAGATTTTCATAACAGAGGGCGATGAGGGCCCGTGTAAAATATTCTTCGGAAAGGGCTTCCGGGAACCGGTCATATACTTTCTGCGCCTGCTTGGCTTCCACCAGGGCGGCCTCATATTGACCCAGAAGCAGGTAGTTCATCATCAGATAGGTATGAACCCACAACCGTTCACAATACTCGCCTTTATATTCGGTGACCCATTCATTGGTTACAAGCGAACTGGTCTGCTGGCTGACACTGACAATATCCTGCTCCCGAATCAGATCAGACGCCTTGCGCAATTCGCGGACACTCTCTTCATACCTTCCTGCCTGATGCAGCAGGAGTCCCTTTTCCATCAGGGTGACAAGTCTGCCGAGTCCTGAATCATCCGCATCCGACAGGATCTTCACCGCCTTTGGGGGATCTCCATTGTGAAAGGCGCGTCTTGCGTCCTTCAGCTTGGCACCCGCGCAGCCGATGAGCATCAAAAAAGAAAGGCAGAGGAAAAGCAGACAGAACGTTTTCTGTGACCGGTTGTCAGCAGGTCCGCTTCCGGCATATAAAATCTTCAAATCTACCATCCAACAAATGGTTTTGAAGCTTCTCTTACCAGTTCAACACTGTCCGCCCATTCAATCAGGCTGGTTTCGATGTCGGTGAGTTCCAGGTTCAGGCTATAATAAATATAAGATTTTTTCGTAAGGCGGACCTGCCTTCCCTCTTCCTTCTCAATGGACCGCAGGGTCCCGGTCAGCATATATTTTGCGCCCATTTGCCGGGCAAGCTTCATTTTTGTTTCATTTGCCACCCGCCCGCTCTGCTGATAATCGGATTCATTAATAATGTTATCCCGCTGTTCCTTGTTCACAAACCTCGCCTTTCCGGTGGCAAGAATTTCTTTGCGGATCTCGTCGGTAATCCCGCCGGTGCTGATGTGTTCGGAAGTCCGGTTTGCGATCCCATATACAATGATAATAGGCCTGTCTGTCGAACTTCCGATTGGCGGTTTGGTGCTCAGGGATTCCACAAGAGCCTTCACGATTTTCTTTTTATCCGCAAATGTGTAGGTCTCGTCGTAGGTCAGCTCCTCATCGGGCGAAACGGTTCGGGTTGAAACAGTACAGCTCGCTGAAATAGCGAAAAAAGACAGTAAAAGCATTGAAATGAAAAATTTTTGTACGAATTTTGTCATGATCATATTTCCTCTGAATTTTGGAATTAAAATTGGTTACAGAAATACCAGATTTCTCATAGGTTGAAAAGCATGAAAAATAGTTTCGATATCACCGTTCCCTTGAAATTACCGGAAAAAAAGAACCTCTGATTATCGGTATAACCTCCGGCGCCGTCAACCTGCCTGATGGAATCACTAGCCGGGTATGCCGATAGTGAAAACCATTCACTCAACTGCCTGCATAATGTATAGCCAGCACCTCCGCCGCCGCTCTAAGGGTCTCTTCGATATCCTCTTCGGTATGGGCCGAAGAAACGAAAAGCGCCTCGAACTGGGAAGGTGCCAGATAAACTCCTTTGCCGAGCATTCCCTTGTAATATGCTGAAAACATATCAAGATCAGATTTTTTTGCCTCTTCAAAGTCTCTGACCGGTTCAGGGGTAAAAAACATGCCCAGCATGGATCCAACCCGGGCGAAGGCAGCGGCAATTCCAGCCTTGTGCGCAGCTTCCGACAGCCCTTTGGAAAGCAGGTCTGACCGCTTGTCGAGGTTCTCGTAAAATCCCGGTTTTTGCAATTCCGTCAGGGTCGCGATTCCGGCTGCCATCGCCACGGGATTTCCGGACAAGGTTCCGGCCTGATAGACCGGTCCCTGGGGTGCGATGTGTTCCATGATCTCTTTTCTGCCGCCGTATGCGCCCACCGGCAGGCCGCCGCCGATGATCTTTCCCAGGCAGGTGAGATCCGGCTGAATGCGGTACAGCGATTGCGCGCCGCCATAGGCCACACGAAATCCGGTCATGACCTCATCGAATATCAAAAGAGCACCGCTTTTTTCAGTGAGGGAACGCAAGGTTTCCAGAAATCCCGGAACCGGTTCCACCATCCCCATATTACCGCCAATCGGTTCTACAATGATCCCGGCAATTTGATCGCCTTTTCGTGCCATGAGGTCCTCAACCGCATCCATATTGTTGAACGGGAGGGACAGGGTGTTTTGAACCACGGATTCCGGAACTCCCGGACTTCCGGGAATTCCGAGTGTTGCGACTCCTGAACCAGCCGCTACCAGAAGCGTATCTGCATGGCCATGATAACAGCCGTCAAACTTGACAATCAGGTCTCGACCCGTATAACCGCGCGCCAGCCGGACAGCACTCATGGCCGCTTCCGTTCCGGAATTGACCATTCGGACCATTTCGATGGAAGGTACGGCTTTTATAACCATTTCAGCCAGTTGAACTTCAAGCTCAGTGGGAGCGCCAAAACTGGTCCCTTTTTCTAGAACCGACCTGATCGCCTCGATCACAGCCGGATGCCGATGTCCGAGGATCATGGGCCCCCATGAGCCGACATAGTCGATATAACGATTCCCATCCACATCAAACACATGGCACCCATCCGCATGATCAATAAAAACCGGTTCCGTGCCCACTGATTTGCAGGCCCTTACCGGACTGTTCACACCACCCGGTATGACTGCCCGGGACTTTTTGAATAGCCTGCGTGATTTTTCTACATTCATATCCATATCCTTTCACCCGAGAAACAAATCCCGCATTTCATTCAAATGTCAAATTGAGTTGACAACCATTTCAATCCAGTGAAATAACATTGTCGTCGGATTCCCGCAAGCATTAGATGGCGATGCCGGAATCCGAATTGAACCTTTGAAAGCGGAAATATACCGTGATGGGATCCAAAAATTCACCAAAACAGCTTGCCAAATTCCTGGCCTATATGCTGGGGAGAAAACCCGATGAATTCGGTCTGGTACCGGATGCGGACGGTTTTGTAAAAATCAAGGAGTTCATGCTGGCGATCGGGGAAGAAGAAGACTGGCGTTATGTGCGGCAGCCGATCCTGAACGAACTCATGATGACCATGCCGGAACCACCAATTGAAATCGTGGACAACCGGATTCGCGCAACGAACCGGGAACACCTTCCGAAAATAAGGCATGCCACCGATCTTCCAAAACTCCTGTATACCGCCGTAACACAAAAATCCCATCCGGTTGTGCTCGAAAAGGGAATTTTTCCCACCCGCCATGACCATGTTGTTCTCGCAGCGGAAAAATCCATGGCATTCCGTATCGGAAAACGGCGGGACCCGTCACCGATTCTTTTGATTATCAATGTACTCCACACAGAGCAGGAAGGAATATTTTTCAAACAGTCCGGCGAGAAGCTCTACCTGGCCGACATGATTCCGGTAAACTGTTTTACCGCGCCGCCGCTTCCAAAGGAAAAACCGGAAACCAGAAAACAGAAAAAACCCCAGATATCGGAAAGATCCAAAATGCCGGGCAGCTACATGATAAACTTACAGAAAGACGGCGAAAAGCATAAACATGATGCAGATAAGGCAGGGTCCTGGAAAAGAGACAAGAAACGCATCAGAAGGCAGAAGCTGAATAATTGGCCTGATGAATAGAGAACCGCACATCGTGCCCTTGTTTAAGCGCTGCCGGGCACCAAAACAACGCAACCAGACAAGAATTTCCGCTGTAACGCATCAAGATTTCAACCTGAAACAATAATTATACGCCCGGGTTCATAAAAAATTTGACTTCTCTGGTTCGGTTTGTTATTTATTTCGTTTTTATGGGCCGTTAGCTCAATTAGGCAGAGCACCTGACTCTTAATCAGTAGGTTCTGGGTTCGATTCCCGGACGGCCCATCAATAAAAAAATCCATATAAAACAATTTTTTAAAAATCCTTTCAACGTAATAATTGAAAGGATTTTTCACTTGTGCCCCATTACATTGGCAATATGTAATGGGTTCTTACCCTGAGATATATGAAGGCGGCTTGTCTCTGTTACATTTTTTTTCACACTTTTCCGATTTTATATCGCAACCTTTTTATATCTATGATATGCTATAACACCGTAGTGCCTCCAACTATTCAATCGCAAACCTTATTTGAGTAGATGTGCTTCAAGGTTCCATATCCCCTTGTTTTCAGGTAAATTTACTCCAACGGAGGACTCTGTATGGAAACGAAACCCATCATATGATGAACCAGTAACTTTCAAATCCCCGAAAGCAAAATATGAAATTACTAAAAAG